>NZ_AUZM01000003.1 GCF_000478195.2 Lyngbya aestuarii BL J | reverse complement strand
AAAAATCTTCCCCGAGTTGAACCGGATAATTCTTTTGGTTTAATCTCGGAAAACACTCAACAAAATACCCCAATTCAAGAAAATCCTTTGCTGCGTTCCGGTTTGGCGTTGGCGGGTTTTAATCCCCGTGAAAGCGGTTTGGATGATGGGGTGTTAACGGCGTTGGAAGTGGCAAATTTAAAGCTAAGAGGCACAAAATTAGTCGTATTATCGGCTTGTGAAACGGGGTTGGGAGAAATAGAAAATGGTGAGGGGGTTTATGGGTTGAGGCGGGCGTTTGCGTTAGCGGGGGCGGAAAGTTTATTGATGAGTTTATGGACAGTTAGTGATGAAGGAACGAAGGAATTGATGATTAAATATTATCAACGGTTGTTGCAAAATCAAGGACGTTCGGAGGCGTGGCGTCAAACTCAGTTAGAGATGTTAAATTCTCAAGATTATCAACATCCTTATTATTGGGCGGCGTTTGTTCCCGTTGGGAGATTGGACAGCGATGGAACGTTAAAATATTATTTGATTGGTCAACTACATTACCCCGAAACCCCTAATTATTAATTGCTATTAAGTGTACCCAGAAAGTTGATTTATATTTTATATTTTTAGATTATAAGCTATCAGGATCAATATTTAACTCTCGGAGTTTAGCGGCTAGTTTTTCTGTTTGTTGTCGTTCGAGTTCGAGTTTTTGTTGTGTAGTTTGGGCTGTTTCTTCGGGTGTGGGAACTAATGTGCCTTCGGGAGTAAAAAATCTCAATTTATGTTCATAAATTCCGATAAAAAGTTGTAGCTGTTGACTCCAAAGCCATCCCTGTTCGTTGGGGTGAATGTCTTGATATTTGCCATCAACTAAATGAAAACCCTGAAATTCTAGGGTGTCTGGAGAAAACCAAAAATAGTCGGGAGTGCGGAATATTTCTTGATATATTTGTTTCTTTTCGGTACGATCTACTTTTGCAGTTGAATTGGATAAGAGTTCTATAATAACATGAGGATATTTTCCGTCTTCTTCCCAAACAACCCAACTTTTTCGGGGTTTACGTTCGGTGTTCAAGACTACAAAAAAATCAGGCCCTCGGAAGTATTCAGATTTCTTTTGATTCGGACTATAATAAATGGTAAGATTGCCAAAAGCATAAAAATCTTGACGATCTTTCCAGAGATATTCAAGGGTTTGAATGAGCAATAAAAGTTGACGCAGATGTAATTCACTTTCCAAAGGTAACTCCTGACTTTCTAAGTCACTTGGGGGATATTCTATTTCTACCCATTCTTGTTGAGAACGTTCTAAGTCTTTAGCTATGGTCATAGTATTATTCAATTCTATATTTTTAGCCTATTCCTGTATTTTTTATCATAGCATATGAATGAAATATCAGGGCGCAAGAGTTACGCCCTCAAGGTGTTTAATTAAGCTTTTTTTAGGGTTTTTGCTGCTGCTAATAAATGTTGATGAACAGACTCCGAAGCCGCAACGATTAAACCGGGGCGACTGTAATTTTCACAGGTGTTTAAAGGAGGGGGAACGCTTCCGTCGTGGGTGGTAACAATACATCCGGCTTCTTGGGCTAAAAATGCCAATGCAGCCCCATCGATAAATTTACCCGCCCGAATTACTGTTCCAGAAACACAACCGCTTAAAATTCCGTTATGGTTGGGAATTTGTGCATCGGAACTGTAGTCATTTCCCACATCAATAACATCATAATTTTTCTGGAGTAAAGGTTTAAATTCACTCATTCCCCATCCTAGTAAAATTATCGGTTCTGTTGACTCTAGTTTCACCGAAACACAAGCGTCTAAGTTGTCTTCGAGAGAACCTGTAAATGTTCCTTCACCTCGTAGTGCATAATAATAGGTGTTTAAAGCGGGAGAAATCGCTAATACAGCTTCAAATTCATCGCTGTTGAGAACGGTGAGAATAATTTGATAGTTGTTGTGTCCGTCTAAATAAAACTTTGTGCCATCAATGGGGTCTAGAGTAACTAAATAATCCCCTTTTTCTCCCAGTTCAATACTGCGAAAATATTTTGTATTTCCTGACTGTTCATGTTCTTCGCCATAAAAACGAATATTCGGAAATGTTCCTAAAAGTGCGACTTCAACTAAAGTTTGAATAGACAAGTCAGCGTCGGTTAAGGCTTCGGCGAAGAAGTTATCTCCGTCTTTGTTTGGAAGGGCGCGAATAAGAGGCTGAAGTTGACACGCATAACCCGCAGCGACTCGCAGATAGGGAAGTAGTGTTTCTAAAATTTGGCGAGGGGTTGGGGTTGGGTGAGACATAGTTTTGGAGAAAAGATGGAGTTCAACTTGATTTTAAGCATCTTCTTTTCGTTCTGACAAGTGGAAATAGAGGAGTTTAGGCGTTAAAAATCTTTTAAAACTCTTTAGACCCTTCGTTTCACTCAGGGTGACAGAGAAAAAGAATCTAGTAGAATGAAGTTCAGAAATTGTGACTTTTAGGAGTTCATAAGTTGACAAAAATAAGATAGAATAGCGATAAAATTATTTTGTTAATCTCTCGTGAAATTTCTGACAACTCTCTTACTTTTGTTATTGCTTTCATTAACGTTTTCTCAACCCGCACAAGCCGCTATGTGTCGCACGGTTAATGAAAATAAAATTTGCATTCTGAGTATTAAGCGCAGTGCTAAATATCATTGGGAATATCGAGCATCTGTGAGTATTAATGGTCAGAAAAAACCAATGGAGATTTACAATTGTCGCAGACAGACTAAAATTGATCGGTCGGGAAAGACAAAACGGTTTGAGAAAAATGGAGCGGGTGAATTGATTTGTCGTTTGTTGGATCAATAAGTTAAGCTTAGATGAGTTTTAAGCATTTATTCTGCATTCTGATCTGGATTAATTTTAAATGATATTTGTTAAACTGGGTAATATAGCGATGTGTTTGATTGGTCAACTCCATTACCCCAAAACTCCAATTTTGTGGGCTAAGATGGATTAATTGTTTACAAACCATTCCGGATTGCTATAGATGTTGTAGAATGTTGTTAATTTTCCAGCAACAGACTTTGAAACGAGAGGATTCGGCAAAAAATAGATCAAGTCATTGATCACAATCCCTCTCAAAAATAGATTCACAGGAAAATGATCTCGTAATTTTGGTAAACTCTGATCGATAGAAACTAACACAAAGAGGATAAGGAATGGCGTCCATCTGCGAGTTGCACCAACAACTGGTTAACAAGGAACGCTCGGCTGTAGAAATCGTCCAAGAGGCGTTAAATCGTATCGAGCAGCTAGACTCAAAATTAAACAGCTTTTTATGTGTAACAGCAGATCGAGCGTTGCAGCAAGCCCGACAAGTGGATGCTAAAATTGCCGCAGGAGAAGAAATCGGCTTGCTGGCGGGGATTCCGATTGGCATCAAAGATAACCTCTGCACGCAGGGAATCACGACCACTTGTGCATCTAAAATTTTACAGAACTTTGTACCCCCCTACGAGTCTACCGTTACGCAAAAGCTGGCGGATGCGGGTGCAATTATGGTCGGGAAGACGAACTTAGATGAATTTGCGATGGGGAGTTCCACCGAAAATTCGGCCTATAAAGTGACTGCAAATCCTTGGGATGTACAACGGGTTCCGGGTGGTTCTTCAGGCGGTTCGGCGGCGGCGGTAGCGGCGGATGAATGCGTTGTAGCGTTGGGTTCTGATACGGGCGGTTCTATCCGTCAACCCGCTTCTTTTTGTGGCATTGTGGGGATGAAACCGACTTATGGGTTGGTGTCTCGCTACGGTTTGGTGGCTTATGCGTCTTCTTTGGATCAGATTGGCCCTCTAGCCCGAACGGTTGAAGATGCAGCGATTTTATTACAAGCGATCGCCGGTTATGATGTTAAAGATGCGACAAGTCTAAATGTTCAAATCCCGAATTATCTAGCCGCTCTCAAACCCACTCTCAAACCCAAAAGTCGCGTCAAAATTGGGATTATCAAAGAAACTTTTGGAGAAGGGTTAGACCCTATTGTTGAACAAGCGGTTACGAAGGCAATAGAAATATTGCAAGAATTAGGCGCCGAAATTCAAGTTATTTCTTGTCCGCGTTTTCGTTATGGTTTGCCCACTTATTATATTATTGCACCGTCGGAAGCTTCTGCAAACTTGGCTCGTTATGATGGGGTGAAATACGGTTTTCGCAGTCCGGATGCAGAAAATTTGATTGATATGTACTGCCAAACCCGTGCAGAAGGATTTGGGGCGGAAGTTAAACGCCGAATTATGGTGGGAACCTATACCCTGTCGGCGGGATATTATGATGCTTATTATCTCAAAGCTCAAAAAGTCCGAACCTTGATTAAACAAGACTTTGAACGAGCGCTTTCTCAGGTAGAAGTGTTGGTTTGTCCGACTGCTCCGACAACGGCTTTTAAAGCAGGAGAAAAAACGGCTGATCCCTTAAGTATGTATTTGTCTGATTTAATGACAATTCCGGTGAATTTAGCGGGTTTACCTGCACTCAGTATTCCGTGTGGGTTTGATGAACAAGGACTTCCAATTGGGATGCAGTTAATTGGGAAAGTGTTAGGAGAAGCTCGACTGCTGGAAGTAGCTTATGCTTATGAACAGGCGACAGCTTGGCATATACGCAAACCTCAGCTTTAGTCAATCAGAAATCACTCTATTGGGTGATGTCATGTGGTCTGAGAATCAGTAAAATTGACAGTATATCCAAAACATGATGGCGACCTAAAAATAGCTTGGATGCCTAAACTTGGCTCTGAGCTATTTTTTTGTAGTATACTGCTTTTATTCAAGATAAAGTCGAGTATGAACACTCTAAATCAACAATTACATTCTATAGCAGTATGTTCTTTGATGAGGACAGATAGATTGGGTTGAAAGGCAATCTTGCTATAGTAGAATTTCCTCAGCTTTATGCGTAGCACTATATTCTTTGAGCGAGCATCAATTCTCTATCTAAATATTGCTGTTTAGTGTTTGATAGAGACGTTGGATAAAACGCCTCTATATTTTAACGTTTAGGAATCTTCCTCCGCCCTCGTCACCTGTAAAGATTCAACTTCTTGTACAGATTTCACTTCTAATGTTCGGACTCGATTAATCGCTGCTGCGAGTTCAAATCGTCGAAACATGGCTAAATCTCCTTGAGGAAAAGGGGTAATGACATCTAATCCTTTTTCGGTAATATCCGCCATAATTTGAGCTAAAATTTGAGGGAGTGTATGTTCACCATTAATATACTTTTTTCTAGCATAAACCATTGCGGCTGCGATCGCCCGTAATTGATCTTTAGAAACAAGCTGTTCAACCCCAGATAAATCAACATCTTCTGTTCCAAATGTGACTTCATCCACATCTCGAACTTTCACCCGGACATCTCGCCGTCCGCGACTCGGATCTAAACTTTCAGTAATCGGAATACGGGGTCGAATTTGACCAAACTTTTCACCGCCTTCTGTTGTCCGACCTGTTGTATATTCTGCGGCGATTTCTTTGGCTTTTTCGGTTAATTCTTGGGGTTGAAAATTATCCATTGCAATAACTGTATCCGCCACATCAAAATAATCTCCACTTCCCCCCATCACTAAAATTGTAGACACGCCATAATCAGTATAAAGTTGGCGAACTTTATCAATAAATGGGGTAATGGGTTCTTGTTCTTTAGCAATTAAGGCTTGCATTCGGCGATCGCGAATCATAAAATTAGTTGCAGCCGTATCTTCATCCACTAATAAAACCGGAGAAACATCAGAATTAACCGAGTCATTTTCGGGCGGAACTAAAACCTCTAAAGCTTCCATAATATTAGCCGCTTGTGAGGTACTTCCACTCGCATTTTTAGTTGAAAAATCAAGAGTAGATCGTCCTTGAGGTAATTGATTAATAAAAGGCGAAATATCAACACCCGCAACGCTACGACCATCTTCAGCCCGAATTTTAACAGCATCTGGACTGGTCGTGACAAATTCTCGTCCGTCTGCAAAAATATGATTATAAACGCCCAATTCTATCGCGTTCAGTAAGGTCGATTTACCGTGATATCCACCCCCAACAATCAGAGTAATGCCTTTGGGAATTCCTAACCCTTTAATTGCTCCAAAGTTAGGACGATTAAATTCAACTTCTAGAGATTCGGGAGATGTAAACGGTACAACATCAGTTTCTAAAGGTCGCTGATCAACCCCACTGCGTCGCGGTAGTATTGCCCCATTGGGAATAAATGCAACTAACCCTTTTTCTGCGAGTTGTTGACGTAGCCAGTCGGCATCTTCTACCGTCTCAACATGACGTTTACAGCGATCCGGATCGAGATTTTTATATTTAAGAGAACGTTCAACAATTAGGGGAATATCATCACAAATCATTGCGGCGGCTTGTCGTCCTAAAATTTGCCGTCCTCGGGCGGGAAGTCCAACAAAAAATCGCATTTCAACGCCTTTTTCTTGAGTTGAAGGCTTCGGTTTAGCTCGCTGAAAGACGGGGTTAACACCGATAGATTTAGGTTGAGGAGGAGCGACATAAATCAAGCTGGCTGAGGTGCGTTCTAACACCTCTTGTCCCATTTTAGTAATCGCAATCATCCCACTTTTTCCCGTTCCTCGGCGGCTACTAATCTCTCGACTATTGCGATCAAATTGACGAGTTAGGTAGTCTCGTAAAGCAATTTCTCGAATCCGGTTTTCGTAAATTTCTGGGGGAAATTCTGCAATATTTGGTGATATATGAACTCGAAACTTACTCGGAGCAGCAAAAGGATCACCTTGAACGTAATCAATAATCAGAGTAAAGTCTTCAAACTCATAAGTACCGAGAATATCTTTATAGGCTTTATAACCTCGGTTATCTAGGTCAAGTAATTTTTGGCGGAGGTCTTCTTTTGTGTTCATAAATCAGATCTCAATGAGTGTATGATTAATTGTTTCTATCCGGGAGAGTTTTACTGTGAGTTGAATCTTCACCCCACTTGCCAATTTGCCGAATCAGAAAGCCAAAGAGAGAGCCTACCTTTTGAGTGAATAAACTCATTATATCAGAGACTTTTCAGTTTCTATCAGGGGGTTTAGGGGTTCATTGTTCGGGTGAACTGTCAAAGGTTGAATCTTGTTCCAATCTTGTCCCCTATTTTATTTAATTTTCTAATAACTGAGTGACAACATTCACAAGAACTTGAGCTGAACCCATGAGAAATTCTGGGTCAAGATTCGCCAGAGTATCTGTCGGTTGATGATAGTGAGGAGAACGTAAATTCGCGGTATCTGTTACTAATACAGCCGCTATATTTTGATACCAAAAGGGGGCATGATCACTGCGTAAAACGTCGGGCGTGAGTATACCTTTCAAGGGGATTGGCAAGGGGAGAATGGGCGGTAAAGTCTGATTAGATAAGTTAGAGGGTAGCTGCTGAAATGATTCTAATAAGTCTCGATGTTGAATTTCTCCCACGACGACTAAAAACTCACCTTTATTGCCAGGAGTGATACCATTTACTTCTAATAAAGGCTGAACATTTAACCCGGTCGGATAGTGTTGACAGCCTTCAACTCGACAAGCATAACCAACCATATCAAGGATAATAACATGACGTAAAGTTTGTAAGTTTTCGGGACGACTGGTAAAGGCAAAACTTCCAAATAGTCCGAGTTCTTCTTGATCAAAAAATACAATTTCTAAGGAAGTTGCTGTCGGTGTTGAACCGAATAACCGAGCGATTTCTAATATAACTGCAATTCCGCTGGCATTATCATCAGCGCCGGGTGAGTTAACCACGGTATCATAATGAGCGCCAATTAATAGAGTGGCAGCATTGGGATCATCAGTTGCTCTTTTCGCAACAATATTAATCCCTTCTTCAAACGGTTGCAAGTCAAGAGAAAATCCAAATTTTTGGAGTTGTTTGATTAAATAATGACGAGTATATTCACGATGGTTTTCTGTATATCGTTCTCCGACGAGATTTTCTAGATGACTCCAAATTTGATCCTGGTTAATTTCTGTGTTCGGCTGTGGGTTAGAGACTTTAATTTCAGAGGGTAAAGGGGTTTTAATCGGCTTTTGAGAGTTGACAAAATCTGCGGTTTTTGAAATCCTATTAAAAGCCGGGGAAATTTTAGTATTTTCGGAGGTGAATTGAAACTCTAAAAGTGTTGTTTTACCCGGCAAAATAACGATGAGAATACCTATAATTAAGCACAAGGCGACGAGTCTTTGATTAGTCATTTTAATTGACGATCAATCTTCCTCAAAATCAATCTCTTTATTGATCACTTGTAATCCATTTTCAGTCTGTTTGACTTGAGGAATGGTTGTGATGGGATCAAAATAAGCCAGTTGAGGTTTGTCGGGAAGCCAATCCTCAAAACGAGGTTTAAAATTGTGAGCAATTTGCCAAAATGTCTGAATTTCTTGTTCCAAACGTTGAGCGAATTGATTAATAATTTTTGCTTGTTCACCCAGTTTTGGCCAAATTTCTTTAGCCTGTAATTCATACAGTTTGGCTTGTTTAACTGCGAGTTTGGCTTGAGTTTTTTTGACTCTTAAACCTGTTGCTTTTATCTCTCGCTCAAGTTCAGGTAAATGGACTGACCATTGAGCCAATTGAGTTTGACAGGCTTGAGAAAATTCGGCTTGAGCTTCTGGTGAGTTGTCTTTTGGAAACAGAAGTATTGCTTGAAAAGAGGAACGTTTGGCGCACAAAGTATTATACTCCGCTTGGATTTCATCAACTTGTGCTTTGATCTCGTTCCATTCTGATTGAAGCTGTTCAATAACTTGACTCATGGTTTAATCGCTCGTTAAAACAGAGGCATTGTTTGAGTTTACCAAAAACTGTACCTTTAGATCATCATAATTTTGGGTGATCTCTGACCTGATTTTGGGTGACGGAAGTTAACGATACAATAGAAAATTGAGTTGAATGATTTTTGGTTTTAGTGTTGACTAAAGTTATAACGCAATCATTAAGAAATTGTGATTACCGCTAACCTCACTTTACTATAATTAAGTTAGATGTCAAGTTAAAGCGGGGGTAAATATGGCTTATCTATGTGAACTGAGTCCCAGTCAAAAAGTCTACTTAGATATTCAAGCAAACCAAACCGTTGTCACGACAGTCAGCAGCAGTCCCGGACAACAACAGCAGTCCAGTAGCAGTTTTACGACGGGAAGTTGGACTTCTCCTCCTCGGGTTTATCGTAATAATGCCGGAATTACAATTGAGATTGAAACAGCACAGGGAAAACACTATATTAATGTGCAGGGAAATAGCATGGGAGTGATCGATCATGCACCTTCGATGAGTCCGTCTGAGATGCTACAACTCCAACAAGTTTCCAGCATTCCCAAGAGTACAATGTCTCCAATGAAACCGATGGAACCGATGAAAATGGAGAATATGCAGATGAATATGAAACCGATGGAAATGCGAATGGGAAATATGGAAATGCAAATAAACTCTCCTGAAAACCCTGCTTCTCAAGTTAAACGTTTTTGTAGTCAATGTGGAGCTTCTATTCAATCAGAAGACCGTTTTTGTTCGAGTTGTGGTCATCGTCTAGACTAATCAATTGAGCGACTCTTTAGCTTGCACTATTACCGATATTGTCATCGGGTTTTTTGCTCATCTCAGGCTTGACTATTTTTAACTTTCTAGAACCTGAACCCCCTCTTGGCCCAGTTTCAAGATCATCCTCCATCAAGTTTCCGATTGCTTCGTTAAGTTCTCCAGGATTCATAAAGATAATCTTGGAGTTATTACTCGCACTTAATTTATGATGTGCTTCCACATATTGTTTAGCAATCATATATTGAATAAACTCTCGACTATTGGGGGAAATTTGTAGAGAATTAGAGAGAATTTCTATTGATTGTGCTTCACTGCGAGCAATACTAATCTCCGCCCGTTTTTTGTTTTCTGCTGCTTTTTCTTGCTCCATTGATTTCATAATCGCCGCCGGAGGTGTAACACTTTGGAGGTTAACTCGAATCACTTTAATTCCCCAATTTCCTGTCGCTTCGTCTAAAGTTTTCAGGAGTAAATCATTAATTTCATTAATTGAGGAAAACAGTTCTCTCATCTCAATTGTGGCAATTTTTGCCCGCAGCGTAGTCAAAACTAAGTTAGAAATAGAATCTTCAACTTGTTCAACCTCATAGTATGATTTCTCGATATCTTCGATTTTCCAAAAAACAACAGCATCAACGGTTAAGGGAGTATTATCCCCGGTAATCACTTCCTGGGGTTTAATATCGATAAACCGTTCCCGAGTGGTATCGTAGTGAACAATCTTTTCTAAGAACGGGAGAATATAACGAACTCCAGGTTTGAGGGTGCGATGACGGCCATTTAAGCCTTCGACAATGGCTTGATCTCCGCCACTGACGACTTTAATGGAGGAATTAAACACAACCCCAATCACTAATGCAGCAAAGAAGCTGAGTAAATATTGAGCCATAATGATGATGTAATGTCGAGTACCAAGTTCAAGAATAGGTCTATAGTAGCACCGTTTCTTCTCAACAGAGCAATGCCCTATAGACCGATTGACTGTTCCGTTAAACCAAAGGCTTTGTTCAGTCCTCTTTTCTTAACTCAACTTCACAACTGATGACTCAAAACCGCCCGATAACGAACTTGATTATTTCTCACTTTTTCCATGGCTTCGTTTACTTTTTCCATCGGGAAAATTTCGACAATGGGTTCAATTTGATAACGTTCAGCCACCGATAACATCTCCTGCATCATCGCCCGTCCCCCGATGACAGACCCTAAAATTCGGCGACGCTTCATGAGTAAGGGAAAACCCGGAATACTCAACGGGGCGTCGGGTACCCCAACCAGAGTTAAGGTGCCATCGGAGTCAAGAAAATCGATGTAGGACGCCCAGTCGATGGACGCCGGAACGGTACTTAATAGGATATTTAACGGTTGAGATGGGGCGGAAGGGGGTTGATTTTTTTCGACAATTACGGTTTCATTTGCACCGAGTTCATGGGCGAATTCAGCTTTATCTTTTGACGTGGTAAAAACAGTTACTCGGTTGCCCAATTTACTGGCAAATTGTACGGCGAGATGACCTAAACCACCGACTCCAATCACTCCAATTTCTAATCCTGAACCCATTCCCGCATATCGTAAGGCTGAATAAACGGTAATTCCGCCACAGAGTAAAGGCCCTGCAACATTGGTTTTAATACCATCAGGAATTGCAAAGGCAAAGCGAGAATCTACTTCTAAATAATCAGCAAATCCTCCGGGTCCTGTAGCAATTAATGCTTGCATTTCATCGCAGAGATTTTCCGAACCCCGCAAACAATCTCGACAGGATAAACAAGATGTTCGTTGCCAACCAATACCCACGCGATCGCCAACTTTGATATGATTCACTTGGGAACCGATTTCGATGACTTCTCCGATGACTTCATGACCGGGAATAATCGGATAGTTGCTCATTTCCCAGTCGTTATCAACCATGTGTAGATCGGAGTGACAAATCCCACAAGATAAAACTTTAATGATACATTGAAAGTTCTGGGGAGATGGGGCTTCATAACTGTAAGGTTCGAGTTCTGCACCGGAAGTTTTAGCAGCTAATCCTTGAATTTTCATAGATTTTTTTAGGTCGATATAGACACTTTTTTTGCGCTGTTCGCGCTCTTATTTGTTGTTGGACTTTAGTCCGTTTTCTTGCGCCAAAGCACCCCAACGAACTGAGTTTATTTTTGCTGATTTTGGGCTTGACTCATTATCAACTGCATTAACCCTGGAAACAACCGATAGGCTTCTGTTGCTATCGATGTCAACCCGACAACGGTTTCAGATTTTTTCTGATTCACCGCTTCCCAAATCGCCTTAGCAATATCTTCAGGTTGACTCACAAAAGAAGATTCTAACACGGTTTGCATTTGTTGGCGACGGTTCTCAACTTCGCTGTCATTTTCGCCGCGAAATTGCGCTCTTTCCATGAAGTTACTGTTAATAACACCGGGATGAACGGCACAGACATTAATGCCTTTTGGAGAGAGTTCTAAGCGTAGAGTTTCTGTGAGTCCAGTCACCGCATATTTACTCGCACAATAAGCAGTCATATCCGGTAAAGGCATTTTCCCCCCGAAAGAACCAACGTTAACAATTGTTCCTTTTTTACGTTCGAGAAAATGGGGTAAAAGGGCGTTAATAGTATACACATAACCCCAGAAATTAGTATTCATTAATTGTTGCCAATCTTCTAAGGTTGTTTTTGCCATAGAACCCGTTAAACAAATTCCGGCATTATTCACTAAAACCTCAATATTTCCGTAAACCTCTAAGGCTTTTTCAACTAACTCTTGAACCTGTTGAACCTCTCCGACATCAGTCGGAATTGCTAAGACTGAACCACCCAGACTTCGCACTTCGCTAGCTGCTGCTTCTAAGCGCTCTAAATTGCGGGCAGTTAACACCACATTATAACCTTTTTTAGCAAAGAGTAAAGCAGTTGCTTTCCCACTTCCTTGAGACGCGCCAGTAATTAAAACGGTAGAAACCATGAGTTATCTAAAATTGTCAAAGGGTTAACTGTAAACGGTTAGAAAAATAAATTCTGTATCGCTATGATAATCTTAATAATCTGAAAACTCAATCCTCACAAAGATAGAATTTTCAACAGTTCACTGTTTCTGTTTATCTTTCTAATCAATAATTGATTCTTATGCAACAATTGAGAACGTTTTTTCTGTTCCCTGTTCCCTGTTCCCTATTCCCTTCTTATTATGCAACAATCTAATTCAACTTCGTCCTGGTTAGTGGGTTTTGTGGTGTTTCTTGGGGTAATTGGTGTTTCGACAGGTGCAATTTTAGTCCGTTTAGCAACAGCAACCGCCGAGGTTAATAGTGTAGGATTTAGTTTGGTGATGTCGGCTTCTCGGTTAACGTTTGCGGCGTTACTTTTGGTTCCGACTTGGCAAAAAATCACTTGGCGATCGCTACAACCGGGAGCCTTATTTTATGCAGCAATAGCCGGGGTTTGTTTAGCGTTACATTTTGCCACCTGGATCACCTCTTTATCTTATACCTCAATCGCCGCATCGACAACATTAGTCACAACGAGTCCCGTTTGGGTAGCAATATTATCAGCAATTTGGTTAAAAGAAAAACCGTCAAAATTAACAATATTGGGGATAATTATTGCTTTAACCGGAGGAATTATGATTGCGTTAGGAGACGGAAATACAACAGACGTGAGTCCAAATCCAACGTTAGGAAATAGTTTAGCTTTAATCGGGGCTTGGGCAATTAGTTTTTATCTAATTTTCGGACGAGAAGCCCAACAACGAGGCTTTAAAATCGGGGGTTATGTAGCCGTTGCTTATACCGTTGCCGCAGTAATATTATTACCTTTACCCTTTTTATTCGGAACAAATTATAGCGGCTATCCGAATTTAGTGTATGTTTATCTAATCTTAATGGCAATTTTACCGCAACTCGTCGGACATACCAGTTTTAGTTGGGCGGTTAACCGGACTTCTCCGACTTTAGTGATGTTAGCGATATTATTTGAACCGGTGGGGGCGAGTTGTATGGGGTATGTGTTTTTTGGAGAAATCCCCTCAGTTGTGGTGTTAGGGGGTGCTATTGTGATTTTAACTGGAGTGGCGATCGCCGTATTAGGTACAAAATCCAATAGTATTTAATCTGAAAATAACGCTACACTTCTAGTGGCAGCAGTTCACTACCCCTTCGAGGAAATGCCAAACTTTTACTTAGAGGGAATGTGAACAAATGTAAAATTGCTGACATACGCTTATGTACGCTAACGTGAGATATGAGCTGAGTTCCTCTCCGAAAAGCAGTAGAAAGAACAGGTCTACACCCAAACACACTCAGGAAGTATGCAACCGAAGGTCGAATTGACTCCATTAGAAATGCAGCAAATCAGCGTCTATGTGACGTTGACAGCTTCATTAGGGAGTCAAAACCTAAGACCGACTATCAGATCTGTTATTGCCGAGTTAGAGCAGCGAAATAGCGAGACGACCTGGATAGACAAGTTGCTTACATGGTGTCCCTCTTCCCCCAAGCAGAAATCATCAAAGACATTGGTTCCGGACTCAACTTTAAGCGAAAAGGTCTTAGAACCTTACTGGAACGACTTATGCCAGGGGACCAGTTCACGCTTATTGTTGCCTGTCGGGACAGACTTGTTCGCTTCGGGTTCGAGCTTATTGAATGGATGGTCGAACATAACGGTGGAAAAATCGTGGTTCAAGGGTAAACTGTTCACTGCCCCGAAAGCGAACTCACCGCAGATCTTCTCTCCATTATTCATGGCGACCGTTGCCGAATGCACGGACTTAGAAAATACGGGCAAAAGATCAAGGAAGATCCGGATTTACCTAACGGCATCTCAAAGAAATCTCGTTAGACAGTGGTTTGGAGTGTCAAGACTTGTTTTTAACACTACTGTTAAATACCTCCAAGAACCTGATACTAAGGCAAATTGGAAGGCAATTAAAACAGGTATTTTGAATTCATTGCCAGAGTATGTCGCGTCAGTACCTTACCAAATTAAATCAATAGCGGTTAAGGATGCCTGCAAAGCAATCAGCAATGCCAAAACAAAATACAAAAAAACAGGCGAAATCCAGAAAGTAAGATTTCGCTCCCGCAAGAATCCTTACCAGTCTTGCTATATTCCCAAATCTGCGGTTAAATATCTGGGAATATACCACACAATTTTAGGTCAGTTAAGCTATGCAGAAAAACTGCCGAAAAGCTTTGGGGATTGTAGATTAGTGTGTGCTTACGGGCAGCATTATTTATGCGTTCCTGAAGACGTGACTACTGAAAAAGCCGAGAACCAAGGCAGGGTAGTTGCGTTAGATCCGGGGATTAGAACTTTTTTGACTTTTTTCTCAGAAAACTCAGTGGGAAAAATTGGTCAAGGTGATTTTTCTCGGATTCAACGTCTCTGTCACCATCTAGATCATTTGATTTCTAGGTTGACTAAAGCCGATGCCAAACGAAGACAACGAATGAAGAAAGCTGCATCAAGAATGCGACTAAAAATCCGTTCTTTAATTGATGAACTTCATCATAAAGCTGCAAGATTCTTGGTTGATCATTTTGATGTGATTCTTCTGCCTACTTTTAAAACTTCACAGATGGCTCTCAAGTCAACTCGAAAGATTAGATCAAATTCAGTACGAAATCTGTTGTCGTTTGCCCACTATCGATTTAAACAATTTCTTAAGCATAAAGCTTGTGAAACTGGGAAATTAGTCCTGGATGTTTGTGAAGCTTACACCAGCAAAACAGTTAGCTGGACTGGAGAAGTTGTCAACGTAGGTGGTGCTAAATTAATCAAATCTAAAATAGACGGCTTAGTGATGGACAGAGATGTAAATGGCGCACGGGGTATTTTTCTTCGTGCTTTGGTAGATACACCCTGGATGCAACAGCATCTTGCATTTGTTAGCAAATGTTAGCAAAAAGGTATCGGTTGGCAGATGTCACCCAACTCTATACCCTTTAACTAAAGTCGATTGCTGCTGGAAATTGCTTAAGTCGATGAATTAACGCTTACTCAACATTTAAACAATTACCGATGACTGCTACTCAAGTTAGTTTTCCGATTGACCTCGGGGCCTACAAACCCCTTTCACTCGATCCCGCTAATTCTACCCTGACAGACGAACAGCGAGAAACCCTCAAAGCCAACATCCAACTCTGTCGCGATACCATTGTCTTCTTCACCGCTACAGGTGCAGCTAGAGGCGTAGGCGGTCATACAGGCGGCCCCTATGATACTGTACCAGAAGTGATGATCCTCGATGCCTTATTCCGAGGCGCGGCTGACAAATTTGTACCGATTTTCTTTGATGAAGCCGGACACCGAGTTGCAACTCAATACTTAATGGCGACCCTAGCAGGTGAACTTCCGGCAGAGAAACTCCTGCATTACCGTTTCGCTAATTCAGCCCTACCCGGACACCCTGAACTCGGACTCACGCCTGGCGTAAAATTTAGTTCCGGTCGCTTGGGTCATATGTGGCCCTACGTTAACGGTGTAGCGTTGGCAAATTCGGGTAAAACAGTTTTCTGTTTGGGTTCAGACGGTTCACAACAGGAAGGAGACGATGCCGAAGCCGCCCGTTTAGCCGTTTCTCAACAGCTTAATGTTAAACTCCTGATTGACGATAACGATGTCACAATTGCCGGACATCCTTCTGATTATATGCCCGGTTTCAGCGTTGCCCAAACTTTAGCCGGTCACGGACTGAAAATTTTAGAAGGAAATGGCGAAGATATTGATGATTTGTACCGTCGAATTTGTGAAGCGGTAAATACTGATGGCCCGGTTGCGGTGGTGAATAAACGTCCGATGGCGGTGGGAATAGAGGGGATAGAAGGGTCTGAACATGGTCACGATGTGATTCCCCTCGATAAAGCAATTACATACCTCGAAGCCAAGGGTAAAACGGCTGCGGTAGACTATCTCAAGAGTATTGAGAAGCCGAAGAATACCTACACTTTCATGGGTTCGAGTGATAAAGTGGGGTCAAACCGGAATGTGTTTGGCGAAGCAGTGGTTTCGGTTTTGCAAGGCATGAGTGATGCAGAACGCAAAGAAAAAGTCATGTGTATTGACAGTGACTTAGAAGGATCTTGTGGTTTGAAAGCCATCGGTCAAGCGTTCCCGGATATTTATATTAAAGCCGGAATCATGGAACGAGGCAACCTCTCGGCAGCCGCAGGCTTCGGGATGGAAAAAGGCAAACAGGGAATTTTCGCAACGTTCAGCGCCTTTTTAGAAATGTGTATTTCTGAAATTACGATGGCACGGTTGAATAATTCTAACCTGCTTTGTCATTTTTCCCACTCCGGTATTGATGACATGGCCGATAATACTTGTCACTTCGGTTTGAATAATATGTTCGCCGATAATGGCTTGGATGATGGCTATGAAACGCGGTTATATTTCCCCGCAGATGCTAACCAAATGAAGGCTTGTGTTGAGTCAGTTTTTTCTGATCCGGGGTTGCGGTTTATTTTCTCAACTCGTTCAAAAGTGCCTTATATTCTCAATACTGATGGCAGTAATTTCTTCGGCGACGGATACAAGTTTGTTCCGGGGAAAGATGAAGTCATCCGCGAAGGTACAGCCGGATATATTATTAGTTTTGGGGCGGCTTTGTATCGTTCTCTTGATGCGGTTGAACGTCTCAAACAAGAAGGAATTGATGTCGGTTTAATTAATAAAGCGACGTTGAATGTTGTTGATGAAGACATGATGGCAAAAGTCGGTCAGTCTCCAATGGTGATCGTCTCAGAAGCGTTTAACCGTCGGACTGGACTGGGTAGCCGTTTCGGAACTTGGTTGTTAGAACGGGGTTTTTCTCCGAAGTTTGCCAGCTTAGGAACTCATCACGAAGGTTGTGGCGGGTTGTGGGAACAATTCCCCCATCAAGGTATTGATCCCGATGGTATTATCAACAAGGTTAAACAGTTAGCCAAGTAAAACGGTTTAAACAGTATGAGTAGGGGTGCAAGGCTTGCACCCTTAATTTTTTAATTTTTTATTCAGACTTAAAGTTATCCTTTGACCTTCTACTTTCTGCTAAAATTAGTCATCATAACTAAAATTTAGACTCACCATTTCGTTAGAATTTCCCCGACGACAAAAGACAACATTGTTATTACGATTTTCTTTAAAACAAGAAACTTGCTGTTCAAACCCTCTAAAATTATTCTGATAACGACCCGGATCAATACCCAGTTTACCTCGAAATTCTCCCCAACTCACATCGACAACCTCTTCACCCCCACAAATCATTTCAACTTCGCCTCTTTCGATATCTACATCTCCGAGATCGACTTCCACTTCTGCATCTTCTATTTCCAAAATGCGACAGGCTTCTAGTTTATTCTCTCCACAAGCAGCTAAAATAGCGACAAGTGGGATCGCCAGAGTGAAAATTCCGATTGATCTAATGGGTTTTAACACGATAGTCTCAATTTAATTTGATCTTATCTGATTAACTACATGATAGTTTGAGCAAACTACGGAAAGTTTAGTGCTGATTATGTTTAAGTAATTCTCCTATTGAGAGGTTACGTCAACGCAAACCCCGTATAAGGTCTAACATCAGGAAGATGAAACCCTAAAACAATGCGATCTTTAGGAATTCCAGCTTCTACTAATTCCGGTGTAATTCCATCTTCGGTATCATCCCGTTGAACCCAAATTTTACCCTCAATAATATCCAAGTGAAAAACAACTATGTAGTCGTTTGACTCCATTTCATCCCAGAGTTACCAATAAATAGCTGTCTGCTTGAGGATCATAAACCAGTTTACATTAGATCTTGTCATCAGAGTAAAATTGAGTGAAATATAAAGCTTTTGTAAAATTGTTGTCTTTTTATTGACATACAAGAAAAAGTTGATTTCAATAGGTGTTGTAAACAAAGTAGAGCCAGTAGGCAACCAATAAAAAAAGAATGGCAACAGTTATCAATTTTGATGAGTTAGCACCCAGCACAGTCGTCAGCACCCAATATTCTGGAGTAACATTTTCAACCGATAATGGGTCTGTTCAAACACTTAATATTGCAGCTGCGTTCGGAACCTCTCAACCCAACCTTATCAGTACATTCGATGCAGGTGGCTCGTTCAATGCAAACAAAACCCTTGATGTTAGTTTTGATTCACCCGTTAATGATTTTTCGTTTTTCACGATTGGCGATAATATCAATGGTGCTGCTGCACTCATTGATGTTTATACCGCTGATGGATTGACAACGGTTGACCTGATCACTGATGGTAACCAATCTACGCCAGACCTGGTTGATTTATCGTCATTCACAAACATTACCCGCATTAATATTAATACTGTCACAGACCAGGGTGGGATTGGTTATGATGACTTTGCGTTTGAGTTTGCACCACTCAACATTGCACCAGTTGCTGTTGATGATAGTGTAACTGCTGCTCAAGGAACTGCCAAGACAATCCTCGCCGCCGACTTACTCGCCAACGACACCGACGAAGATGGCGACCCTCTCACCCTGACCGAAGTGAGTAATCCCCTCAACGGTACTGTTGCCTTGGATGCCAATGGGGATGTGGTGTTTACTCCTGCCTCCGGATTTAGCGGTACTGCCAGTTTTGAGTATACCGTTTCCGATGGCACTGACACAGATATTGGTTCTGTGACGGTAGCAGTGGGTAATAACTTCTTTGGTGGTAATGGTAAAGATACTCTGACTGGGACTGCGGGTAATGATTTCATGTCCGGCGGTAACGGTGCAGACGAACTCTATGGCGGTGCAGGTGATGATACTCTCGGGGGTGACGGTAGCGATAACGGCCCAGATATCCTCGATGGCGGTCTTGGCAACGACATCTTAACGGGTGGTTTGGGACCGGATGTATTTGTCTTGGCTGCGGGTAACGGTACTGATACCATTACCGACTTCCAAAATCCTGATGATATTGGGTTAGCGGGTGGCTTGAGTTTCAGTGATTTAAGCTTCTCGGGTAATCAGATTATTCTGACTTCAACTTCAGAGGTGTTAGCAACTTTAGTTGGTGTGGATGCAACAAGTTTAACAGCAAGTGACTTTGCAAGTGTTTAAGCGGTTACGAACAGAGAAGCTCACCCATAAAGTGAACTTTCATTGAGGAAAATCGAGTTACAAAGAAGCCCGATTTAATTATCTAAGAATTAGGATAAAACGATGGGTTTGGCTCTCCCGGATGCAAGATGTAAAAAGTATTAATCGATACATCTTTGGAAAATAACAAAAGCTGAAAATCTTGATCAGACTAGATTATAATCTTGCGTTATCACCACAAATACGGCAGAGCCAATTTCTAGGCATTTTAGGATAATATGTCCGGAAGAATCGTTTTATCCTACAATTCTCCCAAGCGATTCTCCTATTGAGAGGTTACGCCAATGCAAACCCCGTATGGGGTCTAACATCAGGAAGATGAAACCCTAAAACAATGCGATCTTTAGGAATTCCAGCTTCTACTAATTCCGGTGTAATTCCATCTTCGGTATCATCCCGTTGAACCCAAATTTTACCCTCAATAATATCCAAGTGAAAAACAACTATGTAGTCGTTTGACTCCATTTCATCCCAAACTAATAATTAAATAACTATCTATTTCGGAGTCAACAACTAATTTATATTCAACCTCATCATGGGTGTAAAATTTTGCATTTGCAGCTAAAACTTGTTTAATGATTTGTCTATCCTGGTTTAAGGTATCCATCGGACAATCACCTCTTTTTTGGGTTCAAAAATTAATAAATTTAGGTTTTCGGTTTCGATTAAAAGTTGACCTATGGGTTCTTCAAAAGTAGATTGATAAGTTGTTTCACGCACAGCTAGATACAATCCACGATTCGGTTCTGTTTTACGAAGAACAGCACGATACATCACAAACTGTCCAACTGCATTTCGCAAATCTTCAACATCAGAATAACCGATAAAGCTTTTGATTTCAACGGCTATTTTTTGATCTTCTAGTTCGGCGGCGAGTAGCTGTTTTGCACCTAAGTATACATACATATCCTTAGTTCCCCATCTCAGATGCAAGGGATCGTGAGTAATTGTCCAATTCTCTTTAATTAAGGCATTTTTAACCGCATCGTGATAGAGATCTAAAGCTGGCATAATTCTCTAGAACAGCAATCAATATCTACTATTATACCTGATTTATTCAAGTTGGGAAAGTCCCAATTTTCGAGCTACTTCTATAGAAGCAACCGGATAAACGGTTTCTGTGGGAGTTATTAAATCCCTCTAATCTCCCCCACAAATAAATTGATATTGTTCGCGAACAAACTCATAAATATATTCAATTTTAAGACTCCATTCTTGAGTAGATTTTTGTAAGATTTCGCCTTCTTGATATCACGACTAATATATCAAATCATAAAAATTCTGTTTTAGTAAAATCCGCACCTCCTAATTTCAGAAATATTTTGCGAAGAAGCTGTTGTCATCAATACAGAGTTACAGCTTAGAAAGATGAATTTAAAGGAAATTGTTAAAAAAGCAATTCGGAAAGAACTTGACGGAACTTCTGAGAATTGGGTAAGATTTTCGAGACTCGCATTAATATTACGTCGTGATGGAATTAAGATCAAAGCAGGGTACTTTGACAAAAATCCAGATTTTCGCATTTACAGAACCGAAAATATTAATGTATTTTATGTTACGCTACCTGACAAATTACCTCAAAATAACACAAAACATCCTCCCATCAGAAAAAGAGTATCTCAATCTAGAAAGGTTATTTCCAAAGCGGTTAATAAACCTCCTCAACCAAAGCTTACTCCAGATCAAATTAATTCCCCAGAAAGTTTAGAACAGGCTTTTTTAGACATTCTCATCTGTTTAACTGAAAATCAACTCAATCATTTTATTCAACCAGAAATCTTCGGCAATCAATTTTATTACATCTATCAGAAACCCATTCGACAAGTGATAAAAGAATTTTTTCCCAATAAAAAGCTGAAAAATGTATTAAATGAAAGCTCATTATTCTTAGTTCGAGAGTCGTCTAAAGACTCAAATAAATGGGAAGTCGCGATCGCCAAACTTGTCAAGCAGGTGTTCTAGAAACCATGAATTATTTGTTAACAGGAGTGGTTCAAAAACTATACAGCAAGGGTTTTAGGGATTGATCTTCATCCTATTTTTAGGAAAGTTCAGGGTGTAAGCAAGAGGGCGCAAGCCTTACACCCCGACAAAGTTGTATTTTGTTGTATTCTATCGAGTTAAAAAATCCTAAATGAGTTGCTATTGCTAAAAACGTTTAGCTTTCGATAAAGCCGCCTCATAGCTTTTTTTATTGCTTTGAACAGACTTCATCAAATCAACAACAGGGTTAGGATAATCCACCCCTAATTGAACACCAAACCGCTTTTGTTCAACGGGTTGTAACATCCAAGGTTCGTGAACTTTTGACGCAGGTAAAGCCGCTAATTCTGGCAACCAATGCTTAACATAATCACCATTGGAGTCATAATCTTTAGCCTGTTTAGGAATATTAAAATACCGAAATCCTCGTGCATCATTTCCGACTCCTGCGGTATAGTTCCAGTTTCCCCAATTACTACAAACATCATAATCAACTAACAGCGACTCGAACCATTCCGCCCCCATTTTCCAATTTATTCCCAAATTTTTAGTCAGAAAACTGGCTACATTTTGGCGCCCTCGGTTTGACATAAAACCTGTTGCTGCAAGTTCGCGCATATTCGCATCAACCAGGGGAAAACCAGTGGTTCCTGTACGCCACTTTTCAAACCGTTCCCAGTCTTCTTTCCAAGGAATTGGAACCCCTTGTAACCCGGACAGACGGAAGATTTTATTGCCATGTTTCAGACAAATAAACCGAAAATAATCCCGCCACAGCAACTCAAATACTAACCAATAAGTTGAGTCATTTTTAACCCGTTGTTCTTCGTAATCCTGTACCTGATCATAAATAAAACGAGGTGATAAACATCCCAATGCTAACCACGGAGAGAATTTAGAGGAATAATTTGCCCCCAACATTCCATTCCGGGTTTGTTTATAGTCTTTTAAACAATCTTGTTCCCAAATATAATCCGTTAACCTTGCAATTCCGGCTGTTTCTCCGCCTTGAAATTTTAAAACTGATCGTTGATCAAACGGGGGAGTTTCTAAGCCTAGCTCTTGCAATGTTGGCAATTCTCCCAATTCAATTTTTGGTAAACTGGGTAAACGCTGAGGTGTGGGAAATGAGGCATAAATTGTGCCATTTTTCTCGACTTGTTTGCGAAATTGAGTGAAAACCTCTGGAAGTTGGTTAGCTGCAAAAGGTAAATCATCAATATCATAAAGAGTTGCTCCCCAATAGGATTTTAACGCTACGTCTAAAGGTTTTAACGCTTTTTTTAGTGCGGTTTCAACCGCCAATTCTTCTGAGGTAACTTCCCGATAATAGTAGACTTCATCAATCTCTAATTGTTTAACGATTTCAGGAATAACAACTTCGGGGAAATCATAACGAACGATTAAATCACTTCCTAATTTTCTCAGAGAGTTGCGTAAATCTGTGACGCTTTCCAGTAAAAATTGTGCGCGAAATACTCCCGTTTTTGGGAAACCAAAGGAGGTTTTTCCAAATTGTCGGGGGTCAAAACAGTAAACGGGAATGATCTCTGCTTGCGCTTTCACTGCTAAATGTAGCGGTTCATGGTCATGGACTCGTAAGTCGTTACGATACCAGATGAGAACTCGTTTATCACTCATTTTTGCTCAACCTCAATTAACCTCGTTACAAATCTTAACAAGTTTTTCAGGATTTGACTATTTGAGCCTGTTCAGTGTTATCTTAGTTACTAAATCCTGTCAAAAATTATACAGATTGCATAAAAAATAAATATCAAAACTCCGTAATTTATGAAATATGATTGATATAGAAATAATTCAGAATATTCAAAAACTTAGGGGCGCTCTTGCTTCCACCTGAAACCTTTACTCAAAATTTATCCCTTTTCTTCCGCTATAATTTAATTTGAGGATAAATCCAATCTGAGAAAACTATGAGTCTTCAAATCTTTGACTTCGTTATATACGGAAAAGATGATCAGCCAAAGCTGATTGTGGAAGTTAAAATAAAACAAGAACCCACTTTGAATTGGGCGGCTCAAATCCACGCTATGTATGGTTTTGGTCTGTTAAATTCACCCTTTTTTCTCCTAGCTCTTCCCCAAGTTTTTTATCTTTGGAAAAATCCTGAAAAATTTTCAGATAATCTGATAGAGCCAACTTACAGAATTGATCCTAAACCCCTTTTGAAACCTTATTTTGATAAATCGGGTGTCTCTCCCAATGAAATTAGTGGTTCAAGCTTTGAACTGATTATGTTTTTCTGGTTAAATGAGGTCTTATTGGGAATAACAAAAGAAAATGAAGTGAATTTTAAAAATCAAGACTGGCTGTTTGATTCCGGATTGGTTGATGCAATTCGAGGTGGAGAGGTTAAGGCTTAGGTTGATATTTTGGTTGGATAAGAATGAATGTGTATGTTGAGACAAACTTTATTCTAGAATTGGCTTTTATGCAAGAACAGCACGAAAGCTGTTTGCAACTTCTTGAACTTTGTAGAGCAAATAAAATTAATGTGCTGATTCCAGCCTACAGCCTTGTAGAACCCTATGAAACAATGATTCGCTCTGATAAAAAAAGAAAAAGACTGACTGAAGAACTGAATACAGAGTTAAAACAACTTGGTCGTTCTCAGAGCTATTCTGAGCAAGTAAATATGCTTCAAGATTTAGCCAGTTTTTTATTGCGGACTCGGGAAGATCAAAAGCAAAGATTAGAGAATACAATCACTCAATTGGTTCAACTCGCAGAGATTATTCCTTTAGATGGGGAGATTATTAGAGCGGCAGTTTCTGGTCAAACTGAACTTGATTTAACTCCACAAGATTCTGTTGTATATGCTTCTGTTCTTAGTCATATCAGCAATATAAATAGCCGCAATAACTGTTTTTTAAATCGTAATCGCAAAGATTTTAACACCCCCGATATAACTAATAATTTAGCTTCCTATAACTGTCAAGTTTTATTTAGCTTTGAGAGTGGGTTGGATTATATTCTTAGCCAAATTTAATCAATTGGTGTATGATTAGCAAAGCGATCCTCCTGCGGAGACGCTGCACGAACGCCAAATCTCTCGCTTCAAATCAGCGATCATCAAAAACAGGCAAAAATCGAGTATCCTAAGAGAACTGCAAACTCCCACACCACCCATTATGAGACTTGAGGAAGCTGTAGAATTTGCTGAAAACCCTGAACCCCGTTGTCCTTGTGTGCTGTTGCTGGACACTTCCGCCTCCATGCAAGGTGTACCCATCGACGCCCTCAATGATGGCCTGAACACGTTTAGACACGATTTAGCTCGGGATGAATTGGCAAAAAAACGAGTCGAAGTTGCCATTATTTCCTTCGATAATCAAGTTAAAATTCTCCAAGATTTTGTCACCGCCGATCAGTTTGAACCTCCCTTGCTAACAGCACAGGGACAAACTTTTATGGGAACAGGGATTAACCAAGCCCTAGATTTAGTAGCCGCCCGCAAAGCCGAATATCGTAATAATGGTATTGCCTATTATCGCCCGTGGGTGTTTATGATTACTGATGGTGAACCGCAGGGCGAATCTGATCGGATGGCGGATCAAGCGGCTGAACGAATTAAACAAGAAGAAGGCAATAAACAGGTTGCTTTTTTTGCAGTGGGAGTGGAAGGGGCGAATATGGAACGCCTGAGTTTAATCGTTGAACGCGCTCCTTTAAAATTAAAAGGATTAGACTTTAGAGAAATGTTTATCTGGCTGTCTGCGAGTATGCAAATGGTGTCTCACTCCAAAGTCGATGAACAGATTGCTTTACCGCCTCCCGGATGGGGTGCTGTCTAAATTAATCTGCCCATTGCTAATCGTGAATTAATTGTTATTCGCTGATTTTTGAGTATCTTTTACGGGATATCCCATGTCTAACCGCGACTTTAACTGGCAAATTGTATCGGCATCTATACGGGGCAAGAGTCATGAAAAAAGTGATCTTCCCTGTCAGGATGCTTACTGCTACAAAAGATTATCAGATGATCTTTTAATTGTGGCTGTGGCGGATGGAGCCGGTTCAGCGAGATTGTCAGAAATTGGCTCAAAAGTAGCCGTAGAAACGGCTGTAAATACTCTTGCTCAAACGATTAATCTTCCCTTATCAGCATCCCAAGAAATTGACTGGAAAGGACGATTAATGGATACGTTAAATTCAGCAAAAATGGCAGTACAAGCTGAAGCCAGTGTTCAAGACGTGGAAATTAGAGAATTAGCAACAACACTGATTTTATTGTTAGCAACCTCTAATTTTATTGCCGTTGCTCAGGTGGGTGATGGGGCAGCAGTGGTAGAAGATACAGCGGGAAAAATAGAGGCGATAACGCAACCCGAACAGGGTGAATATTTGAATGAAACAAAATTTTTGATTGGGTTTGATGCGGTGGAAACGGCACAGATTAGGGTTTGGGAAGGTGAACCGACTCATTTAGCGGTGTTCTCAGATGGCTTACAAATGTTAGCATTGAAAATGCCCGAAGCAACTCCCCATCGACCTTTCTTTTCGCCCCTGTTTAAATTTGTTTCGATGATTACAGATGAACAAGATGCTCAAGAACAGTTAGAAGCTTTCTTGCGATCGCCTCGTGTTTCTGAACGAACTGATGATGATTTAACGCTAATTCTAGCTTCATTATAGCACATTAATTAATCAAAAATACAATCGGAAAACTCAGTCTAAAAATTCATCAAAATAAATTTATAAAAATCCGGTTACTTCTTCCTCGCGAATGAGTATTGATTTGTATTACCCTAAAATAGGGTTATGCGTGAGTTGTATCTCTCAATACCGATGAATAAACGTTTTCTGATCAAAACTATACTAAGTTTCAGTTTAGTGATTCTCTTAACTCCGGGTTTATTATACTTGGGATTACACCTGACCCGACCTTTACCTATTTCCAAACAAAAACAAAAACTTTTTCAAGGGATTACTTACCAAAGAATTCGACGTTCAAAACCCGATCCGTTAATGGTTCATATTGTTAAAATAGACTTAACTACTCCCGGAATTAAACTTTTAGTAACTCCCGGAAAACCCGGAGAAGATAATCAAGATATCGCGGCTCAAACTACATCCGAGTTTTTACAAAATTATGATCTACAACTGGCAATTAATGGTAGTTTTTTTCATCCCTTTTATGTCCATAGTCCGATAGATTATTATCCCCATTCGGGAGAACGGGTTAATATTTTAGGGCAGGCAATTTCTCAGGGAAAAATTTATTCAAGCGTGAATGAAGATTGGCCAGTGCTTTGTATTTCTCCTGAAAATAAAGCAGAAATTTACCCAGATACTTGTCCTCAAAATACCGTTCAAGGGATAGCCGGAAATCTAATTTTAGTTAAAAAAGGTAAACCGATTAAAGTTAAAAAATTCTCAGATCACAACAAAAAGTTTCCTCGCACTGCGGTGGCAATTGACAAAACAGGAGAAACGCTGTGGTTCATTTTAATTGATGGTCGTCAACCGTTTTATAGTACAGGTGTAACCTTAGCCACTTTGACCAATATTATCCAAGAAATAGAAGGGGTAGAAACGGCGTTAAATTTGGATGGTGGGGGTTCGACAACGTTAGTGATTTCTGAGGGAACAGATACCAAAGTTTTAAATGCACCCTTTCATAGTCGAATTCCCATGCGTCAACGTCCCATCGCCAATCATATCGGGATTTATGCTTTACCGATTGAACAAAAATAAGACTATTTTGACTCTTTTTTAAAGTCATTTAATTTACTCTAATTTTAACCCTAACTTGTAGAGAAAATCTTTAGAATATCGAGCCAGTTCCCAATTTTGAGCCGCCCAAACTTGAGACGGATGTAACCCTTTGGCATTTTGAAAATTAACGCCTTGCAAATTAGCCCCTTGAAAATTAGCCCCTTGTAAATTGGCATCTTTGAGATTAGCCCCTCGGAGATTGGCATCTTGAAAATTGGCATCTTTGAGATAAGCACCTTCTAAAATAGTACCTCGAAGATTAGCTTCTTGAAAATCTACACCTTGTAAGTTTCCCAAAATATAAGCCCCTTGAATATCTGCTTTTTGGAGATTCGCTTCTAACAAATTAACCCCTTGTAAATCTGCATAACTGAGATTAGCAGAACTCAAGTTTATTTTCTGCATTTGTGTCAGAAGAAAGAAGGCTTCTTGTAGATTAGCTTTCCAAAAATTAGCCCCTTGCAGTTGAGTGAGTTCAAAGGTACTTCCTTGTAAATTGGCTTCTTGAAGTTTAGCCCCTTGTAGGTTCACTTCTTTAAAATCACCATCCACTATATGAATTTGTTCAAGATTAGCTTTCGGTAACAATAACCCTTTTAAACTAATCCCATCTTTAGCTAATTCTTCTAAGGCTTTAATTCGAGCATGACTAAACTCAATTCCTTGAGCAGAGTCGATCACTTGCCACGCTTCATAATGAGATTGTTTCTTTCCTCGTCGCAAATAAACAACTAAAGCAGTAACAATACTAATACTTTCAAACGTTCCTAAAATTCGAGATTTTTCAATCGAACGAATAAACAACTGACCCCAGTCTGTTTGCTCTTCTAAAGTATTTTCTAGATATAAAATAGAGAGAATAACAAAAATAACAGCCGTAAAAATAATCAGAACTTCTAAAACTTCATGCAATAGACGACCACAGACTCGATGAAGTCGAGATATCTGTCGCTTATTACCTAATCTAGCAATTTTTTTTTTGAGGGATTCCATGGTTTAAAATTGGAGAAAAATTAAACTTTCACTCTAATATTTGATCAAAAAATGTAGAATTCCTCTCCGAAAAGGAGCTAAACATTGCTAACTTTTTTTAAGCTCTAAACCCATCATAAAACACTAACATCCATAGTAAATTTGAGCCTGACCCAAGCCAAAATCCCGTAGATAATGTTGCCAGCGTTTGGCAATTTCAGGATTAGAAAACGGCCCAACCGCAACTTTGGGATTAAAAGGACTATTCCGTTGATACACCCCCGTTTCCGGCACCCCCAATAAAATCACTTGTTCCACAATTTTAGGTAAATCTTCGGACTTACCAGAAATAACCACAAAATAAGCCGCTTTAGCCTTACCTCCATGGACTCCATAAGTCCGTTGTGCTTCCTCCAAAGCCGCCTCTGTTTCAGGATTCAATCTCCCATTCACAGGCCCGGGGTCAAGACCCAGTGCTTGCAGTCGTCTTTGCAACTCTAGCACCAGTAATTTACTGTAATGTAAACGTCCAAATAACTTATCTTCCGGCATGGGTTAATAGTTTACAGTTAAGACCTTCTCTTTCTCTATCTTGCATCAGTCTAGGGACATACTCCGCAACGAACCATACACTCACCCGTATTTTTACTCAACACTCAGCCCAAACTAACAGACGGAAAACACTCCCTAGCCTTGTTATCCTAGTGAAAGAAACTGCTTGATTGCTTATCCGTTCCTCATCTGCAAACTATGACTGAACAACCAACCCGCATCTGTATTTTGGGTGGAGGCTTTGGTGGACTCTATACCGCCCTACGCTTAAATGAGTTACCCTGGCAGAAATCTCAACAACCGGAAATTATTCTTGTTGATAGCCGCGATCGCTTTTTGTTTTCGCCATTATTGTATGAACTCTTAACTGGAGAACTGCAAAGTTGGGAAATTGCTCCCCCCTTTGAACAACTGTTGCAAAATACAAATATACGCTTCACTCAGCAACTTGTCACCGCTATCGATATTGAAGCCCAGCAAGTTCAGTTCAGTGAAGGTGAACCTGTGACTTATGATTATTTGGTTTTGGCAATGGGAGGGGAAACACCCCTCGATATTGTACCGGGAGCGGCTGAATATGCAATTCCTTTCCGAACCCTCGAAGATGCCTATCGCCTCGAAGAACGGCTGCGAGTTCTAGAAGCCTCTGATCGCGATAAAATTCGGATTGCGATCGCAGGTGGCGGTTACAGTGGTGTAGAGTTGGCTTGTAAGCTTGCTGACCGACTCCAAGATCGGGGACGGTTACGACTGATTGAACGAGATCAGGAGATTTTGCGGGGTTCTCCGAGTTTTAACCGTGAAGCCGCCCAACGCGCCCTCCAACAGCGTCGGATTTGGGTGGATTTGGAGACAACCGTTCAATCGATAGCAGCAGATTCGCTCGCTTTGGAGTACCGGGAACAGATCGATACGATTCCGGTAGATGTGGTCTTGTGGACGGTGGGAACAAAAATTTCGCCGATTGTCGAGTCGCTACCCTTGAAGCATAATCAGCGGGGTCAGGTGAGCGCAACAACGACCTTGCAAGTGGTTGACCATCCCGAAATTTTTGCGCTGGGAGATTTGGCTGATTGCAAGGATGTTGACGGTCAAAACGTGCCGACAACGGCTCAAGCCGCGTTTCAACAAGCAGACTATGCAGGCTGGAATATTTGGGCTTCTTTGACAGGACGCCCCTTGTTACCCTTCCGCTATCAGGGTTTAGGCGAAATGATGACTTTAGGCACTGATGATGCTACCCTGACGGGTTTGGGGATTAAGTTAGAGGGACAAATGGCACATCTGGCTCGTCGTTTGATTTATCTTTATCGTTTGCCCACCCTCGATCATCAAGTTCGGGTTGCTTTTAACTGGATGACTCGACCCCTTCAGGAAATGATGTCACCTCCGACTCGGTAGTCAGGTGGAGGTCGGGAGGTCGGGAGATCTTGCTTCTTGCCTTCTTGCCTTCTGACTTCTTGCCTTCTGACTTCTGACCAACGGTCACAGCAGCGGACAGACCCCCAACGGGTACTCTGTGACTTCTAACTTCTAAATCTCCCTCTCCATAGTTAATGGGTTTAACCCCTTAATGGTTTAATACTGCTTTCACCGGAATAAATCTCTATTTAGAAGTCAATTTTTATTCAAAATATTCTTACTTTAGTCTCAAAAATATACTAACTAATGGGGTTGACAATAAAATAAAATTATGTATATCGTCTCCAATGGGGATAAGGTTCTTTTTGTCAATCTCCATAGGTAAAAAATTAATCCAGATTAATATTAGTTTAAATACGTTTTATAAACCGCTTAAAAAGCAGATTCTTGGAGAACTGTCACTAAAATCTTGCTTTGTAGGTATTGGCAGTGTGTCATAAAGGAAGTTATACTAAAGCCAAAGTTTATAACCTAGTCCACCTTTCATTTACAAAATTATGAGCGAGCAAAATAAAGGTCAAATTATTCCGAGCAACCTGGATGCTTTACACTTTGATAGTTTCTCTCGTGATCCGAATATGGACATCGTGTGTGTGACTCCTGTACGCACCATTGTTCGTCGAGAAGAAGAAATCGTTTTAATTCGTAAGGTTCGCAAAGTTGAGGAGTTTGATGCAAGTCCTGCTTGTCCGATCAATACCACTCAAGTTTCTGGTGTTCAGCAAGATAAATAAGGACATCACTCAACCGTTGCAATAGAAATACAGTTTTCTGCTGGATTAAATTAATTCATCAAATTAATTTAAACGGAGGAAATGTTCGTTGTTTTTATTGAGAAAAACGGGATTTTAAAGATGAAAAAATGGGGGAAATAACACGGTTTAACTGAGTTTTATAGCTGTAGGGGGCGATATAACTAGGTTTAATCGTGTACCCCAATTTCATTTTCAAGCTAATGAGTTGAGATCACAGTAGTTGATTACTGAAAATGAAAAGCAGTAATTGAGTGAGGGGTTAAGTTGCACGAATTATATGATCGTCTGACTTTATAGCAATGTCAGATCTGTACCGATGTCGCTCAATACAAAACCTGTAACGTCTTCACCTCATAAAGCGATCAGAATTTTCCTCAAGATAGTGGAGATAGCCTTGTTAGTGGCGATTATTATTATTGCAAGTAGTGTTCTTCTGTTTATTTTTGTGTTAGTTGTGCCAGCCTTGTTAAAAAACAGGAAAGACCGTTCTCAAGTTTACAACAATCAAGGTCTTGATTACGAACAAAACCAAGAATATTCTGAGGCAATTGAAGCCTACGAACAAGCGATTACAACCTATTCAAACTCTGCGGAGGCTTATTACAATAAAGCCAATACTCATTACACCCTCCGAGAGTATACTCAAGCCATTGAAAACTATACTCAAGCCATTGAAATTAATCGCAAATATGCAGAGGCTTACAATAATCGTGGTAATACCTACTACATCCTAGAAGAATACGAAAAAGCAGTTGAAGATTACACTCAAGCACTGACTTTAAAGCCTCAATTTTATCGCGCTTATTACAATCGAGGTACTGCATATCATCGACTAGGTGGCTACGAAAATGCGATCGCCGATTATAGTCAAGCCTTAGAATTCAACACTAACTATGCAGAAGCTTACAATAATCGTGGGGCGGCGAGTTATGCCTTACAAAAAAATCGAGACGTTCTAGACGATTACAATCTAGCAATTGAGATTTCTCCCGACTATGCCGAGGCTTATAACAATAGAGGAACGGTTTACTATGACTTAAAAGATTATGTCAAAGCCATAGAAGATTACGATCAAGCAATTAAGATTCATCCCAACTATGCCGAAGCCTACAACAACAGGGGTAATGTTTATTACGAACGCAAAGAATACGATCAAGCAATAGAAGACTACAATAAAGCGATTCTAAGCGAGCCAGGTTATGCGGAAGCTTTCTACAATCGTGGATTAGTTTATCAGCAGTTGAGAGAGAATTCCAAAGCAATTCCAGACTTTAAACAAGCTCTACAACTCTGTGAACAAAAAGAAAATCCTATGCTTTACAAAAAATTACAAGCTGTTTTAGGAAAAGGTTAATACAGCTATGATAATTTAAAAGAGTTCAAGGATGAAAGTAGAAGACCCTAATTTTAGGTGTGAGTCGCAATATTATCAGTCTTCTAAAATTAGTCAAAACAACAACATTACTGTCACAACACATTAAATTTAGACCCAGAATAAGAAGGAGAAAACATGACAAATCCCCAGAGAAATTTCACCCCCGCAGTTGATCTAGTGATTGTAATCGACACCAGTCCCTCCATGAAAGACGAAGCCCAAGCCCTGAGTCAAGCCGCTTCCGTCTCTATTAAAGCCGCAGCTTCTAGTTGTCCTTCTGACTTGAGAGTGACTTGGTTTGGCGTCGAAGGAACATGGAACAATACCAACTTTAATCGCACCATCCGGGATTATCTTCTCAAAGTCTGCAAAATTTCAGAATCCAAAATTCGAGGTCGTAAACGAGGAGAACTTCCCTCAGCAGGCGCTCAAGAAGATGGGGCGAGAGCCATTGAAGATATTGCTAACCATTTTGATTGGCGACAGGGTGCTGCACGGGCGATTTTTTATCTCGGTGATGAAGCCCTCGAAGGCGGTGGCTCTGAGGTGAAAAAAGATGATATCGAGGCTGCAAACCGAGCCATTCAAACAGTAAAAGCAAATCAAGTTAAAGTTCATACCTATTTTGGGACTTCTAAAAGCAAAAACAAAGATCAATTACAACAAGAATTTGCTCGGGTTTCCAAAGAAACAGGAGGGCAAAGCTTTACCAAACAGGATACGCTTAAAGGCTTCACTTTTGTCTTAGAAAGCGTCATTTGCGGAAGTCGAAATGTTGCTGATGTTCCGAGTACAGGTGGAGGAAGTAAGCAACCTGTTAATCCCATCGTTGTCGGGGATTTAATCGGTAATATCAGCTTTGATAGCTTTAGCCGAGATTCCCAAACTGACATTGTTTGTTTGACTCCCGTGCGAACAATTGTGCGTCGAGAAGAAGAAGTTGTACTGATTCGCAAAGTTCGTAAAGAAGAAGTTGTAGAGGCTTCTCCTGCTTGTCCGATTGAAACAACTCAAGTTTCACCTTCTCAGTCTTAAACTTCTGTAGACAGGAGATTGCTCAAGACCGCTAAAACTTCACAGTGAGAGGGCAATCTAGCTCGATTTAGATTTGAGTAGTTGTATTCTTAAGTCTTGTCTAAATCAGCTTAAATTAAGAATTGCCACTCACTGACTCCGCAAGTTTTAAAAATACTTATTTCAGATTTTTAGGAGTGAAGTTCTTTGATAATTTCCATCACATTTAAAAATTTTTAAGCTGAACTTAATCGTTTGGTATACAAACTTTGATAAGATTATTGAAGACCAATTTTTTAATCTTTCCCTCAAGTCTATCAAGCCTTAACTCACTATACACATTGGAGATGAAACCATGAAAACATTAACTATTCATAGTCAAGACAGTTGTTATGTCATTAACCAAGGACAAATGGATAATGACTTACAATCAAAAACGGCTAAGTCTATTACCTTAGAACATGGAAAATATTCAATCAAAATTGAAAAAGGATGGTATAGTTATTCATCCAGTTCAGAGACAAATGAACCCCTCGTTATCCTCTGGATTTATGGACATGACAATGCGCCCTTTGTCAATCAAAATACCGGATTAGAAGTCGGAACTACCTGGACAACACTCAACGGATTTAATGATGTGTTGACCCTAGAAATTAAACCCAATCAAAAAGCAACAGTTTGTGCATTATTTCTTGATATTGATGCCCGTCAAAGTAAGGGTGGAGAAGTCGAAGTTTCTTTTACACAAATTCCCTCTGCTGTTCAAAAACGACTAACAATTCATAGCCAAAATAATTGCTGGAAACTCAATCAAAGTCAACTTCAAAACATTAAACGACATAGCTTTAACTTTATCGAACTAGAACCCGGAGAATATCAGCTCAGGGTTAAAGAAGGGAAGATTAGTTACTGGCAACAACAGGAAGAAAAATTCAAGCTAGAACCTTGGGCAATGCTTTGGATAAACGGTGGAAAATTTATTACCAAATATCCGGCTCAAGACTCTAACTATAGCGTTTCTGAGAGTTGGTGTTCTCTCAATGGATATAACGACAGACTCAATCTAAAAGTTCTGGAAAAAACCACCCTATTTGGACTATTTTTTGATACGGTCAAAGAAGACAATCAAGGTCAAGTTGTCCTCGCAATTGAAGAAGTTGCACTCCCGAAACCCAATCAAACTCAAACCGTTTCCTCCCAACCCAAACAACCTCAGCCTGTTGACAATATTGATTGGTCTAATATTATTAATAGTCCCGCCATTTGGGAAATGCGCGATCAGCAGGATATTGTTTGTGTGACACCTGTTCGGACTGTTGTTCGCCGCGAAGAAGAAATTACACTGATTCGTAAAGTTCGCAAAGTCGAAGAAGTAGACGCTTCTCCTGCTTGTCCGATCAATACTAATCAAATTTCTCCCCCTCAACAAGAACCTTAAACTTATCCCTAACAATAGGAGTGGTCAGGGAGATTTTAAGATTGATCAAACTATCACTTCCTATTGCTTGTCAAGATTAAAAATAATTAAAACTCTCGTGAATTTCTAACTCATTATGCCGCCTAAAAACTTCAAAGTTGGTACATTTAACCTCTATAATTTAGTGCTACCCGAGGTCACTTACTATGATAGAAATAAATATTCAACTGAAGTCTACGCTCAAAAGAAAACCTGGATAACAGGACAATTTGAACGAATGAATGCGGACATCGTAGGCTTTCAAGAACTCTTTCACGAACAAGCAATTAAAGAGATTGTACAAGATATAAAATCCTATGAAAATGCTCACCTTTTCGTCGGTTATCCGGCAAGCTATAACCCCGAACAACTCAGACCTTTAGTTGGACTGGTTTCTCGTTTTCCGATTTTAAATCATCAAGTTTATGAAGATTTTCCCCCTCAAGCTCGTTTAGAAATAAATGATAAAGATATCCCGTTAGATAAATTTTCTCGACCGATCCTTTCAGCCCAATTACAAATTAGTGATAGCGTTGAATGTACTGTTTTTGTGGCTCATTTGAAGTCAAAACGCCCGATTTTACCCGCAGATGCAGATAGAAATGATCCCGTTGAACAAGCCAAAGGAGCCGCCAGAGCGTTAATATTACGAGCAACAGAAGCCACAGCATTACGCATGATTTTGATGGAAACCTTAAAAAATAGACAACATCCCGTGATTGTAATCGGTGATGTCAATGATAGTGGTTTATCCGTCACAACTCAAATTATTACCGGACAACCGCCTTGGGAAAAACTTCCCTTTGAGAAAAAGAAAGAAATTTGGGATGTTTTACTCTATAGTGTTAAAGATATTCAAGCTCGTCAAAGTTATGGAGATTTTTACTACACTCATATTTACAATGGTTATTATCAAGATCTCGATCATATTTTAGTTAGTGAAGAATGGGTGGCTCAAAATCCAAGTCGTTTGGGTCAAGTGGAATATGTTTCCATTCTCAATGATCATTTAATTGATGAAACCTTGAGTTATGAAGATGTTAAAAAATGGCAATCCGACCATGCTCAAGTTGTCACGACTATTAAACTGGAACAGTAAAAAATTAGAAATTTTAGGAGCCATAAAATAATGGTGGTTAAAAAGCAATTTTCTAGTCTAGATGATTTAATTAAAAATACACCCATTCCAGTCTTTGTCTGTTTTTATTCTAATCAGTGTCCCTATTCTAAAACCTATGCTCCCATTTTAGAACAACTCAAAGCTCAAATGGGAAACCAAATCCAAGTGATTAAAATTAGTACCGATAAGTATCCGCAATTAGCTGTTAAACATGAAATTAAAGCCTCACCCACTTCGCTGTTATTTATTGAAGGTGAATTAGCTTGTCGGATCAAAGGCGTAATGCAAACTCCCCAACTGATTCAATACTTGCAAAAATTTATATAAATTCAACATTTAAGCCTACAAATTATCAGTTAATTATTCCATGTAATTCAATACATAAATGGGGTTGAGCTTGATTGTTTTCTTATTTAAGATTTATTTAAAGATTTGTAAACCTTAAATTTAATTTCTAGACAATCTGAGATATGATGATAGGATGGTAAGATAAGAATAGAAAGAATTAATTGTGATTCAAACCGAAGTATAAACTCATCATTAGAAAACCTAGCAACTTCAACCTGAAGTGTAAACCATCCAAATTTTTTGTCATAAATTCTAAGACGAGGAAAAACTAATGAGTAATCAATTGGGAAATACAACATCTTCTGGAATTGCTTACGTTCAAGATCGAATTGAGGGAAAAACAAGCAGTCTTTATACTTTAGATTTATCGACAGGTAAAGTCACAAAAGTTGGTGAGATCGGTTTTGAAGTTTCTGATCTTGTGTTTGTTGAAAATCGGCTGTATGGAATTGCGGGAAAAAAGGAAAGTCCCACCAGTAAACTGATTGAAGTTGATCGAAAAATAGGTCAAGGAAAACTGATCGGCGATGTTGGATTTATCGTTGTTGGTTTGAGTTACAATCTCGTTAATAAAACCCTCTATGGAACAAATGCAAAAGAATTAATTGCAATTAACACCCAAACGGGTCGAGGTCAGTCAGCATTAACCGTTGCCGATCAAGAGTATAATTGTGGAGAAGTTGCCTTTGATTCCCATGGAAAAACTTATATTACCTTAATTGGAAGTGATCGGAAAAAGTTACTTGCAACCTGTAACTTAAATTCCCAAGAAAAACCTAAAATTATTGGTGATATTGGATATCCTAACCTCGCTAGTATGAAGTTTTTAGGAGATACATTGTATGGAGTGACTGGAAGCTTCTTTAACTTAGGAAAAGATGGTCAAATCCTGAAAATTAATACCCAAACTGGAGCGGCTACATTAATTGGAATAACTGATCCTGTAAGTCGTTGGGCGGGAATGAGTATCTATCAAGAAATCTCTGACAAAATACCTGTAGATCCTCAACCCATCTCTCCCGGTCAACCTGGAATTTCTGTTCCGATTACAAACATAACATTTGATAGCTTTACTCGCGATCCTAAACTTGATATTGTCTGTCTGACTCCTGTTCGTAGCATTGTGCGTCGAGAAGAAGAAATCACCATCATTCGTAAAGTTCGCAAAGTCGAAGACGTCGATGCAAGTCCTGCTTGTCCGGTGAATACAACCGAAGTCTCAAAATAGTTAAAATCTTGATAATTGTATCCTTACTCTCTGCTAAGGTTGGAGGTGAACCTATTCTCAAATGCTATAATGATTAAACAAATCATCAAGCTAGTCACCACAATTTCATTGGCGATCGCAATCATCATTTCCAGTAGTTTGCTCGTCTCTCCAACTGTTTTTGCTGAACCGAAACCAATGTGTAATCAACCGATACAAAGCGGAACTTGTCAAGCCGATTTTAGTCGATATGCTTTTGATGGTGAACGGTGTGTTCTCTTCTCCTTTGGCGGTTGTGAAGGGAATGAAAATAACTTTATGACCCAGGGAGACTGTCAACAAACTTGTCTCGGTGAATCTAAACGTGTAGATCAAGCGAATACACCCGAACAAATTTGCGCTCAACCGATACAAAGTGGTACTTGTCAAGCCGATTTTAGTCGATATGCTTTTGATGGTAATCAGTGTGTTCCCTTCTCCTTTGGCGGTTGTGAAGGAAACGAAAATAATTTCACAGCCTTAGAAGATTGTCAAGAAACCTGCATTGTACAAGCTGAGAACTAATCTTAATATTTGAGAAGTTTTAATGTTCTCTAACCTTAACCAAAGATCGGGTTTAATATTCAAAATTCGATCTTTTTTTTTGAACTAAAATAAACAAGAATAAAACCTTACAACTTCTTTAAATAAATACAATTTCTTGCCCCCTGAGTCAAGGGTGTTGTAAAGCTTCTCACCGACTCAATTTCGCCCCCCAAACCTTTCAAAACAGAGTTTAACTCTTTTTCTTCCTCCACAGTCCAACGTCCGCGATACAACACCGCTCGCCCCCCTTTCTGACAAAACGGTAAAGCATATTTTGCACAAACAGGCGCCGCCGCCACCGCACGAACTAAAGCCAAATGATACTTATTTTTAAACTTTAACTGTTGATTAACCTGTTCGGCACGGCCCACACAAACTCCTGAGTTTTTAATCTCTAAATCAGCAATCAAAGACTCTAAAAAAACCATCTTTTTGCGGACACTATCTAACAACATCACCGAACTTTTAGGGAATCCAATCGCCACGGGTAAACCCGGAAAACCTGCCCCTGTTCCAATATCAATCACCTCAATAGTTGAGGCTTGAAAATCCCATTCTCCTGTCAACAAAGGCGCAATTCCTGCCAGAGAATCCCATAAATGTTTTTCCCAAAATGCTTCAGGTTCAGTAATTCGAGTTAAATTGAGAGATTGATTTCCGGTTAATATAGCCTGATAAAGAGATTGAAACTGTTGGTTTTGGGTTGCCGTCGGTTGCCAATTTAAAGTTTCTAACCAAACCGAAACTCTATCCGGAATCATCGGGATTTCAGGATCATTCATCGTTAATCAAACCGCAAAAATATTATGAACTATAATCAACAAACGGAAGATTTATTGAGAACAAACTTATGATATTTTTTCCCAAGCTGTATCCGGATCTAGGCATTGTAAATCTCCATGATTCAACGTCCAGCACTGATCAGCAACCCCGATCAAATCAGCAGCATCGTGAGTCACAATCAACAACGTCCAATGGGTTTTTAACTTCACTAATAAACTCACCAATTGTTGTCGCATTGACCAATCCAACCCCGCTGTCGGTTCATCCAACATCAACAAATGCGGTTGACGAATTAATTGTACCGCCAAAGCCAAGCGTCGTTGCTGTCCTCCACTTAACGAATGCGGTGGATTTTGCAGGGACACATGACCCAATCCCACCTCATTTAAAGCATGATTAACCTGTTCTAAACCTAATTCTGGATGTCCGAGGCGTAATTCCTCCAAAACCGTTCCCCCACAAAAATGTCGTTCCGGAAACTGAAACACCAAACCTGCTAACTGTTGTAAGTGTTCAGACGTTAACACCTGATCTCGCCAACAAATTTCTCCCCTTGTTTTTTCAGCCAAACCCGCTAAAATTTCAAGAAGCGTACTTTTACCCGATCCACTGCGACCCACAATCAACCCCATTTGCTGAGGTGCGAGTTCCAAATTGATGTCTTTCAGGATGGGTAAAGGAGTCGCGGGCGGATGATAAAATACATTCTTGAGATAAAGCATCGGGGAAAAAAGCTAAAATTTGAAAGTTAGTAAACCGTTAAACACAGTTCCTCAAGCATCATAACATCTGCTTACCATTTATTGTGGAACAAACTCTTTTATTTTACCGTCAACTATTCATTCTTTACTGTTGTCATTACTCGAAAATTAATCCTTATGTTTGCAGCTTCTTGGTTCAAATCTTTAACTCCAACTTGGCAAAAAATCAGTGCAGTAACCGCGAGTACCACTGTCCTTATCCTTAGCTTATCTATCATTCCAGTTTTGGCAGCCGATCCCTTTCGAGAAGGAGATCAAGCCAGAGAAATTGGAGAAAATACAGAAGCCGCTTTCAAGGCAATGTTTGAACAAGGAAACTATCAAAATGCTCAATGGTATCTCGAACAAGCGGTATCTCAAGAACCAGATGAACCGATGATTTACGCCTTGCTTGCTTCTTTGGCTTACCAACAGCAAGACTTAGAGAGTGTGAAAACTTATGCTGACCAAACAATGGTAGCGGCAAAAGCTCTAGAAAGTCGGGATTTGTTAAGAAGTAATCTCTATACTGCGATCGCTTATTTCTTAGATGGTGCTTATATTTTAGCCACCAAAGGAACGCTTAGAGGTGCGCCCGTTGCTCTAGATATGCTTCAGGATGTTTTCAAACACATGGATGCAGCCGCTCAAATTGATGCAACTGATCCTGAATTGAATCTCATTCGAGGTTATATGGATTTATTTTTAGCTTTAAATCTACCGTTTTCTGATACTCAAGCAGCAATTCAAAAACTCGTTGACTATGGAAGTCCGCGCCATCTGGCTTATCGAGGTCTAGCGCTTGCTTATCGAGATTTAGAGCAACCTGAAAAAGCCTTAGAATTTCTCAGTAAAGCGATAGAAGATGTACCCGAAAATCCTGAACTTCTGTATATCAAAGCTCAACTTCTCAATTCCATTGCCAAACGCAATAATAACCCCACGACGTTAACAGAAGCCCAAGAAAGCTTTCAAGCCGCGTTAGCCCAACCCCAACAACTCCCGAAAAAAATAGTCGCACAAATTTTTTATGAACAATGCAAAAATCTGAACCGCATTGATAATCAAAGTCGTGCTTGTGATCCAATGCGAGATACAATCAGAGAAACGAATAGTTCGTGGGGGCCTACTCGAGAACAAATGCCCTCTTTATAAACCCGATCAGCGAGTCACTTTATGGATGTTAAGTTTCGCGAATGTAATCCTTTTGATATCTGGATTTGGCTTAAATTTAGTACCGTTCCTTCTATGACTGAACGTCAGTATATTGAAGAAGTGTTTGATTCTTGGTTTCTCTTAGGAAAATTAGGTGGGTTTAACGCAGAAAATCTACAAGTTCAAGAGAGTGGAGTTGATATCAACTACATGACCTATGATATAGATAACGCCCAGAGTAGTATGATGGCACTCATGCACAATATGGGAGAAATAGAATACGAAGGACTTTGGGTGAGATGTTGGTTTGATCTCGGAACCAGTGATGCTTTTTCTCTGGATATTTTGATTAGTGCTTTTAAGCAACTGAGTAAAGAATATGTCACTATTGAAGAATTAATTGTTGGCGGAGAAAATGAAGATTGGCCAATTAATGAAGAGTACCGAAATTCTAGTTTAGCTGATTATAACTAAGAGTCTAACGGACGGTAAAAAGAAAGGATCAATATTCACATCAGTTGATTGTATTGGGTGCATTTATGTCTAAGAAAATTAGAGTCTTAGCCTTAGGATTAATTCAAGATCAAAATCGCTTGTTTTTATCCCAAGGTTACGATTCAGTCAAACAAGAAAACTTTTATCGGGCTTTAGGAGGAGGTATAGATTTTGGCGAACAGAGTCGAGACGCTTTACAACGAGAATTCTTAGAAGAAATCCAAGCAACCCTCACCAATATTCAGTATTTGGGTTGCTTAGAAAATCTCTTTGTTCACAACGGAAAACCGGGACATGAGATCGTTCAACTTTATAAATGTGACTTTGCCGATCCGAAATTTTATCAGATCGAACAACTCACTTTTAAGGAAGGAAAACGAGAAAAAATAGCACTTTGGATTCCATTTGAACGCATTTTATCCGGTGAATTAATCCTCTATCCTGAAAATTTTCTTGAATATTGTGTTAACCCAAAATAGAAGTTTTAAAACAACGAAATTTGCTGCATCTCTGGATTTTCATAGCCTAAATCTTGAAGTAGATTTTGCTGTTGACAGGCTTGAACTGCTAGGCGATCGCAACATTCATTTTCACGATTGCCTGCATGACCTTTGACCCAAACAAATTTTACTTGATGCTGTGAACACAGTTTTAATAACTGTTCCCAAAGATCGGGGTTCATGGCTAATTCTTTTTTATTTCGTTTCCAGCCATTGGTTTGCCAACGTTCAGCCCACCCTTTTTCAATCGCATCAACCACATATTTAGAATCACTATAAAGCGTTACTTTGCTTTTTTTCTCTAATACTTCCAACCCCACAATTGCCGCCATCATTTCCATGCGATTATTGGTGGTGAACTGAAAACCTCCTGATAATTCTTCTCGATGATCTCCACGAATTAATACAATTCCATAACCCCCTGGCCCCGGATTTCCCTGACAAGCCCCATCGGTATATAACATTACTTCTTGAAGTTCTGATGAATTTTCTGAAGTGTTTTGAATCTCTTGAACCAACCGATCAGACACTAAGGTTTTTGTCGGTTTGGGTTGAGGTTTAGTTTTTGGAGAAACCGTCAAGTTTGGCGTTACACTCTCCCGAAATAGCCGCATCATCTTTAAAAGATTGGATCGATATTCTGGCGGTGTCGCTTCAATTTCTGCTAAAAACTCAGCAGTCTCGATTGGAGAGGATTGATGTACAGGTTCAGACAAGCCGTGATCGGTCATTCCATTCAGTTGAGACATAATCTTTTTTTGAGTCAATGCAGTCTATACAGCATCACTGCTCTTTTCATTCTAAGATGCAATTGCACTTCTGCTTCTACAAAAATTTTGCAGATCTGAATCTATCTCAAGATAGAGATGTTGAGACTATTATTTATCTTAAGCTAAAATATAACCTTAATCAACAGAATGATGAATGATGAATGATGAATTATAAATTGATGACCTGAAATAGAGGACACAAATCCCTACTTTCTGCTTGAGTTATGAATTATAATTTCTGAAATTAAATTTTATTTTGAGAGCGAAAAAATTGTGATATCATTTATATATCTTCATTTTTCAGGACTCATAATTCTAGATTCAGAGTTGAGTTAAAATTGCACCTAAAATTAATTTTATTTTGACTACAAGTTTAGAATTAAAACATGACAATCTCGATAAAAATAGGCATCGCTAGGAGGGAAAAAACAGTGACGGAAACACAACCCGATCCATTTCTGAGTCTCAGTAAAATGGGAGAAATTATGCGATCGTTCGATTGGCAACAAACTCCTCTGGGTGCAGTGGATCAATGGTCTATACAGCTTAAAACTATTTTAAATCTGATTTTAAACGCTTGTCATCCGATGTTTATCCTTTGGGGAGATGAAAAACTTTTCCTCTATAATGATGCTTGTCGTTCAATTTTTACGGATCTTCAGCCAGCTTTAACTTTAGGTCAACCTTTAAAATCGTGTTACCCAAACCTAGATCGGGTCATTGCTTCAGATATCCAACACATTTTAACAACAGGAGAAGCGATTTGTCGTGAAAATCAAGACTTCAATCAACCGTCATTTATTGAACAAAAACACAGTTCTTTTAAAACCTCCTACAGCCCAATTTTTGATCAAATCGGTAAGGTAGCAGGTGTGTTGGGAACCCTGATAGAAATCCCTTCCCCTGCACAGGCACCCATTAACCCCGAAACACCCTCTAATATCTTAGAACGAATTACCGATGCTTTTGTCGCCTTAGATCGCAATTTTTGTTATACCTACGTCAATCAAGAAGCGGCCCGTTTATTCGGATATTCTCGCGAAGAACTATTGGGAAAACAACTCTGGAAAGATGTATTTGTAGCCGAAGCAGAATATCCCGAAGCCGAACAATTGCGTCAAGCGATGAAGGAACAAACCCCCCTTTATTTAGAAGCTTTCTCCCCAAGCCTGAATCGCTATTTAGAAATCAACGCCTACCCCTCAGAAGAAGGAATTTCGATCTATTTTAGAGATATTAGCGATCGCAAAAAAATCGAAATTAAACTGCAATCCAGCGAAGAATTTAACCGTCGGATTATCGAAAGTAGCGCCGACTGTATGAAAGTATTAGACTTAGAAGGGCGACTCCTCTCAATGAACTCCGGAGGACAACTCCTCCTTGAAATTGATAATATTGAACCATTTTTGGATCAACCTTGGGTAAAGTTTTGGCAAGATCAAGATCATCCCAAAGCAGAAAAAGCCATTCGCCTTGCGAAAGTCGGAGGAACCAGTCGTTTTCAAGGCTATTGTCCAACTCAAAAGGGTCAATCTAAATGGTGGGATGTGATTGTTACCCCCATCTTTGGAGAACAAGAACAAGTCGAACAAATTCTCTGTCTGTCGCGAGATATCACCAACTTAAAAGAAGCCGAAAACGCACTCCGAACCAGTGAAACTCTCTATCGAACCCTCAGCGACGCCGTTCCCGACTTTATCTGGTCTTGTGACAGCAATGGACAAACCGATTTTGTCAACTCGCGCTGGATAGAATATACAGGGTTAACCCTAGAAGAACTCAATACTAACGGCTCCCAACAAATCAATCATCCCGATGACTATCCTCACTTACAGCAAGCCTGGGAAGAAGCCAAACAGCAAGGAGAATTTTTTGAAGCCGAATTTCGTTATCGTCGCCATGACGGAGTTTACCGTTGGTTTATGGGCCGTGCAGTTCCCCTCAAAGATGAAGTGGGTAACGTGATTAAATGGATCGGCACCACCACAGACATCCACGAACGCAAACAAGCCGAAGCCGAACGAGAACAACTGCTTCAACAACTCGAAACCGAACGCTCTCGAATGAATGCAATATTACAACAAATGCCAGCCGGAGTGCTGATCGCCGACGAAGCTACCCAAAAATTAGTTCTCGCCAACCAACAAGTTGAACAGATACTCGGCTACTCTTACCCCCTGGACTTAGAGTTAGATGCCTACACTCAAACGATTACCTTTACAGGGTTTCATCCCAACGGACAACCTTATCATGCCTCAGAATATCCCCTGCTGCGATCGCTGAAAACAGGCGAAGTCATTTTAGGGGAAAAAATCTCCATTCTCCGGGCTGATGGGGATTGTATCTTTATTAATGTTAATTCCGCCCCAATTCGCGATCGACAGGGAGAGATTGTCGCCGCCGTTGCTGTGTTTCGAGATATTACCGCTCAACGACAGGCAGAACTGTCTCTGCGACGAGGTGAAGAACGATTTCGTGCCTTGATCGAACAGGCCCCCGATGCGGTATTGATTGCCGATATCGATGGCACCTATATTGATGTCAACAACAACGCCTGTGACTTATTGGGGTATCGGCGAGAAGAACTGATAGGAAAGCAAATCAGCGAGCTTATTCTGAGCGAAGACAAGCCCCGACTCGCAGCAATGAAGCAATCTTTACTCCTCGGGAATACCCATGTCGAAGAATGGACGTTAATTAGAAAAGATGGAACTCCCGTTCCCGTTGAGATTAGTACCAAGATTTTACCCGATAGCCGTTGGCAAGCCTTTGTCCGGGATATCACCGAACGCAAACGCACCCAACAAGCCCTCCAAACCAGCGAAGAACGATTTCGACAGATGGCCGAAAACATCGAAGACGTCTTCTGGATCTCCCAAATGCAGGACTACAAAGTTCTTTATGTTAGTCCCGCTTATGAAAAAGTCTGGGGACGTTCCTGTGAAAGTCTTTATAAAAACCCCTATCAATGGATGGAAACGATCCACCCCGACGATCGCGAACTCGTTCAAGCCAGCTTCACTGAACAGGTTTTAACAGGTCGATGCGATGTGGAATTTCGGGTGATTCGTCCGGATGGGTCTATACGGTGGATACGCGATCGGGGTTTTCCCATTCCCGAAGCAGACGGTCAAATTCGGCGAGTGGCGGGTATTGCCGAAGATATCACCGATCGCAAGCAAGCTTTATCCGCCCTCAGACAACGCGAAGAAGAACTCCGCTTAATTACCGATGCAGTCCCGGCTTTAATCGCCTACGTTGATCGCGATCAACGGTTTCGCTTTGTGAATCAAGCCTATCAGGATTGGTTTGGACAACCGCCCGAAAAAATTATCGGTCAGCATCTAGCTGAATTTCTTGGGGAAACGGCTTATCAGTACATGAAACTCAATGTCGAATCAGCCCTAGCCGGAGAACCCGTTACCGTTGAACTCTGGATGCCCTTTGAGGGTGGCCCCCGTTATGTTCGTCGTCAATATATTCCCGATATTGCAGACAATGGTACTGTTAAGGGATTTTATGCTCTGATTACTGACATTACCAACTTAAAACAAGCAGAAGTTGCCCTGCGCCAGAGTGAACAACGTTATCGCTCTCTCGTTTCTATTTTGAGTTCGATTGTGTGGACGGTTGATCCCGAAGGTCACTTTATTCAACCTCAACCCGCTTGGGAAACTTACACCGGACAAAGTTGGAGTGAATATCAAAATTGGGGTTGGTTACAAGCGATTCATCCTGAAGACCAAGCACGAGTTCAATCTCTGTGGATACAAGCGCGAGACAACAAAACCATTTATCAATCTGAAGGACGGATCTGGAATGCTGCAACCCAAAATTATCGCTACTTTGAAGCAAAGGGAATCCCTTTATTTAACTCCGAAGGTTCGATCCAAGAATGGGTAGGGACGATCACCGATGTAGACAACCGTAAACGAGCAGAAATTGCCCTGGGGCAAAGTGAAGAACGATTTCGGCAAATGGCGGAAAATGTCGAGGATGTTTTCTGGATCAGGGATGTGGAAGACGAGCAGATTCTTTATGTCAGTCCAGCCTATGAAACCATTTGGGGATATTCAGCCGAAAGCCTTTATGCTAATTCCTACGACTGGCTAGAGGCGATTCATCCCGAAGATGCCTTGCGAGTCAGAACGGCTATTTTTGAACAAGAACAAGGACTGAATGGGCAATTTAGTCAAGAATATCGCCTTCTTCATCCAGATGGTTCCGTGCGTTGGATACGCGATCGTTCTTTTCCCATTGCCAACGAACAGGGTAAAGTTCGGCGTATCGCTGGTATTGCTGAAGACATTACCAATAGTAAAGAAGTTGCTGCTGCTCTGCGACGCAGTGAACAACAATTTCGTGTGGCTCAAGAATTGTCGCTGTATGCCTTTACCATCCTCAAAAGTGTGCGGGATGAAACCGGACAAATTGTTGATTTTGAGTTGATTTACGTTAACCCCAAAGCCGCAGAAGCGATCAAACGTCCCGCAGAACATCTGATTGGTCAACGACTTTTAGAAGTCTTACCCGGAAGTCAACTCAATACCAATCTTTTTTATCGCTACATTCAGGTTGTGGAAACGGGTCAACCTCACAATATCGAGATTTTATACGACGCTGACGGGATTACAGGTTGGTTCCACAATATGGCGGTGAAGTTAGAAGATGGTGTGGCGGTTTCCTTTAACGATATTAGCGATCGCAAACAAGCTGAAGAGGCTTTACGAGACAGTGAAGCCGCAGCCAAAGCTAGGGCTGAAGAATTAGAAACCTTGATGGAAGCGGTTCCCGCAGCGATTTGGATCGCCCACGATCGCCATTGTCATCAGATGAGTGCTAACTTAACCGCCTATGAACTGATGCGAATGTCTCCCGGTGAAATCACCACCGCAACTTCCCCCGATGGAAAGAATTACTTACCATTTAAGCAACAAAGAAATGGCAAAGAGATTCCCCCTCACGAATTACCTATGCAACGGGCGGGACGAACAGGTGAGGAGGTTGAAGGAGAATTAGAGTTTGTGTTTGACAGTGGTGATGTTCGCTATATCTACGGTAAAGCCGTTCCCCTGCGAAATGATCAGGGCAAGGTGCGCGGGGTGATTGGAGCGTTTTTGGATGTGACGGAACGCAAACAAGCTGAAGCTGAACGAGAACAACTTCTCGCCCGTGAACGTGCTGCTAGAGAAGAAGCTGAGGCTGCTAACCGCATCAAAGATGAATTTTTGGCGGTTTTGTCTCACGAGTTGCGATCGCCGTTAAATCCGATTCTCGGTTGGGCGAGTTTGCTTCAGCGTCAAAAGGTCGATGATCAAGTTTTTCATCAGGCTTTAACGACGATTGAGCGTAATGTGAAGTTGCAAGTTCAGTTGATTGATGATTTATTAGATGTTTCTCGGATTTTACGCGGTAAATTGAAGTTAAATCGGTCGTCGGTTGATCTGGTTGTTGTGATTCTTTCTGCCATTGAAACGGTTCGTCTGGCCGCAGAAGCTAAGTCGATTGAGATTAGAACTCACCTCGATACTCAAGCTGGAAAGGTTTTAGGAGATGCGGGTCGTCTCCAACAAATTGTCTGGAATTTACTGTCTAATGGGGTTAAATTTAGTGAGAGTGGTGGACAAGTGGATGTTTATTTAGAATGTGTGGGGAATGAGGCTGAAATTCGAGTACAAGATCGCGGAAAAGGAATTAATTCTAAGTTTTTACCTTATGTGTTTGAATATTTTCGTCAAGAAGATGGAACAACAACTCGCAAGTTTGGTGGCTTAGGGTTAGGATTAGCAATTGTTCGTTATATTACTGAAATGCACGGGGGAACGGTGCAAGCCGATAGTCCAGGCGTTGAAAAAGGGGCTACTTTTACCGTTAAATTACCTTTACTTCCCCTTGATGGAAAATCTTTAGACTCTGACAACATCATAAATGCCAGCTCGATTAATGCTCAGTGTTTACAGCGAATTCAAGTTTTAATTGTTGAGGATGAAGCTGATACCCGTGAGTTTTTGACTTTGATGTTAGAACAGGCGGGTGCAACGGTGATAGCAATGACTTCAGCACCTGAAGGGTTAAAAGCATTTATGAATTCGACTCCCGATATTTTGGTCAGTGATATTGGGATGCCGGGAATGGATGGTTATCAGTTAATCAAGCAAATTCGCTCATTATATAAGAATGAATCGGACAAACAAATGCCTGCAATTGCCTTAACTGCTTATGCGGGAGAAGCTGATTTTAAAAAGGCGCATCGATCCGGTTTTAACCAGCATATTTCTAAGCCGGTTGAACCGCAGATTTTAATTCAGGCAATTCTGGATTTAATCAACTGATAAAGAACTTCAAGTCACAATTTGTTTTTGAATTTAAGTAAAAATCGTCTAGTTTTTTCGTCGTGTTTGCAGCGAATTAACGACAGCTCTTGTACAAGTTGCTGTTCACTACACGGATACAAATATCGCCAACGGAAAACCTGCTAAACTAAAAGTTTGGGTGGTGTTCTGCCTTTCTTGCAATTGCGAATCAACTTGATCGATTGAGTATTCTGACTCCAACTCGCTCTATTCAGGCTCTCAAGTCCATAAAGCATTAAGTTTTAGCGTTAACTCTTTACAAAAGGTAGCAGTGTGCAGTTTAATAAGGGCAATAGGGATATTAGCAGACAAGCCAAGAGAGTTACTACCGTCCCCGATTGTACTCCTTACGGACAAATATAAATTATGCCACAAAACAACGTCACCTCAAACCCAGAGGTGAGTGCATACCGGGATCGTCTGAATACTTGGGCGATCGCTCGTTTGCTTCCTGATCTCGAACAGACAGTTGTAGCACGATTTCGCAGTCGTTCAAATGCAGAGGGACATTTAAAGCGTTTGAAACAACTCAGTCCGCAAGCCTCATTTGTTCTTGTATTTGATCGTCAATCGGAAACTCACGAATAAAACTATCAGAATTAATCAAACTTTATAGTCGCAAGAATAGGGGGGAAAGATGAGGTGATCTTTCCTTCTAAATTCTATTTCATGGTTTCGATGTAGTATTCTGGAAATGAAGACCGAAAAACAAAAAATGCTCTCAGGAGAACTCTATTTAGCAAGTGATCCTGAACTGACAACGGAGCATCAACGAGCCGATGAATTGACTCGCCTGTATAATGCGACACTTGCAACTGAACTCGAACACCGCCAAAAGCTGATTCAAGAATTATTCGGTCAAATTGGTTTAAATGCGGTTATTACTCCGCCTTTTTATTGCGATTATGGGAGTAATATTTATGCCGGGGATAATCTTTATATGAACTTTGGTTGTGTAATTCTCGATTGTAATACGGTTCATTTAGGAGATAATTTACTTTGCGCTCCCTACGTTCAAATTTATACCGCTCATCATCCCATTGATCCGACGATTAGATTAACAGGAAAAGAACTCGCTACCCCGGTTAAAATTGGGAATAATGTTTGGATTGGGGGTGGTGCAATTATTTGTCCGGGTGTGACGATTGGAGATAATACAAGCATCGGTGCCGGAAGTGTAGTGACGAAAGATATTCCTGGAAATGTTGTGGCAGTTGGTAATCCTTGTCGAGTGATTCGAGAGTTATCTTAAAACTATGATTTTCTATCATAATTGATCAGCTAGATATACTGTAGAGTCAGTATCTTGAGTTGTCAAGACTGATGCTGAAGATGCAAAAAAAAGATGCAATTGTAGTCAATATACGTTAACCTATTTGTGAGTCCAAAAATAAAATAAATATTACTCATGTCATCGAATACAACTGCTAATCCTCTCGCTGTCTTTGTTCCTTGGCTGCATATGCACCAACCGCCGATTTGGGTAGGTCAGGGTTCAGACGCGAAACTGATTGGCAATTTAGAAAAAATGCTGAATAGTGAACCCAATTCTGAGGAAAGTTGGAATTCTCGATGGTTTGCTCAAGCTTACAAAAATCCGGCTCGTTATGTTAAAAATCTCAAATCTGAGGGTTTAAATCCACGAATAATGGTTGATTATTCTGGAGTTTTGTTAGAAGAATTAGCCAAACTTTCAAGTAATAGTCATTTTGATCATCTCGAAGTGGATGGAGAAATGATGGGGGATGTAATTGGCTTATGGAGAGAGGTTTTAAGCGAACATTCAGAAGCGGTTGAATTTACGGGAACGGCTTACAGTCATTGTTATTTTCCCGCCACTCCTGAACGGGATCACGAAGCTCAAATTATGGAATGGCGGCGAGTGTTTGCAGATTTATTTGGAACAGACGCGCTTGCAAAGATTCGGGGATTTTGGCTTCCTGAAATGGGAATGACAGGTGATCCCGCAGAAGCGTTACGATTGATTCGGTTACTGAAAAAATGTGGATATGAGTGGATTATTCTGCCTCATTCTGCTCTAGAATATCCGAGTGATTGGAGTACCCCAGAAGTCGAAAATCGAGTGCATTGGTTAGTCGTTGAATCGGGGGGAGAATCAGAACGAATTCTCTGTGTGGTGCGTGATACTGATATGGGAATTCGCCAACAAAGTGGTCAAAATACTGATGGATGTATTCAAGATATTCGCTATCGAGGAAATACTTTAAAAGAGTCTAAAGTTCCGCCTTTAGTTGTCCCGACATCTGATGGTGAAAATGGCAATGTGATGATGTTTGAGTATTTTAGAAATTCTTTTGTTCCGTTGTTTCGAGAGTCACAAAACTGGTCGGATATTGCTTTTATGACCGTTAGCCAGTATATTGACTCTTACATCGGTAACAATCCCAGTACAGAAGTTCGCCTCAAAGCAACTGGGGGGTCTTGGATTGGCGGACATCAAAGTTGGAATGAAGGAGACTTACGCCAGGGGGTTTTGAAAGCTGTTGAACGCTTGAGTCAAGCCTGTGCTTCTCGCCGAGAATCAACCCATTCATCCCTCTCAGATGAACAAGAACGAGCGCTATTATTGTGTGAAACCAGTTGTTTTGTATATTGGGGTTCGGAGTTTTGGGCGCAACAAGCCAATCAGTGTTTAGCCTGGGCGGAAGATTTAATGGGTGAAACGGTTCGTCAATAGCTTGATATAAAGACAAGAATACCGCTACAATCTGAATTAAGTTTTTCAGATGTTTTTAAATTATGGGGCGGTTCAAAAACAACTTTTGGCTATTCCGTTTCTGGTCAAGTGATGAAAAATTCATTGACTTCATAGAAGATATTGAGGTCATCATCTCCAAAATTCTTTCTTTGGCGATGGTGGCTTTGATCATCTCGGCGACGGGTCATTTAATGGTTTTCTTATTCAAAGAGTTACTTTTTGATCCTGATCTAATCTTTAAAAATACTCTTTTTGAAATTTTTGGATTATTTTTAAATCTGTTAATTGCACTTGAACTTTTAGAGAATATTTCGGCTTATCTTAGAAAACACGTTATTCAAGTTGAGTTAGTCATTGTTACTTCTTTAATTGCGGTGGCGCGAAAAATTATTCTCTTTAATCTGGATAAGAAAAGTGGAGTGGATTTAATGGGTTTAGCTTTAGCTTTATTTGCTTTGTCGATTAGTTATTGGATTATTCGTCGAACAAATGCTAATCGTGACCATGATCGTTAATCTAATCTTGAAATCATTCAGACTCTTTATAATCAACGAGTTGCTGAGAATAAAAGTCTCAATCATTACGCTATAATATAAAATCAAATTTAATTGGATGGAGAAATAAAAGTGACGTATTTTTTTGAATTTGAAGATGATTTTGTCGCTTCTTTACGTTGTATTCCGATGATTGTTCGCTATAAACTGGATACCTGTGGGGTGAAGTTAAAATTAGCCCATTGGAATCAATTTCCTCAAACTGAACGTCAAATATTAGTCGAACACCCGACGACAACTCCAGAAGAAATTCAAAGTTATCAAAATCTCTTACGACAATTTGCCGAAAAATATACCGATATCCCGTTAAAAGACTTACCCATTGAGGAAAATCCAGCTTGGTTAGAGATAGAAAACATCCCCGAAACAGTTCAACAAAAAGCTGAAGAAGTCGGCGTTCAACTCACAGTTCAACACTGGCAAAGTTTAACACCACTTCAGCGATTTGCACTAATTAAACTCAGTCGTCCAAGTCACGAAAATCATAACTTTCTACCCGCACTCAAAGAATTTAATCTCGTTTAATTTCTCAAAGTTTACTCGATCAATCCAACCGGAGGTGTAATTTCAACTCGATTTTTGTTTAAATCCACCACAGGAACAATTTCTTCAACAAATGGAATCAAAACTGTTTTGGGTTTTGATTTACGTTTTTTTCGACGAGGGGGAGAAACCTCAGCAGAAGGTTGATCGGAATCTAAAGGAATTTCTGAAGGTTCTAAAGTCGATGAATAAAGTTCAACTTCTAACAAATCATTTCCCGCCGGAACCAAACTAATCACAACACCAATCACTTCTTGAGTCAGTTGATTAAACACTTCCAAGCCAATCAAATCCAACAAATAAAATTCATTCTCTTCTAAATAAGGGCGATCATTTTTAGATACAAATAACGTGCTATTTCGCAATGCTTCGGCTTGTTCTCGATTTTCAATTCCCTCTAATTCCAGCACATAGAGACTTCTTCCTGGAATTTGACGTCCCTCAAGAAGTTCTATCGGTTGGGGTTCAGATTGTCCAGGTTGCAGTAGCCAACGTGTCCCCGGTTCCAGAAATCGTTCCGGGAAGTCAGAATTGGGGTTAACCCGAACTTCACCGTCTAATCCTTGGGCGGCGACAATTTTACCAATCTCAATCCACTCAGACATGATAAGATTTCTACACTCACAGGCTAAATAAACTGAATGAATCTATGGGAGCAGGTGTTCTACTTTGGAGTTCACGGTCATTAGTAAAGAAGATAAAAGGCTCGATAGCGATCCTGTTATTCCTTTTACGAGTTCGTAAACAAGCTCATCCAACTCCAAATCAGTTTACCTTTGGGGGTTGGATTCTCATTGTATCAATTATATTCTCTGGGAGACTCTCTTTTGCGACTCCAACTTCATTATTGCTGGAACAACGAACGATTCTTCCGGTTGCACAAATTCCCCGCTTGAGCGAACAACAAGAGATCAAAAACTCGATTCAAGCCGAAGTCGATCAAGCTTTCCGTCACAAACTTTCAGTGATTAACTTATTGTTAATTCTATTGTTAGTGATGCCCACATTAGCGGCGGCGGGGGTTTGGTTTATGTTAGCTCAGTTAAACCAAAAAACGATTTTAGCCCAACAGGAAATCGACAGTCTAAAAGCAGATGCGTTATCTCAATTAGAAACAATGCTCTCTGAAGCTCAGACACTTTTATCTCATCTTCAATACCAAAATACTGAGGTTGATCGCTCTTTAAAGTCTCTGAAAACCCAATCTCATCTTCAACTTCCTCAACCTAGTTCTGCCGATAGTCAACAAAATTTAAAACTGGCTCAAGATTATGCAAAACAAGGGGATAAATTTTTTACTCAAGGCTGTTATGATGAAGCGGTTCAAGCTTATGATCGCGCCTTACAACTCGATTCTCATGGGGTAGAAGTTTGGAATAATCGGGGTGTTGTTTTAACGAAACTCCAACGATATCACGAAGCCATCGCCTCCTATGAGCAAGCTTTACAATTGCGTTCAGAATATGCGGATGCGTGGAATAATCGGGGTGTAGCGTTAGGGAAGTTAAAATATTACGAAGCTGCGGCTTTATCTTATGAACGAGCGATTCATCTTCGAGAAAATTATGTCGATGCTTGGAATAATAGAGGATTGGCTTTAGCACAACTTCAACGGTATGAAGAAGCGATTGATTCTTATCAAAAAGCGGCACAATTAAATCCTGATTTTTATTTAGTTTGGTATAATCAAGCTCGGTGTTATGGCGTTCAAAATAAAGTAGACTTGGCTCTAGAAAGCTTAGAGCGGGCGATGAGTATAAAACCCACTGTTGTTCGCAATTTAGCCAAGAAAGAAACGGATTTAGAATCTCTTGTTAATGATCAACGATTTCAACAATTAATTCAAATTCAAAGTTAATTTTTAGTGATTAATAATCTATTGATTTGTGATATGATTAAATTGAGTCAGTTATTTGGGTTGATCTTAACGGTTTCTATAAGTTTTCAAAATTCAGTTTTAGCTGCATCTATTTATGAGCGTTTGATCAGCGCTAATAGTTATACTCTCACCGAAATTCAAAATGAAGTTTATCCCAGTGTTCGCCGCATTACTCCCTTTGTGAATACTTGGATTGTTATTGCTGTTTTGGTTTCAACTTCAACTGTAACCAGTGTTTTGGTTTTATTGGTAATGTCAATTCAAAAAATTCAACAAACTCAGCAAAATATTCAAGCAATGAAACAGGATACGATATCTCATCTTAATCAAAGCTTATCTGAAGCTCAAGCTGTTGTCAACGATCTGCAATATTCTATTCAAATTAGCCAAGAAAATGTTCACAAAATCTCATCTCAAACTTTATTGTCTTCTCAAACAGAACAAGATCAAACTGAAACTGAAATGAAATAGAGGTGAGACAAATTTTCTTTCAATGTTAACTCAAAAAAGTCTGAGACTTATGCTGTAAATAATCTAAGACAAAATTAATCGTTTCCAGTTGAACCCATCCTTTCTTAACTGCAATTTCTCCAAAACGTAAATTGGTCTGATGTTGTTCATTTAAAATCACCTCAATTTGCAGATCATTTAAAAGTTTTGCAGATTTAAGATACTGTCCAATCGGCTGCTGAGGCTGAGTTCTTATTTTGATTAAAGAGTCTGCAAAAAAATCGATTGTTTCTTGCTTCAACCATCCATAACTAGCAATAATTTCTCCAATTCTCATATAATTATGGGCGGTTTGCTGAACATCTAATACTTGAATAAGCTGAGATTCTGAAATTAAACCTGCTTTCTTCAAAAGATAGCCTAAAGGTAAAGGATTCAGAGGTAATGAAGTATTTAGACTTGGCTTTGTTTTTTGGTTTTTAACAATTAACTCTATCCACGAAATTGGAACAGCAATCGGCCATAAAACAGTCATCAGCAGCAACATTTTCCAGGAATTTAGGTGAGTGAGAGGAGTCGTAAAATCGCGAACAAGTAAACTAAACCAAACCGAGAAACTCGCCAAGCCACCAATACAGTAGATTACTGATATGAGATTCATAAAGTGTTGAGTCTTTATTCAGGATATAGAACCTTCTTGTTACTTTTTTATCTCCATTTATTCTCAATCACTCTATAGCAATTTATGTTCTTTTTGACATCAATTTAAGGATTGAGATTAGCACCCTGAGTAGAATTAGAGAGAACTCTCGTCTTAATCTAAAAACCCCCATGTTATTGAGGGTTAACTGGGAGTCAATATTAATATCTTAATTTACATACCGCTATTATTGCTATCTATAGCAGTCCTGATTTATTCCTTTATGGATACACTCTGGGTTGTGTTTCCTGTTGTAGTTGTCAGTTTCGCAATAGAGCTTGGAACTGTTATCGGCCAGCAGAAAGAAGCCAGCACTAAAATAACCCAGGATTTGCGATCACTGAGGGGAGTGGTCGAGTCATTCAAAAATACGATAAACCACATCCCAAAAGCGGCTAAAGCAATCAAAAAGTAGTAGATTAATAAAGTTTCCATAACATACTTGTCCTATCGGCTTTCTAACAACAACTTCTTCTTACCCTATCCCCAAGTTCTATTTGAGTTCGTGTGATAGGTTTTCCTATCTTTGTTTCTAATTTAAACTCAAGTTATATGTTGAGATTTATGCTTTCAACACAAAATTTGAGATTAAAAAGAGTCTGCTTTTTGATTCTTTACTTAGGCTTTATAGATGAAATAAACCTTCATCTGTACAGAGAATAATAGATTATTGTTATTTTCTCTACCTAAATCTGCTCTGCTCCCTGATATTTTTAAAAAGCTTTTTTCTTTGCTCATTGGGATGAAAATCAAATCAAACAATCTTGATATAAATTTTTACTAGGTCTCACACTAGCTATGACTTCCATCGGTGAATTGATCATCGCAAAGAGTAGAACATTTAGAATAAGATTTTACTCTCTATTCTAACTTATCATACAGCATATATAAATCATCTGTCTTCAGATAGAAACTGTATGAAGCTTTCTTAACTGTCACATCCATCAAACATGGAGAGATAAGGAAAGGGGAGACTTGCAACCCAAACATCAATCAATAAACCCCGCCATGATGCTGTTGATGTCTATCGCTTCGAGAAATAGCAAATCTCCATCCTTTTAGACTGGGAAACCTCATGCTCACTGACCTCTAACAATTCGTACTGTTACAGATCTTCACACAATTAGCTTATGATTCCGGACACTCACCCGATGAGACTTTTGCTAAAAGCGCTTCTCGGGCTTGTTCACGATCATCAAAGTGAACCTTCTCAGTTCCCAAAATTTGATAATCCTCGTGACCCTTTCCGGCGATCAGCACCCCATCACCCGGTTTCGCCTCAGAAATAGCACGCTGAATCGCTTTAGCGCGATCGCACATCACTATCGGTTTGACCCCCAAATCAATACCCGCTAAGATATCCTCTAGAATCCGATTCGGATCTTCGGTGCGAGGATTATCAGAAGTCACCACCACCACATCTGCGAGATCCGCCGCAATTTTTCCCATTTTCGGGCGTTTCGTGCGATCGCGATCTCCCCCACACCCAAATACACAAATCATTCGCCCAGGAATAAACGGACGAGAAGCCTTTAACAAATTCTCCAAACTATCAGGAGTATGAGCATAATCAACAATTACACTAATATCCTGCTGAGGACTAATCTGAACTCGTTCCATGCGTCCGGGAACCCCCAAAAACTGGGGTAATTTTGCCATCATCGTCGCCAAATCTAAGCCCAGTGACAACCCCGCCCCGATAGCCGCCAGCAAATTAGATAAATTGTATTGACCCACCAAAGGCAACTCAAAAGCCGCTTCACCTTGAGGCGTATGCAAAACTCCTTTGACGCCATTGGGTTCATAACTCAGTTGATCGGCCCACAAATCCGCCGTAGAATCATCAATACTATAACTCCAAACCTGATCCGCTTGTAAACGTTCAATTAGGCGTTTTCCATAGGAATCATCGGCGTTAATAATCGCTCGACCTTGAAGATATTGGGGACTAAATAGCAACGCTTTCGCCTCAAAATAATCTTCCATCGTCTGGTGATAGTCGAGATGGTCTTGGGTTAAATTCGTAAAAACTGCCACCTCAAAAGGACATTCCAACACTCGTCCTTGGTGGAGTGCATGAGAACTAACTTCCATCACGCCATACTGACAACCCGCTTTCACCGCCTCGGCTAATTTTTGTTGAAGTTCCACCGCAAAAGGAGTCGTGTGGGTAGCGGTAACTTGTGAACCTAACCAACGAGTATAAAGCGTCCCAAACAAAGCAGTCGGTTTGTCTGAGCGTTCCAGCAAATATTCTATCAAATGAGTGGTTGTGGTTTTGCCATTGGTTCCCGTGATCCCTACCAGTTTAAGCTGTTGGGCTGGATAACCATAAAAAGCCGCCGCAACTTGGGCGCAAGCGGTGGTCATATCGGCGCTGGGAATAACACAAGGAAGTTCTGGGCTTTCAGTTGACGTCTGTGGAGTCTTCTCCGCCGCCATTTGAGAAACTAACGCCGCCACAGCACCATTGGCGATCGCACTTGGCCAAAAATCCCCGCCATCGACTCGGGTTCCCGGCATTCCAATAAATAAATCCCCCGTTTGACACGCATGGGAATTGGTTGCTAACCCCTTAACTTCCTTCTCAAAAGCGGGATGGGGTTTGAATTCAGACAGATCGGCAACTTTTGCGAGTAACTCCTTTAATTTCATCACAACTCCTCACCAACAAATTAAGTTTAACTTTGCATGATCATGGTAAATGGACAATTTCAGGAAAAGTGAGTCGAGTCAATGCGTTGATCGATCAACCCGATCTTGAGTCTTGACACTTTTGCTGAGTCCACCCTTTTTTCATTACCCTGTTTTTAGAGATACTTCCGTAACATCATGTCTAACTGCTGAGGAGAAATCCGGGGAGAAGCCCGAGGTAGAGGTTCTTCACCACACTGATAATCCCGTTGTCTACACAAAACCGGAATATCATACTCATAGGCTTTAAACCAGTCCTCTTGAGTCGTAATATCTCGCACTTCTAGCTCAAATTTACATTCACTTTCAGGATTGGCGAGAATTTGTTCTAATTTTTCTTGTAATCCTTCGCACAAATGACAGCCTGGTTTGCTATAAAGAATTAACAGCACTTTACACCCTCATACTCTGTTAGGACTCCTGACTCTATCTGCTATGAGTTTAACAGAAATTGTGTCGCCTGTTCGGGATTGAGGGGTTTAGAAAAAAGATACCCTTGACCCATTTCACAGTCGAGTTCCTGAAGCAGTTGTCTCTGTTCATCGGTTTCGATGCCTTCAGCAATTACGTCTAGGTCGAGATTATGAGCTAAGGTAACAATTGCCCGAATAATTTGAATTTGTTGACTCGATTTTTCCAAAGAATTAAAGGTTTTAGGTTGTAGTCGTCTCACAAAAGACTGATCAACCTTTAGGGTGTTGATTGGAAATTGATGTAAATAACTGAGAGAAGAATAGCCGGTACCAAAATCATCAATTGATAACTGAATCCCTCGATTTCGCAGTTCATCTAAGACCACAACAGAGGTTTGAAAGTTTTTCATAATAATACTTTCAGTGATTTCGAGTTTCAAGCAATGGGGGTTACAATTTGTTTCGGCTAAGATTTGATCGATGGTTTCGAGTAAATTCGACTGGACGACTTGTTGACTTGAGAGGTTAACACTCATTGTTAATGGAGGGACTGCTCCATTTTGGATGTCTTGTTTTTCCCAAACTTGATCGTAAGACTGTTGCCAAATTGTCAGCTGCTGACAAGCTTGTTTTAAAATCCAACTTCCTAAAGGAATAATCAGTCCTGTTTCTTCAGCCAGTGGAATGAATTCACCCGGAGAAACTAACCCACGAGTTGGATGTATCCACCGCACTAATGCTTCAAATCCGACCACTTTAGCAGTTGGAAGTTTAACAATCGGTTGATAATAAACGACAAATTCTGTCGGATCGATACAGTTGTTTTGAGAAGGCAATAAAGGTAAAATAGACTGGTTTAAACTTTGAGGTTGAGCAGTTTCTAAACTCAATATTTCTTGAGACTCTAATCCATTAAAATTCAGTGATTTAGCCGATCCCAAAATAGCGTGTCGTAAGTCTGTTTCTAAACGTAATAGGGCGAGAGTATGTTCTTGCATCGTTAGATCAAAAAGTTCATATCGGGATCTTCCTTTTTCCTTAGCCCGATACATCGCAATATCTGCATCTCTTAATAAGTCTTCGGGATTATTATACAAAATACATTGATAGTTTTGATAGTTTTGTAAGTCTTTCGGATCACCAGTCAAAGTTTTCTGACTGGGAACGATTCCAATACTGACAGTGGTAAAAATATTATGTCCTTCTAAGTAAAAAGGTTGAGAAAGAGTATCGTGAATTTTTTCCGCCATCAACACCGCTTCCCGACAACTTTGTATATTATCTAATAAAACTGTAAATTCATCGCCTCCAAGTCGAGCAATGATATCATGGGAATTGACACAAGTTTCTAGTCGGTGAGCAATTTCAATCAACAGTTGATCGCCAATGAGATGACCTAAACTATCATTGACCACTTTAAACCGATCTAGATCAAGAAATAATAGTGCAAATTGATAGTTAAATTCTTTCTTAGAACGTTGTAAAGCCTTTCTCAGTTGTTCGTTAAAGAAGCTGCGGTTGGGTAAATGAGTCAGTGCGTCGTGAGAGGCTTCATAGATTAATTGGGATTCGACTTGTTTACGAATGGTAATATCTCTGATAATCACTTGGGTCGCTATTTTTCCTTGATAGGTTGCTGGAATTCCCGCCACTTCAACGTCAATCACTTTTCCATCGAATCGAATCAATTTTTGTTCTTCTAAGGGAATCGCAAGTCGTTTTTTTTCGGTTTTGTGAATACGATTTTGAACAAGACTTAGATATTCAGGATGAATAAACTTATAGATCGATTCTCCAATAATTTCATCCGCAGAATTAGCACCTAACAATTTAGCACCAGCATAATTAATATACATAAATTTTCCCTGGCTATGAACCGCGATGGCTTCTGGGGAAAGTTCAACTAAACGACGATAACGTTCTTCACTTTCGCGCAATGCAACTTCAGCTTGGGCTTGTTTTTGTTGGGTTTGATGAGTCGCAATAAAACGACCAATACTTTCAGCCATTAACTCAATAATCTCTCGTTCTAGTGATTCAAAACCTTGGGTTCTGACTTGGGGAGAGGCAAAATCAAGTATTCCATAAATCACTCCATTTACCCAAATGGGTGTCCCGATATAAGATTCTAATTTCCAGTTTTGATGATCTAGATTTTTGGATATCTCTACCTCTAAATCCATTTGAGTAAAGATCATCGTTTTTCTTTGCTGAATGACTGTTTTACAGTAACGTTTTGAAAGATTAAACTGATCTTCTGGTTGTAATTCTTCGAGATAGGATTTTACGGCTTGAATGTGATAGCAGTCTCCCTCAATTTGAGTAATTCCACCCATCGGTAAATCAAAAATTTTACACCCAGCTTGCAGATAGTCAGCAAACATTTCTGGTAAAGATCGATAAATGCGCGTAGAAATTTTATGGAGATCTTTTAAACAAGAAATAAATTTTGTTAAATCTTGAGATTTTTTTTGCAGCGCAATTTCATAATATTTTCTTTTGGTAATATCCGCTTGAATTCCAATAAAATGAGTCAGATGACCCTTGGTATTATGAACGGGCGAAATAGAAAAATCATTCCAAAAAGGAGTTCCGTCTTTCCGATAATTTTGAATGACTTGATTACACGATCTTCCTTCAATAATTGCCTGTTTAACGGGATCAACCCTCAAACCATTTTGTTCTTCTTCTCTTTGTAAAAAACGGCAATTTTTCCCCAAAACTTCTTCTCGACTGTAGCCAGTCACTTTTTCAAAACCTGAATTTGCAAAAATAATCGGATTATTGGGTTGAGTCGGATCAGTAATAATAATGCCATTATTGCTACTATCAATCGCCCGTTTCATCACTTGCATCCATTCCTCAGAACGATGACGTTCAATAGCACTAGCTAACACATTGGCAACTGATTCTAAAAAGTGAACATCATCCTGAGTAAACTGACGATATTGACGAGTGTGAACCCCTAAAACTCCCCAGGAAGATTGAGATTTTTTTGACGGAGAGGAGTGATGTTCTGTGGATAAATACTCTTGAAAATAGGGGGTTTCTTCAACAGTTCCGGGAATAACCACACTCACACCACTGACGATGCGATGGTTATGCAAAAGCGGCGTTCCAGGAAAGCGCGTTTCGACCCAAAGATCTTCTACAATAACGGGTTTTTGGGTGAATAGAGTATATCCGGCTTGGGACTGCTGACTTGCGCTGACATTGGCATAACCCACCAGCCCTCGATGCCAACCTACCCCGGCACGCAGAAAGAAAGCATGGCCGTTAGGCATTAATTCTAACACTTTGCAGTATTCCACATCTAAGGTCTCAGCGATCAGAGAAACGGCTTCATCGAGGAGTATTGATAGGTCAAGTCCGGCTAGGGCGCGTTGTCCGAGATCAGCAACTGCGGCTTGTTGCTTGGCTTGGGCTTGGAGATTAGCGAGTAACTGATGTTCAATGTGTTCTTGACTAATTTTTCCTGTCGTTTTCATCTTTTTATAAATCTGCATGATTATCCCCGAAATTTAATTAATTTATTGGGTTTATTTTCGATATTGTTTTGATTCTAGAGAAAATATGATTAATCTCTTGAATAGTTTCATCCTTAAATTCCCTGATGAACAAGTCAAAATAGGTTTGATAATTTTAATGAATACCTAAACATACTTTTATTTTTTTACCCATATTATTTATAATACTAAATTTATTGAACTCATTATGATTTTCTTTAAAAAACTTTAATATAGAGCCAGATTCAAGCCCATGCTCAACCGAAAAAACCCGACTGATCACCGTTTCGAGGTATAACGAATAATTCAACCTCTAGTTGAAAATACGGGACTTTGATCAAAACAATTGATAGTATCTCCGTAAAAACTCGGATGTCATTCTGTGCAGCAGCAATACCTGTTACTCCGTTTGGGGAAAGCGCGAGTCAGAGTCAAGAAGGATCAACAACTGCTCTCTCTAGATCATAATGATTAGCAATTGCTTAACAAAAGATGATCAGCTAGAGTAAGTCAATAGTCATACATTTAATCATTCTCAGTTCATCTGTTGAACATCAACCTAGACAGTCATTGAATAAAAAAGATAAAATTGACTTGACCCGATCAACTTCTATTCATCGAAGCTATTGTGAGGAAAAATCAATGACATCCAATAAACCTCGCATTTTGTTAACACTTTTAGTTTTCGCAATACTCGCAGGTTCAATCACTTTAAACTTCTTGTTATTTAACCGAGCTAAAAAATACTACCTCGAACTCAATCTCACTCGTTTAGATCCCTTGGGTTGGAACCAATATTTCCCGGACTCAAACCCACCCATAAAAGCAAATTCTCAAGTCCGTTTAGTCTTTTTTGGAGACTCCAGAGCTGCGAGTTGGCAATCACCAGAACTTAAGAACTATGAATTTATCAATCGGGGAATTGGTTCTCAGACTTCGATACAAACGGTTCAACGATTTGAACAACACGTTACCCCTCTCAAACCTGATATAGTGTTAATTCAAGTTGGAGTTAATGATTTAAAAACCATTCCATTATTTCCGATGCGAAAGGATTTAATAATTGCTGACTGCCAAGCTAATATTCAGAAAATTGTAGAAGATTCTAAGGATTTAGGCGCTCTTGTTATGATCACCACTATTTTTCCAGTTGGGGAAATTCCCCTTGAACGCCAACCATTTTGGTCAGATGAGGTGAGTCAGGCGATTGAACAGGTTAATGTTTATATTAACAGTTTGGCGAGTGAAGATGTGATTGTATTTGATGCGTTTTCGGTTCTTGCTGATCAACAAGGCACTATCGAGCGAAAATATACAAAAGATGAATTACATTTAAACCAACAAGGATATGAGGTTCTAAACCAAGAGTTAGTGTTGTTGTTAAATTCCCTCAAACTTAATACGACTGAGGGTTAATATAAATTGTGATCAGATCGGGTTTCAATCCCTAACTGGGAAACGAGAGGCAGCTACAATCAAGAATAAGCGGAAAAAACAATGGATGGGTCTAAGGACGTCACAAAAGAGGAGTTCACAGAGGCGGTTAAAACCCGTATTTGGTGAACCCGTTGGTGAACCCGTTTGTGAGACAGTCCATCAAGAAGGCTTGAACCGCTTTTATTTAGAAGGGTAGGGAGTACAGGAAAGCGATTCAAGTAGTATAGTAGATCTGTAGCTGATTCATTTACCAGCCCGTGCTAGACGAACATCACGATCAAGTCTCTCCCCCACGGTTAATGGAGGGGAGCATTTTCGATCTGGGTTTAGCATCAACTTTGGGAGATCTATCTCTATATGAGTTTCAGGTTTCTGTAAGTTGTGTAGGAATTGTTGTCGCTCAAATCTTTGAGCGGTATCCTCTTGTTCCTGGAGTGATTCTTGTAGAGGAATCACCAGACGGAAATTCGCGATTTGTCGGGATGATCTCACGACGTCAATTGTTAGAATTTCTGATTCGCCCTCAAGGGATGAAACTGTTTTTACAGAAGCCCTTGCACGTTCTTTATAGCTACGCCCGCAACTCTCCCCTCATTCTCTCAGAGGACACACCCATTGTGAGTGCTGCACAACAAGCCCTCCGACGATTACCTGAACTGCGAAGCGACCCGGTTGTGGTGGAAATTGATCCGCAGTCTTCTTCCTCTGCCAGTTTACCTTATCGATTGTTGGATGTTAACGAATTAAATCTTGCCAACTGGCAAATTCGGGGGATTGAAACTCAAGTTCGCTATGAACGGATGCAAACTCAAATTGTCCAAATTGAGAAAATGGCGAGTTTGGGACGGTTGGTTGATGGGGTCGCCCATGAAATTTTAGATCCGGTGGGTTTTATTTGGGGAAATTTAACTCATATCTCGACTTATAGTGAGAGTTTAATTGAGTTGATTTCGGCTTATGAACAACATTTTTCAAAAATTCCATTAGATATTCAGCAGCTTAAAGAAGAAATTGAATTTGAATATATCCAACAAGATATCCCCCAAATTGTTAATAGTATTCAAGCGGGAGCCGAACGGTTAAAAAATTTAGCAACTAGCTTACAAAACTTTTGTTACATTGATGAAGTTCATCAGAAACCTGCGGATATTCATACCAATCTTGAAGGTATTTTATTACTGCTGAAAAGCCGCATTTCAAGTGAGATTAGAGTCATAAAAAATTATGATCATATACCACCTGTAACCTGTTATATTGGTCAGCTTAACCAAGTTTTTATGAATATTTTAATTAATGCAATTGATGCGTTAATTAGTCAGGCTTCTACTCAACAATGGGCGAGGAAATATCGAGAAACTAAAAATAAAGTTCCTGTTCCAGAACCGACAATAGAAATTACAACAGAAGTGCGATCGCCTAAAACTAAACTAAGTACAGAAAGAACTCCACAACGTTGGGTTTCAATTCGGATTAGTGATAATGGCTCTGGAATGTCTTGGGATCAACAGCAAAAAATCATAGAATCTTTTTCAACTCAAAAACGTCTTGAAAAGGAAACCAGTTTAGCCCAAAGTTATCAAATTGTGACGGCTAAACATGGAGGTCAATTTTTGATGCAATCTGAACCGGGTATAGGAACGCAGTTTGAGATTTTATTACCTCTAGTTTGATTTGAAAGTTGAGTTAGAGGATATCTTTTGATATCATTTGATTCTTATATGGTAAAGTTGGATTTTACTATGTCCAGATAAGCATTGATAGCATTCTCCAGTTTCCACATTGTCAATTTTTAGGGTATTATCAGCCAACGGCGCCATTTTTGTTCCATACAAACTAAACGCCACCGACACCACAAAATGCGCCCCCATATTTCCCAGAAGTTGACCTGTTTCGACATCCAAAAGTTTCACGGTTTCATCCCATCCCCGAGATTAGACTTCTGAAGATTTTTGATGGATAATAAAGCTTTGACCATAGCTTCCATAGGAAATAAATTCTTCTTCAGAAAGTTGCGGGTTTTCTTCTAAAAATTCTTGGAAAGCTTTTCGTTGACCCCGATTATTATCTCGATCAAAGCAATTCCAATCATCAAAAACCAGTATGGTCTTGTCTATGAGCAAATCTGAGATGAATTTCAGCACATCTTTTGTCGAGGAATATAGATCGCAGTCAATTAAGGCGATTGATATTTTTTCTAAATTGTATTGAGTTTTGAGTGCTTCGGTTAAAGAATCTTCAAAAAAGCCTTCAATTAAAAACGTTCTTTCCCAGTCTACACCTTTCGAGTTTAAATTATTGATAACTCCTGCTTTGGAACAGTTATATTGACCTTGATAAAAAACTTCCTCTTGGGTTTGATCTTCTGGGTTGGTAATTTCCGGTAATCCCTGAAAAGAATCAAAACCAAAAAATCTCATCTGAGTAAAATCATCTTTGAACTGCGTCGAAATATTTTGGGCTTTCCAAAACGCATATCCTTTGAATACACCAAACTCACAGTAATCTCCTTGATTCGCCGTTCCCAATTCCTGAGCTTTTTGAAAAATAATCTCTAAAGCATCCTCGATCTCAGGAGTTGCACTGTTAAAACCATGAACATACCCATAATATACCTTGTGAGCTAATTTATTCAGTTTGGTTTTTTGCAAAAACTTAACTACCCCTGATCTTAATTCAGTTTTGAGAGTCATTGTTAATATTTCCTCAATATTTAGTTAATTTCTTAGACTCAAAAACGAAGTCTGAATAACCTTCCGATACTCACATCAGATTCAGACCGAGAATCTAAGCAATACCTTTCGACTACGCCGATCAAATTAGTGCTGATGCTATCATCTTTTTTAATAGCTTTTATTCAGACCCCTAATTTTGGCTCTGATCTGCAAATCAACTGTTGTACTGAAAGAAAGCTTGAGGTAAAATAGAGGCGATTAAAACTTTGTTAATCACCTGATACCGGAAATATTATCAAACCGTTCTATAGATGTCAAATGATTGAAATAAAATGTACTTAAACTTTACATTTCTAAAATTATCTTGACAAGAAAAACCCTGGCAACGATCAACCAGGGCTTATATTTTATACACCGAATTTTGTCGGGATGGACTTAATTTAAGATCCGGCGAACGTGATCTCAGAGAATTATTGAAACTGGCTTTGAGGCACCCAAGTTCCATGAAAACCATAGGGAACCCGTTGGGGAATAATCACTCGCGCCACAGGTTCAGACGTGATATTCTGAGCATCAACAATCACTAATTCTGACTGCTGTTCATTCTCATCGTGAACAAACGTCACTAACCAACCTGCATCTTCGGCGCTATCATCTGGACGAGGAACAAACACCGCTTCACCGCCAAAGCGTCCCTCTCCAAAATGGTGAACCTGACAACTATTTTTATCAAAATCGTATTTATTAATCCCTTCAAATTTGGGGAGTTCAGTCTGGGCTGTTTTACCTATATAACCGTAACGGGTTTGTTGTCCGGTGAAGTGATTATTAATCGTCGGAAATTCTCCCGGTGTATCATCCATTTGTTCTTGTTTAACTTCCCCGGTTTCCATATTAAACCGCCAACGATATAACAAGGGAATATCAGAAGCCTCATTATCGGTCATTGCTAATACCGAAGTAGATTCCATCCGACAAGCAATTAAAACCACTTCCGAACCCTGTTCGTAGGCGTTTAAGGTGTGGAAAATAAAACAAGACGGACATTCAAACCATTTCACTTGGCTACTATCACCATGACGGGGAACAATTCCAAACCGACTCGGTGTTTCTTTTTCAAACATGATTGGATGTTCGCCCCGTTGTATCCGTTCCATCCGAAAAGTTAGGGGTAAATCCATAAAGATTGTATAGTTTTTGGTGATGGCAAAATCGTGCATCATCACCCCAACAGGAATTTCTATCGGGTTAATTTGTTGAAGTTTCCCATCCGGCGTCACCCAACCATATTGTAAATAAGGCGGGGCTGACATTGAATACCCGATAAACCTCATTTCGCCTGTTTCGGGATCAACTTTCGGATGGGCGGTAAACGGAGAAGTCAGTTTACCCTCAAAGTCATCAGCCCCAACAGTATTCACTTCTGGAAGGGTTAACGCATGAGGTTCTCCGCCTTCCCAGAGTGCTAAAAATTTACCTGCGTGCCAAACTAAAGCTGTGTTTCCTGTATTTTTGCTCGGGCCACCGGGAAGATTTTCTTGAGGCGGTTCAAAGATTCCACTCCAGAGGGCGGTTCCGGCTTCATGTTCGATTTTATAGCCTTGAGTGCGAACATAGCGGTTGCGATAGGATGCTTTACCATCGAGAATGCGAACGGCATGGATCATACCATCTCCATCAAACCAATGATACTGTCCAATGGGCGGAAATTGAGGATTTGGGCCGTTTCGTAAAAACATTCCCGACAAACCCGCAGGAAGTTCACCGATGACTTTCAGGTTGTCAGCAGTAATTTCATCGCGAACCGGGGCAAAATTTCCTTCCAGATAAGGATTCGTTGCAACTGTTGAGGTCATATTATCAGTTAGTGAGGTTCATCACTCTTTAACATAGCGTAATATTTCCGTTCACGGAAGAAAAAAACTCTTTCTTAGGTTAGAAATTTATCACCAAGAGTAAAAGCTTTTATGAGTTCAAGGATTTTAGAGTAATCGTCTGATTAACACAGGTTTTAATGATCTGTTGTTGATGAAAATATTTCCCCAAAAATCCTCTTGAATTAAAGTATAAACAGCATTCCGATTTAGTATTGATAATCTGAGGATCTTCACCTCTGTTGAATTCATTAAGCTTGGGAATACTCGAAATTTGATTAAACATTAATAAATGCAGCAGCTTCTCCATTCATTAACTGGAGAATAAGCTGACTGCTCATTAGGAGCAAAACAGTTTTTTGACTGTTCTTGATGTCGAAAAACAAACGATCCATCAACCAATATACAACTTCATTTATCGACTAATTCGTTGTCTGACTTTACTCATTAATAAATCAACTTCAGGTAACTTCATCTGCATTGCAAAGGTTGCAAATACGGCAAATCCTACCGTTGTTGCTAAACAAAGTTCTATTAATAATACCAAAAATCCCTCACTTCCTAAAAGGTTTTGAGTTCCCCAAATCGTTCCCCAACAGGCTAAACCCGCAAATACACTCCCTACCGTTAAACCCAATAACGGAAAGCCCCATTCTCGCCAGGGAAGCCCGTTTAATTTACGATCTAACAAGACTAAAAACATCAACATTGAAACTAAATTAACCCCCACCGTTGCTAACACTAAACCGGGTGCGCCAAAAGCTTGAACTAACAGAAAATCTAACACCGCATTCAAGACAATATTCACCATACTCACCCGAAAAGGTGTTTCTCCATCTCCCAACCCATAAAAGACTCGAACTAAAACATCTCGCCCCAAATAAACAAACATTCCCACGCCATAAGCCATCAATACCGAAGCCACAAATTGAGACGCTGCTAAATCAAACGCAAACCGTTCATAAACCACTCGCACAATGGGTAATGCTAAGGCGACAATGATCGCACTTAAAGGTAACATCGTTAAAGCAGTTAACATTAACGCCTGTCGAATTCTATTCTTTAATTCTGGCCAGTCTGCGGGTTCTCGGAGTCGAGAAAAGATCGGCAAAAACGGCACCAAAATCACATTAGAAATAATTCCTAACGGCGTTTGAACTAATAACCCAGAATACGCCAGTGCAGCAGCAGCTTGGGGAATATAAGAGGCAAAAAATAAATCCGTATAAACATTAATTTGCAGCATTCCCGATGAAAACGTCGCCGGAAGCATCACGCGCATTACATCTTTAACTCCCGGTTGTTTGAGGTTAAATCTCAACCGCAATCTTCCGAGTTTTGATTTCCACATCGCCGGAAGTTGTACCAACCATTGCAACACCGCCCCGGCTAACGTTCCCACTGCTAAGACAATTCCGCCCAGTAAAGCATATTCGGGAGTAGTAATTTTGGGGCCGAGATACACCGCCAATATTCCCAAACTGCCAATTAAAGCCACACTAGAAAATAACGGACTAATAGACGGTAGCCAATACATATCGGCCGCATTTAAGGTTCCGAAACCAATACCAATTAACCCCGCAAATAACGCCATTGGCGCCATAATTTGCAGTTGTTGGATGGCGATCGCCCGAATTTCTAAACCTTCTGGAGTTTGGCTGAGTCCGGGGGCGACTAAATCAATTAATGGACTTGCAAATACAACCATAAATACCGTGATCAATAACAATACCCCACTGACTAAAGTGGTGATCGTTTCGATCAAAGGTGCCGCTTCACTGCGATCGCGTTTGGCTAAGGCGCTGACAATGGCGCTGTGAAACGGGCCATTAATTCCGCCGAGTAAAATCAACAGAAAACCGGGAATGACGTAAGCGTAGTTATAGGCATCGATCGCCGCCCCGACGCCGAAAAGTGCTGCCATTACCTGTTGTCGAACCAGGCCAAATACTTTGCTGATCAGGGTTGCGGCGGCTACAACGGTAGCAATACTGACCAGGGAACGAGTTGTTTTTTGCGATCCAGACACAAATGGTTATAAACGCTTAGTGGCAACCCCTAGTGTATCGGGGAATGGACAATTAGAAAATAGGTGAAAGGAATAATTCCGTGTAGATGCGTTGATCGGGCAAAATAGAAAGGTTGCTGATGATTTTATAGCAGTTCACGCTGGTATATTAACAAATGCAAGGAAACGAGGAATTGCAAAAAGCCTTATTAGACTGAGTTTTTTCCTTTTTCCTCCATGAGTGCCTTTTGCAAGAGCGCGAAGCGCTATAACAGCCGAATGACTGATTTCCTCTATCAATATCCGCCATTGCAAGCGGGCGTATTAGTTAAACGTTACAAACGGTTCTTCGCTGATATTATGCTGACATCCGGAGAAACGATCATCGCCCATTGTCCGAATACTGGCCCGATGACGGGGGTTTGTGTGTTGGGAAATGCGGTTCAAGTCTCGCCCAGTAATAATCCTAAGCGGAAGTTAGCCTATACTTGGGAGTTGATAGAAGTAACGGATAATCAACCGACTTGGGTGGGGGTGAATACGGGTTTACCCAATCGGGTGGTAAAATTAGCTCTTGAACAACATTTGTTTCCAGAATTGGGAAATTATAGCGAGATTAAAAAAGAAGTGGTTTACGGTTGCGATCGCAAAAGTCGAGTTGATTTTTGGTTACAAGGTGAAAACCAGCCGATTTATTTAGAAGTAAAAAATACGACTTGGGCAAAAGATAAATTGGCGTTATTTCCCGATACCGTGACTACACGCGGACAAAAACATTTAAGAGAGTTAACCACGATTGTACAACAAGGGGGTCGAGCGGTGATGTTGTATTTTATTAATCGGGGAGATTGCGATCGCTTTTCTCCGGGGAAAGATGCCGATCCGGTTTATGCAAAGTTGTTAGAAGAAGCGATTAAAATAGGTGTTGAAGTCTTACCTTGTCGGTTTGAGGTGACACCTGTAGGAATTGAATATTTAGGACAGGCAAAACTCGAAATCTGAAACCCCAACTCTCTTGATTAGCGGAAATTATTTTGGGCAATATTCTTAACCCTACCAAAATTATGCAAGTTAAACTTAAACAAATTATTATCTCCCCCGGTCAGCAACTCCTGATCACCAATATCAGTTGGGAAATGTCTTGAATTAAAACCAAAAAAATTCGTTTTTGTGCTTTTGCAAAAGGAACATTAAACATCTCAAACATTAATTGAATGAAACTTAAAATATTGAAATTAGATCAAGCAGCAATTGTGCCAAAATATGCCCATCCTAATGATGCGGGACTGGATTTATATTCTCTCGAAGAACAAGAAATTTTACCCGGAGAAAGCAAACTCATTCACACCGGAATTTCTATCGAACTGTCACCGGGAACAGAAGCCCAAGTTCGTCCCCGAAGCGGTTTAGCCCTCAAACATCAAATTACCGTATTAAACACACCTGGTACAATAGACGCAGACTATCGCGGCGAAATTGGGGTAATATTAATCAATCATGGCAAAACTACCTTTAATATTAATCAAGGCATGAAAATTGCCCAACTCGTTATCGCCCCTGTTATTCACGCGGAAATTGAAGAAGTTGAACAACTCAGTTCGACTGTTAGAGGAGAGGGTGGATTTGGATCAAGTGGGGTTTAAATTATGAATGATGAATGATGAATTATAAAAATAGTTTCAGTCATTTCTAGATGATTGTATCTGCGGCTGCATTAACTGCCTCTCCTAAGCTGGTTAAGCCATCACCAGCAACAATATTAAAGGTTGTATCGACATTAAAGGTTGCCATTGTTGTTCTCCTAATCGGGTTTAAAAGGTTGTTAAATCGTTTTCTAGTCAGGGATTAAAATCAATTTCAACTCATTTCAAAACTGATTAACTAACCTTGTTATCAACTAATCTAATCTTGATGTACAGCAAAGACAATATGAAAATGTTTGAAAACGTATTAACTTTTAGATAAAACTGTTTCAAACATTTTCCTCGCTACGTTCAAAAATGTATGAAAAAATAGAAAAATTTATGATGATAAGTCATCAGACAACAACCAACACTTAGAACCTCAATTCCCGGATCACAACTAAAAAGACACAAAGCCTCAGAGAAATACTCCCTTAGTGTCCTTGTGTCTTGGTGTTTTTTCTGTTGAAAAAAATTAACTGAAACTTTTCCCGTCTATCTCTTGAACCCTTTATCCTTTAATAATGGGTACCAATTTTGCGGTAATGAACGGCTGTTACTCCTTCAGAACTTAACACCTGACCATTAGTAACAGTGGCATAAATTAACCAATGATCGCCACATTCCATCCGTTGTTTCACCTCACATTCGAGATAAGCCAAGGCATCTTTTACCACCACACAACCATTAGATGCTTCCCCAATATCCAACCCCGCAAACCGATCTTCACCCGGTGCAAACCGCTTCATAAAATGCTTACGCAGTTGTTTTCCTTCTTCTAAAATATTCAACACAAATTGATCGCCGCTATGGGTTAAAGACTCTAACGCCCGATCTTTCGCCACCGAAATGGTTAAACCAGGAGGGTTGAATGTCGCTTGAGACACCCACGACGCCAACATCGCACTCTGAACATCTTCTCGCCGACAAGACATCACGCACAGCGAACCCACTAAACGCCCTACCGCTTGGGCAGTACGATCGGCCCCCGAGTCCGTAACAGAAGATCGGGCGCTGCGAAGTTTTTGGGTGCGTCTGAGGGTTTGGGCAAAATCAATCGCCGCTTCTTTACAGGTTTGTAGGGTGACATCGGTGGGTTTAAACTTGACGCGGATGGGTTCAAACCCAAACTTATATCCGGCATCTTTTAGCTTACTTTCAAGGATATCAATTGCTTCTCCACTCCACCCAAAAGACCCAAAAACTCCCGCTAATTTATTAGTTGAAGCGGTGTTTAATATAATTCCTAATGCGGTTTGAATTTGGGTCGGGGCGTGACCTCCTAAAGTGGGTGAACCGATAATAAATCCATCACATTTTTCAATCGCGGCTTGAATTTCTGAGGCTTTGGTATATTCACAGTTAATTGATTCGACCGCAATACCTGCTTTAGTTAAACCTTTGGCGATCGCTTGGGCAATAGTTGCTGTATTTCCATAGGCTGAAGCGTATAATAAAGCCACATTAAAATCTTGAGTTTTTTGTCGATTACTCCATTCTCGATAGAGGTGAGTTAACTCACTCATGCCATAACGAACTAATGGCCCGTGACCTGTTGCATAGAATTTAATTTGGGGTAAATCTGCAATTTTATCGAGGGTTGAAAGCACTTGACGGGCTTGGGCAGCATGAAGACAATCATAATAAAAGCGTCGATCTTCGCTATAAATTGACCATCCTTCATCAAAGATCTGATCGCCGCAAACGTGCGCCCCAAAGAATTTATCGGTGTATAATACTTGGGTTTTGGGATCGTAGGTTAATAAGCCATCCGGCCAACGGGGAGTGGGGACAGCGATAAATTGGAGTTGATGTCCGTTACCGAGATCGAGGGTTTCTTCTCCTTTAACAACGAGCAGGTTAATATTATCGTAGTCGCTGAGATATTCTTTTAAAGCTAAGGCTGCGGGATTGGAACAAACAAAAGTAACTTGTGGGGCAAGTGTTAATAATGCTTTAATCGTCGCCCCTCGATTCGCATTAAAATGTCCTAAGATAATGTAATTTAATTTCGACCAATTCAGCCGCATTTGCAGGGCTTCAATATAGTTGCGGGTAAAAGATTCTCCGGGCGGATCGATAATGGCAGTTTGTTCGGCTTGAATCAGATAGCTATTGGCGCTGGTGCCTTTTTTGAGGGAATATTCAACCTCAAATTTCAGGCGATCCCAAGTGCGCGATCGCAGAACTTTTGTATCTTCTGCAATCAAGAGTGTTTGTACGTCACGGGCTTTTACAAGTGTTGCTGTCATGTTAGATTCTTTTGAATGAGTTGTAAATTGCTTTAATCCAAAATTGCATCAATTAAAAACTGATTAACGGATTTCCGTTTAACTTCATGCCAATATTTTGTATCCACGATATCAAACTTAGCACCGACTTGGGTTAAATCATCATCCAATCCCGTCATAAATCGTCGAGTTGTCACATCATCTCCGATTTGAATAAAGGTAATTCCCAATTCTTCGGCATAATCCATCTTATGGGAGGATTTGATAATTAATTGTTGAAGATCTCCAATCCCATCAATGCCATGTTTATCTAGAACAACCACAATAATCTCACCTTTGGGCTTGGTTTGATTATTTTCTTTGCGCTCAAAATAATGATTGAGAATATCAGCAACTGCTTCAACTACATTAATGTCAATGATATTGGTAACACAAGAACGGTTATTTTCTTGTAAGATATCGGCAAATCGATTCACGGTCGCTTTCGGATATTTTTTTAAATAACTAGAAGCCTCATAAATCGTTAAGCCATTGGGATCAAATTCCTGACATTTCTTTGCCAAATCAATTAAAGAAGCTTGAGCATCTATCCATTCATTAAACCAAGGATGCTGTTGATCGCGGCTGACCCCACTGCGAGCAATCACAATTGTGTAACTACGGTCTTTCAATAAATCGGTAGACATGGAATTGCACCTCGTAAAAATAGGGAAATGGTTGAGACGTGAATAATTAGGCGTTCTCTGGAGATTCCTATTCCTCTGATTTTATCAACGCCGTTGCCTAAAAAAAGTAAAAAAACAGGCATTTCTTGAGTTCCTTTTTATCACTCTCCCGCAGAGAACGACAATCAACTCACACTTTTATATTCCCTATTTTTCGAGTCCCAGTCTAGTAATGATTACCCACTTTCCGATGGTGAACCGCAGGTAAAGTATCGGGATCACTCACTCGTCCTGCTTGCACAGTGGCATAAATAATCCAGTGATCACTCAACTCCATCCGACTAGCAACTTTACATTCTAGATAAGCCACCGCATCCGTTAAAATCGGACTGCCATTACTGGCGCTTTGAGTCTCAATTCCTTCAAAACGATCCGCACCGGGCGCAAACCGTTTGAGAAAATGACGCATCAGCTTTTGATAGTTATTTTCTGCCAAGACATTTAAAACAAAGGTATCATTAACCTGCATTAAAGCTTCAATTGCCCGATCTTTTGCCACCGCAATGCTCAAACCCAAGGGTTGAAAACTGGCTTGAGACACCCATGATGCCAACATCGCACTGCGAACTTCTCCTTTGGTTGCGGTGATAATATATAATCCTCCACTGAGGCGACCGAGCGCTTTATCGAGGTCATTATCGAGGGATTTCATTTGCTTAACGGCTTTTTTCAACCCTAACCACTGTCCGATGTCCGTCCCCGCTTCTTCACAGAGTTTGTAGGTGTTTTCGGTTGGGGTTTCAGTAACACGAATGGAGGGAAAACCTTGTTTAATTCCGGTTTGTTTGAATTTGACTTCTAAAAGATAAACCGATAAGCTACTCTCGCCGCTTTCGTACAGACCAAAGGCTTGTTTAGCGTGAGTGGAGGCTAAAATCGTGCTAATTGCTTCAGAGGCTATTTCAGCATCAGGGCCAGAGACAGGCGGTGTACCGACGATTAAACCTTGGGCGGAACTGGCGAGTTCACGAATTTCTTGCTGATCTGCCGATCGCAAATCTAGCATTTCGACTGCAATTCCGGTTTTAGTCACCCCATGAGCGATCGCTTGGGAAAGCCGATCACTATAGGCATAGTCGGAGTAGTAGAATACCGCTACGGTGGTTTCGCCTTTGGCTTGGGCTTGACTCCATTCGTGGTAACGCCCGACGAGTTCCCCGACATTATGACGAAGTAATGGCCCGTGTCCGGTGGCGATCGTGTTGATTTCCCCGAGTTTTTCCATGCGTTTGATCGCACTCAGGACTGAACGAGCGTTCGGTGCCATCAAGCATTCATAATAGAAGCGATAATCTGGCTCAATTTCGGCTAAATTTTCATCATAGGTTTGATCCGAGCAATAGTGCATCCCAAACGCATCACAGGTAAACAGGGTTTCGGTTTTGCGATCGTAGGTGAAAATCGTGTCTGGCCAGTGTAAATTGGGAGCAGAGACAAATTCTAAGAGATGACCGTTGCCTAAATCTAGAGTCTCGCCGTTTTTGACTTGAATGCGTTTAAACTCAACGTGGGTGAGATTTTCGAGGAATTGAATCGCGACTTTTGCACCGACAATGGTAATATCGGGAGCGAGTTCTAAAACATCTTTGACTAAGCCACTGTGATCGGGTTCGGTATGGCTGATAATCAGATAATCAATTTCACGCGGATCAATCAGTCCTTGGAGAGTTTCGAGGTACTGTTGACGAAATTTGGCGTGGGAGGTATCAACTAGAGCCGTTTTTTCGCCTCGGATGATGAATGAATTATAGGTTGTTCCATTTTGTAATCCAAATTCGATATCAAAGCGATCGCGATCCCAATCTAAGGAACGAATTGCGGTTGTATCTGTAACCGTTTCGCTGACTTCCATCGTCAAGCGACTAGATTGAACTTTATCGGTAAGGGCTACCATATTTGACTTCCCCTCAGTAACTCGTTATGACTTCAACTTGTGTTCTATTGTGACATGAATCAACTCTAAAGTTTTATTGAAAAACCTATAGGTGAGTTAAGATCCACAAAAGGTTGTTCATTTTTCCCCGTTTACAGGGGACGCTCTCCTTGAGTTCTACGGCAACTCTATCGAACAATACCGCAAAAATCTGGGATCATCTTCACCTTCAAACCACCTCGTACTTTGAGTTGTGTTTTTGAGTTGAAGTTTAATATTACGTTATTTAGGGTTAAAGCTTGAAAAGTGATCTCCAAACAACCCTAACTTGAATATCTATATATTAGACAAAATTGTATCAAATTTTGATGACCGAACCGTGAGCAAATCAAACGGAATTTAATCTAAATTCAAAGAGTAGAAGATTTTACAAGATTTTATCTGTGACTTTCAATGGCTATTTTCTGCTATTCTGCGGTGATCAAGACCGAGAGATTGGAAGGGTTTGGAGTATTCAAGTTAAAATCGAGATGAGACATCAACCAACCTCTCAAAAAGATGAGGTAATGTCACCAGCAAACGATTACGGTTGATTGAGATGCCATGGTTGGAGATTCCCCTCCATCAGTTGGGTGCAGGTGTATTGATGCGAGTCACTCAGTCGCACCACTAAGGAATATCCCATGAAATTGCGTAAGAAAACCCTATTAATTATCGGTGCAGCCCTATCAAGTCTCCTTGTGGCACTCTATGTCACAGCATCAATTGTCCTGCATAATAACTTTCATCGCCTAGAAGTGGAGTCTGTACATCAAGAGTTCATGCGGGCGGTGAATGCTTTACACCAAGAATCCGTAAACTTAGAAAAACTAGCCCAAGATCAAGCCCAGTCCCTCAATATTGCTGCGATTGTCAATTCCTCCAATTCTATAGAGGTAGATTGGCAACGAACACCCGTTGATTTATTCGTCTTAGTGAATGCGGAAGGGAAAGTTGTTTTCAGCAGAGGATTTGATCCAACTCGTCAGCGAGAAATCCCTATTTCTGAAGGGTTTCAAGACTATCTGACCTCCGACTCTTTCAGACTTAGCAGATTTTTGAGTGAAAATAGTCAGAAAATTTCCCAATCTAACTTTTTGTTGTCTTCTAGTTTAGCAGAAAAAAACAGTTCTTATTCTTCAATTTTTACCCCTGGAAGTTCGGGTCTTTTAACTTTACCAGAAAGCAATTGGTTAATTGCAGCCCAACCTATTTTTACCTCTGATTCTTCAAATATTCAAGGTGTTGTTCTATTAGGACATAATTTAAACCGCTTAGTTCCGGATATTGCCCAAAGGAGTCAATTATCTCTCCAGATCAAACCTTGGAGTTCCGAAATATTTCCTTCAGAAAAATCAGAAAATATTTGGGTTGAATCGCTAAATTATTCAATATTAGAGGGATATACAGTTCTGCGAGATATTCAAGGAAAAAATGCTTTAAAACTTGAAGTAAAAGTTAAGCGAATCTTCTCTAAAGCAGCCCAAGATAGTCAATATCACTTAATTCTAGCAGTTTTGTTTGTCGGTGCAATCTTAGGGGGAATTACTCTCTTTGTTTTAGAACGATTGGTATTATTCCGTATATCTGATTTAAACAATCAAGTGAGTCATATTAGCAGCAGTGGTGACTTATCTCTACAAATATCGGTATCGGGAGAAGATGAACTGGGGAATTTAGCTGAAACCATTAACCAAATGCTTCGCGCCCTAGAAGATGCTGATTGTGATCGCCTAGAACAAGAAGAACGTTATCGTTTATTAGCCGAACATTCAACCGATATGATTACTCGCCATTCGGTTGATGGAATCATTCTTTATGCTTCACCCGCTTGTCGAGTTTTACTCGGATATGAACCCGAAGAATTAATTAATTGTACTGCTGCTGATTTTCTTCATCCTCGGGATCTGAATGCTTTAGTGAAAGCTCATTTTTTTGTATTGCGTCAAAATGTAACTTACACCATAACTTATCGTATTCGTCACAAAAACGGGAATTATATTTGGTTTGAAACCACCAGTAGCGCGATTAGAACTTCTGAAAATGAAGATTCACAAGAAATTATTGGTGTTTCCCGAGATATTAGCGATCGCAAACAACGCGAACAACAACTCCAAGATAGTGAAGCTTCTATTCGAGCATTATATCAGATAACATCCGCCCGAGAGATAAATTTTCAAGAACGTCTTCGTCGAATTTTAAAAGTGGGTTGTTATAAGTTTGGTTTAGAAGTGGGGTTACTCTCTCGTTTAGAAGATATTAATCCTACTCAAAATCAATATAAACTGGAAATCATGGCTGCTATGTGTCCCTATCCAGAGATTCAGAAAGGAAAAGTTTTTGAGTTGACAGATAGTTTGTGTTTGATGACAGCCAAATCGAAAAAACCCCTTTATTTTGAATCCCTACAATTTTCGGGTTTACCCTGTTCAACTTCAACACCATTTAAAATTGAAGCTTATATGGGCATTCCGGTGATTGTTGAGAATAAAGTTTATGGAATTTTATGTTTTTGGAGTCAGCAAACAAAAACAGAACCTTTTAAAGCAGTTGATCGGGAACTATTAAAGTTAATGGCCCAATGGATAGGAAGTGAACTTGAACGTCAACAAACCGCCCAAGATTTAGCGAAAGCGCGAGATGAAGCCCTGGCTGCAACTAAAGCGAAAAGTGAGTTTTTAGCCACCATGAGTCACGAAATTCGCACTCCCATGAATGCGGTAATTGGGATGACGGGGTTATTGTTAGATACTCACCTCACCTCTACTCAACAAGATTATGTAGAAACGATTCGGAGTAGTAGCGATGCGTTGCTTTCATTGATCAATGATATTTTGGATTTCTCGAAAATAGAATCGGGAAAACTGGAGTTAGAACAACATCCCTTTGACTTGCGAACTTGCATTGAAGAATCGTTGGATTTACTCGCGACAAAAGCAGTGAGTAAGAATATTGAACTTGCTTATTTAATTGATCCTTTAACGCCTTCTAAAGTGATTGGAGATGGGGCGCGACTCCGACAAATTTTAGTAAATCTTCTCAGCAATGCGGTTAAATTTACAGAAACCGGAGAAGTGGTTATTTCTCTAAAAGCTGTTTCTTTAAAGCCTATTGCTTCTGAGGATAACTTAGACGATAACTCAGACAAAAATTCTACAGAAACGACAACTAAACCCAACCGTTATCAGATTCAATTTGCAGTGAGAGATACCGGAATTGGCATTCCACCCGCACGCATGAATCGTTTGTTTAAATCCTTTAGTCAGGTGGATTCTTCCACCAGTCGGCAATATGGCGGAACGGGTTTAGGATTAGTAATTAGCAAACGACTTGCTGAAATGATGGGCGGGCAAATGTGGGTAGAAAGTCACAAAACGATAGCAGGTGAACCGCCTGCTGATTTTACACCTTCAATGACAAATTCTATAGGTAATCGCCCCTTACCTGATCCTGTAAAAATTGATCAAGTTTCACAAACGTCTAAATCTTTTATTCCCAATAAAGCAGTCGGTTCAACCTTTTATTTTACCATTGTTGTAGAATCTTGTTCTCATCTCAAAAAAGAGTGGGGTAAAACGCCAGAGTTAACCGGAAAACGGTTATTAATTGTTGATAACAATGCCACAAATCGCCAAGTTTTGACTCTACAAACTCAAGCTTGGGGAATGCTAGCAAAAACCGCCGCAAATGGATTAGAAGCCTTAAATATTTTGCGTCAGGGTGAACCGTTTGATATGGCGTTGTTAGAAATGCAAATGCCTGATTTTGATGGGTTATCTTTGGCTAAAGAAATTCGCAAGCTGTCACCTTATAAAAGAGTTCCTTTGGTTTTGTTAACTTCGATGGGAAGGCAAAGTATTGATCGCGCCCAACTTTATGATTTTTCTGCTTGTTTAAATAAGCCGATTAAACAATCTCAGCTTTATAATGTATTGATGAATATTTTAGGTGGAGAATCGCTAGAAGTTCATTTAGTCGATAAAAATCGGTTGAAACTTAATAAAGATATTCCCTTACTCGCTAAGACATTACCCTTAAAAATTCTACTGGCTGAAGATCATTTGGTTAACCAAAAAGTCGCTTTGCAAATCTTACAACGGATGGGATATCGGGCGGATGTTGCCGGGAACGGTTTAGAAGTATTAGAAGCATTACGACGCCAATCTTATGACGTGGTTTTGATGGATATGCAAATGCCGGAAATGGATGGCTTGGAAGCGGCGCGACAGATTAAAAAACTCTATGGCGATCGCAAAAAAGATACCTCTGAACGTCCCCGAATTATTGCGGTAACTGCTAATGCAATGGAAAGCGATCGCAATGATTGTATTGCCGCAGGTATGGATGATTATATCAGTAAACCGATTAGAATGGAACAGCTAGTTTCTGTTTTGAAACAATGTCAACCGATTAATCAAGCTGTTTTAAATAATAATATCGATAGTGTCGTTTCTGAGGCTGTTCAGTTAACAAATGAAGCCAAACAAAACCAAGATTTTTCGACTCAAGTGGCGACTTCTCCCCGTGAAAAATTGGTTGTCCTTGATCCGAATGTGATTGAGAGTTTACGAGAAATTGAAGCTTTAGAAGAAGCTGTTGAAGCCTATTTAGAAACCACTCCAGAATTGTTAGAAAAAATAGAATCAGCGATTACAAACCTAGATGCGGAACAACTCAAACCCGCCGCCCATTCTCTCAAATCAATTAGCGGAACCTTGGGCGCTTTAACACTCTTTGAATTCTGCGAACAGTTAGAACTGAAAGCCCGTGAAACCTTAGAAAAAGGCGTTCCTTTATCAGAAGATATTACCACAATTTATGATAAAGTTACCGCAGAGTTTGGATGGGTAAAAGCTGCTTTAAAACTGGAAGTAAAACGTTCCCCGTAGGGGCGCATGGCAATGCGCCCATCAAACGCCCATCAAACGCCCATCAAACGCCCATCAAACGCCCATCAAACACTTCGCCAACCCCTCCTACAATTTTATTGATTGCTAACTGGGTTAACTTCTCGAACAATGGCTTCTATTTCCTGTCGAACTTGTTCTAGTCGTTGACGCTGTTGTTGTATCCAAGCTTGCTCTTGTTGGCGCTGTTGAACAGATTCTTGATAAACTTTTTGTTGCTGTTCTAGTAGATTTTCGCACAGTGAAATCGCCTGTTTAATTAAATCACTTGCCAATTCAACTCGGGTATTATACATTGATTGAATGTTAGCACAAATCTTGTCAAAAATTTCTTCTTGAGACTCATAAAAGTTGTTCAAACCTGCCTCACAAACTTCTTGCTTAACCTGAGCATGAATTTCCTCTTCACTTGGCCCACCAAATAAAAAAGATCCAATTGCTGCGGCTATCCCTCCAGCTATCAGTATGGGAAGAAATCCTATTCCTGTAAATGCCAGTAGAGCGCCGACTGTTAATCCGCCTGTTCCCAAACCACCAAACAAATTAAATCCCCCTTCTTCATTATTGTTAGAACCAAGTGCTGGATTAATTCCTAATTCATTAGCATTCAGATTTCCGATCAAAGTTGAGGTAAATTGATTGCCAACATTTGTATCAAGCCGACTATCTAATCTAGTTAAATTACTTCTGATTTCTTCAAGCTCATCTTGAATAAATCCGTTTAAATCTTTCAGCCGATCAGTCAAAATATTTTCTTCTAATGTTTTGACCCACTGCTCAAGTTCTTTTGAAAGAGAAGCTGTAAATTTATCTCCATAGTCTGCGATCAACTTTTTTTTATCCTCAAAGGCTGAATAGTTAGAATCCCATCGATCACTTGCTTCAAAAATCCGCACATCCAATTTTTCAACCCATTGATTCCAATATTCAACAGCATCATCAATCACATCTTCTACTTCTTGGTCTGCTATAACTTTTATTTTTACATCCCGTCCACTGATTTCTCCCATTTGTTCAATAATTTCTGTCTTTCCAGCCTCACTTAGTTGTAGTTTTCCTTCTAAAAGATTCTCGGCTTGATGCAAACCTTCTAACCCAGACCGAATTAATTGATTAACTTCTGTCGTTGCTTTCTTAACCTCCAAAATTCCTCGTTCCTCAGTCAGAAACTTTTCTATAGATTGGGTAAAATGAGAAAAACTTTGTAGATACTCATTCTCCGTTCCCGCTAAAATAGCATCGAGGGTTGCTTGTGCAGAAATAAAATGAATTCGGTTTTCTCCGCCAATGATGGGATTTTGCGCCATCACCAAATTTTCTATCCGTTTTTGTACCTGCTGACGACTGTTTTCGCTGCGAAGTAAATCCCAGAAATTCACCAACATAAACAAATTATTGGCGGGTTCCTGTTCATTGCCATTGAGTTGATTTTTCAGACTTTCCAGTAACTCTCGTTCTCCCTGTGTGAGAGGACGGGAAGCATTCGTTACAAAAATAACAACATCCGTATCTTTTAGCAGTTGTTGAGTGATTTCCGTTCGTTCTGGATGTTCGTTCAACCCCGGAGAATCAACAATTTCAACCCCATATCGACACAACTCTAAGTTAGGATGCTCAAAAATAATTTCGCTAATTTTACTAACTTCAGAATTCGCCAATCCTTCGGTAATATTTCCCAATGCAGCTTCTTCGGAAATCGCCGCTTTTTCTTGATACTGTTCTAACGGGATTTCTTCTTGTCGTTTATCTTTGTAACAACAAATCACCCGTTTTTGTTCTCCATATCTCAAAACCGTTACCGTTCCGCTACAGGGAATATCTCGAACGGGTTGGATTTCTTCACCCAGTAAAGCATTTAAAATCGTTGACTTTCCTTGACTAAATTCACCCACAACCGCAACTCGAAAACGTTGAGACTGTAGCTTTTTAGAAACTTTGCCAATTTCCTCTATTAAAGACGCCTGAAGAAACTCTCTCTCCGTACAATCCTGTACAATTTTCTCAATATCAACACATTTTCGATCAAGCTGGCGTTTGCATTCTTGAAAGGCTTGTAACGCCTCATAGGAAATCGTGCGATGCTGTTGACTTTTTTTCTTTTCGGAAACAACCGGAAGAACCGCTAACATTTGACTCGCCGCTTTCACAAACACGCTATCTAAATCGTGAAACCAAACCGGATCGAGTAAAAATCTGACTTTTTCTAAATATTCCTTATCTACAGAAGCGGGATTACTAAACGCCGATTCTAATACGTTTAAATATTGCGGTTCAAGTCTCAAGTGATTCGCCAAAATTTCTAAATATTTCTTCTCTCGTTCATCCATATCTCCATCTGCTGCTGACATTTCATAACCCAAGCCAATCAATAACAACTTTTCCGATTCCGAAAAAGAAGCAGTCAGCAACGACAAATCATTAGGATTTTGATAAACCTTTTGTTGACGAACTCCTTTTACCATTAATTTCACCAACTCGCTAACATTTCCCGATGGTGGAATAAACTGACGGAGAGTAATTTTCAGTCGCTGTACTTCCTCTTGGGTGACTTGTTGATCGACGAATATAACACCCAACAAAACGGAGACTAAAGCGGCGAGAAACACAACGGGAGGACTGAGATCTTTTTCACGAAGTTTAAGTCCGGTAATGCGAGACAGTAAATCGACGGTATCAGCGGTAATTAATGATAAATCCATGAGTCGTCAATCTCCTATATTTTAGTGATTGATAGGTTTTTATTGAGAACTTCCGTAAAAATACGGAGATGAAATTTCTCTAGTGAAAACTAACTAACAAATCAATTTTTATTGATTCACTACAATTCGAGTTAGAGTAGAATGAGAATAATGCTTCTACACGAAAATAGTATATCATTCGATTAGAAAGCAGGGTCATTCTTCAATAAAAAAGTTAACAATCATGGAATACATCTTCAGTGCAGGAAGTCAAGCTCTTTTAGCCGCAGGTAAACTGCTTCAAGTCACCACAAGTACAGGTCAAGTTTTGCCATTAGTACGAGATCCCGCTACGGGTCAATTTGTAGAAATGGCAAAAGGTGCAGTTTTTAACGGTGCTTCTTTATCGCCTCTAATTGGTGGAACTCCAGCCCAGATTCCTTTAGCGTTAGGACAAATGTACCAAAATCAACAAGTATTAGGACAATTAAACGTTATTAAATCGGGCTTGGGAGTCTTGCAAGCAACAACAGCATTTATCGGCGTGGGTGTGGCGGCGACGGCTGTACTTTCGGCCGTTAATTTATGGCAAACCTTTAAATTACGAGAAGATGTTAAACAATTAAAATTAGAACTCCGGGGCGGTTTTCTTGACCTCAAACAAGCCTTAAGAAGCCAGGGCGTTGAAATTGTTCAACATTTGGATAAAGTCGCGGAAGATATCAAATTTGAACAGCATCGCCTCGAATATCTCAAAGCCTATTCACGGTTTATTCAAGCGACAAAATTAATGAAAACAGCCACGACTATCGAAGATTTAGACGCGAGAAAAGTAGAACTTTCTAACGCCCGTCAAACCCTCGGAGAAGCGTTGGCGATTTACAATAGTCCCCATTTATTATCAGAAACTTCCGCACCCGGAAAACTGCGAAGACACGAATGTGCTTGGGCGATAGAACAAACCATTTGTCTCACCTATCAACTACAAAATGAACCCAAAGCGTTAAAACAATCCGTTTCAGACTTACAAGAAAAAATTCGTCAAGATGCGTTAGAAGTAATAAAATCTTGCCAAACAGAAGAAGAATTAGACTTTATATTCCCCGAATTGACTCATATTTACAACCATGATTTAGCGGCGTTGTCAGCGTGGGAAAATCAAATAGATTGGATGATGAGTTTACCACCCGAAGATTTAAAACTATTAGAAAGTGCAGATTTTCAAGAATCTCCCGAAACTTCAGAGACAGAATTAGTTACCGTTACAGAACCGCCTGAATACCAATATTATCAAGAGTTAAAGACCAAATCTCATTCAGCATCTTTACATGATCAACTTTTATTTTTAATGAACCCAGAATTGCGGCGAGAGTCGGAACGTTATGTGAGTGAACACGCAAAAAATGCGGGATTTAAAAGCCTCGTTTCTGCTAATTTACAACAGGCTTCTCACATGACAGTGGCAAACTTGTATTGGTATTTTAAAGTTCAAGCCGGAGTCAGAAGATGAACTCAAACCCGCAACCGTTCCTGCTTAATTTTATCTGGTAATTCTTCAGGGAATTTAGCATGATATAGCAGTGTGAAATGATTTGCAAAAATTTAATCTGTTCAAAGCCCCCAGTATTGGGGGTTTGGGGGCGATATCCTTTTCAAATGGTTTCTGATTGCTATAGTTCATCTAAAATCCTTAAATATTTGCTATTAATAATGTCAAGTTTATCATCCCCCTAGCCCCCAACTTTGGGCAGGGCCATTTCATTCTAAGTTAAAAATTACCGGGGGTGATGGGGTAATGGGGAGAGGATTTTTTTCTGATTAAAAATAGCTTTTTATTAATAAAAATTCTCCCTACTTCCCTACCTCCCTACCTCCCTACCTCCCTACCTCCCTACCTCCCTACCTCCCTACCTCCCTACCTCCCTACCTCCCTACCTCCCTACCTCCCTACCAATCAAATTTTAGGGGGATAATTTATGTTTAAGATATCTCCTCAACAATGCGTTGTAAAGCCGCTATGGGGTCTTCTGAGGCGGTTATGGGTCGTCCGATGACCAGGTAATCAGCACCCGCTTTCATCGCCTGAGACGGGGTAAATGAACGCTGTTGATCGCCTTTTTCCGCCCAAGTCGGACGTACACCCGGACAAACTAATAGAAAATCATGCCCACAAGTTCGCCGCAACTGTTCGACTTCTTGGGGTGAACAAACCGCCCCCGCCAACCCACTTTCTTGGGCGAGTAATGCCATTTGTAGGGCGTATTCTGGCAACTCCAAAGGGATTTTTAAATCAAAGGCTAATTCGCGGGAATTTAAACTCGTTAATAATGTAATTGCGATTAAATTTGGCACAGGTTTATCCGCTGCTTTCGCGCCTTCTTCTAGGGCATTTTGAGCGGCTTTTAATGCCACTTTTCCGGCTGTTGCATGAATGGTAATTAAATCTACGCCGTATTGGGAAGCCGCCCGACAAGCGCCCGCAACGGTGTTAGGAATATCGTGAAATTTCAGGTCGAGAAATATTCGTTTTTGTCGCTGTTTCAGTTGGGTTAAGATTTCAGGCCCGCTACTGATAAATAGTTCTAGACCGACTTTCCAGAAGGAAACTTGAGGCAATTGGTCAACTAAAGCGAGTGCTTCTGTAATCGTTGAAACATCGAGAGGAACGATTATTTTTTCTGTATTCATTATCCGACTAACCGCACAAATTTCTTTTTACCCAGTTGCAAAACTCGTCCGTTTAAATCATCTATAGAATCAAAGATGAGGTTAACATCGGTAATTTGTTCACCATCAAGTCGTACTCCTCCCCCTTGCATTTGTCGTCGGGCTTCGCTGCTGCTTTTGCACAAACCACTGGCATTGAGAATGTAGAATAACTTGGCTGGAAATTCGACTTCAGTTAGGGAAAATTCGGGAACCGCATCGGCTTGTTTAGCATTTCCTCCCGTGAGGTTGAGGGCGGCTTTTTGGGCGTCTTTAGCAGCTTCTTTTCCGTGATACTGAGAAACAACATCTAGGGCTAATAATTTTTGTCGTTCTCGGGGATTTTCCGGAAGCCCGTCGAGAGGAAGTTTGGTCAGCAGTTCAAAGTATTGTATAATTAAATCATCAGGAATTTTTTCCAATTTGGAATACATTGTTAGTGCATCTTCAGACAGTCCGACATAATTTCCCAGAGATTTTGACATTTTCTGAACGCCATCGGTACCGATTAAAATCGGCATTAACAAACCAAATTGAGGTTTTTGTTTGAAGTAGCGTTGTAAATCTCGACCGACCGCTAGGTTAAACTTTTGATCAGTGCCTCCGAGTTCGACATCAGCTTCAACGGCGACAGAATCATAACCTTGCATAATTGGGTAAAGAAATTCATGCAAATAAATCGGTGCTTCTTTCTCGTAGCGTAAGGCAAAGCCTTCTTTGGCTAACATTTGTCCAACGGTCATCGTGGAAAGCAAATCCAAAATTTTAGCTAAATCGAGTTGAGAAAGCCATTCGGAATTATAGCGAATTTCTAAGCGTCCGGGTGTGTCAAAATCAAGAATCGGACGAACTTGATCGAGATAAGTTTGAGCGTTTTGTTGAACTTGTTGAGTGGTGAGTTGTTTACGAACTTCAGATTTTCCGGTCGGATCACCAATTCTTGCGGTAAAATCACCAATAATCAAAACAGCAGTGTGTCCGGCATCTTGAAAATCACGGAGTTTGCGGAAAACAACACTATGTCCGAGGTGAATATCTGTTCCAGTGGGGTCAATCCCAAATTTAATTCGTAACGGTTGATTAGACTGAGCCAATCGTTCGTTAAAATTGTCATCGGGACTCTTAGAATCGAGTTGTTCAGGAAAAATTTCACTAACACCTCGACGCAGTTTCGTCATATGATCGAGAGGTGCTTCTGTTGATCTCTCTTTTGGAGGTTGACTCAATGCCATAATTTGATGAAGATTTTTATTATTGCAAATATTGGATCGATTAAGTTAACCTTGATCCCTGATCTCTTGTGTTAATCACTGATTTATATTCATACAGCATCTTACCATTGTCCGATGCGATTGGGGATAGATTGCGATGAGCGGAGGCAAACCCAAATTGTCGAACCCGGTTTTCTGAGAAAACTTTTAGAAAACCCATCAATAGCCACAAACTAATGCTGTATGCTATCACTTAGCCAGAGCGATCACCCTCTGGGCGCGATCCTAACCCCGGCTTGATCCCCTGTTGCCTTGTTTTCCTGAAGGGAGTGAAATCTAACGTGTCATCAACTAACGCTATCGGCCAAAAACCGGAAGTTAACAACTCAGAAGGTATTTTTGACTTCGTGCAGTCAGTGAGCAAGGTCACGGCTGGGACGCTACTCAGTGCTACCATGTTAGCGAGTTCGGTCATGGCTGGAGGGCTAGTCGGTTTAGCCGTCAGCTTCCGAAATTTGCCCGATGTGCGGGTTCTGCAAAGCTACGCCCCGACAGAAACCACCCACATTTACGATATTCAGGGTAGACCACTGGCGAGTCTTCACGATGAAGCCAACCGCGAAGTTATTTCCCTTGATGAAATTTCACCTCACCTCAAGCGTGCAGTTTTAGCAATTGAAGACAGCAACTTCTACTATCACAAAGGGATTTATCCGACAGGAATTATCCGGGCTTTTGTGGCCAACTTAGAGAGCGGAGAGACGGTAGAGGGGGGTTCAACCCTAACCATGCAGTTGGTGAAAAACCTGTTTCTGTCCCCAAACCGCACCATTAGCCGGAAAGCCGCAGAAGCGGTGATGGCCATTCGGTTAGAACAAATTTTAGCCAAAGACGAGATTTTAGAGCTATATCTCAACCAAGTCTATTGGGGTCATAACCTGTATGGTGTAGAAACCGCATCTCTAAGTTATTTTAATAAATCAGCCAAGGATCTGACGCTGGCCGAAGCGTCCATGCTGGCGGGTTTAATTCCGGCGCCGGAAGATTTCAGCCCGTTTGTAGACTACAAAAAATCCAAGCAGAGACAAGCCACCGTTCTCAAACGAATGCGGGATTTAAAATGGATTACGGCCGAAGAAGAAGCCGAAGCCCTCAAACAACCTCTGCTGGTCGGGTCTATCACCTCATTTCGCCAGAGTCAGTTACCCTACGTGACTGAAGCTGTTGTTCAGGAGTTAACCCGCAAGTTTGGCCGGGATGCAGTCCTCAAAGGCGGAATGCGCGTACAAACAACGATTGATGTCAACTTCCAACGGATGGCCGAACAAGTCGTGAGTACATGGCATGAACGCCTGTATTATTGGGGAGTTTACCGCAGTTGGGATAACGGTCAAATCGCTCTGGCTGCTGTTGACCCCCGAACCCATTTTGTTAAGGCAATGGTGGGCGGTGCCGACTACAAAACCAGTCAATATAACCGGGCGATTCAAGCTCAACGTCAACCGGGTTCGGCGTTTAAACCGTTTGTTTACTATACTGCTTTTGCAACCGGTAAATATTCCCCAGAGTCAACTGTTTATGATTCCCCAGTCAGTTATCCCGATGGTTATGGCTACTATTCTCCCCGCAACTACGGAGGGGGCTTCTCTGGGGCGGTGAGTATTCGCTCCGCTTTGACCAATTCTCTCAATATTCCGGCGGTGAAATTAGGTCAGGCGGTTGGACTCAATCAAGTGATTGAAGTCTGCCGGATTCTGGGTTTCAGAAGTCCGATAGACCCGGTAATTTCCTTACCGTTGGGTTCAGTCGATGTTACCCCCATGGAAATGGCCGGAGGCTATGCCACCTTTGCTAATAATGGTTGGCACTCAGATCCGACATTTATTGTACAAGTCACCGACAGTCAGGGAAATATATTGTTGGATAATACGCCTAAACCGAGATTAGTCTTAAATCAATGGGCGGCGGCATCCCTCAATAGTGTTTTACAAGGGGTGATTTCAGGGGGAACTGGAACCCGCGCGCAAATTGGCCGTCCGGCAGCCGGAAAGACAGGAACCACCTCCTCCGAGCGGGATGTCTGGTTTGTAGGCTATACCCCGCAATTATCCACTGCGGTTTGGGTGGGAAATGATGATTACACTCCCCTGGCTTCCGGGTCTACCGGAGGAACAACGGTGGCTCCGATTTGGCGAGATTTTATGAGTCGCGCCCTCTCCGGTCAGCCCGCTCAAGGGTTTCAATCTCCATCTAAGTTTGAACGACCCTAAAGAATCGTTATTTTTGGGGCTTCAGGAGTAAACTCCCAACAACCCAGTTAGTTTGTTGGATTGTGGAACGAGCATCGTACAATAGAAATAGGCACGGAATCAGGGGTTGCTCTGTCTTGCTGCAAATCAAAGAAATGAAGCGAGTCTTCCTGGGTAAAGTCACCCCAAGTTTCAGGTGAAAATCATACTCAGCCGTGCTTATTCCCCCGAAAGATTTAGATTTTGATTGGCTAGGATTTTTTACGTTATGAACCAGCAGAACCCCATATCTTCCTCCGATGCGCCCACAAAAGTCGAAGTTTCTATTAAGATAGACTCCGAGCTGCTCGATCAGATTCAGCATCTGACAAATGATCCGAGTAAAGTCATAGAAACGGCTTTGCGTCAGTGGCTTAGGGGTGAGCGTCCTGAAGATGAATTGGCTTTAACTCTCCAGCGCAATCCTCCCGTCCCACCTCGGGGTGAGTGGAATGATTAGCTCAACTCCACACTTTCCACTCTGTCTGAATTAGATAGAACGGAAAGTCCCGGTTCGGTTTTTGTGAGTCACTTTTCCAGTCTTGAACAAGCATGGATTTGAGTGTATCGGGGGGTTTAGACTCGTCCCCAAAACGGTAAAAACGAGTCAGCTAAAAGAGTTGAGAGGTCAGGTTTTAACCCGCCTCAAAACATCCTTTTAGAGTCCCCGCTAATCGAGAGTAGGGGAAGAAGTCACAGATTACGACTTGAAGACCTCCAGGAAAGAAGCTGACTCTATTGCTCTGTGACCGAATAGATCCGGGAGCGAGAATCAAAAGCTAGAATCAAAGATTAGTAGTCTTAAGTTCCTTTTATCTCGATCAATTGATTGGTCTGAGGCTTTCAAATTCTCAGATTCTCTTGAGTCGAAGGTGAAGCTTAATTTCCCTAAACTGCGTTGAGGTAAAGGTTCCCTGTCGCGAACACTGATGAACTCTAATACAGACTTTCAGCTTTCAAACTCATTTCCTGCCGAAATTTGGCGAGAGTTGGGGGCTGATTTAGTATTTATTCAGGATGCATCGGGTAAGTATCTGTCGTTTTATTGGCAACAGAGCGAATCCTATGGTCTTGGTGCTGACCCAGTAGTAGGCTCTCAAATGGGGGAAACGTTTGGGCCTGCTTTGTTAGAACCCTATCTAGAACGAATTCACCGTGTTCTCGAAAATTCAATCCCAGAGCGATTTAGCTATCCCTTTGTTTATCAAGACCATTATATTCCTTTAGAATTAGTCGTCAGTCCCATTTTGACCCTGAATGCCAAACCGAGTCGAGTCTTGGTTATGGGTCGCTCTCTGGAGCAAAATGAGATGAATTCGGAGGCAAATCTCGACGAAATCATTGCTTATCGTTCTTTGCCTTCTAACTTTGATATTCAGCAAAAAATGCTGGTGCAAATTGCCGGAACAATTTGTCGGACAGTCCCTCCGAGTTCCCAGATTTATCAAACCCTTCTCAGTCAAATTACCCAAAAAATTCGCCGCACCCTTGATCTCAAGCAAATCTGGCAGCAAACCGTGGCGAGTTTAGGTCAGGTTTTGCGAGTTAACCGTTGTATTATTTGTCCCTACAAACCCGATCAGACTCACACGGATATTCGGTTCCAGCACACCCAAGTTGTGGCAGAGTATCTGCAAAATCCCTACGAAAGTATGCTCGGTTCAGAAATCTCTATTAGTTACGAGTGGGGTTGGAGTCAAGCCTTGGCAACCCTCGAACCCATCGCCCTCGAACGCACTTCTGCTTCTGAAGACCCCTACAAACGTCGTTCTGTTTTGGTGGTGGCGACATCCTATCTCGATCAACCCAATGGAGTGATCCGCCCGAATGGTTTGATCGCCCTCCATCAATGCGATCGCTTTCGTCAGTGGACACTCGCTGAGATTGATTTTGTGCGCGAACTGGCGACTCATGTGGGAACAGCAATTGCTCATGCAACTTTATATCAAGAACTTGAAGAAGCCCGAGCAGAAGCAGAAGCCTCCTCCCGTCTCAAAAGTGAATTTCTCGCTAATACTTCCCACGAACTCCGTACCCCGCTTAATGGTATTATTGGCTTTCTCAAACTCGTTATTGATGGGATGGTTGATGATCCTGAAGAAGAACGAGAGTTTGTGCAAGAAGGTCATCGCGCTGCTTTACATTTGCTCAATTTAATTAATGATGTATTAGATATTGCCAAGATCGAAGCCGGAAAAATGGAAATTGACTTGGCTTTAGTTAAAGTGAGTGAACTTTTAAAAGAAGTCGAACAGTTTACCAAAACTCAAGTTCAACAAAAAGGATTAAATTTATCGATTCACGAACACTCTTACGCCCCAGGTTTAATTGTTTATGCCAACTATCAACGCCTTCTACAAGTGATGCTGAACTTGGTGGGAAATGCCATTAAATTCACTCACGAAGGAGGAGTTAGTATCAGTTTAGGAGTCCTGAACCAAAAAGTCATCCTTCAGAATCAAGAATTTCCCGGTTTTGTAGAATTTCGAGTCACAGATACCGGAATTGGTGTCCCTTTAGAAAAGCAAGATCGCCTTTTTAAAGCCTTTTCTCAGGTCGATACAGGCTACACTCGTCAATATGGGGGTACGGGTTTGGGATTAGTGATTTCTCAGAAATTGGTACAAGCGATGGGAGGCAGTGTGAAGTTCTATAGTCTTGGCGAAGGTTTAGGCTCAACCGTCACATTTACCGTTCCTTTGTATCAAGAACCTCGACAAAATAACGCTGAAAATTATAATATTTTGTTGGATGACACGCCCAACTCTATCTCTTAATTTTTAATATGAACTTTGCACAAGCGGCAATTGCTCTCGGTAGCAACTTAGGAGACTCCCTCGCCACAGTTAAAACCGCTTTAGAACTGTTGGACAGTTACCCCAGTATTACCGTCAAATCTCACTCGAGTTGGTATCAAACAGCCCCGGTTGGGCCGCCTCAACCTAATTATATCAATGGTTGTGCTATTTTAACAGTCGAGAACACCGAAAAAACTCCCGCTCAAACCGCAGAACTCTTAATGCAAACCTTACTGAATGTTGAAACTCAGTTTGGGCGAGTTCGACGAGAACGTTGGGGACCAAGAACTTTAGATTTAGATTTGCTACTCTTTGATGATTTAATTCTCAAAACACCGACTTTAGAAATTCCTCATCCCCGAATGCGAGAACGGGCTTTTGTGTTGGTTCCGCTCGCTGAAATTGTACCCCATTGGATCGATCCAGTCAGTGGAAAAGATATGACTCAATTAGTGGAGAAAATAGACTGTTTTGGGGTAAACAAAATTTCTGAAGATGAATAATTGGAATTAATCTAGATGATAACCAGACAGATTAGATAGAAACAAAATTCTGTTCACTCAGAGAATGTAACCCGTCTACTGTCGCCAGGGTTTGATTTTGAGCTGCGATGAGAGTTGCGCCATCTTGGAAACTGAGCGTTAAATCGGTAAAAGCCAAGCCATCACTCAAACTGATAATATCTTCTCCAGGCGTAAAGTCTTTGATCACATCGACACCCGCTTCTAAACCTAAATCAAAGCGGTCATTTCCTTTTCCACCAATCAAAACATCATCGCCTAAATTTCCACTTAAAACATCGTTTCCTTGTCGTCCCAGTAAAATATCATTTCCTTGACCCCCGTAGAGCGCATCATCTCCCGCTTCTCCTAACAGTTGGTCATTTCCTTGAGCGCCCAGAAGAACATCAGACCCAGCACTACCTGTAAGAATATCATCTTCTACAGTACCCATCACGTCATTGTTCGCATCCCGAGATACCCGAGTAATGGCTGTATCATCTTCGGCGACTCCCGCAGACTGAGGCGCAATTAATTCTACCGCTGCATCCGCTTGAATTAAACCCGAACCGCTTTTAAAATCTAACCCCGGAAAATCAGCATCAAGTGCAGTTTCCTCTAGAATACTGCGAACTTCCGCCGGGGTTAAAGATTCCGCACCGCCACCCGCTTGTAACATCAGCGCCGCAACACCAGCCGCGTGGGGAGCAGCAGCAGAAGTACCGCTAAAGTTCGGAAACGCATCACTATCAGAAGAATTATCCACACCGAAAAAGGTGGTATTTACGCCGTCTGTGGCGAGTAAGTTCGGTTTTTGACGAATTAGAGAACTCTCTAGGTAAGTTCCATCTGCTGCGATTAAGATGGGGGTTCCACCGACAGACGAAGTAGATTTAGCTTTGGGAATACTTGTACCGAATGCTGGAGTATCATTGTAGCTTGTCGCCCCAATTGCGATCGCGCCTTCTGCGTTGGGATGTCCGAAGACTGTTGAACTATTATGACCGTATTCAAAGTTGTCTGCGTCGTTGGAAAAGCTGATGTATTTGATTTGATTCGGTTCGGTAGAGTCTACTCGTTTACCAATCAAAACGTGAAACTTGCTGCTGTCGGTATTATTGGTGAAAGAAATGGTTTCGAGGGGGTCTGCTCCCACGTTGTTGTCGGCGCTAGAAGCAACAATATCATCTGCACTCAGGTTGAGAGAGTCTTTTTTAACGATAAAGATATCTAAATCACTGGTTGCTCCCGAACCATTATTCACAGAGGCGAAGGGTTCATCCCATTGTAGTGTTAATGGCCCGAGTTTCTTTCCTGCATCCAAGCTAAATTGGTTAAAGACATCAACACCTGCTCCGCTATTAAAATCATGGGCTTCGTAGGTGATACCGTTGACGGTGAATGTGTTCGCTGAGTTGCTGAATTCTGACTCGTAGGAGCGTTGACCATCGTTTCCAGCAGCGGAGAAATAAACTACACCTTGGTCTACCACTCGATTAACCGCTTGGGCTGCAATTCCATCTTGGAAAAAGGGCTGATTGGTAAAGCCCATATCATCAACAATTATATCTGCTCCGGCTGCGGCTAAAGCATCAATAGCCTGAGCCATTTCTACATTATTAGATACTCCATAAAACATCAGTTCAGAACCCGGTGCAATGTCGTGAACGATTTGCAACATCGCCCGACCTTCATCTTTACCTTTAGAGCCTTCATTTATGACTTGTACCGGAGTTGTATAACCATCTGGATTACTGACACCCGGAAGATCGCCACTTCTAATGTCATCTGCTGCGGTTACTCCGTCTTTTAATAAGTTGAAGCTATCAGAAATGATCCCAATTTTAATACCGCTACCATCGAGGTTAAGTATATTACGAATTTCGTCTGTATTCAGAGCAACATCACCTTGACTAATGACTGAGTTTGAGCGGGTAATGGGTTGATTAGAAAACATGACGACGATCTCCTGGGCTTGCTTTTTGTAAATTTGTTTGAGTAATTAATATGAAAAAATGAGTTAATCTGTAGCCTTTTATGGTTGATTTAGATTGGTTTGATTAACTTGTTAGGTTTACAGCAATTTTTAATGTTGTCCGTAAATATCAAAGGTTTTTGTAAAGATAGAGTGATTAGCTTGCCGTATCTTTTTTAACCTTTCATAATTAAATTATTGCAGTTCACTCTAGGGTCTGTCATCGGTTATCCCACTGAACTTTAGTGATCTATTAAAGTAAAAAAAAGAGAGTGAAAACAAATACACGGAGATGAATATGGAGATAATTTATGCCTAGCTAAAAACAAAATCTACGTATTTATTCGGATAAAAAATGAAATCAAAGTCTCCGTAAAAATACCAGAATATAACTTTTGAATATTTAATCAATATATTTTCAGTGAAATTACTGACTGGTGGAAAAGTAATTTGCTACAACTCGAAATAAAAATCAGTCAGTAGTTTCTCGGATTACATCAATAATTAGTAAATAAAAAAACTAAAAATCCCTAGATACTGTTGTGGAGACTCAGTATTTCTACGGAGATTTAATTTAAAAAAACACTAACCTCAAGCCCGAGGCTGCCAGCCCCGAACAATTGGGTTTTTATTCAGAATCCGGAATCAGAACTGGGACAAATGTAGTATATATGTAGTGCAAAAAAGCTCATGTAGGAAACAGAATGTCTGCTCGGGGGCGAATCGACTCCCTCCGAGTTAATTGTACAGACCATTCGACCTTCAACGCTAAACCTAGAACTCACTCGGACAACTCAAACGAATGCACGTTAATAAACAGGAGGATATCGACCCCCGCGATCGCATACCGCAAAGCCTTTAGTAGATAGATAATTGAGGCGACCGCCTAAAAATCACGACTCACAATAATAGCGATCGCAATCATTACTCCCCTGAGTCGCCGATTTTGTAGGGTTTGTTAATACAATGTAACGCACCCAAACGTTACTGAATGCTAATTGTTTGTGCGTTACTCTCAGTTAAGCACTAAAAATGATGCTGATCCAGCAGAAAGAGACATCAGAAAGAAGCATGAGTTAGTCTCAGCTAAAGGATTGTTGTTCCTATTTCTGAACATCATCCAATTTATTAACTATCTTTTTTCTTACTTCGCTTTTTTTTCTCGACTTTGAGCAATGGCGCACTTAGGGCTTCATAGAGGCTAAATAAATACTCAATGCGATTTAGTTCGCTAACGAAGGGCTGGGGACGATAGCAAAGGTCTACAGCTTTGTCTAGGGCTTGATGGGCTTTTACCAAGTCGGGCGGCATGGTGAGAGGATCGTAAAGAGCGGCGAGGCTGCTATCAGGATATTTTGCCCTTGTGTCTAATACTTTTTGTGCGGCAGTTTCAACTTTTTTCTTTTGTTTGTCGTTTGCAGTTTCAGGGAATGGATAGTTGTTGTAAACAATATCTTTGGAATAGCGATAATCGCTTTTTAATCGTCCACAGACATACCTAACCCAAGTCATGTGCATTTCTGAAGTGAGAACACCAAAGTGATAAAGTGTGGCTTCAGAAATAATTAGACATAGATTACTTGTAATAACTTCTTGCGGCATAAACCCAAGAGGGATATAGTTTCGGTTTTCAGATGAGACACTTGGTACAAGTAAATAGTCTGTTGAAGGCATATTTTCCACATGAAAACGAGTTGGAGTTTGTGCTAGTTTCTGAGTAGGAATACTTTTACTTTATAATCTTACTTTTTTAACTGCTTCAACCCTCTTTAAGGCTTGGGGCATCTGTTTTAATTCATTAGGTGGGCAATCTCCCAACCATAAACACCATCTCTCACGATTATTAATAAATTCATCAGATCCTACCCATTTTCTAAACCATTTAGCAGATTTTGGTTCTATTTTAATAAATTCTCCTTTTTCTGGAGTTGTAAATAGATAGTTGCCACCATCAATTGGTTTATTGCCAATACCTATTGATGGGATATTAGATAATGGCTTTCGTCTTCTTTGAATTGTTGTGTCTGTCCCATTGACTAAGTAAGGATTAATATTTTTTGCCTTTATTTCTAGCGGTTCACCCTTTATATCTTCATACTCAAAAATACGTTTCTCTAAAATATCAAAGTTTGCAAACCCAATAATGACGCAATATACAGCAGCATTTTTTCTGGCTTCGTTGGCCCACTTAAAAGTTCTATGAGCAAAATGAATTTTAATTTTGTACTTATTAAAGAGAATATTCCACAAAATACCAACTTGCTCACCTTGAGAAATTGAGTTTGTACTAACAAAAGCTACTTGGATGTTTGAATTTTGAATGAGTTCTGCTGCTTTGATATACCAAGCTGAGACATAATCCATAACTCCAGCACCTTTAGGCTCGTTAAATACACCAAGAAGATCATTCCTTTGTGTTTCATTCATCATTTTAGAACCGACAAATGGAGGATTACCCAAAATAAAATTTAACTTCTCTTTTGCAACAATCGACTCCCAATCAATTCGCAACGAATTACCATGCACAATCTTCGCGGATTTCTTCAAAGGCAAACGCACAAAATACTGCCCAAACTCATTACTCACCTTCACATTCATCTGATGATCAATCAACCACATCGCCACCTCAGCCACCCGCACCGCAAACTCATTATATTCAATCCCTGCAAACTGATCCACATCGACTTGAATAATCGAGCTAATATCCGTCACTAATTGCCCATTTTTATTCAACTCCAACAAAATCAAAATCTCTAAATATCGCAATTCCCGATAGGTAATAATCAAGAAATTACCACAACCACAAGCAGGATCAAGGAAATATAAATTGGCAATCTTTTTATGTAATGTTTCTAGTTTTCCCTTGCTACTTTTTCCCTTCTCAAAATCAGCATACAAATCATCCAAAAAAAGCGGCTTAATCAATTTTTGGATATTCTTTTCAGAAGTGTAATGCGCCCCTAAATTGCGCCGTTCCGTCTGATTCATTACCGCCTGAAACATCGACCCAAAAATCGCAGGAGAAATCTTACCCCAATCAAATGCACAAGCCTTTAACAATATTTCACGCATCTGCTTATCAAACGCCGCAGGTTGTACAGTCTCCTCAAATAACTTCCCATTCACATAGGGAAACTGCACCAAATTCTCATCTAAATTCCTTAAGCGTCGCTCATTCGGCGTATTCAAAACATGGAAAATTGAAGCAATGTGCATCGCCAAATCACTGCCATCTTCCTTCGTATGCAAATCGATATATTCCCAGAAAATTCCCTTATTAAAAATGGCCGTATCATCAGCAAACATACAGAACAATAGCCGCACCAGATACACTTCTAAATCATGCCCTATATAGCCAATTTCTTTGAGGCGATCGTGCAGTTCTCCCATCAATTCCGCCGCTTTAATATTGACAGGATCTTCATCCTTATAAACCCGTTTTTCATATCCCGCCATAAAGCCGAATAGATGCACATGATTTACAAAATCCTTTAGCTCAAACTCTTTGGTTTCGTTCGTATCTAAATCATAAAGCCTGAATTTATGAAAATCCGAAACCAAAATATATTTCGGTAATTCATGCTCCTTTAAATTTGGAAAATAATCTTTTGCTTGTTGTGTAGCCTTATCTAAGTCCTTACCCCTAGACTTATGCTCCACCAAAATCGTCCCCTTCCACAGCAAATCAATAAACCCTTGCTGATTGTCTGCCTTTTTAATTGGTAGCTCAAAACTCCCCACCCGCCGCCGTGAAATGCCAAACACATTAAAAAAGTCATTCCAGAATGATTGCGACTCTGACTTCTCTGAAGTTTCAGTTTCCCATTCCTTAGAAAAGGTGATCGCCCTTTGCTTAATCTCATTCCAACTTAGAGGCATATCGGCAAATGTTAAGACATAATGTTAGGCAACCTTTATACTATCATTCAGTTCCTAAAATTACTTATAATTGAGATAGCCGTGCGATTCGTTTAGGTAAAAGTTAGGGCTGAAATGCTCAAAAAAACGTAAGCCTAGCAGGAAATAAATCTTCCTGATAATTGTTACAAAGTCCCAAGGAACATCAATATTCCGAGGTAAGGGATGGGCAGAGTCAACGGGATAAAAACCCGAAGCCCAACGTCTAATGCAGCCCTAGTTTTAGAACTGACAATTCTAGGATTAAAGCGGGCTTGGCAAGGCACTGAGAGGGAACTGACCCTCAACACCGTGACCACTGACAATCTGACATGGTTAAGCATTTTGCTGAACATCTGTCCTGAACCCCGATAAAAAGTAAGTAGCCAAACTCAGTTGATAGGCTGCGTTCAAAACGAACAATGGGAAAGGTAGGGACTTAACTATATTACCTACATCGACTCTCAAAAGTACCACCGGGGATAGGATGAACCTAAATCAGAAACACCCTTTGCAACGAAACGAAGTAACCCCATAGTTGCTATCAAGTTATTGGTCGATAACTTGATAAGTAATAAGTCTAAGCGCAAGGGCTATGCGGATGAGATGGAGTAAGAAGCAAATGCCTATCTGTAATGGATATGGATAAGCAGACGTACTTCGGTCTGATTAAACGATAAAGTGGTCATTAGCAATGAAAACGGCGATAGCGAGTTTAAAGACTACGAACAACGCATGGAACACAATGCCATGGGGTAAAATCCAACGCAAAGTATTCAAGTTGCAAAAGTCAATTTATCAAGCAGTCAAATCGGGACAGAAAGCAAAAGCTAGACGACTTCAACGTTTACTCAACAAGTCCTATTTTGCAAGACTCTTAGCAGTACGCAAAGTAAGTCAAGATAACCAGGGTAAGCGAACCGCAGGGGTTGATGGAATCAAAAACCTAAGCCCCAAAGACCGGATTCACCTGGTAGACAAGCTGAAGCAACGACAAAAAGCCAAAAGCCTACGTCGAATATGGATACCAAAACCAGGCAGAGACGAAAAACGCCCTCTAGGTATCCCTACTCTGCACGATAGAGCCTTGCAAGCCTTGGTTAAATTGGGATTAGAACCCTATTGGGAAGCACAGTTTGAAGCCGAATCTTACGGGTTTCGACCCGGACGTTCAGCCCATGACGCTATTGATGCAATCTTTAAGAAAGCATTGATAAAACCTCAATACGTTCTAGATGCAGACATTGCCAAATGTTTCGACCAAATTAACCATGATCACCTCCTGTCCAAACTAGATTGTCCCTCTGTGTATAAACGGAGTATCAAACAATGGCTTAAAGCTGGAGTATTGGACAATGGCGTATTTGAAGCAACAAAAACAGGAACACCACAAGGTGGGGTTATTAGCCCACTCCTTGCCAACATTGCTTTACATGGAATGTTAAATACGGTTGTCAACCATTTCCCACAAAGTATCATGGTTGATGGAAAACAGATACAAAAATACCGCCCGAAAATCATTCGATATGCCGATGACTTCGTAGTTATAGCAAATAACCCTGAAGTCATACTAGAAGCCCAAGACCTGATTAAAGAATGGTTAAAACCTGTTGGATTAACCCTCAAACCTGAAAAAACGAGGCTGTGTAACACCTTGTACGAATGGAATGGGGAAAAACCGGGGTTTGACTTCTTAGGCTTTAATATCCGACATTATCCTTTAAGTATTCACAAGGGAATCAATGCCGGACAAGCCGGGGGAAAAAAACCATACCAACTAAACATCAAACCATCTCAAAAGGCAATCAAGAGTCACTACGACAACTGCAAAAAGGTCATCAAGACCCACCGCACAGCACCCCAAAGTGCCTTGGTTAAGCAACTCAACCCGGTCATCAAAGGATGGAGCAACTACTTCTCTAAAGTAGTCAGTAAAAATGTCTTCTCCAAACTTGACCATATGATATGGAATGCTTTAAGGGCATGGACAGCCTCTCGATGTGGTAAAGCGTCCTACAACAAACTTAAAAACTATTACAGATATGGAGTCAATGGAAAATGGACGTTCCAAACTAAAGAAGGGTTTCGACTGATAAACCACATAGAAACCCCCATCAAGAGACACATCAAAGTCAAAAGGGAGAAATCACCTTATGACGGCGATTGGACATACTGGAGTAAACGGATGAGCAACGGCTACACAGGGATACCAAACCGCGTAACCAAACTCATCAAACGTCAAAAAGGACGATGTACATACTGTGGACAATTCTTCACAATTAATGACCTGATTGAGACAGACCATATTATACCTCAATCTAGGGGCGGAAAAGATATTTACAAAAATCTTCAAGCCTTACACCGTCACTGTCACGATTCCAAAACCCAACAAGACGGAAATCTAAACCGGGATGATTGTACCCATAAAAAGGGTTAACAGACTAGGAGCCGTGTGAGGTAAAAGTCTCATGCACGGTTTTGAATGGGAGGGGGAGAAGGTGACTTCTCTCTCGACCCCTAATTTATCTTGAAACGAATCGGTTAGAATTTGAGGAGAGGAAAAAACAGGAATATGGCGATCGCCAAAATTAACTAATTCTCATCCTTATTTCTGGCTCTCCAGAATTTCCTTCGCATTTAAAAGTTCCTGATGTTGCTCTTTGCTGACCTTTGGATATTTGAGATTCAGTTCCTTTAACTGCGTGTAAATGATGCCCGCCACAACTAGACGAGTAAACCATTTGTGATCGGCGGGGATAATGTACCAAGGAGCATATTTTGTACTGGTGTGATTGAACATATCTTCATAGACACTCATATAGTCATCCCAAAAACTACGCGCTTTCGCATCATTTATAGCGCTACGCGCTATGGTTAGGACAAAAAAACGTTCTTTTTGCTCCTCTTTAGATACATTGAGAAAAAACTTGAGGATGATCGTTCCATTATTAACCAGATGCTTCTCAAAGTTGTTGATTTCTTCAAAGCGGCGCTTCCAAATATCATTATCAATGACACTAACAGAGAGCGGTCGCTGCTCTAGGATTTCTGGATGTACTCTTGTAACTAAACTTCGTAATAAGATCGATTAAGAGACTGTTTGTAAACAAAAGGTATGGAAGAAGGTTACGACCCAATGGGATTGAATAACAATCTTCCCCAAGCTGAGGGTTTAATTGATGCCGAACTGCTTCAGGGCGATTTGTCTGCCCGTCGGGGATTATTATTGTGATCACGCGCCTCAATTTGGGGAGCGCGATTATTCAAGCTGAAGTACAGTTAGTGAAGATGTTTGGCTATTCTAATTAACTGCAATTGCTAATCGCTAACATCGGGAATCGCAACATTTACAATGGAGTTTGCCTGTTATCGTCAAATTCACTAATATTTTGGGATATCCCTAACTCTGTTTTAGGGCTAGAGGTGTTCCTTCTAAACAGGCTCCATCCAAAACGGTTCCCAACCATTGAGTTTGTTCGACAATCGCACAAAGTAAGTTCGCTCGTTCTAAGTTGGTTCCCCGTAAAACCGCACCACTGAGATTCGCTTCTTCTAGATCCGCTTGGGATAAATCGGCTCCAGAAAGATTAGTATTTCTCAAGTCTGCTTGTAATAAAACAGCTTGACACAGGTTAACTCCTCGCAAGTCAGCCCCTCGTAAATCGACTCCTGTTAGATCTAAGGCGCCACAACTGACACCCGTTAAAAAGGCTCCAGCAAAACTCGCTCTATGGACATCCGCATCAAGTAAAATCGCACCCCTCAAATCAGCATTTCGTAAGTCAGCCTCAATTAAATTAGCACCAGTTAAGTCAGCCCCCCGTAAATTAGCGCGTAACTTTGCTCTTTGTAAATTGGCTCCCGTTAAACTCGCACCTGTTAAATTGGCTTGAGACAAATCGGCATCGCTTAAGTCTGCGCCCGATAAGTCTGCACCCGCAAGGTAAGCATAAGTGAGTTCTTTCAGTTTTCCCCGTCGAATAGCACTTAGGTCAAGATTCATAACATTTCAATCAACATTCAATAAAGAGTTCAGAAGTTCAAGGAGTTTGAGAAGTTCGAGAAGTTCAGAGGTTCTAAACTCTTTATTCCTGTCACTCCTAAACTTCTTAATTGATCAAACTTCAACTATTTGATTTAATCTGATCCAAAGGAGAGCTGTCCTCTAACCAGACATTGGGGAGTTGAGCAGGTCGATCCGGTAACTGCATTAAACCAATTTCTGAGAGTCGCACCACGGTACTGAGTGACTCAACTAACTGAGGATCAAAGCGAGTTCCGCTCAATTTTTGGCATTTTTCTAGGGCTTCAGACAAACTCAACGCCGGACGATTTCCCCGAGGTTGAATCCATTCTTGGAAGTAAGAAACTAATCCTAAAATTCGCGCTTTGATATTAATTTCTTCCCCCTGTTGACCATCTGGTTTACCGCTACCATCCCAATGTTCGAGTTGATGAGCCACAACATCCTTAATGATCGCAATTTCGGGCATCGCCTCTAATAGTCTTGCTCCAATTACGGCTCGTTCTTTCCAGAAGGCGAGAGTTGCATCGTCCATTTCTTCTGGGCTTTGAGTAAAGACTTCTAGGGGTGCAGAGGCTAAACCAATGCGATGCAGTAACCCCGCCAGGCGTAAACGCCTTAACCTCACCGTGGGTAAATCTAATAGTTGACCTATGGTTTCGCACAAAGCGGAGACTTGCAGGGAAGCAAAGGGGTTGTCTTTGTCTCGTTCATCGACTCGTTGGGCCATGCGGAGAAAAGCCTGTAATTTATTGGCATTAATATTACGGCTGACTCGCTTGGCTTGGCCTTCAAGTTCTCGCAGTTCACGGGCTTGGCGGTTGACGGCGATCAGTTCTTGCTGGGAGGTTTGCAAATAAGTCACTATCCGGGAAACTACCCCGGTCAAGTCGGGAACCGCCGGACAGGTGGTTTTGAGAATATCTTGGTGCTGCTGCTGGAGTCGGCCAGCCAACTCCGGGTTGTAAGGCCCGATGCGCTCGATTAAGATTTCCGCCGACTTGCGAACCAATTCGCAGTCAAACGTCCACAACCCGTAAAATTTCCGCTCGGTATCGTCCTTCGGTTTTCCCTGGGGGAGATATTCTTCCTCCGAGAGTTCGTGACACAACACCATCGCCGTGTAACCCGGCGCCAGAATGATCAAATTCCATTCTTCCACCAAGCTATCGCTATCTTCCAAGTTGATCAAAGAGACGTTTTCCAACTGTCCCGTGCGATGGTTGATAAATCCACTATCCGGTTTGGCGGCGATCGCAACATGACGGCAACACGGAGCAATATCATAGTAACGTTCAGCTTCTTGTAGATACCACTTTCCTTCTTGAAATGTGACTAAAACAAGGGGTTGTTGGCTGGGTTCAGGAGTAGAGGTTTGTAAAATGTGGTCTTCTAAGGCATGGCACAGCGACACTAAGGTGTTTTTATAGTAAACTCCAAAGCTTGAAGGCAGTTGACCATTAGGCTGTGCTGTTTTGAGTTGATGTAATGTGGATTCTGGATTCATATCGACAGGCAATCCTGACTGTTCTTTAAATCTTAACTTAAACTGTGGAAAGCCCGACATCTCGAATGGTACGCTCCGTTGTCGGAGGAGAACCATTCAGGGTAGGCATAGATTCTTCACCTAAAATTGATCCCAGATTGTCAGATCGGGTTTTGTAAATCTGCAATCTCAATCAAGTTCAGAGACTCCGCTCCAAAATTGTGCCATAGTGAGCGGCTAAAATACCATCTTAAGATGGTTTGAGCAGATCATCGCACAAAAAACACGACGATCAGATGAGATTGCCGTGTCTTGGGGGGGTTGTTTTTCGGGTGGTTTCCCTGATTCAAGATTCACCAACTGAAGTCAACCCTAAGCCATAACAGATTGTTCGGTTCGAGCAAAAATCATCCGTCCCGCCGAAGTTTGTAAAGAACTGGTGACAATCACTCTGACCTGATCACCGACATAATCACTTCCGGCTTCTACAACAACCATTGTGCCATCTTCGAGGTAGCCAATGCCTTGGGAGGGTTCTTTTCCTTCTTTGCGAATTTTTAAGTCTAGACCATCTCCGGGTAAGTAGTTGGGGCGTAACGCTTGAGTTAAGTCGTTAATGTTCAATACCGAGATTTGCTGCACAGTTGCCACTTGAGACAAGTTATAGTCATTGGTGAGCAAGGTAGCATTGATATCTAGAGCGAGTCGCACCAATTTAGCATCAACAGTTTGTACATCTTCGTAGTCTGCTGAATGAATCTGAATGCGATCAGGATAATTTTCTCGAATTTGATTTAAGATTTCTAATCCTCGGCGTCCACGCGCTCGCTTTTGGTCATTGGCTGCATCTGCCACCAGTTGCAACTCTTGTAAAATGAAGCCCGGGACTAAGATTTGTCCTTCGAGAAAGCCCGTTTCTAACAACTTCTCTACTCGACCGTCAATAATACAACTCGTATCGAGAATTTTGCTGGAAGCTGGTTTGAGTGTACCTTCAGCGATGAGCATACTTTCTAGACTGTTGGGGTTCAGCAGTCGTAAAAAAGCTCGTCCGTGGGTATCGGCTAGATTTACTCCGGTAAACCCTAACATTACACTGAACAATACAGCGACTAACGGCTTGATAAAGCCAAATTCTCTCGGAATTGGCAACAGAAATAAGGGTGCTAGCATCAGGTTCGCCACTAATAGCCCAATGACTAAGCCAATGGCACGAGTCAGCAGTACGTCAATAGGCATCTGTCGGACTTGCTCTTCGAGTCGGCGATAGGTGGTTTGAACCACTAAGCCTAGCACTCCTCCGATGAGGGCCGTGAATGCAGCCGTAACTGATCGCAGTCCCTCGATATTGGTGACTTGCTCCAGTACATTGTAAGGAAGCAGTTCAATACCATAGAAGCCCATTCCTGCGCCCGCTAGGATGAATAGAATGATAATGATTGCATCTAGCATTGCTTTAGGCTAATGGAATTGGATAGGGAAATCCCTATGGGAATTTCCACAGGTTTTCGTTCTATTATATCGTTCCATCAAACTTTACTGTTTTCGTGATCGTCTTTCGGTAAACCCTACAATTTTTTTAGGATGATCAGACTATTTTTTTTGCTCAATCGGCTGTAGCACCAATCCTTTTGAGGATCGTGACTGAGCTTGAATCAGATTATCCCACAATGGGTTTAAGTTTGAGGATAATAGATTGAGTGAAATTTTGTTAATACGAGCCACACAACATTCTTGAGATGGTAAACTCCCCAATTTTCTCAATTCCAACCTCAGCTTATCTTCATATTCCCTTTTGTCGTCGTCGATGCTACTACTGTGATTTTGCGGTGTCTGTTGTCGGCGATCGCAAACGGGGTGAAAATTCGACTTGGATACAACAGTATGTCGATGTGTTGTGTGAGGAAATTACTCAAGCCCCTGTCGAAGATCAGCCTCTAGAAACGATTTTTTTTGGCGGGGGAACCCCTTCGCTGTTATCGGTGAGTCAGTTGGGTCAAATTCTTGATAGACTTGAGCAACGTTTTGGGATTGACGCTCAGGCTGAAATCTCGATGGAAATGGACCCTGACACGTTTGATCTTCATCGGTTACAAGGATTTATCAATTTAGGGATCAATCGAGTTAGTTTGGGTGTACAAGCCTTTCAAGATGAACTTTTACAAGCCTGTGGGCGATCGCATACGGTAGCTGATGTTTGGAAGGCTATTGATTTAATTCACGCTGTCGGAGTTTCTAATTATAGTCTGGATCTGATTTCGGGTTTACCCCATCAAACTCTAGAACTTTGGCAACAGTCTGTAGAGCAGGTTTTAACCCTCAATCCTCCTCATATTTCCCATTATGATCTAATTGTCGAACCTAAAACGGTCTTTGGACGATATTATTCTCCGGGAGAGTCACCGCTACCGACGGATGAAAGCACAACGGCGATGTATCGTTGGGCGCAAAAAATCCTCACTCAAGCGGGTTATACTCACTATGAAATCTCGAATTATGCCCAACCGGGTATGCAGTGTCGCCATAATTTAGTGTACTGGCATTGTCAGCCCTACTACGGGTTTGGAATGGGGGCTGCGAGTTATTTACAGGGATATCGCCTCACTCGCCCTCGACAGACTCAACTTTATCATCAGTGGGTACACTCTGAAGATCAAATGCAAAATGCCGAATGGGTTAATCGTGCTTGTGATCAGTTACTTGAAAGGCTAATGTTGGGGCTGCGATTGTCTGAAGGACTGAATTTAAGGAGTTTGAGTCAACAATTTGGACAACAAACGGTTAAAGATATTCTCCATTGCTTGCATCCCTACCAAGAACAAGGATGGGTGGAAGTTGTAGCGAGGGATGGGGAGGCTGATATGACGATTTCTGGATCTCTGAGATTAACTGATCCAGAAGGCTTCTTATTTTCCAATACAATTTTAGCCAGCCTATTTCGCTATTTTACGGATTCTGAAATTTCTGACCAGTACAGTTGAGGAATATTTTTACCAAAACAGTTCTTTTTTGAGGCTTAAATCTAGTCTTTAATAAATTCTTTATAAAAATAAAAACACAAAGTAAAAATTTGTATAATAGCTAATTGTAATTTATACAACTCCTGTGGTGATAGAGGATGGCTGATCATCGCTCTCTAGCTCAAGAGAGATTTATCAAACTGATCTTGCAAAAAGGCTTTAACAAGCAGTAGAATTAGAATAAGGATTGACCTAAACGCAAAGTTAAGATGTAAGGGATCAAGACAGCAAAATGGGTCAACTCCAGAGTTGGCGAAAAAAAATTGAGTCCAATCTACTTCTATAGAAAATTGATCGGGTTAAGCCCAATTCGGATAGATCGGCTGAAAAGCTACAAGTCTGTCCGTTTGAGTTAAAGCCAACTGACCCAATGGGTAAAGCTGTTTTTTTTGACGGTAGAAAGGGAGAGGACATTTCGGGGATTTTCAAACATCTCAGAAATTTCTAGACAATTGGGGATCATACCTCGGCAAAATGAGGAATGGGTCTTTGATAAAAACAACATTTGAAATGAGGATTTCACAATGACATTAACATTGGATAAATTGCCTGCAAGTTGTGGGATTAAGAAACTTTGCTGCTATTTTAACGAGAGTGACAAAGTACAGGTTGTGCGGATTAGTAATATTCAAAATTGGTATTTAGAACGAGTGGTTTTCCCTCAGGAAGACTTTCTATTTGAAGCCCCTTCACAAGCGGAGTTAGAAGTCTATCAAGACGCCAATGAGGGAGTACAATTACTAGCCAAGCATTCCTGCTCTAGCCTGCAAGTTGAAGAAGGGAATGAGCCGAAATCCGCCAACTCCTCCAATTCTTAGCATCCTCACTAAAAATACGATCGCGCCTCTCCCTGTGTTGTTGATCGATGCAAGGCGATCGCGATTGCTCAAAGCCTTAACAGTATTGGAATTGAGGAAGACTCAATTCATTGATTTGAATTAGGGGGTTGTCAGTTTGGTGTTGATCAGGTTATAGTAATAGAAGTGCGACGCGGGGTAGAGCAGTCTGGTAGCTCGTCGGGCTCATAACCCGAAGGTCAGTGGTTCAAATCCGCTCCCCGCCACCAAATCTAACAGCAGTGATCAAGTCAGTTTGTTACACTGACTTTTATTCTGTTTTTAAACTTTCCCCTCATATTCCTCTAAGAGGATACTATCCTAACAGCAGGGCGAGAAACGGTGTATCTTGTTATCTAACCCCCAACAATCGGATAACTCTATATCTGTTAACTCTTATATTTAACCCATAAAAGTAACTTTGAACTCTGAAACCCTTAACTGTAGTTGGGTTTTATACCTTCCCTGATTTTTCCCTCACTCAATTTTCAAGATTCAAATCTGAGGGATTTAAGGTTAAACTGGAGTAGGTCAAAGCCAGTAGAAATGGTTCGAGTCCTACCCCACCCGTCAAAGCCTGATTGTCTCTAGATCAAGCCAGTCGGTGAAGAATTTAGAGTAGCGATGGCAATGACCAATCGATCAATTTCTGATTTCTCTGTAAAATAGTGAATACAAGCGCGAATACAATCAGGATTTAAAATCGTTCGCACACAAATATTCTGCTTTTCCAACGACTCAACAACGGCTTGATGAACTAAACCATTTGTCAGTTGAAACGACACTAACCCTGCTTCTGGGGGTGCAGTTCGTAAACAATGAACATCAGACAATTCCGATAACCTTTGCCACAAATATTGACTGAGATGACAGATTTGTTGATAACGTTCCTCCGTCGTTCCCCATTCGTGATGCAGTGTAATTGAACGTCTCAAACCTGCATACAACGGATAAGCAGAAGTCGCTACTTCATACCGTCTCGCATCCGGTTTCCAATTCACCGGAGTTCCGGTTTTGTCGTATTGAATTGAACGCCAACCAACATAAGACGGAGAAAGAGTTGTTAAAGCATCTGGACTCAGATAAAATCCCCCACTCCCTTCTGGCCCACACCACCATTTATGACCCGTAAACGCATAAAAATCAACCTCTAACGCCGTTAAATTGAGCGGTAAAACCCCCACCGACTGCGCCGCATCTACCAACACTCTAACTTTCCCTTGGGACTGGCTGTGACAACATTTAACAATCTCACCCAATGGCAAAACTTGACCCGTATTCCATAAAATATGACTAATCACCAATAAGCGAGTATTCGGTTGTAAATGCGTCTCAATCACAGAAACCGGATCACCTTGGTTTAAAGTTTCTCTCAACGGACACACCGATACCTCTATCTGAAAACGCCGTTGAAGTTCTTGAATAATCGCAATAATACCAGGATGTTCACAATCCGACAGTAACAGATGATCTCCCGGTTGCCAATCGATTCCCCACAGGGCAATATTACAGCCTACAGTCACATTTTCCGTCAAAGTGATCGTTTCTGCACTCACCCCCAACTCACGCGCCATACAGTCTCGCATCTGGGCTGATTCTTCAGTAACCCAACTTCCCGCTTTCCCCGAAAATGGCCCTTTTTGTTGAACTTGTTCGTAGGATTGATAAATGGCATCGAGAGAAAGCTGAGGTAGTGGGCCTTGTCCACCATAATTAAAGTAGGCTTTGTTTGCTAAAGCGGGAAACTGTTGTCGATAAGTTTCTAATGTCAAATTCGTCATAATTAGTTCAATCGGTCGTAAGTCATCATCTGTTACTGCCTAACTACCGTATACCACAAAGCTAGATTTAACTCATAATAAGGAATAGGAGAGAGAATCGCTTCAGGAGTGGAAGTTGTAATTTACCGCTTTGCTTTCTGTTCGTTTCCCGATCTTCTACAAATCGCCTGCTATTTTCATCCCTTCAACTCAGATTTCATGTTGATTACCGACCAAAAACTTTTGTTCTACCAACGGTGTTCTAGACGCACCTATCTTGATGTTTATGGAGATTTTAGCCAAAAAGATCCCCCAAGTGATTTTTTACTCAAATTGATGCAAGATAGTTTTAATTTTCAGCAAACCATTTTAGCCGATCACCCTTACCAACAACCGGATTATCCCAAACGAAACTGGTTTTTAGGCGCACAAGCGACGTTGAACTTGATGAAACAAGGGGTTGAATGTATTCATAAAGGTGTGTTACTTCTGAGTGAAGAACCGATAGAAAATATTCAGTCTATTGAAAGTTCCTCTCAAGTGATTTTACTCAGTTATCCTGATTTATTGGTCAAACATCCCGGACAGTCTAAATTTGGGGACTGGATCTATATTCCGACTGATATTAGACTCGGTAAACGTCCTAAACTTGATTATCAAATTATTTCCGCCTTTCATGCTTATGTTTTAGCTGAAGTTCAAGGGGGTAAACCGGAAAAGTCTAGGCTGATTTTAAGGACAAAAAGGGTCTGTGATGTTAACTTAAATCAGCGCATTCCTCAGATGCAAGAAATTTTAACAGACTGTATTGAAACCCTGCAAAAACAACAAGAACCGGAAGTTTTTATTGCGCGTCAAAAATGTAATTTATGTCAGTGGTATAGTCGGTGTTATGCGAGCGCTCAATCTCAAAATCATCTTTCTTTACTTCCGGGTGTAACACCGAGTCGTTATAGTCGTTTACAAACTTTAAATATTACAACAGTTGATTCTCTTGCTGAAACGTCTCTAGACTTTTTACTGAATTATCCTGAGTTTAATGAAGGTGTTGCGGCGCAAATTATTCAACAAGCAGGAGCGACTTTAAATAATCAAGCAGTTCTTCGTTCTTCCCCAGAAAATCTCAAAAATGGCAAATCTATTGATATAAAAATAGAAAATAATTCAGTTAAATCGGTTCTAAATTATCTACCTAATGTGTTGCAACGTTCACCGATTGAACTTTATTTTGATATTGAAGCACAACCGGAGTTAAACTTAGATTATCTTCATGGTGTGTTAGTGGTAGATCGACAGAACAATACTCAAAAGCTCTATTCATTTTTAGCTGAAAGTAAAGCCGAAGAAGAAAGAATTTGGTCTGAGTTTTTAAACTTGGTTTGGACTTATCCAATTGCACCTATTTTTCATTTTTGTGACTATGAATCCCAAACAATTAAGCGGTTAGCAAAAGTCTATAATACACCAGATTATCTGTGGAAACCTTTACTCAAACGTCTAATTGATATTCATCAACAAGTGACTTACTGGGTTACACTTCCCGTCGAAAGTTATGCGTTAAAACCAATTGCACGTTGGATGGGGTTTGAGTGGAATGATCCTAGCGCAAATGGCGCTCAGTGTGTTTACTGGTATGAACAATGGCTAAAAACAGGTGATCGCACTTTACTTGATACGATTGTCCGTTATAATCAAGATGATTGTCAAGCTACTTTTCATGTCAAAGAATGGTTAACTAATTTCTTAGAAAATGTTGATTAATTTAAAGCTGTAGTTCAAAATACATGAATGCAAAAGTAAACTCTATTCTGATTTTAATCTGTGGATGGTTAATTCTGATCGCCATTTTGATCAATCCATCAAAAATGACTTTAGCCACAGATATCAGGTTTGATTTGATCGGACAAGTTATTTTTCCAACCGGATTTTTATTTGAAGAAACTGAAGTTGGAGGATTATCAGGAATTACTTACAGCCCCGATCAACAAGTTTATTATGCAATTTCTGATGATCGCAGCAGTAAAGCACCCGCTCGATTTTATACTCTGAAAATTGACTTGAGTTCAGATACCCTTTCTGCCGATGGTGTTAATATTATTGACGAAATAACTTTACTCAATTCTCTCGGTGAACCCTTTCCTGCAATGAGTTTAGATCCCGAAGGAATTGCATTTACAGGAGACAGTGTATTGATTTCCTCAGAAGGAGATGTTCAGCGATCGCAACCCCCTTTTATTAAAGAATTTTCCCTCGATGGACAAGAAATCAGAAGCTTTCCCATTCCTGATAAATTTCAGGCTACTGTTGAGGAAAAAGAATGGGGAATTCGCAATAATTTAGCGTTAGAAAGTTTAACCCTAACTCCCGATCAACATTATCTCTTTACCGCGACAGAAAATGCACTGGTTCAGGATGGAAAAACTGCGAGTCCAACAGCAGGAAGTCCTTGTCGAATTTTAAGATATAATATGGAGACGGGTCAACCCGATCAAGAATTTCTCTACATTACCGATCCTATTGTCACCGCACCCCGTTTCCCAACCAATTTTCAGATTAATGGTTTAGTGGATCTGCTAGCCTTGGATGAAAATCATTTACTGGCTTTAGAACGTTCTTTTGCACTTGGTGTTGGAAATACGATAAAATTATTTAAACTCTCTTTAGATGCAGCCGATCGCATTCAGGGAATAGATCGCCTTCAAGGTGAAATTGCGGATTTATCTCCAGTTCGCAAAACCCTGTTGTTGAATTTGAATACATTGAACCTTCGTTTAGACAATATCGAAGGCTTAACCTGGGGTTCAATACTGTCTGATGGTCGGCGATCGCTAATTTTGATTAGTGATAATAATTTTAATTCCCTACAGTTCACCCAAATTATCACCTTAGCTGTAGAGATGGAGGAGGTGAGGAAATACTCTAAAAAGAGGACAGAGAATTCGATAAGCTACCGAAAAGCTGGGAATTACCCCGTTTAACTTCTATCTCTATCCCTGGCTTGATTTCGGTGTCAGTCTCTAACTTTTATCCAGCTTACAATTGATCACAAGTTCTAGACAAGTCACTTCTGAAACTATTATTTAAAAAAGAAGCCGATGAGGGGATTTGAACCCCTGACCTACGCATTACGAGTGCGCCGCTCTACCACTGAGCCACATCGGCACAACTAATAACTATAGCACATTGTCAGCGTTTACTTCTGTCTTTTCTCTCTTGCTTCCGATTAATGTTAGAAACTGCATCACAGGTTGGAAAACAACTTAGTCTCAGAAGAGGATAGGGCGACAGGTATGAACAGAGTAACTGTGGTTCCTTGATTTTCGCCTTTGCTATAAAGTTCAATAGAACCACCCATCATGGTCATTAAACTTTGGGAAATGCTTAATCCTAAGCCAATACCACCAAACTCACGAGTGGTTGAACCATCAACGACAGCAAAGGGTTGAAAGAGTTTATCCTGTTTTTCTACCGCTATACCGATTCCGGTATCTTGGACGATAATAACAGCTTGAAATTTCTCCTCACAGGATTCATAGGATATTCGATCACATTGTACGATGGGGTGAACTTCAGCAGTGATCATAATCCGACCTTTTTTTGTAAATTTAACCGCATTACTTAAAATATTGAGAAAAACCTGTTTCAGTTTATCTGGGTCAGCCCAGACTTTGATCGGGTCTTGAAGATGTACTTTTAAAGATAAACCTTTTTGATGAATTTCTAAGCTTTGAGTGGCGATTACTTCTCGAATGATTTGAACTAAGTCTACCGGTTTTTGAGTAATGGAGAGTTGTCCTTCTTGAATGAGAGCAATATCTAAAATATCATTAACAATACTATAAAGATGCAAAGCTGATTGATTCGCCATGTCTAAATATTGTTGTTCTTCTTCAGGAGTATCACACAAATCATCTCGGAGAAATTGGAGAGAATTAATAATACCGTTGAGTGGGGTTCTCAGTTCGTGAGAAATAATTCGTAAAAATTCATCTTTGAGTTGATTGGCGATTTGAGCTTCTTTAGTGGCGAGTTCTAATGCAGATGCTCTTGATTGTAGCCGTTCAACCATAATACTAATCGCTTGTCCGAGTTGGATAAATTCTCTGATTTTTAAGTTTTGAGGAATTGATCTAGGTGATTTTCGGCTATTAATGGTTAAAGCATAATCTCTCAATCGTTCAAGTGGACGCGCTAAATCTCGAGATAAATAAAGTGCTGCAATTATACTAGCTGCAATTAAACTAATCGTTAAATAAAATAAAACGGAGTTGATTTCTTTTAAACCGGAGAGTGCATCATCTAAACTGGTGACGGCTAAAATCACCCATTGACTTTCTTTGTCCTGAGAAATTGGACTGGAAACTGCGCCATATCCAGCGAGTAATTCATTCCCGTGTTGGTCAAAAAAGAATAAATGTACAAAATCTTTCTCTCCAGATAATGCACTATCAATGATCTTTTGAAGGCGGGGGCCATCAGTTTCCTCATTGATGTTAACTCCGACTCTTTCAGGTTCAGGATGAGCAATAATTCGACCGGCTTCATCCAGAACTACTGTAAAACCTGTTAAGGATTTGGGTCTGTCTTTAGAGGATAAGGGCAAATAGGATTCTAAGATTAAAACGTATTTTAGTTGATTTAAGTTTGGGGATTCTGTTACATAAACAGGAGTCATAAAAACAAGCTGTATTTTATTGTTCCAGGGAGGAATAGAGGGTGATTTTTCAAGTTTTGTCAGGGGAGAAAATTGAGAACCAAACACTCTATTTTGGATATAAACGCTTGTCGGGGTTAATATCTGATCTTGAGATTTTGTCTCAGCCCATAGGTTCGGAGGAATTTCAATAATCGCTTGATTTCCACAACTACTGGCTTGAATCTGATTGGTTTGAATATTCACCAATTGTAAACAGTTTACTTGAGTCGGAAGTTGTTGTTCTAGTTCTTTAATAAATTGTTGATAATCTTTGGACTGTTCTGATTGTAATATTGTGCTTTCTGTTGCTAAGATTAGATTAGACTGGAGGGATTTTACCCAGTAGTTAATATCTTGTGCCATCTCAACTGCGCTTTCAGTTAAATTGAGACGAGCAGTTTCGAGTAAACCTGATCTCGCCTTCCGATAGGTGACATATTCTCCGACAAGGAGAACTGGAACACTTAGCAGTAAAATCCGAGACAGAAGTATTCGACGAAATGAGGATTGACCGAGTTTAGGCATGGTCTGTTCTAAACTGTTTGAACTGAAGGTGCATGATCGGCCAATAGCTTGACCTAAATTAAACGAGGACTAGAGTTAGAAAAAGGGAGATGTGAATTGAAAAGTTGAGTGAGTAGGAAGTTAACTAACTCTATGGTGAGAGTGCAAACCTAATCCGGTGAGGTTATAGGTTCTAATTCTATGATAAGTGATTTTTCAGTTTTCTCTTTATATCGTAACCCTTATTAACCTCAATTGCATCCAAACCATATATTAGTTGTGATAAAATACTGTAATTGCGTACAATTTATCCCTTCAATTAAAATATTTTCTGATCTTCTTTAGCAACCCAGTCTATGATTTTTATTCCTAATCATTTTCTGGATTTTAGAGAGAGTTTGGGAAGGGGTAATGACAAGATAGAAATATTTGTTTAAAATCTTTTATATTCTGACTATAAATTTTCAGGAAATTAGTTTAATGACAGTAGGAATTTGGATTTTAGGAGATCAGCTTTGGAGTCAACAAGCTGCATTACAAAGTGCAGACTCTGATTTTGAGATACCGATTATTTTGATTGAATCTCTAGAATTTGTCAGAGTTAGACCTGATCATCGCCAAAAACTGGTGTTGGTCTGGTCAGCAATGCGACATTTTGCAGCAGAATTGCGAGAGGCTGGTTGGTCTGTCACTTATATTATTACAGAAAAATCTGTGGAAGTTCCTCTCAAAAAATGGATTAAAGATCATCAAATTACTCAGTTGCGAGTGATGATTCCCAATGATCGACCTTTCCAGGAATTTATCCAAAATTTAAACTTATCTTGTCAAATCGATTGGTTAGAAAACAACCATTTCCTTTGGAAGAAAATCGAGTTTAAGCAATGGTCAAAAGGTCGTAAACGTTTATTAATGGAAGACTTTTATCGAGAAAGCCGCAAACGATTTAATATTTTGATGGAGGATAAACAACCGATTGGTAATCGCTGGAATTTTGATTCAGAAAATCGTAAACCACCTAAAGTAAAGTTAAATCCTCCTCATCCGCTTTGGTTTGAACCCGATGAAATAACTCAGACAACTATTGAACAGGTTAACCAAATTTCACTTCCATTATACGGGAAAACAGAGCCGTTTAGATGGGCAGTCACTCGTCAACAAGCACTTAAAGTTTTGCAATCCTTTATCGCCGAACGTCTACCTAATTTTGGTGCTTATCAAGATGCAATGGTTACAGGTGAACAAACTTTATGGCACGCTTTATTGTCTCCCTATTTGAATTTAGGTTTGTTGAATCCATTAGAAGTGATTCAAGCCGCAGAAACTGCTTATTATCAGCAAAATTTACCCCTAAATTGTGTAGAAGGATTTATTCGTCAGGTTCTCGGTTGGCGAGAATATATGCAGGGGATTTATCAATTAATGGATGCTGATTATTCCCAACACAATTATTTCAATCATACTCAATCTTTACCGAAGTTTTTTTGGGATGCTGAAAAAACGGATATGAATTGTTTATCTCAAGTGTTGTCTCAGGTGGAAAACACAGGATATGCTCATCATATTCAACGGTTAATGATCTTAAGTAATTTTGCTTTAATTGCAGGACTTTCCCCTCAAGAGGTTGAAAACTGGTTTCATGCGGTTTTTATTGATGCCTATGATTGGGTTATGCAAACTAATGTGATTGGGATGGGGTTATTTGCCGATGGCGGAATTCTGGCTTCTAAACCCTATGCTGCTTCTGCGAATTATGTTAATAAAATGAGCGATTACTGCAAAGGTTGTGTTTATAATCCTCGAAGTCGGACGGGCGAAAAAGCTTGTCCTTTTAATATTTTTTACTGGGATTTTCTCGATAGACATCGGGAAACACTCAAGTCTCTGGGGCGGATGAATTTGGTTCTTCGTCATTTGGATAAAATGTCGGAAAATGAACGTCAAATGATTCATCAACAGGCGGTTAATTGGCGTAGTCGATTTTAAGAATGTTAAAGTGTAGGAATGGTTAAACCTTTGAGTTGAATAGGATTTTCTGTGGCTAATCCTTTACTTTGTATTAAAACTCCAAAATTACCTAAACCCATCGGATTAATTAGAGAATGTAAAGCTTCCCGTCTTCGCAAAACTTCGGATAAATTTTGTCCTTGAGTTTGAGAGATAGCCGCAATGCGATCGCCAAGTCCTAATGCCATTAAAAACAGGGCTTGTTGGGTAAACCCAATAACTTCTAATCCTAATAATTCTCCTTGTTTTTCTAAGGCTGTAAAATCAACATGAGCGGTGATATCTTGTTGACCAATATGGATATAAGGATTATTATGATGACGATGTTGATAGTAACATTGTAATGTTCCACTCGCCCGAGTTGGGCTATAATAACGTTCAGCCGAATAACCGTAATCAATTGTCAATACAAATCCCTGTTGTAATTTGTTCGTAACTGTTGTCATCCAATCGAGTGCAGCCAAATTAATTTCAGTCCGATATCCATCAGAATAAATATCAGAGAATAAGTCAATTTTTAGCGTTTCAAAATAGGTTTGAAGTTGGGGGGTTGACAAATCAGCCTCAATTTCCGTAAAATAAGCGTTAATGCTATTGTTACCCTCACTGTGCGTGTTAAGGGAAACATAGATTTCTCGCAGTTGACGATTGCGAACAACGACTTGGTGTACAGGTAAAGCATCTACGAGTTCGTTGGAGAAGAAACAGCCTGTAATGGAATCGTTAGGAATGTCATCCCATTCACACCAACGCACCGAGACGGAAGAACCGATTTGATCACTGAGTTTCTGTTGTTGTTCTGCTTTGAGGGCGGCTGATTTTTCAATAATGATATAGTCTACAGCGTTGAAACAGTGCGGATACCGTTGCTGAATGTATTGTAAGATATCTGCGGCGAGAATACCTTGTCCAGCGCCCATTTCTACAAGAGTAAAAGGCTGAGGTTGATGTAAAACCTCCCACATCTCCACCAATTGTTCAGCCAGTAATTCTCCAAAGTCCTTACCCAAATGGGGCGCTGTAAAAAAGTCTCCAGAGGCGCCGATGCGAGTTGGAGGGGTAGCGTAATATCCCTGTTGAGGATGATAAAGAACCCAACTCATATATTCAGCGAAAGAGATACGCTGATTTGGGCTTTTGTTAATGTGCTGAGTTATGAACTCACGCAGTATTAAATTTGACTCATTACCGTTATTTTGAGGTTGAACAGTCATTGCTACTGTGGATTACAGGGTTTATGGGTTCATTTAAAGTCTAACAAAAGTTATCGCTTTACAGGCTAAAAACAATGCTTCATCAACTTACCACATTCCAGGCAACAGTGTAGTTATGAGTTTTAGCGATCACTAAAGTTTAGCTTTGATTTACTCTAATTTTTTAAGAATATCAAAAGTCATCTCTTTATTAATTTATCTATACATCCTAGATCTTTAGATGTTGATCAAGTAAGATTGAGGTTTTTATAAGCTTTAAAACAAGAATTTTTGATATGAAATTGTAAATTTTTTTGAGTTAGTCTTGTGATTTTATCAAATTTTGTATATTGTGAGATAGACTGAAGATTATAATTTATAGCTTTTTTTGGGTTATTCACACTTTGGGTGCTATCTATAAATATTCTCAGCTTTACGTAATTGTCTTTCTATTCACTGATTATAATAATTGATTTAATAATCAATTATTGAGATTAAAAATCAAAACCAGGGTAAGTTATCATGATTGAAAGTTGGTTTAATACAGAAAGATTTAAAGATTTTAAAAACCTGACTAAAACTTATTTAAAAAAAGCGAAAATAAAAATAAAAATTAAGTGTATATATCCTTTAACTAAAAACTGGCTGATGTCAGTTAATACGGCAAAAAAAATAATTAGATATCAGTACAAAACAGATTGGAGTGCTATCTCACTTCCAGAAATTTGTGAACTATACCCCCAGCGAATTAAAAATATATTTTTGAGTCTGAACTTAGACACGGAAGGTTTACAAACAGTTAAAATAGCGACCTCTAAAGGGAATTGGTTAGAAGCTTGTGAAGCGTTACTCGAATATTACTGTCATTATAATCCCACAGTATGGCAACATCAGCTTGCTGTTAAACCGAATACTATCCATTATTCTGATCCTGAATTATTACTCAAAGATACCTTTACCTTTCAATTAGTGACAGGGAAAGTACCCCGTCTATCTGATCATCATTTAGACTGGTCATATAAAGGCCCAAAAGATGATGAACAATGGGCTTGGTTTCTCAATCGTCACTATCATTTAATAGATTTGTTAATTGCTTATAAAAAAACGAATAATTTAGACTATATTTGCTGTTTAAATAATCAGATTATCGATGGGATTATTTCTAGTTCATCATCAACAAATACATCGACCTGGGCGCAATTGCGAGGGTTAGAAGTGGCTTGGCGCATGATCCATTGGTCATCGGTTTTTTATAGTTTACAACCTATTGAAGCTTTTTCTCCTGTGGCTTGTATCCTGATGTTATCAAGTATTTCCGATCATGCTAATTATCTACGACATTTTCATGCTTGGGGAGCCAATTGGTTGTGTCGAGAAATGAATGGTTTAGCAACGCTTGCTTTATACTGGCCGGAATTTAAACAGTCTCAAGAATGGTTTAAATATGCTCAATATCATTTAGTTAGCCAGATCAATATTCAGGTCTATCCCGATGGAGTTCACAAGGAATTAACAAGCCATTATCACCGAGTTACAATGGATGATTTTCAGAGTTTTGCTCATTTACTCTTGCAATCAGGTCAGCCTGTTCCCCCATTGTTTCAAGAACGTTTAGAACAGATGTGGAGTTACTTGGCTTATTCAATGCGTCCCGATGGCTATGGTGTTCTTAATAATGACTCAGATAGAGATTATAATCAAACCATTGTCAAAAAAGCCGCAATTGGTTATGAGCGATTAGACTGGACTTATATTACTACCCATGGAAAATACGGTCAAAAGCCGATGGTCAGACCTTCTATTATTTTTCCTTGGGCGGGTCAAATGGTGATGCGAAGTGGTTGGGATAAACAAGCTCACTGGGCATTTTTTGATATGGGGCCGATGGGAATTAACTATCATATTCATAATGATAAACTGCATCTTTCTGTCGCTGCTTATGGACGGGATTTATTAGTTGATAGTGGTCGATATAGTTATGTTCGCAGTCCTTATTGGCATTATTTTCGAGGGTCAGCCAGTCATAATGTGATTTTAGTTGATGGCGGTGGACAAAAAATGGATATTCGGGAAACTTATCGTCCGCTTACGGCAAATATTAGCTATAGTATTTCTGATGAGTTAGACTATGCCCGAGGTTGTTTTAAAGCTGGATTTATTGGGGTTTCAGGAATAGTTACTCATACTCGGGCGGTTGTCTATCTCCGTGATCAATACTGGGTCGTTGTCGATCAAATTTTCACGAACCGTCCCCGTCAAATAGAAACACTATGGCATTTTCATCCAGATTGTACTGTCGTTACTGAAGCAGATACTGTAGGTTCTGTGGATGAAGGGTTAGGAAATCTGAAAATTATTCCTGTTTCTACTCTTGATTGGACGGTGAATTTGGTTCAAGGTCAAGAAAATCCGGTTCAGGGTTGGTGGAGTCGGAAGTATAATCATAAGCAACCGAACCCAACGGCGATGTATTCAACTCAAATACAAACTTCAACTTGTTTTGCTTGGGTTTTGGTTCCTGCAAAAGATCGAGTTCTTGGGGTTGATGTTCATGTGTTTTCGGCTACTTCTGATACAATAATTTTATCGGTTAAAATTGGAGATCACAGTCCTGCTAAAATAGCAGTGAATTTCAATAAAAATAAATCCTTAAAACTTAGTTCAGACTTAATATTGTTCGGTGAATGTGCGGTTTTACGTCAGGGAAAAGTCCCTTTGTTGGCTGGCGGTTCTGTAGAGGAAAGGTTTCAGGAACTTTAATTGCTAGAGATATCGCTTTGCAGAATGCTACAATTGATGGAGTCTATTTTGTTCCGGAACCATTTACGATTCTAGGAACAGGTACAGCTTTAGGATTTGGAGTTTTATTTAAGAAGGAATCTTCTAAAAAGCGAAAGAAGGAGAAAGCAAAAGTCTAAATAATAAATACCGTTCAAACTCATTTTCAATATAGATTCAAGATAGACTATTTGTTGATGAGATCATCAGTACATAGTCTATTTTTTAGATTTTTTTAAAGTTAATCAGAAACCCTACAACAATAACAGCATCCTAACTTGTTTTCTCAGTGACTTCCTCCTATGTAAAAATAGATCCAGAGTTACACTAAAAATGATCATTTAGTTGCATTGCTCTCTGTTAACTATTTGAGGAAATATGAGAATACTTTGTGGATGCTGTTACCGATATTTGACGAGACAGATTTGAACTTAAACAGCTTTCTTAACCTCCTAGTTAAGCAGATTGACTTCCTCTTTATTCAAATTGAAATAGAGTTACATTAAAGAGTGTTATTGGTTTTAATGTATTGCTCCCAAATCACCATTTGAGGAAATTTCTGCAACTCAGGCAGGTGATGCTATGTGAAATGACAGACTTCAGATGAAACAGTGTGTTGACCTCCTTGTTTCAAAGTAAACTGCGATGATTAGCTTTGTCAGATTGAGTTCGAGTGAACCCTTCAAACATTGCCTGTTTATCTGTCAAATGAAGCTTGATTAGCTTCTATTAATAATGTAATTCTTTATCTATTGATCGGCAAGCCAATTCAACTAAAGTTTACAATCGTAAGTGTAATGACTGTAAATGATATTAATTTAGGTAAATAATATTCTTCTGATATAGCGCGAAGCGCTCTTGCAATAGGCAATCTTGCGGCCCGGCAACAGCAGACTATGAAAGCGGTGCGACCCCCTAAAGGGTTCATTAGTTGCGTGACTGTCGGGGAACCCGCCTCTCGCAGTCACTCATGGGGGAAACCCGCGCGCCCCCTTGCTGCTTCACCAACGCACTGCACTCACCACCTGCGGGCGCTAGCGCTTGCCTCGCGACTTGCGGTCAGACCCCAGCGAGGTTTCCTCGCTATGGGAACGCTGACCAAGACAGGCGGAATAGTCGAGAGCGCAAAGTCCGGTCTTGGTGGTTTCCATCAAGGAGGAACTTTGCAATCTTAGTGCTTGCCTTGCGACGGGCGCGGAATAGTCGCTCTGGAAGTTCGCAATCTTAGCGAAGTTTGCAATCTTAGGGAACGCGCACCAAGAGAGGATTCTAGGATTTAGAAATGTCAAACACCGAATTTTGTACTGCTATATCTAATAGTTGTAATTTTTAACTCATAAAAAAACCCCCGTCATGTGACGAGGGATTCAGCTTCAATTAAGCAAGTTTAGCAAATCTAAATTAACCAAACTTACCCGCAGTCGAGGCAATCAGGAAGGCCGCATAGGTCAGAACATAACCGACCGTAAAGTGAGCCAAACCAATCAAACGACCTTGAACGATGGACATTGCCACAGGCTTATCCTTCCAGCGAACTAAGTTAGCCAGGGGAGTACGCTCGTGAGCCCAGACCAAAGTTTCGATCAACTCTTGCCAATAACCGCGCCAAGAGATCAGGAACATGAAGCCTGTTGCCCAAACCAGGTGTCCAAACAGGAACATCCAAGCCCAGACAGATAAGTTATTCGTTCCAAAGGGGTTGTATCCGTTAATCAGCTGGGAAGAGTTCAGCCAGAGATAATCCCGTAACCATCCCATCAGGTAGGTTGAGGATTCATTGAACTGAGCTACATTACCCTGCCAGATACCCAGATGTTTCCAGTGCCAGTAGAAGGTTACCCAACCTAGCGTGTTTAACATCCAGAACATAGCCAGATAGAAAGCATCCCAAGCGGAGATGTCGCAAGTACCGCCACGACCAGGACCGTCGCAGGGGAAGGAATAACCAAAATCCTTCTTATCCGGCATCAACTTGGAACCGCGAGCATCCAACGCACCTTTAACCAAAATCAAAGTGGTGGTATGCAGACCCAGAGCGATCGCATGGTGAACCAGGAAGTCGCCAGGGCCAATGGTTAAGAACAGAGAGTTCTTACCAGAGTTAATCGCGTCTAACCAACCAGGTAACCAAACGTTACCGTGATTGGGCCATGCAGTGGTTGCAATGCTATCGGGGTTCGACAGCAAAACATCCATGGCATAAACAGCTTTTCCGTGAGCCGCCTGAATGAACTGAGCAAATACAGGTTCAATCAGGATTTGCTTTTCAGGAGTACCGAACGCAACAACAACGTCATTGTGAACGTAGATTCCTAAAGTGTGGAAGCCCAAGAACAGAGACACCCAGCTCAGGTGAGAGATGATTGCCTCTTTATGTTCGAGCATCCGAGCCAACACATTACCTTTGTTTGCTTCTGCGTCATAGTCACGGACGAAGAAGATCGCACCGTGAGCAAAAGCACCAACCATCAGAAAACCAGCAATATACTGATGATGGGTGTACAGTGCAGCTTGAGTGGTGTAGTCCCGCGCTATAAATGCGTAAGGCGGTAGGGCATACATATGCTGGGCAACCAAAGAAGTGATTACGCCCAAAGCAGCCAACGCCAAGCCTAACTGGAAGTGCAGAGAGTTGTTGATGGTGTCATACAACCCTTGATGAGGCAGATTAAACTGACCTTCATTCTTAAAGCCGAACAGGGGATCTTTGGAATTGAGCATTTCTTTAATGCTATGACCAATTCCAAATTGAGTCCGGTACATATGTCCAGCGATGATGAATAGCACAGCGATCGCTAGATGGTGGTGAGCCATATCCGTCAGCCACAGAGATTCAGTCTGAGGATGGAATCCACCCAGGAAGGTCAGAATAGCTGTTCCTGAACCTTCAGAAGTCCCAAACACGTGGCTCGCAGTATCCGGATTTTGAGCGTAAACACCCCAGTTTCCGGTGAAGAAGGGAGCCAAGCCTGCCGGGTGAGGCAGAGTGCTGAGGAAGTTATCCCAACCCACGTGCTGTCCGCGAGACTCAGGAATGGCAACGTGTACCAGGTGTCCTGTCCAAGCCAAAGAACTGACCCCAAATAGACCAGCCAAATGATGGTTTAAACGAGATTCCGCGTTTTTGAACCAGGAGAGGCTAGGACGATATTTGGGCTGGAGGTGCAGCCAACCTGCAAACAGGAAGATTGCAGACATTAACAGCAAGAAGATAGAACCTTGGTAGAGATCACCATTGGTTCTCATTCCGATGGTGTACCACCAGTGGTAAACACCTGAGTAAGCGATATTAACCGGATTAGAAGCACCTGCTTGCGTGAAAGCATCTACCGCAGGCTGTCCGAATTGGGGGTCCCAAATCGCGTGAGCGATCGGACGGACATTTAAGGGATCTTTAATCCACTGTTCAAAATTACCTTGCCAGGCGACGTGGAACAGGCTGCCAGAAGTCCAGAGAAAGATGATGGCGATGTGACCGAAGTGGGAAGCAAAAATCTTTTGGTAAAGATTTTCTTCCGTCATGCCATCATGACTCTCAAAATCATGGGCTGTGGCAATCCCGTACCAAATCCGACGGGTGGTCGGATCTTGAGCCAATCCCTGACTAAATTTGGGGAATTTGGTTGCCATAAGTCCTAACTAAATCGTCTTCTCTTACGAAGTTGCTCCTTGACGTTTTTCGCCAAGATCGCACTTCGCGCTCTCTTGCGATGGTCCGCTCAAGGAATTAGAGCAAGGCGTGAATAATCCTTCACCCTAACCCTTAAGCGGCAGACTCTCATCCTACTGAAATGATTCGAGCCAGGAAGAACGCCCAAGTGGTGACGATTCCTCCAAGAAGGTAGTGAGCGACTCCAACAGCCCGACCCTGAATAATGCTCAGAGCGCGAGGTTGAATAGCGGGAGCTACCTTGAGTTTATTATGTGCCCAAACGATCGATTCGATCAGTTCTTGCCAGTAGCCACGACCACTGAACAGGAACATTAAGCTGAATGCCCAGACAAAATGCGCTCCTAAGAACAGCAAACCATAGGCAGACAGGGCAGATCCGTAGGAGGTAATTACCTGAGAAGCTTGCGCCCACAGGAAATCACGCAACCATCCGTTAATGGTAATGGCACTTTGGGCAAAGTTACCATTAGTGATGTGAGAAATTGTACCGTCTGCTCCTACAGTTCCCCAGACGTCAGACTGCATCTTCCAACTGAAGTGGAAAATCACAATCGAGAGGGAATTGTACATCCAGAACAGACCCAGGAACACGTGATCCCAACCGGAAACCTGGCAGGTACCACCCCGACCCGGACCATCGCAGGGGAAGCGGAAGCCTAATTCACTCTTATCTGGAACCAGGCGAGAACTGCGGGCGAACAGAACACCCTTCAGCAAAATCAAAACGGTAACGTGAATGGTAAAGGCATGGATATGGTGAATCATGAAATCCGCCGTACCCAATGTAATTGGCATCATTGCCACTTTACCGCCCACTGCAACGACATCGCCGCCAAAGGCTGGGCTAACGCTCGCCAAAGCGTTCGGTGCCGTGCTACCGGGAGCCAAAGTATGTAGGTGTTGAACCCACTGAGCGAAGACTGGCTGGAGCTGAATCCCGGTATCTGAGAACATATCTTGAGGACGACCAAAGGCTCGCATTGTATCGTTATGAACGTACAAGCCAAAGCTATGGAAGCCTAGGAAAATACAAACCCAGTTTAAGTGAGAAATAATCGCGTCACGGTGACGAATTACCCGATCCAAAACGTTATTGACGTTCTTCGCTGGATCATAATCACGCACCATGAAAATGGCACCATGAGCACCTGCACCCACAATCAAGAATCCGCCAATCCACATATGGTGGGTAAACAGCGATAGTTGAGTGGGATAATCGGTGGCAATGTAGGGGTAAGGCGGCATCGCATACATATGATGAGCGACGATGATGGTCAAAGAACCCAACATTGCGAGGTTAATCGCTAGCTGTGCGTGCCAAGAAGTGGTTAGCGTTTCGTAGAGACCTTTATGACCTGTACCACCGATCAGTAGTGGATCTTTATGGGCCTCTAGAATTTCCTTCATGCTGTGACCAATACCCCAGTTGGTACGGTACATATGACCAGCAATGATGAAGAGTACAGCTAAGGCTAAGTGATGGTGTGCTGTATCTGACAACCACAACCCACCTGTTACCGGATTTAAACCGCCTTTGAAGGTTAAGAAGTCTGAGTAGACTCCCCAGTTTAAGGTGAAGAAGGGTCTTAATCCTTCTGCAAAGCTGGGATACAGCTCGGTCATTAAATCCCGGTTCAGAATAAACTCATGGGGCAGGGGGATGTCAGCGGGGGCAACCCCAGAATCCAGAAGCTTATTGATCGGTAAGGACACATGAATTTGGTGTCCAGCCCAACCTAAGCATCCCAAGCCGAGCAATCCTGCTAAGTGGTGGTTCATCATCGACTCCACATTCTGGAACCATTCCAGTTTGGGAGCGCGTTTGTGATAGTGGAACCAACCTGCAAACAGCATCAAGCCTGCCATAACCAGCCCACCAATAGCGGTGCAGTAAAGCTGGAATTCATTTGTGATGCCGGATGCACGCCAGAGTTGGAACAATCCAGAGGTGATTTGAATACCCTGGAAGCCTCCTCCCACATCTGCATTTAAAATTTCTTGACCGAAGATTGGCCAAACAACCTGGGCACTCGGTTTGATGCCTGTGGGGTTTGTTAACCAAGCTTCATAGTTTGAAAACTTCGCGCCGTGGAAGTATGCGCCACTTAGCCAGATAAAGATCACAGCTAAATGACCGAAGTGGGCGCTAAAGATTTTGCGCGAAATATCTTCTAAATCACTGGTATGACTATCGAAGTCGTGAGCGTCGGCGTGGAGGTTCCAAATCCAGGTGGTGGTATTTGGACCTTTCGCTAGATCACGTCGGAAGTGACCGGGTTTTGCCCATTTTTCAAACGAGGTATTGACCGGATCTTTATCGACCGTAACCTTCACCTTCGCCTCCGGCTCTGGAGGACTGATGGTCATTGAGACTCTCCTCTCCCTATGACAAAAACTCTACGTGTTGCTGATTATGAAACAAGTGATTAAACTTTTTCAAAATCCTTAGCAAAAGTTAATGTATTACTAACATTTGCTAGAGGGCAACATAACTCCCTTTTACTTTACTACAAGAGTGGAAAATTTGAATTTCACACTCAACCCCTCTTTAGCACTTCGGAAATTTCCGCGCGCCGCTTTCAAAGGGCTGTTGTATCTAAATGATATATCATCTTTACCTGTCAGGGGGAAATGGCTTGTTAACAATAATTAAACGCATCTATAACTATTGCTGTATATGGGTTATAGTCTGTTTTGAGTCAAAAAAATCACGAAAAATCATTGATAAATGTTACAAAACTTAAACTAAATGAGAGTAAGTTCTTAAACTTATAAAGCTCTTGAGAGGCTAAAATTCGCTCGCGCTGTTTAGTCAATGATCCTTTTGGGCTATAGTTCCCTATGGAAGCCTTCTATACAAAATTGGATTTGGGAGTTTCAGGAGAACTCAATGTTGAACAGGAATTGCGGTCGGACAACCCTAAGAAAACGGTTAATATCTGCCCTAGCCGTCATCTTGGTCTTAAATCTTCTCGGATGTGAGCAACCCGAATTACCCGAACCCAGTCCCCCGAATTTGTCAGCCCCTCGACCAACAACCCAGATGGCGGAAGTCTCACCTCCAAAAGCGATTCAAATGCTTCATCAGCCCCTGGATGTCTATCAACCTCAAATCACCATCCTGAGTCCTCAACCCGACGAAATCCTTCAGGACAATACCCTCAATGTCCAACTGCAAGTGCAGGACTTACCCCTATTTCGAGATAAAACTTTAGGTTTGGGGCCACATTTACAAATCCTTCTCGATAATCAACCCCTAGAAAATATCTACACCCTCGACAAGCCCCTGGTTTTATCCAATCTAGAAGCCGGAACCCATACCCTGCGAATGTTTGCGGCTTACCCGTGGGAAGAAAGCTTCAAAAACGATGGCGCTTATGCTCAAACCACCTTTCATGTTTTCACCAAAACTCCAGAAAACAACCCCAATCCCCAACTTCCCCTGTTAACTTATAACCAACCCCGAGGAACCTATGGAGCCGAACCCGTTCTGTTAGACTTCTACCTGGCGAATGCTCCCCTGCATTTGGTGGCTCAAGAAAATCCCGAAGATGAAATTGTCGATTGGCGAATTCGCGTCACTGTCAACGGCGATAGCTTTATCCTTGATCAATGGCAACCGATCTATATAAAAGGTATAAAACCAGGAAAAAACTGGGTACAACTCGAATATCTCGACGAACTCGGTGAACCCCTAACCAACGTCTACAATAAAACAGCTCGCGTTTTTACCTATAATCCCAACAGTCAAGACACCCTCTCTAAACTGGTACGCGGTGAACTGAGCATCGCCGAAGCCCGTCCCATTGTTGATCGTCGCTATGATGTTAAAGCCGTCACTCCAGTCGTTGAAGAAACGCCAGAACCCGATCTTTCTATCCCGCCAGTTGAACTGACTCCAGAAGTCGATATTTCCCCAGAAGTCGATATTTCCCCAGAAATTGAAACGGTTCCCTCAGAAGAAGAAATTCCTGAAACTCCAGAAGCCGATATTTCCCCAGAAATTGAAACGGTTCCCTCAGAAGAAGAAATTCCTGAAACTTCAGAAGCCGATATTTCCCCAGAAATTGAAACGGTTCCCTCAGCAGAAGAAATTCCTGAAACATTAGAACCCTTAGAAGAAACCGAAGACATCGAAGTAATTCCTGAAACAGATATTCCTTCAACCGTCGAAGAAGCATCTGTTTCAGCAGTCGAGGAAATTACACCCGCAGAAGAAGAACCCTCACCCTCACCCATTACTGCTGTTCCCGTAGAACCCTCACCCTCACCCATTCCCATTCCCCAAACAGGTGGATGGTTGAACCGCCTTCAAGGTCAAATTCGTCAACTCCCCGTATTCGAGAACAACAATTCTGAAGCGAGTCCCTCAATAACTCCAACGCCTACCCAAGAACCCTCGGAAACTGATAATGTATTCAAACGCATTTTGAGCCGTTTTCAGCAAATTCCTCTATTTCAGCAAAATACTTCCCAACCCTCACCTGAACCCGTCCAAACCTTACCCGAAATTGTTGATCAGGCTCCTATTCCCGAACCCACTCAACCCATAGAACCCGAAGACTCTCCCGAACTTGTTCCCGACGAGTTACAGCCATCGACAGAAATTTCGCCCACACAGCCAACTGATGAAATAGTAGAGGAAACCCCTGTTGTTGAACCCGAACCTGTTCCTGAAATAGTAGAGGAAACCCCTGTTGTTGAACCCGAACCTGTTCCTGAAATAGTTGAGGAAACACCTGTTGTCGAAGCCTCACCTGTTCCTGAAATAGTCGAGGAAACACCTGTTGTCGAGTCGCAAACGCCTGTTGTTGAACCCGAACCTGTTCCTGAAATAGTCGAGGAAACACCTGTTGTCGAAGCCTCACCCGAACTAGAAGAACCCGTAGTAATTACCCCAGAAGCCTCACCCGAACCCCTTCCTGAAATTGTTGAGGAAACTTCACTTGTGGAACCCGAAGTTGAGTCAAAAGAATCTAACCTAAGCCCCTAACAAGGCAGTTAAGTTTAAGCTAACCTAGATAGACGTGGCTTTTTTCTGTAAAAGCTGCGTTTTTTATTGGGCAAATTGTCAGAGATTGAGCCAGATTTTTATTCAGGGAGTTAATCTTAGATGACTGATACACGACATCTTGCCATACTCAAACAAGGGGTTGCAGTCTGGAACCACTGGAGAAAACAGAACCCCGAAATTCAACCCGATTTTAAAAGTGCTGATTTAAGATCGGCGATGCTACGATTATCTAGCCTGAAAGGACTCAATTTAACTCAAGCGGATCTCCGTCAAGCGGATCTCAAAGGTGCTGATTTGTGGGAAGCAAACCTCAAAGGTGCTGATCTCACAGGTGCAGACTTGAGAGGTGCTAACCTTTGGGGAGCAGATCTTTCCCAAACTCAAACTTTTGGTGCAAATTTTCAAGGTGCAATTCTCACAGGTGCTTGTCTTTTAGACTGGAGAATTGATCGCCAAACAAACTTTAATAATGTTTTATGTCGGTTTATCTACTGTCAAGCCAACCAACAAGAACGATTTCCCCTCGATCCCGAGGTGAGTTTTGCACCAGGAGATTTCGTTCGCTGGGTTCAAACACTATAGAATCGAAGTAAATTTTGGAATAAATAAGTTGTGATCTCAACACCATTGGTTATGGAACCGTCAGCAACCCCAACACCGCAGTTTTATACCTGGAAAGGATATCGTTGTGCTTATGAAGTTCATTCGACAATCGATTCTGAGTCTTCACAACATTTACCTTTGCTGTTGATCCATCCTATTGGTGTGGGATTATCCCGTCGGTTTTGGTATCGGTTTTGCGATCGCTGGCAACAACAAGGTTATCAAAATCCGATTTATAATCCTGATTTACTGGGGTGTGGTGACAGTGAAATGCCTCATGTGGCTTACCAACCTCAAGATTGGGCTGAACAATTGAACGAATTTCTGCAAACGGTCATCAAAAAACCTGTATTACTGGTGGTACAGGGAGCGCTTCTCCCAACGGCGATCGCTTTAGTTGAGTTACAGCAACAAAAACAAACCCAGTTAATTAAAGGTTTAGTGTTATCTGGCCCTCCGGCTTGGCGAGTAATGACGGACGGGGGTTCACCGACTCAACATCGACTCCTGTGGAATTTGTTTTTTGATGCTCCAATTGGGAGTTTATTCTGGCTTTATGCTCGTCGTCGTCAATTTGTCGAGTCTTTTTCAATTCGTCAATTGTTTGCTGAAACTGAAGCGGTGGATCAACATTGGCTTGATATGCTAGAAGCGGGTGCGATTAACCCCAAGAGTCGATATGCGGTATTTGCATTTTTAGCCGGGTTTTGGCGAAAAGATTATGAGTCTGCAATGGCGGAGATTCAACAACCGACGTTAGTGGCGATCGGCGACTTGGCTTCTAGTATTAGCCGCAAAGGGTTTTCAGAAACGCCTGAACAACGCGCGGCAGCTTATCATAAGGGATGGCCGAATGGTCAGTCTCGGATTATTCCGGGTCGAAATGTCCTACCTTACGAATCAACAGAGGACTTTATTGATCTTGTTGCTAAGTTTATGTCCAGTCTCCAGTAAGTTTTCTTCCATAATATTAAGGATCATGCTGAAACCTGAACCCGGATTTTGGGTTTGGGTTTTTGTCTTTTGAGTCTCTGAGGGAGGCGATCAGTTGTTGATATCCAATCTACATCACTTGAAAAAGGTTTTTGTTCTTATTTGAGAAAGGTTATAAGTCAAAAGTGATAAGTGTTGACTATCTCCCTAACTCTCCTCAAGGATGAATTTGTTTAAGAATTACCCGCAAACGATCATAGTCATCTCGTAACACAAGACTTAAAGTGCGCCCCGCTTCCACAAGCCAAGAACGATCACAATTTCGCAGTTGATAAATATGACGAATCGCCGCAGCAACCAAAGACTCAACAGGTGCTTGATTGACTTGCAGTAAGGTTCGCAGAAAATCAAATTCCTCGCTAAAGTAAATAATATCTGTAGATTCACAGTGGTAAACCGCCTGATGAATTTGCGGAGGACGAGGCGGAATGTATTGATAAACCAAACCTCGGGGGGGTTCAATCCCATTATTACCCGTAGCCGGAGTTTCAAACCCGACAATCGCCGCTCTAAATTCAGTTTTCAGCATTGCAAAAATCTGCGGTTGTTCTTCCCGTAACTCTTGCAAGGATAACCCCAAGGCTCGCGCTCGGTGTACCGAATCAATCGGACTGGTGGTCACATGATATACGATCGCATAAATTTGATTACCCGACTCCTCATCACTCGATTTGATCCAACTGCCAAACGGAGGCATAATCGGAAATGTCAGATCTTCAGATTCAAGACACTGAGCTAAAAATTCACAAGTTGTTGTCTCAATCACCTCTCCAATATGACGGGGATGACGAGGAGTGGTACTAAATTGAGGAAAGGGAAGACGCATGAGCAAATACCCGACAAATCATTACAGACAGGCAGGTAGAGGACTGTTGAATTGATCCTGAACCTGCCCGATTTTATTATTTTTTCTTCGCTTTCCGTCCGGCTGTCGCATCAACGGGTTCGATCTCAGAAAGTCGAAACGTGACTAATTTATCCCAGTTTCCCCCTTCAAACAAAATCGCAACTTTTCCATCGCTAATCCGTTGCACCTGTCCTTGAAAACCGAAGTAGGTATCACTTGCATTAATGACACGAACTGCTGAACCGGGGAGAATCATTGCTTTATCCTAAATTGATCTCTACATTCCTCAGTCTACAGAAAATTCGAGAATTCGGAACAGCTTTAAAGTGATTAGATTTTTGGCAACAATCGTTAAGCAAGAGCCGCAACAGAGACTTTCGCCGCAATTCGTTGAGCAATTGCCATTAACTCTATCGCAGCAGCAGACTCGGGATGAGCGATGACGATGGGAACTCCGTTATCACAGCCTTCTCGCACAGGCATTTCTAGAGGAATTCCGCCTAAGAGGGAAACACCGAGTTCTTTCGCCGTTTTCTCGCCACCCCCCGAACCAAAGATGTCATATTTTTTCTCTGGGAGATCGGGCGGGATAAAATAACTCATATTTTCAACAATTCCCAGGATAGAAACTCCCAGTTGTTGGAACATTCGTAAACCTTTGCGAGAGTCCAGGAGTGAAACGGTTTGCGGTGTCGTCACAATCACAACACCCGACATGGGAACCGCTTGCACCAAGGTAAGTTGAGCATCTCCAGTTCCTGGTGGCATATCCACAATCAGATAATCGAGTTCGCCCCATTCGACTTGGTAAAGAAACTGACGAATAATCCCATTCAACATCGGGCCACGCCAGATCACGGGTTGATCGCGATCAATCAAAAACGCCATAGAAACCAACTTAACACCATAGTTAAAAGCCGGTTCTAAGACTTCACCCTGTTTGCCCTGATGAACCACGACTTGGTAATCTGAAAGTCCCATCATGGTGGGGTCATTGGGGCCGTAGATATCCGCATCAATTAACCCAACTTTGGCACCCATTTGGGCAAGAGCAACCGCAACATTGACTGCAACGGTACTTTTTCCCACTCCTCCTTTTCCACTCGAAATGGCGAGAATATTCTTGACCCCTTCTATGCCTTGGCGATCTGGTATCGATTTCTGTTGGGGAGTTTCAGCCGTGACATCAACGGTAACTTGTTCGACTCCCGGAAGTTGCTTGACTGCTTTTTGACAATCTTCAACGATGAACTCTCGTAACGGACAAGCCGGAGTGGTGAGAACCAGGGTAAAGCTGACATCACCTTGATTGATTTCGATATTGCGAATCATATTCAGTTCGACCAAACTTTTTTGAAGTTCGGGATCTTGTACGGGTCGCAGGATTTCTAACACAGAGTTAACATCGAGGGAATTTGACATCTTGGTTTTTGATTAAATAAGCCAGATCAATGGGGGTTGCTGATCGCATCGAGTACGATTTCCTCCCTACTCTATTTTTGGGCAGAGCCGGAATAATTAAGTTTTGATGACGATATTTTAACGAAAAGAGACAATCTCTGGAAGCGCAATTCACTCAAAGATCAAAGAGTTGACGCGATCAGGTTAAAATTAAAATTTGTGAGATTAACCTATTGACCAAGTTGGGTTAAAGCTCGGATGATTAAATAGCTTGGCAACGAGCAATGGTTTAGCAACCACGAATGTTTAGGAGCGGTTATGACAGCTTCGAGAGTATCTGAAAAAACTAAAATGCCGAATCCGCCAGGGGCAGACTCCCAAGCTAGAGTCAGCCAATTTATGAAGCAGATTCAAGATGAAATTTGTCAGGGTTTGGAACAGCTTGATGGTAAAAGCAAGTTTCAAGAGGACTCCTGGGAACGTCCTGAAGGGGGCGGAGGCCGATCTCGTGTACTTCGCGATGGTGATGTATTTGAGCAAGGGGGGGTGAATTTTTCGGAGGTTTGGGGTAAAAATTTACCGCCTTCGATTTTGGCTCAACGTCCGGAAGCTGAAGGTCATGGATTTTACGCTACAGGCACTTCTATGGTGTTGCATCCGCGTAATCCCTACATTCCCACTGTGCATTTGAATTATCGCTATTTTGAAGCCGGGCCGGTTTGGTGGTTTGGAGGCGGTGTAGATCTGACGCCTTATTATCCCTTTGCTGAAGATGCGGCTCATTTTCACAAAACCTTTAAAGCGGCTTGCGATCGCCATCATGATCAGTATTATCCGGTGTTTAAACATTGGTGTGATGAATATTTTTACATCAAGCACCGTCAAGAAGCCCGAGGAATTGGCGGGATTTTCTTTGACTACCAAGATGGTCAAGGAGAACTCTATCGCGGCCCCCATAGCGACAGTGAGGCGGCAAAATACTCCGGACAAATAGGCTCCCTGGAAACCCGAGATTGGGAAGCGTTATTTGCTTTTGTACAGGACTGTGGACGCGCCTTTTTACCGAGCTATCAGCCGATTGTTGAGCGTCATCGAGGGACAGAATATGGCGATCACGAACGCAATTTTCAACTGTATCGACGGGGCCGATATGTAGAATTTAATCTTGTCTACGATCGCGGTACGATATTCGGGTTACAGACCAACGGACGCACGGAGTCGATTCTTATGTCTTTGCCACCTTTGGTAAGATGGGAATATGGTTATCAACCTCAACCTGGAACCCCAGAAGCCGAACTGTATGAAACGTTCTTGAAACCCCAAGATTGGGCTAACTGGACTGCTCCCAACTAACAGGTCTGAGTTAAACTACTGTCAGAAGCAGCAATCAATCATTGCTCTATCGAACATCCGAGGGGACGGTCAGTGATTCATATCGATCAAAAGGAACATACGACCCAAAATGGAACAAAAGTGATTGTCTTGGCTCCCAGTGGACGCTTAGATATCACTACGGCTTGGCAATTCCGCCTCAAGTTGCAAGAGTGCATCTCGAAACTCAGTCGTCATGTTGTCGTCAATCTTGGTCAAGTTAACTTTATTGATAGCTCTGGCTTGACGTCATTGGTGGCAGGGATGCGCGATGCGGATAAAGTTAAAGGCAGTTTCCGCATTTGCAATGTTCATCCAGAAGCTAAATTGGTGTTTGAAGTCACCATGATGGATTCTGTGTTTGAAATCTTTGAAACCGAAGAAGAGGCACTTGAGGAAGGTGTACGAGCTAGTTAGGATTAGGGATTAGGGACTAGGGAGAACAACTGCTGAATACAGTTTGTTAATAACTTTACTTCCCCATTCCCGACTCCCCACTGCCTAACTTTAGGGTTGAATTGAGAGTTCAGAGGCAAAGTCTTGAAGTTTGACAAATCGAAATGGGCCTAATAATGCTCCCCAAGTCGCTTGACCTGTTTGGGGGTTGATTCCTTTATCGTAGCTGAAGAAATCATTGGGCATTGCTTCAAAGCCTAAATCGATCTGAATGGTTTGATTTTGAGAGGTGAAGCAACAGCGAGTATTTTCGGGCAGATTGGCTTTAAAGTGATAAGTATTTGCCGAGAGTTGTTGATAAGTCACATCTAACCGACAACCCGGAAGAAATTCAAGCTGTTCGGGTGTAAGCTGTCTGAGTTTCTCTACATGACGACCTCCGCCTTGAACCGCCTTCATGTCTTTGAGCATATGATACTGGACGTGTAGACGTTCTGGACTCTCAGGAGACGAGTAGAGTTGCATAATTCGTTGACGATAAGGCTGATCGAGAGTTGAAGCGTTGGCTTGTTCCACAAACAGGGTAATACTATGGTTAAAAATAGGGGTTGGTAAGGGACGATGCCAAAGGCGGAGAGAAACATACCAAACGGGTTCAGCAGTGGCTTGTGCTTGATTGTCAAACTCACCTGCGAGATAACGGGCTAAGGCAATTAGTTCGGGTGAAAAACTCATTTTTCGATCTCAAGTTTTCAACTATCCTACTTTCTCACAAGGCAGAAGTCAGAAGTTAGAAGGCAAGATCTCCCTATCTCCTTACCGAGAAATAGGCATAATTTTTGAAAAAAACAATCGTCTAAAATTTTACCCTAATTGGGTTTGCCAATTCATTGCATAAGTTTGAATCTGTTCTGCTTGGTCAGTACCATTAATAATCTGACGCGCACTCCAAAAATCTACATGGTTATTTGAAATATAGTCATCCAGTTTTAGAGTCGTAAAAGCACCCCATTTCATGCCATGAATTAGAATAAAAAGTGCAAGATCTGGACGCATAACAAGATCAGGATTATTCACCAAATCTAGCCCTAGTATATCAGAATATTTCCGATAATTGTAATCCCACGTTAGCTGTACATAGCCTCGTCCGTAGTAGGGATAATATCGTAAAGTCTGGCGGTGATTTTCCCCTGCGGGTTCACCCAAATAAAAAGTACAGAAGAACGAAAATAGATTAGAGTTAATGAATAATATAAATTCTCAAAACTTGCTGAACCGACCTCATACAACCGTTATTCTCGCGATGAGTGCAGATGGTAAAATAGCGGATAAAAATCGCTCACCCGCTCGATTTGGTTCATCTACAGATACAACTCACCTGGAAACTCAAATTGCTGATGCGGATGGGGTGTTATTCGGGCGAGGAACTTTGGATACCTATGGTACAACGTTAAGTGTTTCTTCAGAAGAATTATTACAGCGACGTCAACAGCAAGGAAAATCTCCTCAACCGATTCAAATTGTCTGTTCAAGTTCGGGAAAAATCAATCCCAACTTACGATTTTTTCAACAGTCTGTACCTCGATGGTTACTAACAACTTTACCCGGAGTCGAATCGATTAAAAAAGAGAATTTTAATTTAACTAATTTGTCAGATCCATCTGCTCATTTTCAACAAATTTTAATCGCTAAAACACTTTCTGAACATTCTCACTCCATTGACTGGAACGATGCTTTTCAACAATTGATGCACATGGGACTCAAACGGTTAGCAGTTTTAGGGGGAGGTCAATTGGTGGGTTCATTAATTCAAATGGATTTAATCGATGAATTTTGGTTAACGGTTTGTCCTCTGATTATTGGTGGTGTTGATGCGCCTACTCCAGTGGAAGGAAAAGGATTTTTGGCTAATGTGTCTCCTCGTTTACAGTTATTAGAAGTTAAACAGGTAGAACAAGAAATTTTTCTACATTATCAAGTTGACCGAAGTAATAAAGCATAATTTAAGTTGATTTTTTGATCCGCTCAATCCATCAAAATTACACCGGATTAAAACCCGATAATTCCTGTTTATTGACCGACAATTTTCGGAAGTTTTTTATATCAAAAATTTTAGATTTATAGGATGAGCAATGCCCACCCTATAATAGAGTTATTAACTGATTAGACAGTCGTCAATACTTTTAACTCATCGAGGAAAGGATAGTCTGTATAACCCCGGTGATCACCTCCATAAAATGTCGAGCGATCATACTCATTTAACGGTGCATTTAAGGCAAATCTTTTCGGTAAATCAGGATTAGCAATAAACAAGCGACCATAAGCCACTAAATCTGCATCACCTTGTTCTAAAACGGCTTCTCCGCTTTCTCGAGTGTACCCTCCGGCTGTGATAATTGTACCTTGATAAATCGACCGAAAATGACGCGCACCTAATCCATTTCCGTCGTCTTCAACAGTAACATTTCCTTGAATTCTAGGTTCGACAATATGCAGATAAGCCAAGTTAAACCGATTTAATTCTGAGACAACATAATTAAACAAAGCCTCATAATCAGAATCAAATACTGTCCCAAATGTACTACTAGGTGATCACCTCACCCCAACTTTATCTGCATCCCAAATACTGGTGATGGCTTCTACAACTTCCATCAAAAAGCGCGCTCTATTTTTGATCGAACCGCCATATTGATCTGTACGTTGGTTGGAACCATCATGAAGAAACTGATCTAGTAAATAACCATTCGCACTGTGAATTTCTACCCCGTTAAATCCTGCTTCTAGAGCATTTTTTGCACCCTGACGATACTGTTCAACAATTGCCGGAATTTCTTCGGTTTCTAACGCTCTCGGTGTGACAAAAGGTTGCTCTCCTGAAAAGGTATTTGCCTTTCCTTCTGGTGCAATTGCACTCGGCGCTACAGGTAACTCTCCATTGGGTTGTAAAGAGGGATGAGAAATGCGACCGACGTGCCAGAGTTGTAAGAATATTCTGCCATTATTTTTATGTACTGCTTGAGTGATTTTTTTCCATCCTTGAATTTGTTCGGGTGAATGAATTCCAGGTGTATTAGGATAACCTAATCCTTGGGGTAAAATTTGAGTAGCTTCACTAATAATTAACCCCGCAGATGCTCGTTGAGTATAATAAACCTCATTCATTTCTTGAGGAATATTGCCTGCTTTTGCCCGCATCCGAGTTAAGGGTGCCATCACCATCCGGTTAGGGAGTTCATAAGCGCCGAGTTTAAACGGTTTTAACAAATTAAGATCAGTATTCATGGCTAATTTTTGGATAGGTTGATTACAATTTTTGGAATTTTTGAGGAAGTGAGGAAGGCTACAATCAGCCTTCCTTTAAATGAATTAACTCACAGAATTAGAAGTTGACACTTGTTCGAGTAATTCCTTCAGTTGATTTGATAAGACAGACTGATCGACAACACCAGACACTCGATAAACTTCTTCGCCTTGACTGAAAAATAATAGGGTGGGAATGGCTTCAATCCGATAGTCAGTGGGGAGTTCTTCGTAATTGTCAACGTTTAATTTACTGAATTTCACAACCCCATCAAATTCTGCGGCTAATCCTTCGATAATCGGATTCATTACCCGACAAGGGCCACACCACGGCGCCCAAAAGTCAACGACAACGGGTATTGTGCTTTTGAGAACTTCTTCTTCAAAGTTTTCATTGGTTAATGTGATGTATTTTGTTGGGTCTGACATGATTGGATTCCTCCTCAAGTTGTGTTTGGGGTATGGCGATACCTTTCCCCATCTGAGGGTGATTATACGGCTACAGGAAAATTTTTCAATGTAGCGAGAATTTCTTCTGGATCTAAACGCTGGGTATAATCCGCTTTGACAAACCCTTGAACAATGATTCCGTTTTGATCTATTACATAGGTTGCAGCAATGGGTAATTCAAAGGTTTTATTCCCATTATGAGCGGGTATATCAATCCCAAATTTTTGGTAAATGGGGCGTAATTCTTCCGGAAGGGTAAACACTAATCCAAATTTTCTGGCGACTTGATTTCCGACATCACTTAAGACTTCAAAGGTGAGTTCGTTCTTTTCTAGTGTTGATAGAGAATGGTCAGGGATTTGGGGAGAAATCGCTACTAACTTGGCATGAAATTGTTCGATTTCAGGCAAATATTTCTGTAGGGTTCGCAGTTCTAAATTACAATAGGGACACCATTCACCTCGATAAAAAGCAATTACAACTGGCCCGGATTTGAACAATTTTTTAAATTCGACTGTTTCGCCCACTGCATTTGGAAGTTGAAAATTTGGGGCTTGATCACCGACTTTTAACGCTTTTTCCACAAGACCCGATTTGACTAAATCTTCTGTTGCTTGATCCATGACTGCTTTGATATCTTCGGGATGATTCGCTCGCAGTTTGTTTTGTAGATTTTGCAGTTCTTGAGTCAAATTCATCGTTGACCTCCTTTTTTTGGAATGATTGTTCCAGTTATTTAAAAAAAATAGAGTTCTCGGCAGTTACTTTCCTGGAGAGAGCAACTTAGAAAACCAGTGAACTTGTTTTTTCATATTTTTAGAATAACAATTCTGGAACGAATAGTCAAGTATTTGGATCAAGTTTCCTCAATCCAAGACAGAGAGAAGGATTTGGACGATTTCTTCTAAGGCTTGGGGATCGGAATTCACTTTGGAGATCACTCGCAAGCCTTGTAAATTACACGTAAAATAACGCGCTAAGGCGGGTAGATTCTTCTCGGCTGAAATTTCGCCTTTTTCCTGCGCCCGTAATAAAGCCTTATAGAAAGCCTGTTCAATGCGTTGGAGGTTATTGGCAACTCGCTGGGCTGTATCCGGGTCATGGGGACAAAGTTCAACGGCGGTATTGGTGACAAAGCATCCCCGACGTTCGGTGTCTGCAACGATGCGATCGACTAAACTCTTAAAATGATCAATAATGGCTTGTTTTGAGGCATCTGGGGCTTCTAAACGGGCAATCGCAGAGCGTACAATGGTCTGATCATAGTGGGCGATCGCTTCGAGAAATAAAGATCGTTTATCCCCAAAGGTATCATACAGACTACCTCGATTGATTCCCATACTTTGAGTCAAATCCTGGACAGAGGTTCCTTCGTAGCCATAACGCCAAAACGTCTCCATTGCTTTTGCCAAAACTTCTCCGCGATTAAACTCCTTGTGCCTTGCCATGACTTGTATTTGGGATGAGACATAATCAGTTTATCATTTCTGGAATGATCGGTAAAATATTTAAGTTATAGCACTACGCGAATACATGATTGTCATTTCTAAATCCTAAAACCCCTTCCCAGTCTACTGTTCCCTGTTCCCTGTTCCCTGTTCCCTGTTCCCTAGCGCGTAGCGCTATAAAAACTAGAGCAAAAAATCTGTTATGAAAGATACAGAAATTAGACTTAGAAAATCTCAGGAGTTGCAATGATGAAAAAGATAGAAGCCCTAATTCGTCCCGTCCAGTTTGACTCGGTGGTGACAGCTTTAGTGGAAGTTGGAGTTGTGGGTATGAATGTCACGAATGTTCGGGGTTATGGTCGTCAGAAAGGTCAAACCGAATCTTATCGAGGAGTCAAACACGTTATTGAGTTTCATCCCAAAATAAAGCTAGAAATCGTCGTTGAAGATGAAGCTTGTGAGTTTGTTGTCGAAAAATTGGTAGAAGCCGCGCAAACGGGTCAAATTGGTGATGGTAAAATATTTATTCGGTCAATTGAACATATCATTCGTACTCGTACAGGTGAAACGGACTTAGAAGCGCTTTAATCAAGCATTAAGAGATTCAAGAAGCGAGATAAAGATAAACTATGCTAGAACTGTTGCTATTCGTGCAAGGTCGTTAGTGATGATATTAGTCTTGTTGAGAATTGTTGTTTTTGCATCAATCATGGTGTTGGGGTTGGGGAATGGGTTGACTGAGGCGCAATCCCTAACGCCTATTTTATTAGTTCAAACTGAGACGGAATCAGAATTTACCCTTCCTGAAACTGTTTATAATTTAACGAAGCAACCGGGGGTAAGTGGAACAAATTCTGTTAACTTTCAAACGGATTTAAGTTTAACTGAAGCGATAGATTTTTATCGTCAAAGTCTGACTGAACAGGGATTAAAAGAACGAGAAATAAATACTGCGATTACAGAGACGACTTTTAACCTCGTCTTTGAAGGGGTAGAAAATGGATTAGCTGTGGTTGTGCAGGGGGTTGATTTAGGTGAACTCACAAATGTTAATATTCGCTATGAAAAGTTGGATTAATCTACTTTTTATCGACAGTTATTTTATTTTATAATCTTGGAACTTGTTCATAAGCTTGATTAATTTCAATACTTTAGTCCGTTTTGAACAATCTTGGTGTTTATTGAAAATAAATTTAGATTTATGATAATCAAACCCTTGCATCGATGGAGAAAAAAGACGTTTAATGAGGTTCCGCTTCGCACCCTGTTGATTGTGCCTTTTGTCCTTCAAATCATTGGTGCAGTCGGAATTGTGAGTTATTTATCCTATCGCAGTGAACAGCAAGCCGTAGAAGAACTCACAAACCAACTAATGACAGAAATCGGCGATCGCATTACTCAAAATCTCGACTATTATTTACAGACACCGGATAATATTGCCCATATCAACGCCAAGTCAATTAATTTAGGTTGGTTAGACTGGCAGAATAAATCTAAGCTAGAAAGTTACTTTATCGAACAAATTAACACCTTTTCTGAGGTGGGTTCAATCTATATTGCAACCGAACAAAAAGACCTTTTCATCGTTGCGAAACCCGAACCGGATTCTTTAGTGATACGAGAGTGGAATCCCCGCACGAGAGATCTAGAAAACTACGTTGCTGATCTGCAAGGAAACCGCCTTTATTTAAGAAATAATCTTTCCGATTACGATCCTCATAATGATCCTCCCAGTAAGCCGTGGTATCCCAGAGCAAAAGCCGCAAAAAACGGAACTTGGCAAACAGTAACTTCCGGCGTAAAACAATCAAATTTAATCTTAGTCCTGGTTCGTTCTTTACCCTTTTATGATTCCCAAGATAATTTTCAAGGAGTTGTGGGTGCAACAGTTTTTTTAGATAAATTAGGTGAGTTTATGGGTCAATTAAAAATGGGAAAAACCGGACAAGCTTTTATTATTGATCGCGAAGGATATTTAATTGCAACCTCCACCGATGAATTGCCTTTTAATACAATAGATTTTACTCTTGAACCCGAAACAATTGACCCGGAAAAATTGCGACTTACTGTCGAAGATAGCCGCAACCCCGTAACTCAAACGGTGGGAAAATATGTAATAAATAATTTCGATAATTTAAAATTAATTAATGATCACGCTGTACAATTGAAAATAAAAGGAAGAAACCAATATTATTGTCTTCACGTTATCTCCTATTCATTAGATCAAAATTATAACTGGTTTATTGTGGTGGCGATTCCAAAATCTGACTTTATGGAAAGAATCTATACTAATACTTATCGAACAACATTATTGTGTTTTATTGCATTTTTAATGACTATTTTAGCTGCCATATTGACCGCAAAACAAATTGCGAAGCCCATCAGAAAATTAAATAGAGCCGTACAAGAATTTGGTCAAAATTATCTCAATTTTTATAGAGAAAACACCAGTATTAAAGAAGTTAATCAACTCGCTGATTCTTTTAGTCAGATGGCTGAAAAACTGAGCCGATCATTTCAAGACTTAAAACTAAGTGAACAGCGTTTTTCGATCTTGCTTGATAATATTCCCATTGGAGTGAGTGTATTTGATCAAAACGGACAACATATTCTAATCAACAAAGTGGGTGAACAAATTTTAGGTCAAGGAACTAATGCCATTTCACCCGAACAGCTATCAGAAGTTTATCAGGTTTATATTGCTGGAACCGATCAACTCTATCCTACCGAAAAATTACCTGGAATTCGAGCTTTAAAAGGAGAAAAAGTACAAGTTGACGATATGGAGGTTGAGGTTAACGGTTGTCGTATTCCTCTAGAGGTAACATCAATTCCAGTTGTCGATGAATGGGGAACAGTACATTACTCTATAATCGCGTTTCAAGATGTCACAGAACGCCGCCAGATCGAACAACTTAAAAATAATTATCAACACCAACTTGAACAAGAAATTCTAGAACGAACCCAAGCTTTACAAAAAAGTAAAGAACGATTAAAGTTAGTGATTGAGGCGATGGGAGAAGGAGTTTGGGATTGGGATATTATTAATAATACTGCTTGGTGGTCTCCACAACTTTATAAACTTCTCGGCTTGTCAGTTTCAGAAATTGAAGACGATCCAGTCCCTCAATTCTCTAACCTCCTTCATCCCGACGATCGCGATCACCTTCAGCAAGCTCTAACCGATCATTTAGAAAATAATCATCCCTATATTATCGAGTTGCGAGTCCAACAACCCGATGGTCGCTATCGTTGGTTTTTAATCAAAGGACAAGCTTTAAGATATCCAAACGGTCAACCCTATCGCATGGTCGGTTCATTTGCTGATATTAGCGATCGCAAACAAGTAGAAGAATTACTGCATCAATCAGAAGCCCGTTATTTATCGATTTTGGAGTATCAAACGGAATTCATCACCCGATTTAAACTCGATGGGACGTTAAATTATGTTAATGATGCTTATTGCCACTATTTTGGTATTTATAAGGAAGATTTTATTGGACAGTGTTATCAACCGATTATTTATCCAGAAGATCAACCTGCAATTGATCGCTGTCTTGCTGCGCTTTCTCCGGAACAGCCTGTCTTTACGATTGAAAATCGAGTGATTGTTAATGGTGAAGTGCGTTGGACACAATGGACCAACCAAGCCATTTATGACTCTCAGGGAAATTTAGTCGAATTGCAGTCTGTTGGTCGCGATATTAATGATCGTAAACAAGCCGAAATCGCTCTAAAAATAGCTAATCAACAACTACAAGCCTTTTTGGATTATTCACCTGCAATTATCCATATATTTGATGCTGAGATGGTTTATCTCCGGGTAAATAGAGCCTTTACGAAGCTGTTTAATCTTCCCGAAGAACAAATTCTTGGACGAACCTTTGGTGATTTTTTTCCTGAAGAAGTTGTTAACCGTTTTAAAACCCGAGTCAAGACACTTGTTGATGGTGGTAAACCCTTGATAATCGAAGATGAACTTGTTATTAATAACCAATCTAAAATCTTTGAATCCATTCTCTTTACTCTGATGAAGGAAGACGGTAAATTTACAAGGTTTGGGTCGATTGTTATCGATGTTAGTGAGCGAAAAAAAGCAGAATTGGAACTGCGTAAAAGTCGAGATTTACGAGATGCAATTTTCCATGAATCTGCCGATGCAATTTTCTTGGTTGATGTGGATAGCATTTTAATTGTTGATTGTAACCGTAAAGCTGTTGAACTATTTGAAGCTGAAAATCGAGAAGAATTAATTGGTATTGCAGGTTATACATTACAAAAACAGCCCTTTACTCCCCAGGAAATTGAATACAGTCGAAATGAAGTGAATCAAAAAGGTTTTTGGAGTTTAGAGGTTGAATATCTTACAAAAAAAGGGAATTATTTTTGGGGGAATCTTGCCGTTAAGCCAATTTATATTGGGGATCAAATGTTTCATTTAGTTCGGGTGACAGATATTAGTGATCGCAAACAGATTGAACTAGAACTACAAAAAGCCAAAGAAGTTGCTGAAGCCGCTAGCGAAGCAAAAGGTACATTTATTGCTAATATGAGCCATGAATTACGTTCTCCGTTGAATGCAATTTTAGGATTTTCTCGTCTCTTAAAAAACGATTCTCAGATCTCACTAGATGATCGTAAGAATGCTGAGATTATCTATCGTAGTGGTGAGCATTTATTAAACCTGATTAATCAAGTTTTGGATTTAGCTAAAATTGAAGCAAATAGAATAATACTTGAGCCAACTGACTTTAATCTTGATCAGCTAATTGACGATATTTATAATATGTTTTATCTCAAAGCTCAAGATCAAGGATTGAATTTCAATGTACAGAGAACATCTGATGTTCCCAGTTCTATTTGTACCGATGAAATCAAACTCCGTCAAGTTTTAATTAATCTCTTGAGTAATGCTTTAAAATTCACGAAACGAGGATCTATTAATCTGCGTATTTTTGCCACCTTCAATAATTCAGACCAGAATGTGAAGCTCAATTTTGAAGTTGAAGATACAGGAGTTGGTATTGCACCGGAAGAACGAATGGATATTTTTCAAGCCTTTAATCAAAGCCAATCTGGAAAAAAAGTTAAAGAAGGAACTGGACTCGGTTTAGCAATTAGTCAAGAATTTGTAAACTTAATGGGGGGTGAAATTTCTGTAGAAAGTCAAGTGAATATCGGGAGTAAATTTCAGTTTTATATTGTCGCCAAAATCGTTGATAAAATTCCCAAAAAATTGTTTTTAAAAGAAGATAAAATTATCAGTTTAGCACCGACAACTCCCCTTTATCGTTTGCTTATTGTTGATGATAGTTCTGCGAATCGACAATTATTAGTTCAACTCCTCAGCCCTCTAGGATTTGCCGTACAAGAAGCGGAAAATGGAGCGGAAGCGATTACCCTTTGGCAACAATGGCATCCTGATTTAATCTGGATGGATTTACGAATGCCCGAATTAGATGGTTATCAAGCAACAAGACAAATTCGCGATCAAGAAAAATCACAAAATCTAAACAACCCAGTGGTGATTATTGCCGTTTCTGCTAATAAATTAGGAGACGATTACCAAACTCTGGGCTTCAATAACTTTATTTATAAACCTTTTAAAGAGTTAGAAATATTTACAGTCTTACAACAACATTTAGAAGTAGAATATAGCTATGGTAAAGAAGTTCCCGAAGAAGATAAAAAACCGATGAATCTTGAACAGTGGATGGAAGCCTTCGCTAATTTATCTGATGATGTACTTCAGGAACTAGAAGAAGCCCTAATATTTGGTGATCCTAGCCGAATTCGGCAAATCATTGAGTTACTCCGTCAGCACAATCCTCACCTAGCTGAAACTCTTAGCGTCTGGGCTGATCAGTTTGAGTACACTCGGATACTCGATTTAATTCATTTAGTTCGTTAAAAAATAAAAATATTATGTCTACCCTTAATCATATTCTGATTGTTGATGATACTCCGGCAGACTTAAACTTATTAATCAAGATTCTCTCAAGTTGTGGATATCATACTCGCATTGCACCGACAGGTAAACTCGCTATAGAATCCGCTAAAGTGTCTCCACCTGACTTGATTATGTTGGATATCAAACTCCCTGATATTGATGGATATTCTGTCTGTCAGCAGCTTAAATTAGATGAGAAAACCTTTCACATTCCGATTATTTTTTTGAGTGCGCTTGATGGAGTATTCAATAAAGTCAAAGCTTTTGAAGTTGGCGGCGCTGATTATCTCACTAAACCCTATGAATCTGAGGAAGTCTTAGCCCGAATTAAGTTTCATTTAGCCCATCAAAAACTCCTCCAACAACTCGAAACCCAAAACCGACAATTACTCCAGCAAGAAGAACGTTGGCAATTATTACTGAAAGGAACAGGTGACGGGATTTTTGACTGGAATGTGCAAACAGGCGATGCTTTCATTTCAACCCTACTTAAAGGAATGCTCGGTTATACAGATGGAGAGATAGAAAATTGTTTTGAAGCCTGGAAAAACCTTCTTCATCCCGACGATCGCGATCGGGTTTTAACAACTCTTTATAGTTATCTAAAACGCCAAATTTATGAATATCAAATTGAATATCGTTTACGGTGCAAAGATAGCAGTTATAAATGGATTTTAGCAAGAGGACAAGCAGTTTGGGCTGAAGATAATACTCCTCTGCGGATGATTGGCTTTCATCAAGATATCAGCGCTCGCAAACAGGATGAACTAATTCGTCAACAAATTACTGATGATTTGCGTCGCAGTGAAGCAAAATTTAGAGGGGCATTTGATACCATTACAGCCGGAATGTGTTTAGTGTCTATATTGGGAAAAATCATCGATGTTAACGCTGCTCTTTGTCAGATGTTTGAGTATGATTCGGCTGAACTTCTCTCCCTTCAACTGAGTGATTTAATCTTTGTCGATGATCAAACCCTTGATGATCAATTAGCTCAACAAATGTTTAGGGGTAAAATTCCCGGTTATCAAACTGAAAAGCGATTTTTAACCCAATCTAATAAAATCATTTGGGGGCTGATGAATATTTCACTGATCTATGACAATAAAAATTCACCTCATTACCTAATTGTTCATATTGTTGACATTAGCCATCGCAAACGAATAGAAGCAGCACTCTGTAGAAATATAACCACTCAACGTGCAATTTTAAAAGCTATTCCCGATCTGATGATTCGTCTTGATCGCAACGGAATTTGTAAAAGTATTGGCTTAGGTAAAAATCTCCGAGAGTTTAGTCGTATTCCCTATTCGCTACAGCAATCAATTTATCAAACCTTACCGCCTAAGTTAGCTAAACAACAAATGTATTATGTGCGTCAAGCTTTTGCAACAAATGAACGACAAATCTATGAATATTCTCTCGAAGTAGATGGAGAACTACATTATGAAGAAGCTCGTGTGGTCAAACTCAATGATCATGAAGTTTTGATGATGATTCGGGATATTAGCGATCGCAAACAGGCTGAAATTAAGTTGAAACAAGCTAATAATACTTTAGAACAACTGGCGCATACCGATGGTTTAACTCAAATTGCTAACCGTCGCTATTTTGATAATTATTTATCGAAAGAGTGGCAGCGTCTAGGACGAGAAAAAAAATATTTATCGCTAATTTTATTAGACATTGATTATTTTAAATTCTATAATGATTTCTATGGACATCAAGCTGGAGATCAATGTTTGATTGCAATTACTCAAGCCATCAAGCATACTTTAAAGCGTCCCGCCGATTTAGTCGCCCGTTATGGTGGAGAAGAATTTGTAGTTATTCTTCCCAATACAAACCAAAAAGGAGTGATTAATATTGCTCAAAATATTCAGCAAACGATTCGTACTCTGGGAATTGTTCATCAAAAGTCTCAGGTGAGTAATATTATTACCCTGAGTATGGGAATGACCAGCATTATTCCTGATTCTAAAACCTCACCCGCTCAATTAATCGCTCAAGCAGACAAAGCATTATACATCGCCAAACAACAAGGACGCAATCGATATATTGTCTCGTCGTAGTCTGCAATATTCAGTTACAAAACTTTTTTAAAATAAATATTGTATTTTTTAGTTAAGCATTGGTAATTAGCAACCAAAAGATTATAAATTATAGAAGTAGCGACCCTCGATCTCAGACGCATTGAGGAGAGAACATTTCAGAGAGAGAAGCGATCGCTAAAAACGCCTAGCATCTTCGATTGGATAGCCGATAGCTCGATTCTGAATCTGTAAGTTCGAGATCAACCCAAAGAAGAAGGAATTGAACTCAACATTTATCCAACCGTCACAATGCTGTTTTCTTGGAAAATTCAGCTTGAGTTTAACCCGAAAAAAATCCTTAATTTTTTAATCTTTCCGACGACGTTCTGTGAGCCGTGGTTGTTTGTGATCGCGGGTTGGAAAGGTTGGGATAAAATTACCGCTTATTTGGCAATGTCAGAGATGCAAGATTTGATTGTAGAATTGCGATCGCTGACGATGGGTGTGGGTTATTTTCAACGGTTTTTAAGTGAGCATATGTTGAATAAAAAATCAAGTGTGTAGACGTGTTAGCCCTGATAAGCTTCACCTTCTAGTATAACAAAATCTCCCCAATTGTCAAACTTTTTGATGCCAATTTTCTAGAGAGAATAGAGGAAAGCCGATAGGGGAAACTCAAGAAGAAGTAATGGCTGGCCAAAGTTCTGTTCCGAGTAATAACGCTTCACTTAAATCAGTGTCTTGTAAGTTTGTTTTCAATAGGTTGACTTTATAAAACATTGTCCCTTTTAAGCTAGCACCACGTAAGTCTGCTTCACTCAAATCTGTATAAATCAATTTGGCTTCATTTAAGTTAGCACCGCGTAGATCAGCCCCTTTGAGGTTAGCTTTAAATAGTTTAGCTTGGGTTAAGTTAGCCGCTTTTAAGTCAGCATAAATCAGTTTGGCGCTGGTGAGATCAATATGAGATAAGTTAGCACTACTCAAGTTAGCAAATAAGTGAGCATCTTTGAGATTAGCTCGACTGAGGTTTGCACCTTGCAAATTTGCCTGCCATAGTAATATACTGGGTAAAACAGCATTTTGCAATTCTGCACCCGGAAGTTCTACCCCCATAAAACCTCGTTTTCCGGCTGCATAACGCTCGATCAGTTCCTTGGCACTCTTGGCGGTGTTGGTCGGATTTTTGTCCTCGTTTGTCATCTCAAAAATTATAAATAACTGACTGATTATCAATTCTGTTATAACCCAATGTAAGTTAAAATTGTATCTATTGGGGGAATCTTCTCAATTTGAAAAGATATGGATAATCTTGTACGCTCAAAAAGTGCCGGAATTAATTCTGCTGTTTTGAGAATGAAGATTTGGTTTCAAATTCAATAGTTATGACAAATTTAAACACCGATCTCTGGAAAAAAGACGCTATTATTGTTCACAGCCAACGTTTATTCGACAGCTTTAAACATTGGACGGGCGAAACTTTAATTGATGCAAATCAAAGCCCCGAAGACATCGCCCAAGCTTTATTTAACGCTGATTTTGTGTTGGTTTCTGCTGGCACAGAAGAAGACAATCCCATTTTTAATTATGGTAATCGTACCGCTTTAGATTTGTGGGAAATGAGTTGGGAACAATTTATTCAAACCCCATCTTCTCACTCCGTACACCCCGAAGAAGTCATCCAACGCCAGCAAACGCTTGACCGAGTGAAAACTCAAGGCTATACTAAAAATCTTCGGGGATTTCGTCAATCTAGAACCGGAAAACAGTTTTTGATTTCCGATGTAACCGTTTGGAATGTAATCGATGAAAACGGTCAATATTGCGGTCAAGCTGCCACTTATGAAACTTGGGAATTTTTGTAATTTTTTTTGGGTAATATTACGTTAACTTTGCTTTCAACTGTTCTAACTTTTCCGGGGTAAGACTAATTTTAACTTCTAATAGTTGCTGAGAATCTCGCACGAGGATTGTTCCACTTTTCCCCACCGCAATCTCGGGATTTTTTATCTCTATCGTTTGATACTTGATTTGGGGAAATTCCACCCGAATTACAATATTTGTTTGAGATTGAGAAAAAACATACAACTGCTGACGTAGCGGATCTAACTCTAACTTACTCGGGGTAATACTGCGTTCTTGATCACTTTTAGGCTTAGACCAATATAGCGTAATTCCTCGCAACTCAGGATTCACGATCATAAACACTTCATCGAACTTTTGAGACTCCCAATTAATCTCGCTTAAATCTCCAGTTTCCGGAATTAAACGCTGTTGCCAAGAAATCTCCTGTCCTTCAATCTCAGCCCACCACTGACGAATGGTTTCTAAGGCAGTTGCATTCTCGGGGTTGCTGCTGCCATACTGCCAAGTAATTGTTGATGTCATAATACCTTCCCAAACCAATGTGATCAAATTGTTGAGTAACCGACTTTCTACTCTAGCCTTTCAGCATAATTATGAATTTACCGATTGTCTATCATTCCGATTATGTCGCCCCTTTACTCCCGGGTCATCGTTTCCCGATGTCAAAGTTTAGGCTACTCTATCAAATGTTACTCGCTGATGAAGTGATCGAACCCTCCCAAGTTCATACGCCCGACCTGCCGCCCACAGAATGGATAGAATTAGTCCATGATCGTGATTATGTGCAAGCCTACTGTCAGGGAACACTTGACCCCAAAGCCCAACGTCGTATCGGTTTACCCTGGAGTCCCGCTTTAGCAAACCGGACTTGTATTGCAGTCGGTGGGGCAGTTTTAACGGCTCAACTTGCTCTCAGTCACGGACTCGCTTGTAATACCGCAGGAGGAACTCATCACGCTTTCCCCAACTTAGGAACTGGATTCTGTATTTTTAATGATATCGCGATCGCGTCTCGCACTATTCAAAATTTAGGACTCGCGCAAAAAATCTTAATTCTTGATTTAGATGTACATCAAGGGGATGCGACGGCGGTTATTTTTCAAGATGATCCCAGTGTTTTTACCTTTTCAATGCACTGTGAGGCGAATTTTCCCGCGCGGAAACAGAAAAGTGATTTGGATGTTGGGCTTCCGGTGGGGATGGAAGATGAGGCTTATTTATACACGTTGGGGAAGTATTTAGAAGATCTCTTATCAGAGGTTAAACCTGATTTGGTTTTTTATGATGCAGGGGTGGATACTCACATTGATGATCGTTTGGGGAAGCTGGCTTTAAGTGATACTGGACTCTGGCGACGAGAGATGCAAGTTCTTAGCACTTGTGTTCGTTTGGGTTATCCGGTAGCGGGAATTATTGGCGGAGGCTACTGTGATGACATGAGTGCTTTAGTGTATCGTCATTCGATTTTACATCGAGCTGCCACCCAAGTCTATCGGCAATATCGACTTTAATCTTTGTTAATTTAGAGTCTCGACAAGAATACAACAACGTTTTAAAATTTCTATACCAAAGTATAGATAATGGTGGTTTTCTTTTTGTTGGTTCAGTGAAGATAGTCAGGGTGTAGAGTTTATAGTGAGGGTGAGATGGATTAACTGTTCTCCGTTCTCATCAGTCGAAAACGTCAGCTTTTGTGTGAATCAGGGTGTAAAATGATTAAAAAGCTCGGGTTTTATCGGTATTATGGCTATTGTATTGAGACGATAGCTGAAAATAAGTAAATCAGGAGTCAGCATTTATTTTGACCATGATTGCGACTCCCAATATCTAAAAGTTGCCAGTTGCCACCAACTATACTGGACTTAATCCCAACATAGCTCGTAGAGTAAAAAACGTAAAGGCGAAAGTACCACCCATCAAACCAACGAGGGCGATCGCCGTGAGGGGTCTCTCCATGTATGGCTTCAACTTATCAAACAAAAAGAAAAATATCCCCAAGGTAAAGGTGATAAAGTAGCGGGGGTAACGTGAAAGGTTGTCTAAAAAGTCTTTCATGGGTGGGTTGGATTAATTAAGTTCTCTTATCTTTTAGTGGTAGCACGGGGGACGTCGTTTCAACAATACAAATCCGTTAAAAAAACGATTAGAAGTCATACCCTGTGATGGCGGCGAGTATATGCCCCTACCCCGGATTTGAGTCCGCTAGCCGAAGGTGGTACTCTAGGGTTTGCTAGCGTTTTTGATCAAACATTGATACTCGACATGAAAATTTTAATGGAAGTGGCTACAAACCTAACTTATCAAGATTATGTACAATGGGCGTTACTGGGAATTCTCGCGGCTGGATTTCTAGCAGCAACGATTATCGGTTCGATCGGCTGGTATAATTCTAAGCGTCCGGCAGGTTGGGAAGATGCAGATGCTCCCGGTTGGGTTCCCAAAGTCAATGCTGACAAAGATAAACCGAGTCAATAATCGTCATTGATTATCAGTCCGTAGGGGCGTATGCCCTACGCCTGTTATCGTGTTTTCAGGGGGTTAAATGAAGATCAATCAACAGGTTTTAAATGTCTCCGTTTGATGGATAATAGGAATGTTTGGTTAAACTTGGCTTGATTGTGACCCAAAAGTATTACGCTCAAATTTATGTCACCCTTCGTCCTTCTGTTTTAGATCCGGCAGGTGTAGCGGTTCGATCCGGAGTTCAACAGATGGGCTATGACAATGTAGAACAAGTCCGAATTGGCAAATATATCGAAGTGACCCTGAATGCCAATAGCGAAGATGAAGCGAAAACTCAACTTGATCGCATTTGTGATTTACTGCTGGCGAACCCCGTCATTGAAACCTATCGATTTGATTTAACGACCGTTTCTTCGGAAGTTCAAACCAGTTAAACTTAGATTTTATTTAACCATTATTCCATGAAATTTGGTGTTGTTGTTTTTCCCGGTTCTAATTGCGATCGCGATGTGGTTTGGGTGACTCAAGGGCTTTTGAACCAACCGACTCGGATGATTTGGCATCAAGAGACTGATATTTCTGATATTGATGTGATGGTGATTCCGGGTGGGTTTAGCTATGGTGATTATTTACGATGTGGGGCGATAGCGCGGTTTTCTCCGGTGATGCAAGCCACTCTCGAACACGCCAAGCAAGGAAAGTATGTGATTGGTATTTGTAATGGCTTTCAGGTGTTAACGGAATTGGGATTATTACCGGGAGCGTTAGTCAGAAATCGGGATTTACACTTTATTTGCGATCGCGTGCCGTTAACGGTTGTCAATCCTCAAACGCCCTGGACAACGGGTTATTTAGCCAACGAAGTGATTAACCTGCCGATCGCACATGGAGAGGGATGCTACTATTGCGATGACAATATTTTAGCAGAATTAGAGACTAATAATCAAGTTGTTTTTCGCTACGGTTCGGTTCCGACTCCCAACGTTGGGGCTGAAAATATTAACGGTTCGTTGAATAATATTGCGGGAATTTGTAATCGTCAGGGGAATGTTTTAGGGATGATGCCGCACCCGGAAAGGGCTTCTGATCCGAGTTTAGGACAGACTGATGGGATGAAGTTATTTAAAGGTTTATTATAAAAAATTAAGAAACTTTCGCTAAATTATTAAATTATTTTAATAGTTTTAAGCGATAAAATCCCGAATTCCTACGGCAAAAATCCCTGTATAGAAAGATTGCAAACAAAATATTTATAGGAAATACAAACAATAATGCTACACATCTTTCTCCCTACCTCCCCACCTCCCCACCTCCCCATCGATCATTTGTAGCAAATATTTAAGGATTTCATATTATAGGCATGACTGGAATTTAATAAAAGGGTTGAATTCCCCCAAATTCATCTCGCTAATTTAAAACCTTTGATTAACTTTTATGTTAAAAATATTATCATCAACTCTTTATCTCTCTAAACTAAAAATTATAATTTAAACTATAAAGCATAAACGGTGTAGATAACCCGAGTCGAGACTATCGGGTGATTTATGCTTGTCAGAATTTGTGATAGAGGAGAAAAAGATGGCAGGTCAACGATATACAAATGCAATTAATAATCTCGGAGCAAACGTTCAAATCAACGTAGCTTCATCAGAGATCAAACCGAATGTACCGATTCAATTTACAGCTTATCCGATTGGTGCAGCTCCAGGTCTTATCCCCGATCTGAATATTCAGTTTAATGCAGAGGCAAATGTACCTGGTTTTCCCTCGGGTACAAATATTAACTTTACCGGAAATGGAAGTCCAGAAATCTTGTCATTTCCCAACGGATTTCCCACCGGAGAAGGTGCTGTTGTCCGAGTCAGTTCCGTTGCCAATACGGGGCCTTTTTTGTTTGAAGTGAGTGCAGAAACTTTGAACAACGCTGCACCTGTTGCTGAACCCCAAGGCATTATCAACACGCCTCGAAACCTAAATGGATTTGTGGGTCGAAGTGATACTGAGGATTGGTATCAATTTGTGGCACCTCCCACCGCTGGAAATTTTACGTTCAGACTCTCAAATTTAGTCGATAATGCAGATTTAAGAATACTTCGAGATGATGGTTCTCTGCTGAATCAAGGCACGAATACAGGGGTCACAGCGGAGCAAGTCCAAGTTCCTCTCGAAGCGAACCGAACTTATTTTGTTCAAATTTCTAACCTTCCCAGTGGATCAAACTTGAGTGATGCGGGTGCGACATCGACTCCCTATAATTTAGAGATTACTCCAGGAACAGGTGGAGAAACATCTGTCTCGGTGAGTGCATTGGGAAATCCTTCGGAAGTCGGCCCAACTCCCGGTACATTTCAAATCTCGCGCACGGGAGATACCACAACTCCCCTAAACGTTAACTTTTCTGTGGGAGGAACAGCCACTTTTGGAACGGACTATAACCAGGTTGGTAGCACATTCAACGGTACAAACGGAACGGCGACGATTCCGGCTGGACAAAATAGTACCAATATTACGGTTAACCCCGTTAATGATGGTATTGCGGACTTGAATGAAACCATTGAAATTGGTTTACAGGCTGCAACGGGTTATACGGTGAGTTCTCAAGGTAGTGCAACTCTGAGCATTCTGGATGCTTCATCTGAGACACCAACGGGTGAGCGGACGGCTCGTTACTGGGATACCGAAGCACTTTCACATTTCTTTACGGCTGATCCTGGAGAGCAACAAGCGACGAATCTCGATCCTCAATTCAATAACGAAGGGTTTGAATTTGTTTCTGAAGGAAGCAATGTACTTGAACGTTTTGTCAATTCAAAAGGTGGCTATTTCTACAGCAGTAATCCGGGTGAAATTGCTTTTGTACAAACTCTGCAAGAGTGGACTGCCGATCCTTCTGGTGTACCCATTCAAGTCTATTCAACTCAGCAACCGGGTACGCTGCCGGTATTCCGAGCTTACAATTTGACCTCAGATGGTCACTTTTATACGATTGATCCCAATCAAGCGGCTTTTGCAGATTCACTGCCGAATTTTCGACTCGAAGGTGTCTCTTTCTACGCCAAACCTGTCGTGTAAGCGAAAACTGAGATTAATCAAACCATGATGGTTCTGAAAAAACAGGGTTAGATCGGAATTTTAAAGACATAATTTTAAGCGCGATCGCAGCGGAATGTTCATCTAGATTTAACTTAGATCAAAGGATGTATTGCCTGTACGATCGCTTCTTTTTGTTCGGTGTCATAACCCCAACGTTCGATAAAACTTTGGTATTCACCCCCTCCCGTTTTTGCACTTTCTAAAAGTTGCTTAACCATTGTATCCAAAACGGGAATGTTTAAAGATTGAATCAGATGAACCGATCGCGATCGCACCCGATCTGAACCGACGGCCATTTCTTCGCGTTGGTGACGACGATGATGAACCCCCATAGCCGCAGACATCGCCACATTTTTGATCAGTAGATCAGGGACTTGATCAGAGGCTTCTAAACCCCGTATAACCGCTTCTGAGGGACGATCTACAAAATCACGAGGATCGGTGAGATAGGTGACAAAAAACCCTCTGGCGCCATTGTGAGTTTTAACTAAATTCGCGATCGCGGCTTGGGTTTCCGACTCGGATAAGGCGTTTGCAGCCATGTCCTCCAGTAAGGTTTGAGTTTGGGCGATCGCTTGTTCAAAGGTGAGATCTTCGGAATTGGACTCGGTAGAGGGAGAAGTCATAAAAAAAGGTGAATAATTTGATACCATTTTTGAGATTATCAGCATTGTGGCACAATGAAGAAATCCGACGGAAGGTAAAATTCGCCCGTCATGGCAATTATTTCATCAAAATCACAACCAACTGACCCCAATTCCCGCAAAAAGCGGGCGTCTGTAGGTTCGGAAAAAACCGAAAAATCTCAATCTCGACCGACTGACGACCATCTTCTTGAACCTCAAGAAACAACTGATGAACAAGTTAACCCCAAACAAGATGAATCGATTCGACCGCAGCGTATTTGTGATTATATCGGTCAAAAGGATTTAAAAGAAGTTCTGGCAATTGCGATCGCGGCGGCGAAATCTCGTAATGAAACCCTCGATCACTTGTTGCTTTACGGGCCACCGGGGTTAGGAAAAACAACAATGGCGTTAATTTTAGCGTCAGAAATGGGAGTTACTTGTAAGATTACCACGGCTCCGGCTATTGAAAAACCGCGTGATATTGCCGGATTATTGGTGAATCTTAAACCGGGCGAAATTCTGTTTATTGATGAAATTCACCGCTTATCAAAAATGGCGGAAGAAATACTTTATCCGGCGATGGAAGATTGCCGTCTGGATATTACGATTGGTCAAGGTCGATCTGCAAAAACTCGCAGTATTCCACTGACTCCATTTACTATTGTGGGGGCGACGACTCGCATCGGGGCGTTAACGTCTCCTTTACGCGATCGCTTTGGATTAATTCAACGGTTACGGTTTTATGAAGTGGATGAATTGAGTTTAATTGTAGAACGTACCGCTAAACTTTTAAATACCCCAATTAATTCCGATGGTGCTGAAGAAATTGCCCGTCGTTCACGAGGGACTCCTAGAATTGCTAATCGTCTGTTAAAACGAGTGCGAGATTATGTAGAAGTTAAGGCTTCAGGGCCGATTACAGGAGAGATTGCCGCCACTGCTTTACAACTGTTTAATGTTGATCCGATGGGATTAGATTGGACGGATCGACACCTGTTACAAATGATGATTGAAAACTTTAATGGCGGGCCAGTTGGGTTAGAAACAATGGCAGCGACAACGGGCGAAGATGCTCAAACCATTGAGGAGGTTTATGAACCTTATTTAATGCAAATTGGTTTTTTACAACGCACGCATCGTGGACGATTAGCAACAGCTTCAGCGTGGAAACATTTAGGGTATTCACCGCCAGAAGAACAGTTATCACTCTTTCCTTAATGTCGATCATCTCTTGAGGGAGTTCTAACGAGATTCGGATCGGTTTCATAGTGATGAACGACTTTTTATTTTCCTTTACCTGCGAGTCCGAATAAACCCAATAAACCGAATAACCCTAACCATCCCCAGTTGGCTTTTTGTTCGACTACATTCGCTGTTTCTGCAATCTGTTGTTGAGCTTCTGTTGTGGCTTCGTCAGTGGCTTCTATAAGATTTTCTCCAGCGTTTTGGAGATTTTCTCCGGCTTGATCTAAGTTTTCTTCGGCATTGTTAGGAGTGTTATTATTATTTTGAGCAAAAGCGGCTCGATGAAACGGGGAAAGAAGTAAACTGACTGCAATAAAACTGGTTGCCAGAGTTTGGTAAAAAAGATGTTTTTTCATGGTTAAATTTCTTTGTTTTTTAAATAAAAAGTTAAAATTTATATTTCTTATTTTCTAAAGCTTATCAAATTTAATTCTGGAAAGGCTTCTATCTGAGGAGGTAAACTGATCGAAGTACGATTTTATCTTTGGAAAGCAATCACAGACAAAGGTGAATTTTTCAGGGGTTTTATCGAGGGAGTTTGAAGCGTTTTTTTAACCCGGAAAGGATAAACACAACTCTAATTTGAGAATTTATACCCTAAGATAGACTCTTGAAATTTTTGGTTATGGTATAGTATAGTAGCAAATTCTCGCGCCTCTCTCAATATTGAGCTGGAATTTTGAGTTAATCCGGAAGAATTTAATGAAGACGAGGTAATATCCGGGACATCTACTGAATTTTGAATAACCCAAAAAGTTAAAATCTAAGGACTAATTATTCTATCATCATGGATCAGTTGTTTAACACCGTAAAAGACAGTATACGAGAGATGGTTGGCAGTGGAGTTAAACTTATCCCTGCTATTATAACGGCTATAATTATCCTTTTTTTAACTCGTTATGCTGCTCAGTTTTTAGAGCAACTTGTTAAGAAACTTACGACTAAAACGGTTCGGAGTCAGTCTTTACAGCTCCTAATCGCTAAACTGAGTCATATTGGAGTTTGGGTTGTTGGGGTAGTTTTAGCTTGTGTTATTACCTTTCCGGGTTTACGGTTAGGAGATGTTATTGCGACTTTAGGACTGAGTTCTGTTGCGATTGGATTTGCCTTTCAAGATATATTTAAAAACTTTTTGGCGGGGATTTTATTACTTCTTCAAGAACCTTTTCAGATTAATGATCAGGTGGTTATCGGGGAGTACGAAGGAACCGTTGAACAAATCGATATTCGCACCACACAAATGCTGACTTACCAGGGAGAACGGATCTTAATTCCGAATGCCACAGTATTTACCAGTGCAGTTCAAGTGAGGACAGCTTTTGCTTACCGACGAACAGATTTAGGAGTTGGTGTTGATTATAATACGTCTTTACGCCAAGCATCTCAACTTCTAAAAGAAACAATTTCTCAAGTCGAAGGGGTCTTAGAAAATCCGGAAATAGAAATTGATTTAGTCAGTTTTGGGGATAGTTCAATAGACTTTATCGTTCGCTACTGGACTAAACCTCGACAAAAGCTAGTTCGTCACGTTCAAACTCGAGCAATTGTCGCGATTAAAGAAGCCTTTGATCAAGCAGATATCAATATTCCTTATCCGATTCGGACGCTTTACTTCTACAATCAGGATCAGTATAATGATTATATGCCGACACCGAATTCTGATGGGCGTTCTGAAGATGCGTTGCGTCTCTAATCAAAACTCCTAAAATGGGGTGAGCAGCATTCTCTCAACTCACCCTAACTGACAATAGAAATCAATCTATTTTATTAACTCAACTTTCTAGAGAGAATTTTTACTATCAGGTGCAATTTCTATACCTTGTCCTTGTTTAACTTGTTGCTGCGGAGTGACTAGATCACTCAAACCATCAATGCTGACCCCAATGTGGTCACAAGCTTGTTTAAGATTTTTTTGAAAGCTCTCAATATCTTCACCATAGCCCGAGTTTTGAGCCGCTTCTTTCAAACCCAGATTAGCACTTGCTTTGGCACAATCAATCAGTTCTGTTCCGGTTAGGGGTTGAGTCGGGGCCATAAAAGCTACTCCTTGAAAAATTATAATATATCCTAACTAATTATTCCATTTTAAAAAGTTTTTATCCTCTACCCGAAGAAAGAGATTAATGCTTATATCGATATAATTTTCATTTTAAAAACTCATCCTGGGTAGGATGCACAGAACCGTGATAGACTATAGCGTTGTATTACCTGATAAAATTAGGATTTAGATCTAAATAAAATGGAAACCCCTCAAATCTCTCAAACCAACGCAGCTTTCTTGGAGAAAGTTAAAAATCAAGCTGGACTCAACGATTTGTATGAGGCTAGAGATCTCAGTGAGATCGTGTTTCGGACAATGCGTGACTTAATGCCGACAGAATCATCAGATCGCGTTGCATCTGAACTTCACGAAGAAGCTCAACCGACAGACGATAAAACTCTGAAATCCGAAATTTCTGCCCTTTGGAAAGATACAAATCCTATTGTTGCTTGGCTGAGTCGAGTTCGTCCGCCTCTGAAATTCGATGATAACACATTTATTTTTCGGATTGAACAAGAAGGAGGATCGCCCAAAGGAATGTCGGGTGAAACCATTATTGAAGCTGTTTTTGCAGCCACAAAAAATGAACTTTCTCAAAGCCGAATTCAAGAGATTTCTGAATTTATGCCCGGAAAAGTCAAAGAAATTTGGCAGAAAGCTTAAAGGTTATTAAGGATTAATTCATCATTAACCCTAGTCGTAATTTGTTAATCTAAAAAACAAGAATATCTTCTAGGGTTATCTACTCAATTTGAGCGGTGAATCAGTAAATATTTAAAAGTAAGAGTATGACAGCCGAAGATTACATGAAAATTGCTCTAGAAGAAGCTAAAAAAGGAGATATGCCTTATGGGGCAGTTTTAGTTAAAGAAAATAAAATTGTGGTGCAGGGATATAATACGGCTCAAAGGGATAATGATGTTACGGCTCATGCTGAGATTAATGTTTTACGTCAATTTACTTTAGAAAACAAATCTTATTCTCTCGATGTTTTAAAGGGGTATACCCTGTATACAACTTGTGAACCTTGTCCGATGTGTGCAGCAGCTTGTGTTTGGGCTGGTTTATCTGAAATTGTGTTTGGAGCTTCGACTCAACAACTTATTCAACTCGGTTCACCGCAAATTGATTTATCTTGTGAAGCTGTGGTCAAAAAAGGATTTCAAGATATTAAAATTACTCAAGGTATTCTCGCTGAAGATTGTCTGGCATTGTTCAAGTAAATGACCTCTTTAAATAAACCCAAAACTCAACAGCCTTTTTCGTCTAACTCACCCGACGAAGATTCTCAGCTAAAATTTCAATGGAAATGGTGGAGTAAGTTTGTTGCTCTGATTGCTCTGCTTAATCTCTGTTTAGTCTTTTTAAATATTAGTTATGTTCCTCTACGAGATGTTTATCTTAGACATTTTCCGATTATAATCAAACTCTATGACCCGGTGAAAGGGATTGAACCTCATCCAGATACAACCCACTACATTGAGACTGTTGAAGTTTTCAAATCTGAACTAACTCAATCGGGATTAAAATCTAAACAAACTGCTGATATTTTAGCAGATCTGCGTCAACAAAGTCAAAGTATTATTGCAGAAAATCCCTTTGATGTTTCCAACAAATTTGGGACATTTGCTAAACTCAAGCGTCGTATGGAATATCATATTGAGATTCCCTACGCTCAACAAGCTTTTACTCAATTTTGGAGTCAAAACTATTTAACAGAAGTTGGCATTACGAATGCTTTGAGTTTTTTTGACGAGAAAATTAGTCCACTTTTAGAAGTAAACTACTTCAGATCCGTTGATGAAAATGGTCAATATATTGATAATTTTTGGAAAATAGATATCTATTTTATCATCTTTTTAGGGGGAGATTTTCTCGTACGAACCCTAATTATTTCCAGACGACAACCGGGAGTGAGTTGGTTTGATGGGATGCTGCGACGCTGGTATGATTGGCTATTTTTACTTCCAACTTGGCGTTGGCTGCGAATTATTCCTGTCTCTGTTCGAGTTCATAAATCAGGTTTATTTAATCTCGAACGAATCTTAGCCCAAATCACTCATGAACCCTCTGCTTATCTTGCTGATCGGATTTCAACTTTCTTGATGGTACAAGTCGTCAATCAAGCCAAAGATTCCGTTCAAACCGGAGAAATGGCTCGTTCAATCTTTGAACCCGATCCCTATATTCAAGTCAGCGAAATTGACAAAATGGATGCGATTATAGATCGGATTTTACAACTCTCTATTTATCGTGTCTTACCGCAAGTTCAGCCGGATATAGAAGATTTATTACGTCATAGCTTAAAGGGTACATTAACACAATCAGACTTTTATCAAGGATTAAAACAAGTTCCGGGATTGAAAGGCCTTCCTTCAAGTGTTATTGATCAACTTGCCGATTATTTAGCCAATGCGAGTTATGATGTTTTATCTACATCTTATTCGGATGCGGAAGGTCGAGAACTTTTTAACAAACTGAGTGTAAATTTTAAATCAGTTTTACGTCAAGAACTTCAGGATGAAGTAACCCAATCGGAATTACAAGTTTGGCTATTTGATCTCTTAGAGGAATTGAAGTTAAACTATATTCAACGCTCTAGTAAAGATGACCCAGAACAGACATTGGCAGAAGCAGAACAACTTCGTCAAGAGCGGGAAGAACCAGATCCAGATGTCCCTGATCCTGGCGATAGTCTGTTTTGAGAGGAGGGAAAGGATTAAATTTTTTTTGAGGTTTTTTTTGCAGAAAACCTGATTTATTTCTCTTTAAAAAATCTCTTTCCTTTGATAGAGTGAGAAGCTCGGTTTTTTCTGCTATAAATGTTTTGTGATTTCAGTTTGAGAGATGAAAATAATGAAAAATATTCTATTGCGTTTAACTCGAATTTTCTTTGTAGCTTGTGTTTGTGCAGTGTTGGTTATTTCCCAGGGCTTTCCGGCGATGGCTGCTAATAGTGCCAATAATCAAGGAGAAGACGCCCTTAAAGATGTTCAGAAGAAATCAGAAGATGTTCTCAGAACGCCTCCTCGTTCTTTAGATCAATCTAAGGCTGATGCCCCTTCCGGCTTGAACTTAGTTCAGGGAGATGCGGATAAAGAACAAATGAAACGACCTGAAAATTCTACTTCGACTTCTGTTGAAGAACAGATCGATGAAGGCTTGAAGAAAGCTTTTGGACGATAAATATCGCCTTTCTTAAATGTAGAATAAAATAGTCCTTCATATTTTAAATTGCACCGTTATCATGGCGGTGCTATTTAGTTTTTTAGAACTTAATGAGATAAAATTCCCTTTTATTAGAGAATTAAAGTTGATTTTATCTTCATTACTACGGTTGTTTATTCTTTATTTATTGCAATCTGTAAACAGCCTGTGGCCAGAGTTACGATTTGTGGCACAATAACAGTAGGTTGCAGTTTACGATTTCCCTGCTGGTGTCACAATCCGGATTCAGCGAATCATACACCGCATCAGTCTAAATGAGTCGTATTTGTACTTAAAACGATTATGAAATTTCATCCCGACTTTATTGTAATTGATACCGAAGGACAGCCAATTCTGCGGGAAATAGCGATTGTTGATCATCAGGGAAAACTAATCTATGAAGCTTGGGCAGACAATCACCCTAATAATCCTAAAATTAGTCCGAAAACTAAACCCCTCAAAACCATTATTACTGATTTTTTGAACTTCGCTCATTCTAAAACTATTATCTGTCATTATGCAAGACATGATATTGACGTGCTGCGTAATAGCTTTCGGGCGGTAGGAATTCCCACGCCTCATTTAGTTTTTGAGTGTAGTTTTGAACTCGCCCAACAGCATTTACCCGAACTGGGTAGCCATTCTTTAGAAGCGTTAAGTCAGCATCTAAATCTGAAGTTAGACGGTAAAATATTTAATCATGATTCCGCCCATCGTGCTAAATATGATGCGTTGTTTACCTATCAACTTTATCGACGGATGGTGAATGAATTTTTAAAGGTTAGACTCAAAAAAAGACCTAATCCTTTTGGTTCTAGTCGTGTTGATACTCCGTTTCAAGATCATGTAGACTTTCGCTCAATTTTTCAAAATGAGTTTGAACGTTTAAAATCTATTATTATTGATATCAAACAAGATCCCAATCATCAAAGTAAAGGGGCGGTTGTCATTGGAGAACCAGGAGCAGGCAAAACTCATTTAATGATGCGTCTGGCGAAGGATTTACTTCAAACAAACCGATTATTATTTATTCGTCAACCTAATAATAAAGATACAGTTTTATTTCATACCTATAGCCGAATATTAGAATCTTTAATCCAAAATGTTCCCGGAAGTGATCGCACCCAACTTGAACATCTGCTAGCCAATAGTTTTGCCAAAATTATTAAAACTGAAGATTACTATTCCACCGCAAAAATCCAAAAAGATGAAAAAATCTTACAAGTTATTGAAGATGGAAATCTCAACTTATTCACCGAGTTAGGACAAGAAGAAACGAAAACCAAACGAGAATATTGGCAACATATTGAAAAACGGGCTTCTGATTGGTGGTTGCGAAACTTTTCTTCTGCCGGATACGCCCCCCAAATTCTCAAAGGAATTATTCGTTTTTGTGGCTATACTGACTTCAACCGTCGTCAAATTATTACCCAATGGTTAGCTTTAAATGACTTATCTTCCGAAGAACTCAATAAAGTTGGACTCGAAAGTTGGGGAGAAGATTGGAGTCGGGAAGAAATTTCACTGGCTGCGTTAGAAGTCTTGAGTAAATTGTCTTTACTCGATGAACCTTTGATTATTATCTTTGATCAGTTAGAAGGACTAGGTTTAAAAGCCAACGAACCTCTTTTACAAAGTTTTGGAGAATCCATTAAAGAAATATTTACCCATGTTCCCAATAGCTTAATTATTTTAAATCTCTTTCCGGATCGTTGGCAACAATTTCAACACGTCTTTGATGGTTCCATTGTAGATCGGGTTTCTCAATCTCAGATTTTCCTCTCAAAACCCGCCAATCAACAAATGATACAACTGCTGAATTTAAAACTACAAACCGCAGAAGTTTCTATCTCTGAACTTTTTGAACCCGATGAAATTCAAACGATTTTAGAACAAGTTTCAATTCGGGCTACACTCAATACAGCAGCAGATTATTACCGCTACAAAATAGAAGGAATTTCCCTACCCAAACGTTTATCTTCAATCTCCAATACTTCTACTGTTGAACCCGAAGTTGAACAACAAATTCAACAGCTAACCGCAGAAGTCGCCCAAATGAAACAGGTGATTCTCAAAATTACCCAAACCTTAAATATCACTGAAAATGGGAATGGAATCTTATCTGATCCGCCCTCGGTTATTACACCTCATGTTCCCCAAAATTCCCCCATCAAGCTACAAGTTCAAGACTATTTAAGCCAGCAACGTCTGAGTTTAGAAGAAAACTACAGCAAACCTCAAATTATTACTGAAAGTGATGATCTTGGAAAATTAACGACGATTTTGGAGTCTTTGCGATCAGTCATTTCTCCGCTTGAATTTGATGTCTTACGCTTAGGGCGACGGGTTCTTCCTGAACATTTAGTCATTCAAACGGCAACTCATCAATTTGCTGTGGGTTTTTTACATCAAGGCGGAACTCGATTTTATCACCGCATTCGCAACTGGAATGAATTAGTCATTAATCATCCTGAAATTCAATTTAATCTCTGTCGAGAATCCCGTGAAAGTTTGATTACGGCGAAAAAAAGTGCTGAATTTCTTGAACAATTTCGCAATGCCGAGAATGGTAATTTTGTGTTTATGGATAAAGAACAACGAATCATCTTTGAACTCATCTATCAGATGATTGTCGATATCCAAAATAAAGATTTAGAGGTGAATCTTGTCGAAGCATTGGATATTGTGTTGTTTGATTACCGCAATTATTGGTTATTCAAAAACTTGACTCTGTTAACCTTACATCAAAGTAATTTTCAGCCCCAGTTTTCCCAAACCTGAACTTGTAAATTAACAAACAGTCTCTTAGACTTACTAATCTAGACTGTGATTTTAGAAAAAACTATTGAGGGGAAGAGCGATAGTAAATGCCTTACCCCTCTGGTTTTGACCCTTTGGATTGAACTGGATTAAACTGAACAGATTTCTTTTTCTGAAGTTAGAGATTGAGAAATAACCGTGGGGTTGAGGTTTTCCCCGTCTATCGTTGTTTCGGTTTCAAACCCTCGTTGAAATTCCCTCAGCACAACTTTTTTGGCTTGTAAAGCGGTTTTCAATACTTCTACTGCCTTGCGAGGTTCGCCTTGACCACAAAAGAAAAAATCTGCGGCAAAATAACCGTATTCTGGCCAGGTATGAATGGCAATGTGTGACTCGGCGAGTGTGGCGGTTGCCGTAACCCCATGAGGACTAAACTGGTGTACACAGAAGTCAATTAAAGTCGCATTTCCTGCGGTGATCGCTTCTAGAATTGAGTTCCGAATCCGTTCAGGATCATTGAGAAGATCAGTAGGACATTCCCAGGCATCGAGAATTAAATGAGTACCTAATTTTTTCATTGATTCGGGTTCCACCTCCCTTAAATTGTAGATGATTTTCAGCTTACTTCACCCGCCTGACCTTTGGCTTCCTGCAACAGGAGAAACCTTGGGGATGATCGAGGGCCAGAGGGGTTAAGGTTTGCTTCTCTTTCTAGTGTAGAGTTTTTTGGGAAAATTGTTCAGTGGTGAAAGATAGTTTTTTGTGAAGTTGGACTGGAAAAGGGCCAATTTTACTGAACAGACTGGGGTCAGGGCGAGGGGCCTTTAAATCAAAAGATCTCTGTGATCGAGTGATCTAAGATTGAAAAATTGCACCCTGATCAAAGACTTGATTTTGAGTATTAATTCCTCGCACAATGATCTGATCAGCATACACATCCAAAGCGGCAAAACTAAATTCTCGCGTTGAATATTCTGTCCATTCTGAACTTTTAACGGGACGACTTTTTGCACCCGCACCACACACTAAATAAGTGGTTCCTTCAATTGCCTGAGTGCGTTCATAGTTGTGATCATGACCATTAATGTACAGTTGAACACCATAGGTTTTAAAGAACGGAGTCAACGTTTTAATTAATGTTTCATTCACCCCATAAACTCCCGATGAATAAATCGGATTATGACCAAAAACAACCTTCCAAGTTGCATCACTACGCTGCAATTTTTCCTCTAGCCAAGCCAGTTGAGTTGACCAATCTGCACTTTTATTGGTATCTAAGGCAAAAAACTGTACCGGACCTCGACGAAATGTATAATAACGTCCCTGCATATTAAAACCCGGATAACGCACTTGTAAATCACCGTTTTGGGTGCGAATATCGTGATTTCCTAAACAGGCTTGAAATTTAACACCCTGTTCTAGTAATCTTTGATAAGGTTTCTCGAAAACAGCTTCAATTCGCTCTATTTCACCATTCGGATAAATATTATCTCCGGCTAAAAGAGCTAAATCAAAAGGATGTTTTTCGTGATAACGAGTCATCGCTTTCGCCACCGCATATTGTTCTGCTTCACCAGTTCCAGTATCCGCTACAGAAATAAAACTTAACAAGGGTTCTGTGGAGGGAACTGAGACAATTTGAGTCGGATTAACCGCAGTCGGAGTCCCCTCAATCAAGGTTTTAGTATTCCCCAACTTCCAACTCAAACCCACTACACTTCCGCAAACAAAACTAGAGAGAATAAAATAACGACGTTTCATCTAAAAAAACTGAGGTTCTCAAAACTGACAACAAAATGATACATTAGGATGACAAATCCCAGACTTTAGTCTAGCGCATTTGATTTCGCTCAACGGTTAGCCGGGTATAAACAATGTCTGAAGATCGATTCACCTCTCCTCACCCTAAAAAACCGCCCTCTCGTCCCTCTCAGCGTAATTTTTTGATCAATCTAACCTTGCGAGTTTTACGAGGCTTAATTGACCAACTCGAAGAAATTGTCTCTCAATTAGAAAATCCATCTTCCCCTGAAAATTCCCGCAACCGACAACAAAAAAAGCCATCTCTAAGATATCAACTCTCTCGAATTTTATCACCGATTCGGCGGATTCTTCCCGATTCTGTCAATCGAATCTTACCCGATCCAATTTTGGCGATCGCGATCGGAGTTATTGTGATGATTCTATCAAGTCAAATTATTCAACAATTTTCGAGTCATGAACCCTCTCTAGAAATCGTAGAGACTAAGACTTCACAACCCACCCCATCAGAAATTATTATCGATCAATCTGAAGATGAAACCCCTTCAGAAGCCCCTCAATTAGAAGAAACACCGCCACAATTACCCCAATCAATCCCTCAATTAGAAGAAACACTCCCAGAACTCCCTCAATCAACATCTCAACTTCAGCAAAATGAAACCCTTCCCCTTGTAGAAAATCTTGAATCGTTGTCTGAAGATCAAAATGAATCCATTTTAGAATCCGAAAGCTTACCTAAAAATTCTAATCAAATCCCAATGTTTCTCGTCGCCACCGCTTCACAGATGCCCGTGAACTTGATTTCCCCTCCCGGTTTAGCATTGACATCCAAATCGTATTTGATTACTACGATTCAAGCTAAAATGAAAAAATCAATCACAAAAATTAGCCCTGAAATCATGATTTCAGTTCGAGCCAATTTTTCTGCTAATTTACTCCGAGTTGAACTCAATGAAAGTTGGTACGAACTCTCAGAAAACAAACAAAATCAAATCGCACAAGTTCTGTTTGATCAAGCCCAGAACTTTGATTTTACCCGGATCGAACTGATCGAGACTAGCGGAAAACCCCTTGCTCGCAGTGCTGTAATTGGATCAAATATTGTGATTTTAAATCGCAGGAAATCAGCCCATTAAACCCTCATCTAGTCCCTACACCGACTCTGCGATCGCCAGAAATTCTTAAATTCTTTGGTAGTCTTGATCACAATACAATCTTCCACTTATAGAATATAACAATTGAAATAGGTAGTATGAGTTTCTCATGGCGAATCCCTTCCTTTTCCTCGAATACGAACCTGCATTTGAAACATTAGGCAGTGATTACTACGATCAAGTCAGCGCCGCAGAATTTCCCTTCCATATTCTGCGTTTCCGCAATGATGAGATACTCACTCAGTTAGGTGTTGACCCCCAAAGCGTAACCGACGATCATTTTATCGAAGCCTTTGGCAAATTTGAAAGTGTACGCCCGGCTTTGGCAATGTGTTATCACGGCTATCAATTTGGAGAATATAACCCCCAACTCGGGGATGGACGGGGTTTTCTCTATGGACAAGTTCGCGGAACTAATGGTGAACTCTACGACTTTGGGACAAAAGGAAGCGGTCAAACCCCCTACTCTCGCAACGCCGATGGCCGATTGACCCTCAAAGGGGGTATCCGTGAAGTGATCGCAGCGGAAACTTTACATCGGATGGGAGTGAAAACCTCTCGCACTCTCAGTCTAATCGAAACGGGCGAAAAACTCTATCGCAGTGATGAACCCTCTCCGACTCGTTCAGCGGTGATGGTACGTTTTAGTCGCTCTCATATTCGGTTTGGAACTTTTGAACGATTACACTATTTTGGGCGAGCAGATTTGGTCGAAAACCTTTTAAATCATGTGATTAAATACTATTATCCTCATTTTCAAAATGATCGCGATTGCTATGCTTTATTTTATGCCGAATTAGTGCAACGAGTCGCTACATTAGTTGCCCAATGGATGGCCGCCGGGTTTTGTCATGGTGTCTTGAATACAGATAATATGTCCATTACCGGAGAAAGTTTTGATTACGGCCCCTATGCGTTTATACCCAGCTACAATCCCCGGTTTACTGCTGCTTATTTTGACCACAGTGGTCTGTATTGCTACGCCAATCAACCGTGGGTTTGTAAGGGAAACTTAGAACGGCTACAACAACCTTTATCAATGGTGATTGATCCTAAAGATCTAGAGACAGGACTCGATTTATTTGATAGCCAGTTTCAAGAAACCTATCGACAGTTAATGGTGAATAAACTGGGTTTTGAACAGTTGCCCCGACCCGAATCTGAAGAATTTTTAAAGTTAACTGTAAATTTACTCAAAAATAACGACTTAGGGTATCATAACTTTTTTAGTCTGTTAACTCAAGGCTTTTGTCAACAATGGCAAGAGGATTCAACTTTGATTTGTCAAGCTGAAGGATTACCTGAGTTTGAAGGATGGCGGAAATCATACCTAGAAAGTTGGCAACAACTTTATCACCATTATCTACAAACGCTCTCCCCGACTGAAATGCAGGAAATGAAAGCCCGATTACAACAACACAATCCGAGCTTTGTTCCCCTCCGAGCAGAAATAGAAGCCATCTGGGAGCCGATTATTGTAGAAGATAACTGGGAGCCTTTTTATACCCTGTTACAACAAGTTAAACAAGGAACAAAGCAGGAGGCTGAAACCAAAAGGACAACTTAAAATTAAGCAGCTCTCAGAGAATAAAAGAACAAACCTTGAGCTTAAATGATATGATGAAAATGTTTTGTTTTAAGTTACTCTCTGCTGGAATTGAGCAGAAAAAGAACAGCAAATTTTATGATTCCCTCTATGCCTGGTGAAAGTTATCGAGGGCCATTGCCTTCTTTAACACCTCAAGAAGTACAACTTCAAATGGCTCTTGAACGAGATGTCAAAATTTTGGCACAAGAGATCGGTGAACGGAACTATCTCAACCCTGCTAATCTTAAAGCATCAGCAGATTTTTTAGAGACAGAGTTTTTAGGGTGTGGCTATCAAGTTCAACGTCAAGCCTATCAAGTCAATGATCAAACCTTTGAAAATCTCGCCGTTGAAATCAAAGGAAGTGATCACCCCGATGAAATCATTGTGATTGGAGGTCATTATGACTCGGTAGGAGGATGTCCAGGCGCAAATGATAACGGTTCAGGAGCGGCTGCGGTTTTAGAATTAGCCCGATTATTTGCCCCCAAAAAACCGGCGCGTACCCTACGATTTGTTGAATTTGTCAACGAAGAACCCCCGTTTGCGATGACTGAGAATATGGGAAGTTTGGTTTATGCGCGCTATTGTAAACAGTCTCAAGATAATATTGTCGGGATGCTCTCTCTAGAGACGATGGGCTATTATTCTGAGGAACTCGGAAGTCAGCGCTTTCCCTTTCCGTTAGGGAATTTTTACCCCTCCACAGGGAATTATATCGCCTTTGTCACCCATTTAAAATCGGCTGCCTTGGTGCGTCAAATTGTCGGATCATTTCGTCGTCACACTCAGTTTCCCAGTGAAGGCGCCGCAGTTCCCGGTTTGGTGACGGGAATTAGTTATTCAGATCATTGGTCATTTTGGGAACAAGGATATCCCGCGGTGATGGTGACAGATACAGCGATGTTTCGCTATCCTTATTATCACGCTTGGAACGATACACCCGAACAAGTCAATTATGAATACTTGGCGCGAGTGGTGGCGGGATTAGAACGAGTGGTTGAAGAATTAGTCAGTTAAGAAAGCAATCGCTTTTTCCTGGTGTTTGAACTGACTGTGATCAACAATAACCCGGAACTTGAACATTCAGCAATTGATTACTATTGGGAGTCTCTGGTGAAAGTTCCTGATCGACTCTCTCAACCGGATAATATTCATCATCGTTTGGATCATGACATTCTAATTCTATCAAGAGTTCTTCTTCTTCGTCTTGGTCTTGTTCGTCTAAAAAAACACCCTCTCCGCATCTATCGAAGGGTAGAGAACCCCTGAGTGGGGTTGGGTCTTGATCCCCGCCTAAAAATGCTCTATTGTTTGCAAAATTAGATACCGATTGCAGTCCATCATAAGCCACTCCCGGCGCTGGAATCTCGATATAGTCAATTTCCTCGCCTCGATCAATCAACAGTCCCAATTGACCATTATTGTGACCCACCGCCACGATTTTGCTTAAATCAATTTTTGTTAGTTTCATGGAAATTCACCCGTTGCACTCTCTAATTAAATTCACTTCAGACCCACTACTATTTAGGAGTTTAACAGAAATTGATTTTTAAGTCAATTTAAAAAAGATTATAAAGACAGATGTAACAAAATAAAAAACTGCTGTGATCCCAACCCAATATTTTGAGATTATAGCGGTGTCACCAATTAAACAGATACCGATTTGGGGTTCAAAAGGCTGTACACTTTTAACAGTAGGAACAGTAATCTGAGTTTTTACAGATTAGAAAGAGAGTTGAGTCATCAAGATATCAGAAATTATCTAAAGATCTTACACAAAAATGCTTTTCTAGTTATATGATATAAAGAATAGCAATCTTACGTGTTAGGATTGATCAACTAAGATTCGGAGTAGACTAATGGCTAAATCAGCAACAGAGAAAATTTCAGCATCTCCATTGACCGGAAAAGCATTACTTCAGAAAGTTAAGTCGCTCGGTAATATGCCCAGGCGAGAGACAGCCAAACTTTGTGGATATTACACCACCACAAAAGACGAGCAAATGCGGGCAAACATGACGGAATTTTACGATGCGCTGTTAGCCGCAAAGGGAATTTCCTTAGATCCAGGTCGTACAGATGGTCGGGGTAGAGAAGCCAGTTATCGGGCGTGCGTACACAAGAATGGTTCTTTGGTTATTGGCGCAAACTATACCGTAGCAATGGGCTTAAAACCCGGCGATCAGTTTGAAATTCGCTTAGGTCATAAACATATTCATCTCATTCAGGTAGATGCCAAATCCGGTCAAGAGTTAAGCGAAGACGAAGAAGAATAATTTGACTGATTTATTTCTCTCTCATCGAAATAAACAGTTAAATCTGTAGCCCAAATGCCTCAAAAGTTCAGAGGTCTGGGCTACTCAATTAATATCTGTATCATTTGAGACTAATCTTGAGATCCAAAGCATGGCGATCATTCATCACTTGATCTCCGTCCAAACCCAGTTAGGCATAGGGATTTACAACATTACACCGGAGATTGTTAGCCGCCTAGAGTCGAGTCAGATCAGCAACGGTCAAGTCCTGATTTTCTCTCGCCACACCACCACCGCCCTCGCCATTAACGAAGATGAAGAACGGTTACTAGAAGATGTGAAAGTTCATCTAAAAACCCTAGCCCCGACCGATGCCAAATACCTGCATAACGATCTACACTTAAGAGACGTTCCTCCGGATGAACCGATCAACGCTCACTCCCATTTAATGGCGATGATGCTAAGTACCAGTGAAGTGATTCCAGTGGTAGAAGGAAAACTTAGTTTAGGCACTTGGCAATCGGTATTATTTTTAGAGTTAGATGGGCCACGAACCCGTAACTTATCGATACAAATCATGGGAGAATAAACCCAGAGACTTGACAAATGTTTAATAATAGGCAAACTATGGAGTCTAGAGATCTAACTCAGGCTTGAATTTTATGTTGGAACTCCTAAACCTGTTTGATGAGAGTTTCTTCCTGAACCAATACTCAGAAGTGATCATTGCAGTAGAAAAGGATTCATCTAACGGCAGACTCGATCACAACCAATCTTGGAGTCAGTTTGTCGGCTGTCACCCTCGTTTCTATCCGAGTAAACGAGTCGATCAGAGTCGATCTCCAGAGGTTAGCGAACCCATAGAGGTGAGTAAATTTCCCCCCAAACTTGATCTGACCTGCAACTCCAGTCAAATCATCGGAAACCCAAGACTAGCAAAAGAAAATGAACGTTTTGTTCGCTACAATCACTCCGAGAGATATTCCCTAAATTCTTTCAATTCCGAAAAAATAGTTAGTAGACTCCAACCCTTAATTAATCAAAAAAAACCCGATCACCGCGATCGCACGACTCAAACCGTCATTCTCTGGGATGAAGCCGCCCAACAAGCCATCCGCAACACCTCCCCAGGCCCAACTATCGCCTCACGCGCCTATGCAATGGTACATACCGCCATCTTTGATGCTTGGGCGAGTTATGATCCAGTTGCTATCGGTACCCAACTCGAAGACCGTCTACAGCGTCCCGTAGATGAAAACACCCTCTCCAACAAAAGTGAAGCAATTAGTTACGCCGCTTATCATACCCTGATCGACTTATTTCCAACTCAAACTCAAATTTTTGAGGAGGTGATGCAGCAACTCGGTTATGATCCCAAAATCGCGATTGGCTTCGCCACTGACGCTACTGCGTCAATCGCTAACCCCCAAACCCCGAGTGGAATTGGACAAGCAGCAGCCAAAGCCTTACTCCGTTTTCGTCATAACGACGGATCAAACCAACTCAACAACTACACAGACCCCACAAACTATCAACCCGTTAACTCGCCTGATATCCTCAACAACCCCAACCGTTGGCAACCCCTACGAGTTCCCCTCGACACTCCCCAAAGTCGCCTCCAAAGGTTCCTAACACCTCACTGGGGAAACATTATCCCCTTCGGTTTAACCTCGGGTTCCCAATTTCGACCCCCCGCCCCACCTGAGTTTGCCACACCGACTTATCATCAACGAGTCAAAGAAGTTTTAGACTACAACGCCAACCTCTCCGACAAACATAAAATCATCGCCGAATATTGGGAAGATGGGCCAGGAACCTCTTTTCCACCCGGTAAATGGATGGCATTTGGACAATATATTTCTCAACGGGATGATCACAGTCTCGATGAAGATGTAAAACTGTTTTTTATGCTGGGAAATGCCGTTTTTGATGCCGGAATTGCCGCCTGGGAATCCAAACGGTATTATGATTATATTCGCCCAGTATCGGCTATTCGTAGCCTGTTTAACGGTCAACAAATTCAAGCTTGGGCAGGCCCCGGCAAAGGCACACAAACCCTCGACGGTAGCCAGTGGCATCCCTACCAACGCCTTGACGATCCGACACCCCCTTTTCCTGAATATGTTTCAGGACACAGCAGTTACAGCGCCGCCGCCGCCGAAGTCTTGAAACGCTATACCGGAAGCGATGACTTTGGGGCTTCTTATACCGCCCCCGTCGGGAGTTCCCATTTTGAACCCGGTATTACCCCCTCTCAAGAGATCACTCTATCCTGGCTAACTTTTTCCGATGCTGCTGATGAAGCCGGAATCTCTCGGTTGTATGGGGGAATTCATTTTCGCGATGCTGACTTAAACGGACGAATATTGGGGCGAAAAGTGGGGGAAGCTGTCTGGAATCAAGCCCAGATGTATATTAATGGGGAAAATAAATGATTTCATCCTCTTTTTGCGCCCGAGGGTGGGTCTCAAAATTTCGCGATCGCTGTCAATGGCTGGAGGAGTTATGCTGTCTGGGTTTGCAGTCGTTGCTTTGGTGTAGAGGTAGGCGCATCCCACTGTGTAAGGGTTTCAGCGTTTTTGACAGATCTGAGGAAATCCGGTATTATAGTTTTAGTCGCACCCGGCGCAACTGTACCTCGAAAACTGAATATAGTAAGAGTTTCAAGATGCCGCAGTTGCAATTAACAAGAATCCCTATGAGGGATTGAAACGGCTCTAGAAATTTTAGGCGGTGCAAATTGCGACATGGTAGTTGCAATTAACAAGAATCCCTATGAGGGATTGAAACGCATCCATCTGTAACAGCGTTTCTGCAACTGATGGTTGCAATTAACAAGAATCCCTATGAGGGATTGAAACTTGCAGGGGGACACCATTCGGAAACAAATGCTTTGTTGCAATTAACAAGAATCCCTATGAGGGATTGAAACCGATTGATTCAGATTCAGTACACTGCGAAGCGATTGTTGCAATTAACAAGAATCCCTATGAGGGATTGAAACAAAGAATCCATTACAAAAGATTCCTAGTGATACCAGTTGCAATTAACAAGAATCCCTATGAGGGATTGAAACCAGAGTAGGAGGGAGCCGTATGAACTTCCTTGTGCGTGTTGCAATTAACAAGAATCCCTATGAGGGATTGAAACTTTGCAAATACTTTGATTAATCTTTATGATTCTATTGTTGCAATTAACAAGAATCCCTATGAGGGATTGAAACATGGCTAATCTACCTGAAATTAAAATGGCTATCGGTTGCAATTAACAAGAATCCCTATGAGGGATTGAAACACAGACTTTTAATCCTTACCTTCCATTAATTAAAATATCGTTGCAATTAACAAGAATCCCTATGAGGGATTGAAACATTATTTCAAGGAAAATTACTCTACTACTAGAGTAAAAGTTGCAATTAACAAGAATCCCTATGAGGGATTGAAACATTTGCTTTGGCGTAAATGGTTGTTCCCAATCCGAATCGTTGCAATTAACAAGAATCCCTATGAGGGATTGAAACTGGAGTTGACTCTGCGGTTGCTGGAGTGCAAACTGTTGCAATTAACAAGAATCCCTATGAGGGATTGAAACGTGGGATACTTATAAACTGTCCCCCTGTCCTCCATTGTTGCAATTAACAAGAATCCCTATGAGGGATTGAAACTGGAACTATACCAACGCCCGATATTATGGTTTCGTTGCAATTAACAAGAATCCCTATGAGGGATTGAAACAAGGTTTTACAGGCCCACATCCTTTGGAACTCCGAAATAGTTGCAATTAACAAGAATCCCTATGAGGGATTGAAACCGTTGACTGCTCTCCAAATCCAATGATGAGTTTGTTAAAGTTGCAATTAACAAGAATCCCTATGAGGGATTGAAACCCCCAAGAATCACCTGGGTTTTCAAACTGTAAAGCCGTAGTTGCAATTAACAAGAATCCCTATGAGGGATTGAAACCGCAAACTTCTTTAATCAGATAGAAAAAGCCTGTTGCAATTAACAAGAATCCCTATGAGGGATTGAAACAAAGCAAAAACTAAGTTTTCACTAAGAATTATTGAATACTTTCCAGTTGCAATTAACAATAATCCCTATGAGGGATTGAAACTTGTAAAGTTCTATGCTTGGATAAAAATTTTCTGATTGCAATTAACAATAATCCCTATGAGGGATTGAAACATCCCATTTTAGAGGTTTAGGGATGACCCATCCGCCTATTGCAATTAACAATAATCCCTATGAGGGATTGAAACTAGCATGAGTGACTATGCCAAAGAGGAAACACAAATTGCAATTAACAATAATCCCTATGAGGGATTGAAACTCTCCAGATAAAATTGAAGCGGTTAATCAGCTAATCGAGGCTGGATAATTGCAATTAACAATAATCCCTATGAGGGATTGAAACGCTGCATTCAACCCTCTCTGAGTAATAGGCGGACGATTGCAATTAACAATAATCCCTATGAGGGATTGAAACAGATTTGATGACTAAATTCCAGAGTTCTGGAATAAACATTGCAATTAACAATAATCCCTATGAGGGATTGAAACTTGGCGATTTGACTTATTGCCTCACCGCGATCTCGAATATTGCAATTAACAATAATCCCTATGAGGGATTGAAACCCTCATAAACAACGTTGTCCGCAACCCCCCTCAAATTGCAATTAACAAGAATCCCTACGAGGGATTGAAACGACTCTTTAAATGGGATTCCAGAACCATACAAAATATTGCAATTAACAAGAATCCCTACGAGGGATTGAAACCTGCTGTAGTGATTAATAGCAGTTGGGCGGTTTGCCATAAATGAATTGCAATTAACAAGAATCCCTACGAGGGATTGAAACTTGGCATCAATGCTCTTGCAGTTGACGGCTACCCATTGCAATTAACAAGAATCCCTACGAGGGATTGAAACGTTGATGAGCTTGATTATCGTCTAGCCTTGCTTAATTGCAATTAACAAGAATCCCTACGAGGGATTGAAACAACCGGAACGCTGAGGATTTATCTTTTGGTGACACACGCCGGTTGCAATTAACAAGAATCCCTATGAGGGATTGAAACGCCGAAGTGATCGCAAGAACATCTTCGCCTGCATCCGTTGCAATTAACAAGAATCCCTATGAGGGATTGAAACTTTAGAGGCTGAACAGTCGCCAGCCACCGGGAACGACATGGTTGCAATTAACAAGAATCCCTATGAGGGATTGAAACCTTGAGTAGATTTATTCCACTTCAAGAAATTGCAGTTGCAATTAACAAGAATCCCTATGAGGGATTGAAACCTAGGGGAAAGTAACTGATAATTGCGATCGCAAGTTGCAAGTTGCAATTAACAAGAATCCCTATGAGGGATTGAAACTACAATATTCAAGCCAGTCTTCCTCGAAGGTCTTGTTGCAATTAACAAGAATCCCTATGAGGGATTGAAACTAGATTCCTCCCTTTTTTCCTGTTCCGCGAATTCTTGTTGCAATTAACAAGAATCCCTATGAGGGATTGAAACTAGTACAATAAGTTTAAGCGGGGATCAAGATAGTAAAGTTTAACAAGAATCCCTATGAGGGATTGAAACTCATCATACTGGGGGAACATTCCCCCTCTTTTTAAAGTTGCAATTAACAAGAATCCCTATGAGGGATTGAAACGAGTTGAATATTAACCACACACAACGCCACAGCTAGTTGCAATTAACAAGAATCCCTATGAGGGATTGAAACGAGAATCGCTGAGTTGCAACCCCAATTGTTGAGCTGTTGCAATTAACAATAATCCCTATGAGGGATTGAAACGTCCGAATATTGTTCGTATGGATAAACTAATCCGGTTGCAATTAACAATAATCCCTATGAGGGATTGAAACAAAATAAATGAGTTTGAAACTCCAAGGCAAGTAAGTATTGCAATTAACAAAAATCCCTATGAGGGATTGAAACGCGCCTTTATCTCCTTTTGCCCCGGTGGCACCTGATTGCAATTAACAAAAATCCCTATGAGGGATTGAAACGGAAGCACAGGCAAAAGGGGATAGAGAGTACAACAAATTGCAATTAACAAAAATCCCTATGAGGGATTGAAACACTTTCTTCAGGTATTCAACCATCTCCTCTGAACATTGCAATTAACAAAAATCCCTATGAGGGATTGAAACGAATACCCCGAAGAAATAGAGGAAGGTGTTTCTGAATTGCAATTAACAAAAATCCCTATGAGGGATTGAAACGGGACTATCAACAGAAAACAACTTACGATATTGATTGCAATTAACAAAAATCCCTATGAGGGATTGAAACAGCAGGCAAGCCATTAAATCTTCTAAAAACTCAAATTGCAATTAACAAAAATCCCTATGAGGGATTGAAACCCAAATAACCATAGCCACCTTTATCATCTAAATAATTGCAATTAACAAAAATCCCTATGAGGGATTGAAACGCCATTTTTGCACCAACTTCGGAAACATCTGTTTCAGTCATTGCAATTAACAAAAATCCCTATGAGGGATTGAAACCACTATGGATACTCTGAAGCTGAAATCTTAAAATTATTGCAATTAACAAAAATCCCTATGAGGGATTGAAACGAATTACCAAAGATTCTTATATTGGTGAATGTCCGGTTGCAATTAACAATAATCCCTATGAGGGATTGAAACCAATTACGAAAACGAACTTGAAATTTACACAGATTGCAATTAACAAGAATCCCTATGAGGGATTGAAACCAACAAAAACTATTTTCTATTATTTCTTGATATTTGATTAAGACGGGTTTGTAAATGTTATTTGTGAAAAATATACATTGATGTAGAACCCGCCCCAACTGTTTGTAATTCCCGATTCAAAGATTTATTCGCTTGTTAATTCGGGATCAAACTTCACCAACAAACCCAGAGGAAAATGTTGTAAAATCGTACCAATTCGGATCATATTCGCAGCAGGAATTTGAAAATCAGTAATTGCTTCATGCCAATCTGATTCAGAACCGTTGGGAATTTCAATCATCGTATCTCCCCAAACATCCTCCCCAGTCGGAAACACTCCCGCTTGAACAACGCCTGTTAGAAAGCGAGGAATGACAATAATTGCTGTCTCTTGTTCGTAAATCCGAGCAAATGCAATAATTCGATCTTGATGTTTACCCATCACTTTCAGAGGAACATAATTTCCATACTGAAACAATTCCACAAATTGCTGACGAACTTCCAAAACTCGGGCGATACAAAATAACTTCAAGCGTCCATCTTCACAAGTCGCGATCAAGTCTTCGAGTAAACTCATCATCCCCGTTTTGCAACGACGTTTAATTTCTTGTAAAAAAGACAGCCGTTGTTCAAAATCAACCGGACGACGATTATCGGGATCAACTAAACTTAAATCCCAAAGTTCTGTACCTTGATAAAAATCAGGTATCCCTGGAGTTGACATTTTTAAAAAGGTTTGAGACAAAGAATTAAACATTCCATAGAAAGCAATCTTTTCTTGAAAAGCTCGAAATTCAAATAAAAAACTGTTATCGTCGGAGGGGTCTAGCACTTGTTCAACAAAGGAAATAAATCCTTCTTCATAAACCGTATCGGGACGTAACCAAGCGGTGTGAACTTTGGCTTCCCGTACGGCTTTCACCACATAATCTTTTACCCGTTCAACAAACTGCGGATATTCTTCTTCATACCAGGGAAAAGCCCCAATGATCGTTTGATAGAGGAAGTATTCATCGTTATTATCAGGAATCAATATTCCGTCACTTTCTGTCTTCTTAGAACGGTTGAGTTCCATCCAATTTCGGACTTGAGTTTCCCACTCATCGGGAATTTCTGAAATAACATTCAATCTTGCTCGGATATCTTCGCTGCGTTTAGTATCGTGAGTTGAAGATGCACTCATGGCATGAGGCCAATTTTGCAGTCGTTGTTTATTAAACTCATGAAATGTAGCAGGTTGAATTCCAAAATGTTGCGGTGAACCTCCCACCTCATTTAAAGATAAGAAACGGAAATAGACATAAAACAGTGTATCTTCAATTCCCTTCGCGGTTAACGGACTAGAGAATTGTTGAAATTTCATCACAAACCGTAACCATAACTGTTTGTTATCTTCACTGAGAAAGTCATCATAATCGAGCAATAAGAACTTCTCAATTAAATTCAACTCATTCAACAGTTCGGGAATTTTTCCTTTCGCTTCTTGAATCGCTTTTTTTACATATTTACGATCTTCTTCACTGACCCCTTCTTCGGTAATATAAGTTCGGTAAACGGGAAAACGAACCAAAACTTCCATAATTGCCGTTTTTAAACCGAGCAAGGTAAAATCACGACCATAACGATATTCTCCTGAAATTCGCTTGAGTAAATGAGCGAGGTTATCTGCATCTCCCGCTAAGTTTTTATCAGCAATTAACCGTTTATTATCAACAATAAGCTGGTTGTAAGGTGTCGTTGACCCCGTAACATCTCGGTAAATCTGACTAAAACGTGACTCTTTAGACGTATCACAAAATAGTCCATTGACATAGTTCAAATATTCATAACCCGATGTTCCTTGAACTAACCATTTTGAAGGTAATTTTTCATCCAGTTCTAAGATTTTTTCAACGGTAATATAAATATCTCCAACTTTATCTCGCAGCCATCGCAGATATTGAACGGGGTTATAAAGTCCATCAATATGATCAATTCGGAGTCCCGTAAATTGACCAGATTCTACCCGTTTTTCAATCATATCATGGGTTTTCTGGAACACTTTAGCGTCTTCGACCCGCACACAAATTAACTCATTAATCGTAAAAAAGCGACGATAGTTTAGTTCTTCCGCGCCCACCTTCCAAAAAGAAAGCCGATAAAACTGATTTAATAATAAATTATCCAGTAAATTAAAACTTTCAGGATCACCTACTTTTCCATTGAAATATTCAACGTTTTGATCAATAAATACGGTGATTTCAGGATTATCTCGATACAGTTCCCACAATAAACCCTTGACAAACAACGCTTGATCTCGACGCTGTTGATTGGAGGTTTCTGTGGGAATATTTTTGAGCATATACAAAACCCCCAACAATTTCACCACGTCTGGGTTACGGCTGCCAAGTTTTTTCGAGAGTTCTCCTAATTCGTGACTAATAAACTGAGCGTAGGATTCAATATTCAGTGGAACTTTTAAGTTATAATAATTAATACTTAACCCTTCTTCATCATAAGAAAGTTTGAGTTCTCCATTTTCCAAACACTTTCCATAAAAATCTCCCAATAAAGGCGTTAAAACTCGACCCCGGATGTCTTTATAAGGATGTTGCCAGTCAATCTCAAAAAATTCAAAATATTCTGAATCTGGGCCATATTCGAGAATATCCATCAACAGCTTATTTTGACTATCATAAGCCATGTGATTCGGGACAATATCTTGCACCCAACCCATCCCTCGATCTTGTAATTCTTCAATTAACTGATCAAAGGTTTCTGGAGTTCCCAACTGAGGATTTAATTGATTAGGATCAACCACATCATAGCCGTGGGTACTTCCTTCTCTGGCTTCAAAAATCGGAGACGCATATAAATCAGATATCCCGAGTTCATGGATATAGGAAACAACTTTTAGGGCTGACTCAAACCCAAAAGTTGGGGTAAACTGAATTCGATATGTTGCAACTGGAATCCGCATATTTTTCTTTCAAGTCTAGAGGAGTGTAAAGTTATCCAATTATAAGTTATTCACTTTACTTTCTTTCGTAAAGCACACAACTTTCAGGAGCCAGTGTTAACGGTTGGGATGCACTCAGAGTCTCTGGTAAACTCGATCCACTTCCCATCCATTGCTGATCCGCAGAATCTAACCGTTTCTGCCAATTTCCTTCTATACTGATGGCCTCAGAAGTCACCGCTTCAGAGTTAAAATTCAGTATACAAAGAACTTGACTATCTTGACTCCATCTGCGGATAGAGAGGATTTTTTCCGTTTCCCAACTCTGGACTTCTTGATCCTGGAAACTCAGGTTTTTCAAAGCCGGAATTTGTCGTCGAAGTTGAATCAATTCTCGATAAAAATCAAGCAAAACTTTATGTTTTCCTTCGGTTCGTAAATGCCATTTTAAGACACAATCTTTGAAAATTTCTGGACTTTGAGGATCGGGGGTTTCTCCCTCTATATGAAAAGCTGCAAATTCCTCTTTTCGTCCTTTTCTGACCGCTTCAACTAAGCCCGGATCAGAATGACTAATAAAGTAAGCAAAAGGTGATTCTTCTCCGTATTCTTCTCCCATAAATAACATCGGAACAAACGGTGATAAAAGCAGCGTTGCAGCACCCAATTTTAGGGCTTCAAACGAAGAAAGTTGACTGATTCTTTCCCCTAACATCCGGTTTCCCACTTGGTCGTGATTTTGAATACAAACCACAAACTGAGACGCGGGGCGATCGCCTGCAAAGTTACCATGATAGCGCTGACGATTTGCCGAATAATGCCAGGAATAAGCAAACCCTTCTTTCAGCGTTCTTTCTAACAGTTCACACTTCCCAAAATCTAAATAATATCCTGCTTTTTCTCCGGTTAATAAGGTATGAACACAGTGGTGAAAATCATCACTCCATTGACCCTCTAACCCATATCCACCCACTTCTTTGGGTTTAATAATTCTGACATCATTCAGGTCACTTTCAGCGATCAAATAAAACGGACGTCCTAGCTGTTCGGATAACGCCTTTGTTTCATCGGCCATTTCCTCTAAAATATGCTTGGCACCAAAGTCATAAATCGCATGAACCGCATCCAAACGCAACCCATCAATGTGATAATCACCAAGCCAATAGAGTACATTTTCAATAAAGAAATTCCGCACACCCGGACTATAAGCATCATCAAAATTAATCGCCCGTCCCCAAGGCGTGTTATATTTTCCGGTAAAGTAGGGGCCAAAATCCGACGTATAATTCCCTTCCGGCCCTAAGTGGTTGTAAACCACATCCAGAACCACCATCATTCCCCGTTGATGGCAAGCATCCACCAACCGTTTTAACCCCTCCGGGCCGCCGTAGGATGCCTGTACACCGTAGGGATAAACGCCATCGTAACCCCAGTTACGATTGCCCGGAAATTGCGCCACAGGCATAATTTCAATGGTGTTGATGCCCATTTCCAACAGGTCTGGAATCCGATCAATAATGGCTTCAAACGTGCCTTCAGAGGTGAATGTTCCCACATGAAGTTCATAGATAATTAAATCTTCTAACGGGATCGTTTGCCAGTTGCTATCTGTCCAAGTAAACGCCCCATGATCAACAACCGCCGAAGGTTTATGAACATCATCCGGTTGATAGTGAGAAGCGGGATCTGGCCTTGTAATCTCCCCATCGAGTTGAAACTGATAACGACTTCCAGGGGAAACCTCTGTAGCGGTGAGACGCCAATAGCCTTGGTCATCTTTTTCCATCGACAGAAGTCGTTTTTGGGGAGTTAAAATCTCAACAGAAACTTGTTGTCGTAACGGCGCCCAAACAATAAATTCACAGCGACCATCACCCAGATAATTTGCACCAACTTTCATAGGTTTGTTGCTTCTCCTGATTAAAGCTTGGGTTCGGGTTCGCTCAGACGCACCTTTACAGGGATCTCAAACGGCTTTTCTTCCGATGAGTTTAGCTGTTGCTCGCTCGGGGAATTTAACCCTTGAGCGTCAGAACGCTTGAATTTGAGCTTTTCTGCTAAGGTGTCGCGCTGATTGACCAGGTAAATACTGACCAACGTTAAACCAACCCCTAATGATTGTAACGGACTAAGGACTTCTCCTAAAAACAGATTTCCAAACAACAATGCAAACACAGGTGTCAAAAAGGTTAAGGAACTTAAACTCGTTAATGAACCGCTAGAGGCAAAATAGAAGAACAAAGCATAGGCGATCGCACTCCCAAATACAGTAGAGTAAGCTAAAGCCAGCCAGTCAGCCCCCCCTAAATGTATCCATTGTTCGGACTCTAGACCGCCAGAAAGGGCAAATAGGGGTAAACCGCCGATGATCATGTGCCAACCTGTGGCGACAACAGGATCACAATGGCGACACACCCAACGCACTAACACGGTACCAACAGCCATGGACAGAGAGGCGAGTAGCATTAACCATTCACCGCTTTGGAATAAATGATCCACTCCCCATGCCATGCCTGCGGTTTCGAGGTTAAATCCGTTTAAAATCAGTTCATCAGGTAAGCCAATTAAACTAATTCCACCGACACCAATCACAAGACCCAACCAACCCCAAAACCCGATTTTATCTTGAAACAGCCACAGGGATAAAATAGCTACAGCCAGAGGTTGAGAGTCGATCATCACTGAACCTAACCCCGCCCCGGTTCTCTCTAGTCCTTCGGCGAGAAATCCTTGAAATAATGCCCCATCCACTAAAGCGAATATACTGATCCACAACCAGGCTTTCCAACTTTTGGGTTGAGGTCTACCTTGTAGGGTCGTAAATAGTAGTATGAGTAAACCGGCTGGAACTAAACGCACACCTGCTACAAACAAAGGAGTAGTCTGAGGCAGAACGCCCTTCATGGCAACCATTGCGGTTCCCCAAAGAAAAAACGGGGCGATTAAAAATAGAGATTGAAAAGGTAATTTAATATCGGTCTGTTTAAGCTGCATTCAGCTTTCTCCCAAAGATTTTGCTAAATTTTCAACAACAAAGATTAGTTGGTTTTTGTTTGGTTAAATTATCTTTACAATCATAACGAGTTCGGGAGATGATGTCTAGGTAACGGGGAACAGTGTTGGCACTGACCAGTGAACAGTTTTACAGATTGCCTATACAGGAAACAGTTTCTCCCCCGACTGCCTAACTTTTTATTTGTCTATCCTACTAAAATGTGATAAGATAATAGATTCTATTTATATAGATAAAGCCCCTTCTAGATGACACATGATCTGGCCATTCAAACCGCGATATCGCAAACAAATTGCTCGCATTGAAATTACGGGTGTAATCGCTAGTGACACTCGAAAACGGGTTCTTGAAGCCCTAAAAACCATCGAAGACCGTAAATATCCAGCTTTGTTGTTGCGGATAGATAGTCCCGGTGGAACGGTTGCAGATTCCCAAGAAATCTATAGCGCTCTGAAAAAGTTACAAGATAAACTTAAAATTGTCGCCAGTTTTGGTAATATTTCCGCATCTGGAGGAGTTTATATTGGCATGGGCGCCCAACACATCATGGCGAACCCAGGCACCATTACCGGAAGTATTGGGGTGATTATACGCGGAAACAACATTGAACGTTTATTAGATAAAGTTGGGGTATCGTTTAAGGTGATCAAGTCTGGCCCTTATAAAGATATTTTGGCGTTTGATCGACAACTCACAGATCCTGAAAAACAAATTTTGCAAGAATTGATCGATACCAGTTATCATCAATTTGTGATCACCGTTGCTGAGTCTCGCAACTTAGAAGAAACCGCAGTCAGAAGCTTTGCAGATGGTCGCATCTTTACCGGAGAACAGGCTTTAGATTTGGGCGTAATTGATCGTTTAGGGACGGAAGAAGAAGCCCGGTGTTGGGCGGCTGAATTGGTCAACCTTGACCCCGATAAAACAGAATGCGATACTTTAGAAAAACCAAAATCTTTGGTGAGTCGAGTCTTAAGTAATAATAATTTAGAGACTTCCCGATTAGTGTCGGCTAAAAATTGGCTAGAATTTGAGCTGTCTACCAGTGGTCTACCGTTATGGTTATATCGACCCTAAAATTGCAGTAAACTGGAGTCAAATAGCAAATGCTATTGATTCAGATGAAACGTTCTCATTGAACATTTCAACCAACAATGCACAATTGAGGAAAACTGGAGGACTTTTCGTGGAGTGGCGTGTACGAGCAATACGTGGAGCAACAACCGTTTCGGAAAATTCTATCGAAGCGATCGCGGAAGCGGTGACAGAACTACTAGATGAACTCGAAACCCGAAATCATCTTAAACCTGAACAGATCATCAGTACAACCTTTACAGCAACTCGCGATCTTGATGCTACGTTTCCGGCTGCTATTGCTCGTCAACGTCCCCAGTGGGATAATGTTCCCTTACTGGATGTTCAACAGATGCACGTTCCGGGAAGTTTAGAACGGTGTATTCGGTTTTTGGTTCATGTCAATTTACCCGCCGGTCAAACGAAGGTTCATCATCCTTATCTCCGGGGTGCGAAAGATTTACGGCCAGATTGGAGTTTAGCCCCTGCCAGTTTTTCCTAAATTCAAGCAAGAAAAGTAGCGTTGTAGCGTTCGTTTATCAATCGCGATTTGACCGTCTAAAACCTTAGCGATTGTTTTTGCATCAACACTCATCGGCGTCTAGACTTGTGCTGACTCATTGATCACAAAAGAGATCACAGATATCAGTTACCCGTTAGCTAGGATAGCAGTCATGGATGGTTTTCAGTTAGGAGAAATAGAACTCTACTCAAGACTCAATGCTTGAATATTGAGCTTTCAGCTATGCCAATCTAATTCCATTGCCAATCAAACCGATTGAGTTGTGGGCATCTCTCCAGTCCGAGACTCCCGATCCCCCCCTTGGTGATTTAATCTGAGAAAAGTTTCGGTAAATTGCTATAAATTGACCAACGGTTACAGCAGCTTCGGGATGCAAGCTCCCGGAGAACTGTGACTAAGTGGCTGAATCGGTTAGACTTTGGCTATCCTTAAAATTATTATCGAACGTGTTTCAGGGACGGGCAATGCGTAAAATATGGTTAGTGGTCGCATTAGGATTGTTGACAATTTGGACGGGTGGATGTGGTTCTCAAGAACAAGGGAGTGAACCGACAACAGAAACTCCCTCAGCAGAAAGCTCACCCGCCGAAACCGAAACAGCAACAGAAGGAACCGAACAAACAGACGAACAAGAAACCGCCGAAGACCCCCAAAAAGGAGCATTTGAAGAACCTTTAGTCGAACAGCAAAAAGAAGAAACTGCTGCCAGAGCAGGTTTGATTCAGTCTACCAAACCCGAAGAACGATTGCTTCAGCTTAAAGGGAGTACCAATGGAAACGCTACTGCCGTAGCACCCGCAGGAGTACCGAATCAATCTGTGAGCGATCCGTTTGGTGTACTCACCCCTCAGATTGTTCAGCGAACTCCAGATCCAGAAGAAGCCGCAGAGTCTCTAAATCTTACTGCCCGAGAAGTCCCGACGATTCCAGATGTTCCGGTTGCCGCAGTCCCTCCTCAGTGGACGGTTGCTGCCGCCCAAGCACAAACGACAAATGGAAATCAAGGTCAAGGAACTGCTTCTCCTAACCTTTCTCCCCGACAAGTGCCTTCCCTTCCCGAACTCCCAGTCGCTCAACGTCCACCTCAAGCCGGAACTCAGCAAGCGACCCCAGGCACAACACCCATAGGGCCCCGACAACCACCAGGCAGACAAGCTCAACCCTCGCCTCCTCAAGCTCCATCCCCTCCAAAACCTCCCCAAATTCCGAATTTGACTGTGGCTCAAGTGCCGACCTTACCCGAGTTGCCTGTAACTGAACCCCTACCCCGATGGCGTGATCCGAATGCTCCTCCCACACCTCCACCGACAGCACTTGCACCGACAACACCTGCACCGACAACACCTGCCCCGACAACACCTGCCCCTGTCCTTCCTCCTCCGCCTTCAATTGAGATTGCCAAAGCCATTTCAGTCACAGGTGTGATGCAAGTGGGTGACGAAACCCGAATTATTTTAAAAGCCCCCACTGAACCCACCAGTCGTTATGTGAGTGTCGGACAACGGATCGCCAATGGACAGGTATTAGTTAAACGAGTGAAATTTAATGTCGGTAGTGATCCCATTGTGATTTTTGAGCAAAATGGCGTCGAAGTTGCTGTCGAAGTGGGTACATTTGAACAAACAGACGAGCAGTTAAATTTTATGCAGCCTTCCTAAGCCTGTCTTAACTCCTGATCATCCCTTCTAAAAGTGACTACAGTAGAAATCATTTAAACTCAAATTAGAGTCAATCTTTACACCGGGGATATAGGGATCTGGGGTGAGTTGATCAGGGCTGTTCCCCAACATCCGCTCAAGTCAAACTTCCCTTTGATTGTCTGTCGAAAACTATAAAAAAAATTCAACCGCACTAGGAGTTATGTTTAGCTTAGTTCAAAAGCTAGGATTTTTGACTTTAACCGCCGCGAGTCTCGGAATGGGAGTTGAGATCTTCACTTCTATTCCCGCCACCGCCCAAGAACAAGGCGCACGTCCTCCCGTCTGTGAAGGACAACTGCCGACCGGTTCAGTCAAGTGTAATTATGAAGGCGGTGACAACTACCAAGGTAGTTTTGTCAATGGTAGACCCGATGGACGAGGCATTTATGTCTATGGCAATGGCGATCGCTATGAAGGTGAATTTCGCAACGGCTTGCCCAACGGTCAAGGAGTCTTCATTTTTTCCGATGATGCCCGCATTGTCGGTGTCTTTAAAGATGGCAATATTACCAATGGAACCGTGATTTTCTCGAATGGCGATCGCTATGTTGGAGAGTTCCAAATTGTTCGAGAGGTGGGTAGCGGACAAGTCAGCAGTCAACCCGATGGTCGGGGAGAATTTATCTACACCAATGGCGATCGCTTCCAAGGAGAATTCTTCGCCGGACAGCCCTTTGGTCAGGGAAGTTTTACCCGCCAAGATGGTAGCCGTTGTCAAGGACAATTTTTTAATGAAGCCCTCGACGGTAAAGGCACTTGCACTTTCCCGAATGGACTCCGTTATGAAGGTGAATTTCGCGGCGGTATTCCTCACGGCCCTGGAACTCTAATTGATACGGCCGGTAAACGACTACCCGGAACTTTTAGAGATGGTAAGCGAGTCGAGAATCCTTCTTAAGGGACTTGGGCTTGTCAATTGACATGATGGATGGAGAACTTTAAACGATGACAACTGCGACGACCCATTCAACCTCAACCGACTCATTTCCTTTTGAGTTTGCGCCGAGTGCAACCCAAGATCGAGATCTTCTGCATCAACTCAACTTTGTTCCGGGTGTGAAAGAGATCTTGATCACTCGACAAGTTCATGCACTTGAACACGCCACCGTTTGGGTATTGAGTGAATGGGCAAATGGCGGCATTTCAGGAGAAGAAGATCGCTTGGGCGGAATGTCAACAGCCGCAGGATTTTATCTCTACGGACGAGTTCAGACCAGCCGACTCAGACAAGCGGTACAGACAGCACAGCAACGTCTGACAGCCGGAGAATGGCATCTGGCTGTTCATCCCCGATGTGGCACTAATCTGTCTGTGGGCATGATGCTGACGGGAGGGTTAGCGATGGGAATCAACCTCGCTTTACCTAAAGGGCCAATTGAACAACTTTTAGGATTAGGGGTTGCGGCCGGGGTTGCCACTCACCTTGCCCCTGAACTGGGGAGTTGGGCGCAGCGATATCTGACCACTGCTATTCCCTTCAACTTACAAGTGGATGAAACCTCGATTGAGCAGGATTTGTGGGGACGTTCAGCCCATTTTGTGCGAGTGCATTGGGTAGAGTAAAAGTACATCAGCAATAAAACTTAAAGACTCAATTGCACTGAGACAGCAGATCCAGTAGTACCCTGAACAATACAAGGCTTTATTCATCAATTTAGAAACGAGGAAGATAAGCTAATGGTTCAACGTGGTTCTAAGGTTCGTATTTTGCGGAAAGAGTCCTACTGGTTTCAAGAAGTAGGTACTGTCGCTTCCGTGGATAAAAGCGGTATTAAATATCCCGTGATTGTCCGTTTTGACAAAGTAAACTACTCCGGCATCAACACCAATAACTTCGCCGAAAGTGAAGTGGTTGAAGTGGGTACGGGTAAAGCCGCCCCTCGCGGTAAACAAACTCCAGTTGCTCCGACTACCCGACGTACGGGTGAAGGTGCGGGTCAACCGGGTGCCGCAGGTGATCCCAACCAAGGAACAGAAAATTAGTCTGTGCCAGAATTGCCCGAGGTTGAAACGGTTAAACGGGGCTTGAATCAAGTGTCCCGTAACCAAACGATTCAGGGGGGGGAAGTGTTACTTAAACGTACTCTTGCTCACCCTGTTTCTATTGATGATTTTATTACCGGATTTTCTGGAAAAGCGATCGCCGGGTGGTATCGACGGGGTAAATATCTATTAGCGGAATTCTCGACACCGCTTAACCCCAATTCTGACAATTCCCAAAACCCAGAATTTTCTGATTTACAAACCTTCTCTGATGGCGGTTTAGCGGTTCACTTACGAATGACAGGTCAACTGTTGTGGGTGAGTCAAGATGAACCTCTGAGCAAACATACACGAGTCCGATTGTTTTTTCCGAATAGACAAGAACTCCGTTTTGTTGATCAACGCACCTTTGGTCAAATGTGGGGAATTCCTCCAAATGTCGAAATCTCAAAGATTGTCACAGGCTTGCAAAAATTAGGGCCAGAACCCTTTTCAGAAGAATTTTCGATAAAATACCTAACCACTCAATTTCAGCACCGTCAGCGCTCGATTAAAACGGCTTTGCTCGATCAAAAACTGGTTGCGGGGGTCGGGAATATCTACGCTGATGAAACTCTATTCCTCAGTGGAATACCACCAATGACTCGTTGTGCAGAACTAACACCCACACAAATTGAAACCCTACACGCCCAACTGGTTCAAGTTCTAAAAACGGCTATTGATGCGGGTGGAACAACGGTTCGTAACTTCCTTAATGTTGCAGGAGTTAACGGCAATTATGCAGGACAGGCTTGGGTTTATAATCGTGCGGGTCAACCCTGTCGAGTCTGTCAAACGCCTATCGAACGCTTGAAATTAGCGGGGAGATCGGCTCATTTTTGTCCTCGTTGTCAGAAGACTTCAAACTGATCCTCATAAGATTTTTAACTCAAGATGTTTGTTGATTTTCTGAGATTTCCCAACGAAATAGCCGAGGAAGTTGTGCTAAATCTAAAGCGTAATTTCCAATCCAGAGGATGATTTCAAGAATTAATACTGTTCGTACCCAAAGCAATTCAGATTCAGAACCCAATAGAGTGAAACCTTCGTATAATTGATAAATTCGAGCAGGTAAATATAAATAAGGCACCATTACCCAGACCACCGAGGGGAATTTTCTCAAGGTCAAATACTCAGTGATAACTTGTAAAGCCAGCATCAGAAAATAGGACGCAAACACACTGAAGACAAGGGGATAGTCTCCCCAAACTCCCCAAATTAGCATCACAACTAAAGGAGGTAATAGTCCTAAAATCTGCACCGTCCCAAACCAAAATTTAAACCATCCCGGTAAGGGTGTCGGTAAACTATAAGGCTTGGCATTTCTCCACGCCCAACCGACAATTCCAAGAAAGGAGGTTGCCAGTACAAAAAAAATTAGATTCTCTAGTATAAGATTAAAATGAATATTAAAAGAAGTCATATTAGCTAGTGAACTACTCACACTGACCGCCGCGGTACAATGTGAGCTTCTGATTTCTCAGCCCGATGCCCTTTCACCGTCGCGGTTATCTGGTCTTAAACAGGCTCCCTCAGCAGAGACGGGGTTCCCTCCGCCAAAATGTATTATTCTGATGCCTTCATTTCTTATGTTGAGTGCGGCGTTACTGTCACAATCGTGGTGAGTTTTACAGTTAAGACAATCCCATTCTCTGATATTTAGAAGCAGCGAATCCACAATATGACCACAACAAGAACAAGTTTTGGAACTGGGGAAGAAGCGATCAACTTCTATGAGTTTTGCGCTTTTTTGTCGGAGCTTGTAATCCA
>NZ_AUZM01000002.1 GCF_000478195.2 Lyngbya aestuarii BL J | reverse complement strand
TGGTCGAATTTTAGCTCGAAATATTTATTTTTTTATTCCGACAAAAACCGATAAAGACAGAGAGACAAAATTAGATTATATTAAATTAGTGGGTACATTGGTCTGGGCGATCAAAGTTCATGTCAGAAAAGAAGATCTAGAAACTGAACTTAAAAATTTACTCACACCTAATCAGTTTATAGAACTTCAACAGATTCAGCAACGACCCTTAAGAATTGCCAATTGGTTAGCGGATTATTTAATCAGAATGTATGAACAAAATCTGATTAACTATCGCTTTTTAATTGAATTAAATCAGTCAATGGATCGAATTTTAGAGGCGATGATTGCTTGCGATCGCATTGCTTCGACTCCCCTACCCAAAGCTTATTCTATTCACTTAAAACATCTGTTGCTTATTTATTGTTTGAGTGTACCATTTACTTTCGTTGAGGAGTTGAACTGGTTAACAGTTCCTGCGGTGGGAGTGATTACTTTTTCTTTACTCGGAATTGAAGAAATAGGCTTAGAGATTGAAAATCCGTTTGGAAATGATCCCAATGATTTACCCTTAGAGAAGTTTTGTTATATTCTCCAAAGTGATATTGCTGAGTTAATCGAGTATGAAAGTCAATCAAGTTTCGATCAAATTATCAACGAATCGTCCGGAAAAGTATGATCAAAAAAGATAAATCAATCAGTCGAAAAAAATCTAAAAATAAACCCAATTCCTGGCTGTTTAAACTCCAACTCCAACTGCAAATAATTTGCAACTTTCCCTAAATTATCACCCTCATATTTAGCAGCCAAACAAAGCTTGAGTGAAAATCTTTAATCTTCCTCAAAAACAATCACCTATTCTTCACTCTCAAGTTCACTGTCAGGTTTGGCGTTTAAATCAGAAGGAGGTATTTTTTGTAGTCCAATTAAACCTTCCATCACGGATTTAACAATAGGCGCTGCCACCCTTCCACCACTGGCACCCGGAATCTGGGGTTCATCAACGACTGCAACCACAACATAACGAGGATTATTAACAGTTAAAATTCCGACAAAACTGGTAATTCGAGCATTTTCTGAGTAACCCCCGGTCGCAGAAGCTTTTTGGGCTGTACCCGTTTTTCCAGCGACTCGATAACCTGCAATACGTGCCGCTTTACCCGTACCATCTTCTGCGGCGACCACAGATTCCATCATTTCTAAGACTGTATTCACTGTTTTAGAGGAGAAAACTTGTCGAGATTCAGGTAAAGAAGTTTCCCAATAAAGTTGTCCTTTACTGTTATATAGTCCTTTGACAACATGAGGTGTGACCAGTTTTCCACCATTGGCTAAAGTTGCATTTAATTGAGCTAATTTTAGAGGTGTAATTGAAAGTCCTTGACCAAAAGCTGCGGTTGCAGATTCTACTGGAACATTAACAAATTGATGACGTGTTTTCAGTGTACTTGCGACTTCAAAAGGTAAATCAACACCGCTCAATTCTCCGAGTCCTAATCGTCTTAATCCCTCATAAAAAACTTCAGGTTCTATCTGCTGCATGATGTTAACCATGCCAATATTACTCGAATATTTAATCACATCAGTAATGCTGATTGAACCCCGAGTCCCAACATAATTGTAATCGGCATTTTGAATCGTCCATCGACCCATCTTAATCCGACCTTCATCATAAACCATAGTATCTTGCTGAATACCTCCTGCTTCTAAAGCAATCGCAACATTAATCGGTTTGAAGGTAGAACCGGGTTCATATTGATCAGATAACGCCCAATTTTTGAAGCGATCAAGACTCGATTTCCAATACTCATTTGGATCGTAGGATGGCTCATTGACTAATGTCAATATTTCCCCATTTCTGGCATCCATGACAACCACAGTACCGCGTTTTGCTTCATTTTTCTCAACATTTTCTTTGAGAATTTTGCGAGCCATTCTTTGAAGACGAGTGTCAATTGTCAGTCGCAATTCTAAGTCGTCAAGCTGAATAAACCCAGAAGCGAGTTGAGTCGGTACCCAATTACCATTGACTGAACGTTGAAACTCTAGAGAAGGCATGACTCGTTCGAGTAATTCTTGTTGACTATGTTCAACTCCGGCTTGACCTTTGCCTTCGCTATCGACATAACCGACAATATCGGCAGCAATATTTTGTTGAGGATAAAGGCGTTTTCGCTGTTGGATAAGTTCTAATCCATCAATTCCTAAATTGGCGATGTGATTGCCAACTTCTTCGCTAATAGACTCAGCAATTTTAATGCCACTATCTGCTTCTTGAAATTGTTCTAGGAGTTCGTTTGCTGTAGGATTTTTTAAATCATTTAGCACTAATACCTTAGATAATTTCTCCGCGATTTCCGCAGGAAGTTGTTGAAATAATTTAGGATGAGCGTAAAGTGTATAAACAATTTTATCAATGGCTAAAATATGACCATTAATATCACTAATCGGACGACGCGGAACAAAAGGAAGATCCCGTTGACTTTGTTGAAATTGGGCTTGCTGTTTGAGCATTGGCCCCATCGTAATTTGTAGGCGAAATAAATTCACTAATAGCCCGAATAATCCCCCCACCAAAATCAGCCACACTATTCGCAGACGGGAGGACTTGCATTTTTTGATTTTGGCAGGTTGACGAGCAAAGGGCTTGTGAGGATCACGACGATTTTCGGGAGGGCGAGGATTGAAATCTGAAAATCGAGATAACAAATTAGCAGGCTTTTTAGTCTGTATAGAACGAGAAACACGAGGTCTATTCAAACGTGATCTAGAAGGAAAATCCATGATAATTCAGTTAATCGTTTTTTCAGTGAATCGTCACCCCGGAGATAATTTTTGATTGATTTTTACTCTAATGATCTGGCTAATATCCTAAAGGTTTATTGGAGGTAGAAGTCGGACTTAAATTAAGTTCGAGGGGGGGAACTTCCGGCGAGACTTCTGGGCGAGGGGGTGCTGGACGTAAAAAGATCATATCTAGGGGTTCTCTTTCGACTAATCCGGTGTTGGGTTGTTGGGCGCCTTCAGCGATTTGATGCTTGAGAACTTCATTTGTGGCTCGGAGTTGTTGTTCTTGAGTTCGATAATGTTCTAGAGTCTGATATTCTTGAGTCCAAGCCGATTCTCGATAGGCTGTTAAGCTGTAGACGCTGAGAGTAATGCCGACAACAGCTCCAGTGACAATAGAGGAGACTTGTTGTAGAGTAGTCAGCGATCGCAACCAAAGCGGTTGAGGGGGTTGAGGAGGTAAAATTTCAACAACATCAAGCTCGATGATTTCCGGAGTCGAATTTGATTCGGGTTGAGCAAGCGGTTGAGTTCGCGGCTTCCGTTGAAGTCTGGCTCGTTCGAGGGGGATGATATTTCCCGGAGTCGTCGGCGTAGTCAGAGATGGAGACAGGCGCTTAGAAGTAGAACGGGTGGGTCGGTATGCAGTAGTCATAGCTCAGGTTAGACAATCACGATCGCTAGTCAGTTATCAAGTTCAGGTATTGAAGCTGAAGTCAGTCAAAAAACTCAGATCGGCAGTAGAATTTCTTTCTCATATTACCATTAGCAAGTTTCAAGCATTACAGCGGAATTGATAGTATTTTTGAGTCTGACTGTTTTTTTTAGATTTTCTCAAGCTTCAAGCTCAATCCTAACTCTCTATACTTATGCTGTTGTTACAATTCAGTACCTCTCATTATTGTCGTAAAGCCCGTTTAGCTCTGGGTTATAAAGGGATTTCCTACCAAGTTCAAAATTTAACACCCGGATTGCACCTTTTGAAACTCAAACCCATGACGGGTTTAACGACGGTTCCGGTATTAGTCCCACAATTAGACAATCAACCGAGTGTGATTGCAGATTCGAGTCGAATTTTCCAGTTTTTAGACGCTTATTGTCCGACTCCGCCCTTATATTTTGATGATCCACAACAGCAAACTCAGACGTTGATGCTGGAAGACTGGCTAGACGAAAGTATTGGCACCGCGACACGATTTGTTTATTATCAGTTTCGTGCAGGTGCAGGCAAACAGATCGATCCGTCTTGGTCTTCTCAAGTGGTGATTCAAGTGGTGCGTCGTCAATATGGGATTGATCAAGCGTCTGCGGAGTTAGCCACCCAACGCTTAAAAATCGCCTTTGAGGTGTTGCAGGTTTGGCAGGAGCGTCCCTATCTCGTCGGCGATCGCATCAGTGTAGCCGATCTAGCGGCGGCAGCATTATTGAGTCCTCTGGCGTTAATTCCCGACTATCGAGAAAACTATCCTTGGCTGTTTGAAAATATCACTCGGATTCATCAATTGTGTGGGGAAGCGTTACCACCGGGTTTATCCTCGCAAAGCTAGATTCCCCTTTTTTGTTACAGATCATTAATGCTTTATGCAATAATATCAACGACTTCCCAATTATCATCCGTATCGTTTAAAAGAAATATGAGAGAAACTTCCTATAGAGGTCATCTGAATTTGTATACTTGTGATCAAGCATTTGTGCATAGAGAAAGGCTTGATCCCCAATAGATCTGCCTAATTTTTTAAAGCTAGAGCTAGGGATAGATGACAAATTCCTGAAACTGGCTAAAAAATGTATTGTAATATAACCTGCCCGTTTGAGATTAACCTGTTTGTAGTAGTAGTAGCGTGTGAGACCCATGACCACTATCGCACATGATCAAATTGACCGGATTGTTTGGAATCATCATAGCGATCCCTTTGAAGTTCTCGGCCCCCATCAGATCGAAAAAGATGGCAAAACGGTATGGGTAGTGCGAGCCTACCTCCCCAATGCGGAAGCAGCCTGGGTCATTTTGCCGGAGCAACGAGAAGAATATGCAATGGAGTCGGTACATAACCCCCATTTCTTTGAATGTATTCTTGATCTCGATACCCCCAAACTCGCCAATTATCAAATTCGTTACAAAGAAGGAGAACATGAGCGAGTCACTTATGACACCTATGCTTTCCGCTCTCCGAAACTGACAGACTTTGATATTCACCTGTTTACCGAAGGAAATCACCATCGCATCTATGAGAAACTTGGCGCTCACTCGGATACGATTGATGGAGTCAATGGCGTTTACTTCGCGGTTTGGGCACCGAGCGCTCGTAACGTTTCTGTACTCGGTGATTTCAACTTCTGGGACGGTCGTAAACACCAAATGCGGAAGTTTGGGAATGGTGTTTGGGAACTGTTTATCCCGGAAGTCACAGTTGGCGCTCACTACAAATATGAGGTCAAAAACTGGGAAGGACACATTTACGAAAAATCTGATCCCTACGGTTTTCAACAGGAAGTCCGACCCAAAACCGCTTCGATTGTCACCGATCTCGATACTTACCAGTGGAATGATGCTCAATGGATGGAGGAACGTCGTCACACTGAACCCCTAAGTGGGCCGATTTCCGTCTATGAATGTCATATCGGATCGTGGAACCGGGCATCGATGTCTGAACCCCACAAGTTACCTGATGGCACGGTAGAACCTGCTATTCAAGCGATTGAACTTGATCCGGGTGGTCGCTTTTTAACCTATCGAGAAATGGCTGAGACGTTGGTTCCCTACGTTAAGGAACTTGGCTATACTCATATCGAAATGCTCCCGGTTGCAGAACACCCGTTTGATGGCTCTTGGGGTTATCAAGTTACGGGTTATTATGCTCCGAGTTCCCGCTTTGGTACCCCCGAAGATTTTATGTATTTGGTGGATAAATGCCATGAACAGGGTATTGGCGTGATTGTAGACTGGGTTCCCGGACATTTCCCCAAAGATGGACATGGTTTAGCTTTCTTTGATGGGACTCATCTCTACGAACACGGCGATCCGAGGATTGGGGAACACAAAGGTTGGGGAACCCTGGTCTTTAACTATGGTCGCAACGAAGTCCGTAACTTCTTGGTTGCTAACGCCATCTTCTGGTTTGACAAATTCCATATTGATGGAATGCGGGTGGATGCGGTGGCTTCGATGCTTTACCTCAACTATTGTCGTGAAGATGGAGAGTGGGTTGCTAATAAGTATGGCGGTTGCGAACATATTGAAGCGGCTGATTTCATTCGTCAAACCAATCATGTTTTGTTCGGCTATTATCCCGGTACATTGATGATCGCCGAAGAATCCACAGCATGGCCGATGGTCTCCTGGCCGACTTATGTGGGCGGTTTAGGGTACAACCTGAAGTGGAACATGGGTTGGATGCACGATATGTTGGATTACTTCCACATGGACCCTTGGTTCCGGCAGTTCCACCAAAATAATATTACTTTCAGTATTTGGTATCATCACAGCGAAAACTTCATGTTAGCCTTGTCTCACGATGAGGTCGTACATGGTAAGAGTAATATTTTGGGTAAAATGCCTGGGGATGATTGGCAGAAATTTGCCAACGTCCGCTGCTTATTTGCCTATATGTTTGCTCATCCCGGTAAGAAGACGATGTTTATGGGGATGGAGTTTGGTCAAAGGAAAGAGTGGAATGCTTGGGGAACTCTAGAATGGGAACTGCTGCAATACGAAGGTCATCAGAATATTCAGCGCTTCTTTAAGGATGTGAACGCTCTCTATCGTTCTGAACCTGCACTCTATGAACAGGACTTCGCTGAGGAAGGGTTCCAGTGGATTGATTGTACTGATAATCGTCATAGTGTGGTGTCGTTTATTCGTCGAGCCAAAGATACCGATGAGTTTATCGTCACAGTCTGTAACTTCACCCCTCAACCTCACAGTCATTATCGCATCGGGGTTCCAGAAGCGGGCTTCTATACGGAGTTGTTTAACAGTGATGCTCGTGAATATGGCGGGAGCAACATGGGGAACTTGGGCGGTAAGTGGACAGAAGAATGGTGGTTCCACAACTATCCCCAGTCGTTAGATTTGTGCTTACCTCCGTTGGGCGTGTTAATGCTGAAGTTAAATCGAGAAAAAACAACCGCAGCTTTAGCTGAAGGTCAAGCGTCTCAAGCTTAAGTATGCTACGTCATATGATCTAGACTTTGCTTAGGACAATTACCCAGTTTCTTGGAGAGGCTGGGTTTTTTTTGGGTTAATATTAGTGTTAATAATAATCTGATTGCGTCCTTGTTGTTTGGCTTGATAGAGAGCGCGATCCGCTGCATTGACTAACTGCTCTGAACTCATCTTACAACTCGGAATTATACTCGAAATCCCTAAACTTAGGGTGATATATGGACTAACATCAGACTTGACATGAGGGCTTTGAAGTTGTCGAATTTGCTCTTGAATCAATTGGGCGACTTGAACCGCCCCCGAACCATCTGTATTCGGTAAAATCACCACAAATTCTTCACCCCCATAACGAGCGACTAAATCGGCTGGACGTCTAACGACTTGACTGATGGCTTGAGCAACTTGGATTAAACATTCATCGCCTTGTAGATGACCATAATAATCGTTGTAGGCTTTAAAATAATCTACATCACAAAGAATTAAAGACAAAGGTTGTTGTTCACGAGTTGCTCGACACCATTCTCGATTTAGAGTTTCATCAAAGCTGCGACGATTGGCAATTTGAGTCAAACCATCAATATTCGCTAAATACTGTAACTTTTTGTTGGCTTCTTCTAAAGCGGTTTGAATTCGCTGACGTTCAGTAATATCAGTTTGAATACCAATATAGTGCGTAATATTTCCTCCAGCATCTCGCACCGGAGAAATCGAGACTTCATTCCAAAACAGAGTTCCATCCTTACGATAGTTCCGCATGATTACTAAACAATCTTTTTCATTTTTTAAGGCATTCCGAATAATGTCTAAATTGGGTTGATCTCGATCTTCTCCTTGTAAAAAACGACAATTTTTACCGAAAACTTCTGATGCCGAATATCCGGTAATTTTTTCAAAAGCTTGATTAACATAAATAATCGGATTATTGGGTTGAGTGGCATCGGTAATAATCACACCATTGCGACAAGTAAAGATGGCTTGATTAAATAAACTTAACTGAATTTCTACTTCCTGTCTTTTAGTAATTTCTTGTCGAAGTTTCTGATTTTGTTCTTCTAACTGTTGTTTTTGGTGTTGTAGTTGTAACTGAAGTTGAACTCTCGCTAAAACTTCTTTAGTCTGAAAGGGTTTTGTAATATAATCAACTCCTCCGACTTCAAAAGCTTTCACTTTATTAAAAGCTTCATCAAGCGCACTCATAAAAATCACAGGAATCTCAGATGTGATTGGATTTTCTTTGATTTGTTGACAAACTTGATAACCATCCATCTCGGGCATGACAATATCGAGTAAAATCAAATCAGGTGGCTTAGAAAAGGCTGAGTTTAAAGCCATTTTCCCATTAATTGCTTTTCGGATCTTATAATTTTGCTGAGATAGCATCTGAGTTAAAATTTTTAGATTTTCGGGATGATCATCAACAATTAAAATATTTTCAGGTTGGGAAGATTCTAAAGAGTTACTCATTTTGTATAACTTCAATTAAATCAATAATTTTATCCAAACGAAAATTCTTAACACAATAGGTTAAAGCAGTTGCCAGAGAAGCTTGATTTTCAGGAATTTGAGTAATCAGTGTGAAAACCCTGTCATTATCTAAATCCATTGAGGCTTGATAAAGTTCCTCTAACCAATCTGCGGGCATAACTTTTAAGCTGTCTACATCTAAAGTAGAACTCATTTCTTTTTTCGTAGAGACATGGATTTCTTCATAAATAAAACGAACTCCTAAATGTTTTTCCAGCATTTCAAATATTATAGATTCTTGAAAGGGTTTCCGCACAAAGTCATCACATCCGGCTGAAAGAATAATATTTCTATTATCTTCTAATACACTAGCCGTAATCGCAATAATAGCCGTTGCTTCTCCTTTGGTTGTGGTTTTAATTTGTTTTGTAGCCTCAAAACCATCCATTACAGGCATTCTCATATCCATCCAAATTAAATGCGGTTCCCAATCTTGCCAAATTGTAATAGCTTCTTTGCCGTTACTTGCCTCTTGGAGTTCAAATCCTAAAGGATTCAGCAGTTGAATTAACAGTTTGCGGTTAATCAAATTATCATCAACAATTAAAAGCTTATAACAAGGTTGATTGGGTTTGAGGGCAATAATTCGACGCTGAAAGGTTTGGGTTTCTACTTCTATAGATTGAACTAAGTTTACCTGAATATTAAAGCTAAAAACAGTTCCAACTCCGACTTGACTTTGAACATGAATATCACCACCCATGAGACGTACAAACTTCTGACTAATCGCCAATCCTAAACCTGTTCCAACCTGGGCTTTTTTTCCGCTTTGAGTCTGACTAAAGGCTTCAAATAGTTGACTGAGTTCTTCTGAGGCGATTCCTACCCCTGTATCTTCGACTTCAAAGTAGAGGGTTTGATTTGAGGGTTCTGTTTCGGGAGTTGATAAGCTTTTAACTCTTATGAATACTCCCCCTTTCTTAGTGAACTTGATGGCGTTACCGAGTAAGTTTATTAAAACTTCCCGTAACTTCAACTCATCAGTTTGTACATACTGAGGAACATCATCTCCGCGTTGAAAATCTAATTGTAATCCTTGATTGATAGATTTCAGCTTAAATAAGTCTTCAATTTCATCTAAGAGTCGATACAGATCAAAATTATTAAGATTGAGAGTAATTTTTCCCGCTTCGATTTTCGACAAATCTAAAATATTATTAATGAGTGTGAGCAAATATTCCCCACTGTGATTAATAATATTAATACTTTCTTGATGTTCACTTGGAATATTTTCTGAACGAGCCATAATTTGAGAAAATCCCAGGATAGCATTGAGTGGTGTGCGTAATTCGTGGCTCATATTAGCAATAAAGGTACTTTTGGCAAGGTTAGCAACTTCGGCTTTTTCCTTGGCTTCTGCGAGTTCGGAGGTGCGTTGAGTAACTTGTGCTTCTAAGGTGCGGTTGTAGTCTGCTAAGAGTTGTTCGGCTTGTTTGCGTTGAGTAATATCTTGAAAAGCGGCGATCGCATAAATAATCTTACCTTGTTCATTATAAATCGGAGTTGCCCAAACTTCTATGGGTAAAATTTGATCAAGGTAGTGAAATTCCAGATCTTCTGTGTAAACAATTTCTCCTTTTAAAGCCCGAACAGCAGGTAAAGCAGTTGTGGGATAAAGTTTTCCGGTTCCAGCTTGATAAATTTGGTAAGCTTGACTCAGTTCGTGGGCATCCGCATTCAGAGGTGCTTGAATGTTTAAAAGTTGTCTACTGGTTTGATTTGCATAATACAGTTTTCCGGTGATATCGTGAACAGAAACTCCCACAGGTAAGGCTTCTAGATATTGAAATAGGCGACTTTCACTATTTTTGAGTTCTGCAAAAGAAGCTTGCAGTTGATGTGCCATTGTGTCAAAAGAATGGGCGAGTTCTCCCAGTTCATCGCTGCGTTTTATGTCTGTCGTTTTATCCCATTTTCCCAGGGCGATATCTTTAGCAGCTTGGTTTAATTTTAGAATCGGTTTGATCACCCAACGAGTTGTGATCATGCCTAAAATTAGGGCTACGCTTAAAGCAAGAATACATAAAATAATGGTCGTGCGAGTATTGGCATAAATCCTTGCCATAAAATCCGATTCCGGCACAACAATTATAACTAACCAATCTAATCCTGATTGGTTTTTGAAAGGAAGAATTTGAGCATAATATCTCTTTCTTTTATCGGTATATGCTATCTGTTTTGTCGTTGAAATTTGGGATAAATCTTTGTAGTGGCTTTCAAGATACTGACCCGCTATTTTAACAATTGGAGTATTGCTGTCTTTGAGTTTTAATCGTTGATACTCTTTTTGAAGGTTTTGGGTTTCTTTAACTTTGAAGGGAGTTTCATTGTTTGAACTTGCAATCAGTAACCCATTGCGTTCAATAATAAAAACTTCTCCAGACTGGCTGACTTCAACAGAACTTAGGAAGTTACTAATATTGATTAAACTCAGATTGACAGAAAAAACCCCGATTAATTCAGAATTTTTTTGATCGTAAAATGGATGGTAAGCATTGATAGCGAGAGAGGGATCGGCACCAATTTGAAAGAGTTCGCTCCATCCATAACTTTGGGTTTCAATGGCGGCTTTATACCAAGGTCGATCTCGAACATCAAAGGGATATAATGTCTCCAAGGGAGCAATAGGCTGACCTTGATTAAAAAGATAAACATTTAATGTTTTAGGATTACTAGAGTCGGCTATTCCCAGTTCAATTTGACCCTCTTTTAAAAGATTTCGATGAATTGTTCTAAATTTTCCTTGAGAACTTCCAAACATAATGGAAGTTACCGAGTCAAATTGTAAAATTTGAGTATATAGATGTCGTTCTAATTGTGATAAATTTGTTAAGTCAAGCTGACCAGTACGAACAGCATCTGCATTAATGCGATTAATCAGTTGAGGAGTGGCTAAGTAAGTATCTAAATAGAGTTCAATTCGATCTCCCACCTCATCCATTAACTGCTGTGCTAAGTCTTCAACGGCTTTTTGTCCGTTTTTAAAAGAAAGATACCCCACCAGTCCAACTGTTCCGAAGATTTGCAGCACAAAGGGAACAATCAACACAATTCGCAGGGGTAGTCTAGTAAAAATCGGAGTCAACAGATGAGGAAACGGTTTCATTGACAGAGCTGCCAATAGATTTGATCGGATTTAATTATTCCTATGATAACCCTGAGTCATGGAGTTCAGGTGTTTTTCGTACAATCAAGAGAGAGTTGAGGCTATATTATAAAACAAAACTCCCAGACAATAATCCGAGAGAGTGGTACTGAACTCTAGAAAAAATCTTTAAGCTTTGCTATAAGAAGCAGTCGTTTGGGCGATAGAAACTAGAGGTAATCCGGGTGGATAATTTCCTTCTGATTTAATGCGTTTAATCTCACCTTCAGGCACCGGAACTTTCATTTCAGTTAACACAGCCCGAACAATATCACCGCGATCAATCATACCGGCTACAGCCCCAGCCGGAGATAAAACGGTAATCCGAGAAAGTTTGTGTATTTCTAGATAATTAATCACCTCAAATAAAGGTGTTTTTTCCAAGATCGTGACTAATTGATCGAGGGGAGTCACCACATCATGTAGGGTTTGAGTATTCCATTGACTACGTTCAATGACTCGTAGGGAATCAATCGAAACCAACCCTCGATAACGACCCTGAGAAGCAGCAAAATAGACGGGAACAGTGTCCGGTGTAATTAGATATTCGTCGGCAAATTCTCGTAGGGTTAAATCTGCATCAACGACTCTAAATTCTCGGGTCATTGTTTTTTCTGCGGTGACATTGATCAAGATTTCTTGCAAATCAGTCATGCGATTATAAGAGGTGGCATTCCGCACCGCAAACCATCCAATAAAAGCAATCCACAAACCGCCAAATTGATTTTCTAATAAGAAGATTGTTAGTCCTAAAGAGATGGCGATCCAACCGATAGCTTGACCTGTTCTCGCCGCCCAGCGAACCCCTGCAAAACGACTTCCTGTGAATTTCCAAACGGCTGCTTTTAACACCTGACCCCCATCTAAAGGTAAGCCGGGAATCATATTAAATAAAGCTAAAACGAGGTTAATTCCTGCCAGGCGACCCGCTAAAGCACCTGTTAAACTCGATTCAGGCAAAACCTGAGCCATTAAACTCAAAACAAAAAACAGTCCTAAACTAACTAAAGGCCCAGCAATTGCGACTTGAAAAGCTTGACCTGGTGTTGTGGATTCGCGATCAATAGATGCAATTCCCCCGAATAAAAATAAGGTGATAGAATTGACTTGAATTCCTTGAGATTTGGCAACTAAACTATGCCCTAGCTCATGCAATAATACAGAGCCAAATAGTAATAGTGAGACGGCAAACCCGGCACTCCACGACAGAATTTGCCCCCACTTCAAGTAATCCTGGCTATTGGCAAGGGTTACAAGTAGTAAAATCAAAAACCAAGAAGAATCGATATAGAGCGGAATCCCAAATATTGATCCAATTCGCCAACCTGCTTGCATGAGCTTTATATCCTTAACTCTCGCTATTCCTGTTGTTGATACCCAGGATTGATAATGTTCTCTTTCTAGTGTACCAACAACGCTCGTCAGCTTGGGTTTAGAGGACGCCAGCATTCCCTAATCCGAGAATCATTCCGGCACCTAACAAATGTCCGAAACTGGCTGTTGCTAACAATTCTGGAACACCGAAGCCTGCAAATAAACCGGGTAACTGTACCGGAAGATCGGGGCCTTTACCTCGATTTTTTTGAGGAATCGCATAAAATCCAATGGCGATCGCAAATAAGTTACAGAGAATCATAACGAGTGCTACTTTTGGCGACCACTGCGGTGTGGAAGGAACGGTAGATTGCACAGCCAGAAGTAAAGATGAGTAAATCAAATTGGGTTCTCCTTTGGAATTAACTGATGTTAAAAAGGTTGTCAAATCTAATGATTATTTAGTATTATAGGAACTTGTTTTTGATCAGTATCAATTTGTTGAAATAATTAACATATTCGTTAAAATTCGCAACAATTTCAGACTAGATTAATAAATTTTTTCATCTAACTTCCGATAGATTTATCAAGGTCGTGATTAGGATTTGAGTTTAAAATTAAAAAATAGAGACTCAGGTATTGAAATGCGGGTTAAAATTTGTGGAATTACGAAACCAGATCAGGGAAAAGCGATCACTGAGTTGGGGGCGACGACTCTGGGATTTATTTGTGTTCAGAGTTCACCTCGGTTTATCACTCCTCAAGACATTCAAGCCGTGATTGAACTTTTACCGATAACAGTGGAACGAATCGGGGTTTTTGCTAATGCTAGCCTAGAGGAAATTCGTCAAACTCTAACTGAAGCGGAATTGACAGGAATTCAACTGCATGGTAATGAAACTGTAGAATTTTGCGATCGCCTACGTCAATTATTTCCCCATTTAGAAATCATTAAAGCCATTCGAGTGAAAACACCAGAAGCGTTATTATTAGCCGAAACTTATATTCATCACGTTGATAGTTTGCTCTTAGATGCCTATCATCCTCAACAATTGGGAGGAACAGGTCACACTTTAGATTGGAATAGTTTACAACAATTTCGTCCGGCAGTCCCGTGGTTATTAGCAGGCGGTTTAACCCCAGATAACGTGTTAGAAGCGTTGAATTTATTAAAGCCGGATGGGATTGATTTATCGAGCGGTGTTGAACAGTCTCCCGGTGATAAAGATTTAGCCAAAGTTAGGCAATTATTTAAAGTTCTATCTGAGAATTAACGAGGATTCAAACTATATCTGAGAATTGATTCTCAATCCAGTCGGGGCGCTCTTGTTTGCGCCCTAAATCCCAAAACGGATTAAAATTAATCCAAATAGTCTTCTCCAACTTCTTCAATTGCGGGCGGTTCATCACCGGGAGTTCTTAACTCCTCAACCAACCTTTGAACTGACTCCGGTGGTGGTGGTGTTACGCGAGAAACCCCAAAGGTGACGATGAAGTTGAGAATCATCCCTAATGTGCCAATTCCCTCCGCCGAAACCCCAAAAAACCAGGGTTCCATGTTGTAGAATTTCACCCCAAGAATGTAGAACATTGTGAAGGCTAAACCGACAATCATTCCGGCAATTGCTCCTTCTCGGTTTGTGCGTTTATCAAACACTCCCAGAATAATAACCGGGAAGAAACTTGCTGCTGCTAACCCAAAAGCAAACGCCACAACTTGAGCCACAAATCCAGGGGGATTTACCCCAAAATATCCAGCAATTGCGATCGCAAATCCGACCATAATTCGACCCACCATCACCCGCAAAGATTCCGAGGCTCCGGGGTTAATCATGCGATAATAAACGTCGTGAGCAACCGAACTAGAGATGACAAGTAATAAACCGGAAGCTGTTGATAAAGCGGCGGCTAATCCTCCAGCAGCAACTAATGCAATTACCCAAGGGGCTAATTTGGCGACTTCTGGAGTGGAAAGAACGATGATATCCCGGTCAATTGTGATTTCGTTGGTTTCGGGATCAGGGGTGAGTTGAAAGCGTCCGTCTTGGTTTTTATCATCAAAGGCTAAAAGTCCGGTTTGTTCCCATTTATTCGCCCAATCTAACTGACGCACTTCTTGGATAGGTTGGTCATGTAAAGTGGTAATTAAGTTATAACGAGCAAAAGAAGCAAGTGCAGGTGCAGTAGTGTATAAAAGGGCAATAAATAATAACGCCCAACCCGCAGAATATCGAGCAGCACGAACATCAGGAACGATCTAAACCGGACGATAACATGAGGTAAACCTGCGGTTCCCACCATTAACGCAATGGTAATAAACAGCACGTCTAACATGGATTTATTCACAAAGGGTTGGGTGTATTCTTGAAACCCTAAATCCGTTTGAATTTGGTTGAGTTTGGGAATGATATCGCCGAAGGGAAAACTGACTTGGGGAATGGGATTTCCGGTTAGAAGCAGGGAAATGGCGATCGCCGGAATTAAGAAGGCAAAAATCAATACTACATATTGAGCAACTTGTGTCCAAGTAATGCCTTTCATTCCCCCCAAAACCGCAAAAAATCCGACGATAACCATGCCAATTACAACACCCGTTTCGATGTTGACTTGCAGGAAGCGACTAAAGACAATTCCCACCCCCCGCATTTGTCCGGCGACGTAGGTTAGGGAGACAAAAATTGCCGCAACAACAGCCACCAAACGGGCAATATTGGAGTAATAGCGATCGCCAACAAAATCGGGAACCGTGTACTTTCCAAACTTGCGTAAATAGGGGGCGAGAAGCAAGGCTAACAACACGTAACCGCCCGTCCATCCCATCAAATAAATTGAACCATCGTATCCCAAAAAAGAGATTAATCCCGCCATCGAAATAAATGAAGCGGCCGACATCCAATCCGCAGCGGTGGCGGCACCATTTGCCAGGGAAGGAACCCCTTGTCCGGCGACATAAAATCCTTTACTATCTCGAACTCTTGAACTCCAACCAATATAGAGATAGAGAATAAATGAGATGAGAACAAAAATAGTCGTCCAAACTTCTACAGACATGATTTAATCTCTCCTGTTAATATTATATTTGCGATCAAGTTTATCCATCTGATGAGCATAGACAAAAATCAGAATAACAAACACATAAATTGATCCTTGTTGGGCAAACCAAAAGCCTAACGGGACGTTACCAAGAGAAATGTTATTCAACACAGGAACCAGAAGAATTCCGCATCCTAAAGAAACAAAAGCCCAAATCAGTAGGAGTGTGATAATTAATTTGGTATTGGCACGCCAATAAGCTTGATGCCGTTCTTGAGAGTCTTGATTCATGGTATTCTAGAGAGTTGGGAAAAACGAACCCCGGAACTTTTTCAGGGTTCAATATTCTACTATTTTTAATCAAAGGGTTAATCGTCAGACTAAATACTATAAATCAAATTCAACTCTATTCAATACAATTTAATCAAATTTAATCAAATTCAGTCTTTCTAAAGCTCAAATTTGCACTCAATTTGCATCAAAAGTTGTTGAATTGTCCCATTGAGAACAACAATTCTACCCTTGAGGCACTATACTGATGGCTTATAATACCAGTAATCTGTTCTTGATTTACAAAAAAAACTGAACTGACCGGGGAATGGCTATGGAGAGAATTCTGAGACAAGGATACAAGGCACAGAGGTAATTTATGAATTCCTCTGACTGTTCACTTCCCACTCTCTATCAATCATTAGTCGGCAATATTTAAGTATTTTTTATTCAGAAACAATAGTCGGAATTTCTGATAAATTGTCTTTAACTGTAGAGAAACGTTCTATCGTCATCTGTTGCAAAACTTTTAAAATAAACTGAGGATGAAACAAAGCTGTTGGTGGCTTTAGCATATAAATAACTTTCATCTAGGTATAATAAAGATGATGATTTTCGTTGGTTATTTTAAAGAGTTGATCGATATATTTTTGTAAAATTAAAGTCGAGAGAGGAGATTGCATCACCTGTTTATAAACAATCTCCTCCTGAAAATTACCTGAATTGACTCATTTATAAATCTGGTTTATAGTAGTCTTCAGATTTAATATCTCCGATCAAATTCGGATCTTTATTAATGCACCCATTCTTTTTTACGAACTGACAAACCCGTGCTGATAACCTGGATCTTGTTCCTGGAGGCCCAGAAGAAAATAAGACTTTATCTCCTCCTGCTGCTTTAACGATTCTCACCTTACAAACAGGGCAAACTTGAGCTTGCTGGTCAGGCATAGATATTTACTCATCCATCTTGACGTTTGAGATATCCTAGCATGATTTATTGAAAATAATGTATATCTAGAGACAGATTTCAATAAAATTTTGCAAGTAGGATCTTATCTCTTGGGAAAATAATCTCTTATAATTGTAGCCATTGATTTAATATTTTATAAATTTTAACTAAGCCCCGTAAATGAGATTTATCCGAACGTCCGTAGAGAAAATCAGACAGACTCATTTTATAATTTTGTTGAACTGCTAAATCTAACCAGAGGTTATTAAAAGCTTGTCCGCGAACATAATTAGGAACGTTTTCTTGATAATAAGAATAGTGATCGAGACAGGTATTGAAAAAGTTTTTACGTCCTCGATTTTGAAGGTACGTTAAACGAGGTTTGAATGCTGTTTGATTTTTTAAAACCGTATGAATAGTATCCGCTAAAGATTCCGAATCAAACTTTGCATATAAACCTACTCCTTCAGGAAAGGCACCATCTTGACCTCGCAGATATTGATTAAACTCATCAAAACAAATTACCGGAAGATTACAACTCATCGCTTCACTCAAAAAGCGATTTTTTCCTTCTAAAAGAGAACCCAATACCCCAACTTTTGCACTAGAATAATAAACGGGCATTTGTTGATAATAATCAGCCCAAGGAACTAAATTAATATACTCAAATGGATCACCTAAAATGGCTTCAATTTGCCTCCATTCCCGGCGAGCATGAGAATCTAATTGCTCAACTCCGTTAAAATTATGTAAACCGGGAATCAAAGTCATCTTGATTTTTGTGCCATATTTATGATGATAAATTTTTAATGCTTTTGCAATAATTGGAATATTTTTTTCTGCTGACAGTCGAGAAACACATAAAACATCAATATCTTTTTGAGGAACAGATTTAGGTGCGATTACATATTCATTAATAAAATCGGAGTCATAGCAAGAAAAGAGAATTTTATTAGCCCGTTCAGGATAGGTTTGACGAAACCAATGATTTCGATGAGGATTATCATAAATAGAAGAATAGGAATCAGCCGTATTGGACCAAGGAAAAGCCGCATACATTGAATAAGCATGAGCGAAAAAATATTGCGACAGTTGGGGTAATACTTTGTTCAACAAATCGACTGATTCACTCAAATACAAACCTTTAATTAATCTTCCTTCATAGCGAACAGGAGGTAAAACGACAAAAAAACTAACAGTGTTAAAGCGATCAGGTTCATTTTCAAAAATTTCATAGGTATAAGCATCTAAATCTGCATAGATTTCTTCTAGAGGCTTATTTACATTCGGATTATGAAAATATTGGCGCAGACGTTCGTAATTTCCTTGTCCCATAAACTTTAACAATTTATGATTAATTTTAGGTAATAAAGTCGCTCAATAAATAATGTTATACATAAAACAATAATTTTGTCAACTCTCAAATTCAGTTAAAGTTAAACTGTTTCTCAGGTAAAACTCATCTAACTCATCTTAAATTGAAATTGTAATGTACCTAAATTTAGCATAGATTTGTGCAGCTTAGACTCAGTGCGAATTGTCCTCAAAATTTTCCCGAAGACCACCAGAATTCACTGGATTTAGATCGGGTGATTGTTATCATTCCAGTCTTGAATGAAGAAACCACAATTGCTACAGTAATTAAGTCCTTACAACAGTTGGATTTGACTCAAATCCGAGTGGTTGATAATGGGAGTATTGATCATAGTGTAGCAGAAGCAAAACAGGCTGGTGCAGAGGTTTTTATTGAACCTAAACCCGGTTATGGTCGTGCTTGTTGGCGAGGATTGCAACAACTTCCTTCTCATATTGAATGGATTTTATTTTGTGATGGAGATGGTAGTGATGATCTCAGTGAGTTACCGCAATTTTTTACCGATAAAACTACAGATTTTATTTTAGGAAATCGTCGGGCTACTTCTCAAGGACGGGCGGCGATGACTCCGGTTCAAAACTTTGGAAATGGACTCGCAACATTTCTGATTCATTTAGGTTGGGGTTATCGTTATTATGATTTAGGGCCTTTGCGATTAATTCGTCGTTCCGCTTTAGAATCTATTCAAATGCAAGATCGAGGCTTTGGATGGACAGTAGAAATGCAAGCGAGGGCGGTAGAATTGGGTTTAAGTATTCGGGAAATTCCGGTTAATTATCATCATCGCCAAGGAGGAAAATCTAAAATTTCAGGTACATTATCAGGAAGTTTAAAAGCCGGAACAATCATTCTCACAACGCTAGGTAAGTTGTATAGCAAAAATAGATTAGAAAACACCAAAATAGAAAAAATTAAAGTTAATTATCCTATTCTTAAGGTGTTAAGTTCTCTGCTATTAATACTCGGTTGTTTTTGGATTATTCCCTATGGAGACTTTCGCCAAGTTGGGGCAGTTCCTCAATTTTGGATCGGGATAACCCTGATGAGTCTCGGATTTATTTTGAGTTGGGGAATTGAATGTATTTATGGAATTTGGTTTTGGGCAATCGCAATTCTTTCTCGGTTGTTATTATTACCCATGTATCCCGGTGATGATGTCTGGCGATATCTCTGGGAAGGCTACATTCAAAACCTCGGATTTAATCCCTATCTTTTACCTCCTAATGCACCTGAACTTATTCCCTATCATACCGCTTGGTGGTCATTGATAAATCATCTTGATCACGCGGCAATTTATCCTCCTTTAACTCAGTTAGGCTTTAAGATTTTAGCTGCAATCTCTCCTTCAATTCTTTTGTTTAAAATTGCTTTTATTGGTGCAGATTTAGGGATCTGTTGGCTTCTCAGTCGTCGGTTTAACTATACAAAAACACTGCTGTATGCTTGGAATCCTTTAATTATTTATACTTTTGCAGGAGGCGCTCACTACGATAGTTGGTTCATCTTACCCTTGGTCGCAGGATGTTTAATTTCAAATTATAAAAATCAAAGTTGGATTGCGGTTTGGATTGGAATTAGTATTGCGATAAAATGGATGTCTTTACCCATTTTATGTTTATTAGCTTGGTTACAGCTTCCTCGGTTTAAATCTGCTATAATGGTATTATTATTAGGAACTTTACCTTTAATATTGAGTGCGATTCCCTTCTGTTCAACGGTAAGCTGTCCTATCATTCCTACAGGTTCCAGTTTTGTGAATAACGGACGCAGTGCAGAATTTTTTCCCTTTATTCTTCATTTATTTTGGCAACCGAAAACTCTAGCAAACTCCATTTATTTGATGCCGTTAACTTTAGTATTAATCGGGGGATTGTTATATTTCCAATCTCAAAAAAATAAACTATTTAATGGCTGGTATTTTTCCTCTAATCACTTATTTTACTTCTCTGAATTTTATCTAATTTCTTTACTCATAGTTTCTCCCATTATTCATGCTTGGTATTTTACATGGCTCGTTCCCTTTGCCGTTGTTAGTCGTAATTTAGGAACTCGTTTGGTGAGTATTTCAGCATTTATTTATTTCGTATTACAACACCGTAAAGCATTGGGAGATTTGAGTTGGTATTTGACGTTAAACGAACGACTTTTAATGTGGCTACCTTTTATTTTAGGTTGTGTATGGATGGTTTTTAAACCTCATCTGTTCAAGCCTAATCCATCAATTGACTCAAAATAATCTCAATCCAATTGAACCTCTACTCATAACGATGAATAACTTCAAAACTTTAATTATACTCATTCCAATCCTGTTTTTAATCTCCAGTTGTGCGACGGAAACTACACCCTTAAATCTGGACACAAATCATTCAAACTCAATCGAGTCTAGCGTAACTTTAGCTGCAACTAAACCCTTTAACTATCAAAAATATCAACAAGTTCTTTCTACCTATGTCGATCAAGAAGGAAAAGTTAACTACAAAGTCTTGAAAGAAAATCGTCAAGTATTAGATACATTTAATGCGTCTTTAGCGACTCTTTCTCCTGATACTTTTGCCAACTGGACAGAGAAAGAAAAAATTGCATTTTGGATTAATGCTTATAACTCATTAACGTTACTGGCTATTATTGAAAACTATCCTAGTAAAAGCATTCGTGACATTCCTGGAGTGTGGACAAGAATTCAATTTAAGGTCATTGGAAAAGAGGTGACATTAGATGAAATTGAACATAAAATATTGCGTGTTCAATTCAACGAACCTCGCATACATATGGGATTAGTTTGTGCTTCTATTGGTTGTCCGATATTACTTCAGGAACCCTATATCGGAGATAAACTTGACGAACAACTCAATAAACAAACCCGTAGATTTATAGCCCTTAATCAGAATTTTAAAATTGATAAACAAGACAATAAAGTTTATCTATCCTCGATCTTTAAATGGTTTGGTGAAGATTTTATTCCCAGTTTCAAGGTTCAAGAAAAATTTACAGGCAGTGATAAAGAACGTGCGGTCTTAAACTTTCTCAGTCAATATCTCGATGAATCAGAACAAGAGTATTTGATGAATGGAAAATATCAGATTAAATATCTTGATTATGACTGGTCACTTAACGATCAATAAATAGTTGATGTGGATGGGGTACATCAGAAGATGGAATAAGTAACTTTATTTTAACTTTCCAATCTGATGCCCCCTACAATAAGTTTTTATTCGGTAAAATAACTAAACGGTAGTTAATTCTCGATGTTCAATTGTTGTACCTAATACTTTCAGAAATTCCGCCAACCAACGAGGATGAGCAGGCCATGCGGGTGCAGTGACTAAATTACCATCAACCACCGCTTCATCAACAGGAATCTCTACATATTCTCCGCCTGCCATTTTTATATCAGGATGACAAGCCGGATAAGCTGAACAGCGTTTTCCTTGAATTACATTAGCTGCGGCTAACAGTTGGGCACCATGACAAATTGCGGCAATTGGTTTATCAGTTTGGGCAAAATGTTTGACCATTTCTATTACTTGTTGATTTAAGCGAATGTATTCAGGAGCGCGTCCACCGGGAATCACCAAAGCGTCATAATTTTTAACATTAATCTGATCAAAGGTGGCGTTTAATTTAAAATTATGACCGGGTTTTTCGCTGTAGGTTTGATCTCCTTCAAAGTCATGAACCGCAGTCCGAACCGTTTCCCCCGCTTTTTTGTTGGGACAAACCGCATGAACTGTATGACCAACCATCTGTAACGCCTGGAAGGGAACCATACATTCGTAGTCTTCCACAAAATCACCGACGATCATCAAAATTTGTTTTGCAGTCATATTAAACCTCTGCAATTTGGCACTGATTTATTCTTAGCACGAATTTCCGAAAATTGGCGATCGCAATTTGTAGTAACGTTTAGTTTATTTTCAGCTTGGGAATGACGACGAATTGAGAAAAAGCCATGAAACTCAGAATTTTAACCGCAATCTTCTTGTTCCCGTTGGCGTGGACTGAACCTGTTTTTGCAGAAACTTCGCCCGGACAACACTTTGATTCTTTAACTGCACAAAACTCAATAATACTGGCTCAAAATCCCTCTATAACGTTGGGAGAAGCGGCCGATTTGGTGAGTGAATGGTTGGACGCAAAATCTAGGATTTTTGCCCCTCCTTTTGACCGTCGAACTTTAGAACAGTTTACCACGGGCGAACTGTATCAAGATACTTTAAAATCCATTGATTTTTTAATTGAAAACGATGGCTATTATGAATACGGCGTGCAGAAAGTAGAAACCGTTGAACGATTTGCAGCGGCTGGAAATAAAGCAACAATTGAAGTTAAGGTAACAGAAGATACCACCTTTTACCAAAATGGTGAGGTCAAAGACAGTAATTTTAATACTCAAAAAGTTCGCTATAAACTTGAGTATCGAGATGGAATTTGGAAGATAGCTAATTTTCAAGTCCTTAATTAAATTCCATTTTTAAAGGGCTTTTTTCTGGGGTGTTTTGCTTCTATAATATGTTGATCGAGTAGAGTTAAATATTCATCTCTGAGCCATTCAATTAATTGGGGACGGTTATTTTTTAAAATCTCATCTAGATCACCTGACATTAGTTAGCGATCTCATAATCGATTTCACCTTGAGAAATTGTTTTCAGAATTTGTATGGATAAAGCATCCCCCGATGTGGCGGTTAAACTCCATTCTAAAAATTCTTCGACCAAACTTTCAGCAATCACTTTAAATTGAACTATCGGCTTCTGTAAATAACTGATTTTGAGATGCACTGACACTTTCTAAATAGTGAATTAATTGTTTATTTCCTGAGTCCAAAGCCTGATTAAATTGACTGACTAAATTTTGATAGTCACTCTCAACTCGCTGCACTTGTTCCTGTTCGGCTTGCAAAGAAACGTGCAACTGTTCAACTAAATTTTTATAAGTATTTTGCAGGCGTTCACCCTCGGTATGCAACTGTTCTACCAAGTTCTCATAGACGCTTTCAACCCGTTTAACTTCCTCTGCGGTGATCTTCGCCAACTCTTGCAATTGAGCCATGCGATCGCTTGCATTTAACCCCTTTAAATATGGGTTGTAATTGCCGATAAAAAAGCGGATACTATAATTTAGGGGATAGATTAGTGACTCAAGCTATCCCCGGATCGCCTATGAGAAAACAATCATAACAGATAACAATCGAGAAAGTTCATCTGACTGATATTAATTTACTATACAGTTGATAGAAATTCAAAAACCTTCTCCAGCTTTCAGATCCCTATACTCTATCTTCTGTTACCTCTATTTTCTGTAATTAACCCCCTATAAGGAGATATCGTAACTCCATTAACAAGTGCTGATTGCAGTCACCTTAGACGGAATATAGTCATAAATTGTCTCCTCATATCTCCCATCTAAATATTCACGGCGTAAGCGAATTCTTCGGATTTCGTAAACCGCTCTATCAGGAATAAATATAATCCAAACATCCCGAGTAAATGCCCCAAATGTCGGATCACAGTATTGCAGTTTATGGGTAATATTCCAGTTGTTTTCTTGATGGTAATAACAGTTTTTACCCGTTGGAATATGACTAAAGTTATAAAACGGATTTCGTCTTACACAGTTCATTCCTGTTCCGATAAACACTCGATCTTGTTCTGTAAAGTAATCCGTTAATATTTCTAAAGTTCTCATCCAAGAGGCTTTAGTTCGGAAGTCCAGAAGATATCCTAACTTTTGCATAACGGACTTAATATATGATGTCGTTATATCATCAGGATGACAGGCTAAAAGTTGGGCAATTTTTTTCTTGATATCATAGAGATTCATAACCCGTTTCTCTTACAACACTCCATCCTCATAATATACAGTATGAAGGAAAAAAATAGAAGCCTTTATTTAAAGATTTTTGATCGGATTTAGTCGGCTTGATCGTTGATCATATTTATTGGGATCAACTTTCAGAAAGCTGGATAAGTAAACGGGCCAATTCTCTAATTTATTCTATGATCATCATCAGCTCGATAATCAAGAAAGTGATTCATGCTTCCCGTTTGTTCTGGAGACATATAAGCCAAGGTTCCTTTTAATACACTTAGATTTTTGAGGGAAGGATTTTTGAGGGATAACAATGTGTAAATCTCAAAGTCATTCATAAAAATAGTGAAGACTTGTCCCTCACACGCTTCAATTCTTTTAGAGAGTTGCAGTTTGAATAAAGATTTTCAAAAAATCTTCATTATTTCCCTTCAATACCCATCCTGATACAATGCTCTCATACCCGGTTTTCATCCTCCTAATTTATATAATAGATAAAGCGACAGCTACACCCTGGCTAGTTTAGCTATCATACCAAACCTGTTCCAGGTTAGATCAAAAATTAATTTATCTCTGTGAGTCAATCCTTTCTCTATTCCGTAGCCAACTTAATAATATTGTTGTCCTTTATGATACAGAAATAATGAACCAACTTCCTCTGTTCTTAGCTGTTAGTATACTTTCCGCCAATCCAATATTGATACATCCTGTTCGCTTTGAAGGGCCGGCTGTGGGTAATTTTGTCTGTAAATATAAATATAAAATTGGCGACGGGGATTGGACATATGTTAGCAGTGGTGGTTCAACTCGCGCTCAAGCTAGAATCAGACGCACCAGAGATATTCAATACTTAGAAAGAAAAGCACAGGAGGCGGGTTTGAGTTTTGAGGCGCATAAACTTTTTTGTGAAAATCCTTGGGGGGGTGACAGCAATCGGGGAGATTGAGGATGAAGTGAGAAGGATGCCAGAAATTAGCCCCTTAAGCTTTTTGAGATAATTTTTAATTAAGTTTCAGATCAAAGATCTGTAGAATTATTTTCCGTATTTGATATAAGATAATTGAAATTGATTATCAATTGATAAAAATGTAATCTGAGGATAATTAGGTGTTGTTGTGACTCTATATCATCTAAAATCGGCACAGTTAGCGGGAATGGCAGCGGTTAACTCTATCTCTATCTTGAGCACTTTCTTTCAGAATCAGAGTAGATAAAATAGCATATTTTGCTCAGAAAAACGATCTCTATACAAATCGTGACATAGACAACCATTTTTCCCTTAAAACCCTTTGTAGGAGGGCATTCTCTCAATTAAATTTACTGTTGAAAATCCCTCAAAATCCCGCTCTTACGACCGAAGAAGCAAAGGACAATCAAAAGCTAAATTTTTATAAAAAATAAACTGAGTAGAAATACAGAGATGTTAATTTAATAAATACAGCTAGATAGGAATAGATTTCAAAAGGCTGACGCGAACTCTACTCAACAGGAGTTAAACAATTGAATAAGAATGAAAATCAGCCTCAACAGGGTCAAAAAGGTAAAAGCTGGAGCTTTAGATACTTTGGAGGAACTCGCACCCCCTCCCCAACCTCGGACTCACAGGAACCGACGGCGCCAAAGTCTTTCCCTCTAACTCAAGCCCGGTCTGGAACGCGGGTGTGGGTGGTGGGTTTTCGCGGCAAAGGCGGAATGAGCCGGATGTTGGGAATGGGACTCACTCCCGGTATCGAACTGCAAGTTTTAAGCACGCAAAACAGCGGCTCCGTCGTGGTAGCCATTGCCGATAACCGCCTGGGGTTGGGGGCGGGAATGGCAGAAAAAATCATGGTGACAGACGAACCCCTCAACACTCAACAGGAGGAACCCAAAATGGAAACTCAAGAAACTTCTATTTATCTGCGAGAAATCCCCTCGGGAACCGCCGGGCGCATCCTGGGCTACGAAAAAGCGTACCGGGCCTACAAAAGCAAACTGCTCTCGATGGGACTCACCCCCGGAACCGAATTTACGGTGATTCGGGTTGCCCCCTTTGGCGATCCGATCGAAATCAACGTGCGGGGGTTCAACCTCAGCCTCCGCAAACAAGAAGCCGATGCCTTAATTGTCGAAGTCCTCAGTCAAACCTAAACCCGAAAGGAGTTGAAGATGGCACCCCTCAAACCGATAATTGCCCTAATTGGCAACCCCAACTGCGGCAAAACAACACTGTTCAACGCCCTCACCGGATCGAACCAGCGCACCGGCAACTGGCCCGGAGTCACCGTCGATCGCAAAGAGGGACAATTCAAATATCAAAATACAACCATAACCGTCGTCGATCTGCCGGGAGTCTATTCCCTCGACGCCGAAGACACCGCCACCGGGATGGATGAACTGGTCGCCCGGGATTATCTCCTGTCGGGAGAAGCGGAACTGGTAATCAATATTGTCGATGGTTCCAACCTGGAGCGCAACCTTTATTTAACAACCCAGTTAATGGAAATGCGCCTGCCGATGGTGGTGGCCTTAAACATGATGGATATTGCCGAAAAAAGGGGCATTACCATCGATCCCGAACGGCTCGCCCAACGCCTGGAACTGCCCGTGATTCCCATTGTCGCGGCCGAAAGCCGGGGCGTCAAAGGCCTGATCGAAACCATCGGCCAGATGTTCAAACAATTAACGCGATCGCCCCATTATGTCGCGTATCCGGCGGTGATCGAAGACGCGATCAACGAACTGATCCCCTACATTACCGAACACAGCCACCTCCGCATCGTCGAACCCCGTTGGACGGCTTTAAACCTCCTCCAATACGATGAACGGGTCGCCCCGGAACTGGCAACGCCCCAACTGACCAATATTGTCGCCCGACACCGCCACACCATTCACCAAGTTCTGGGCGAAGATATCGATATATTAGTTGCTGACAGCCGCTACGGGTTCATCCAAAACCTCACCCAAGACGCCACCGAACGGGTCGGACAGGCCAGCGGCCACCTCTCAGACAAAATCGACAGCATCGTTCTCAACCGTTGGCTGGGGGTGCCGATTTTCCTGGGCGTGATGTACCTGATGTTTTTGTTTACCATCAACGTCGGCAGCGCTTTTATTGACTTTTTCGATATCCTGGCGGGTACGATTTTTGTCGAGGGTTTGGGGCGGGTGTACAACAGTATCGGTATGCCGGGATGGTTGGTGGCCCTGTTGGCTGACGGCGCCGGGGGCGGTATTCAAACCGTCGCCACCTTTATTCCCGTGATCGGGTTTATGTTCCTGTTTCTGTCGATGCTGGAAGATTCCGGCTACATGGCCCGGGCTGCGTTTGTGATGGATCGGGTGATGCGGTTTATCGGACTCCCCGGTAAGTCTTTTGTGCCGATGCTGGTGGGGTTTGGCTGCAACGTTCCGGCGATCATGGCAACCCGCACGTTGGAAAATTCTCGCGATCGCCTGATGACAATTATGATGAACCCGTTCATGTCCTGCGGGGCGAGATTGCCGGTTTACGCGCTGTTTGCGGCGGCTTTCTTCCCGGTTGGCGGTCAAAACGTGGTTTTCGGACTGTATCTTTTGGGCATTTTGGCGGCGATTTTTACCGGGCTGGTGATGAAACACACCATCCTGAAAGGGCAAATTTCGCCGTTTGTGATGGAGTTGCCCCCCTACCATTTGCCCCGGATGAAAGGCGTGTTGCTGCGAACTTGGGATCGCCTGCAAGCCTTTTTGTGGAGGGCGGGAAAAATCATCGTGCTGATGGTGATGGTTTTGGGTTTGTTGAATTCTTTGGGAACTGACGGTTCTTTCGGAAATCAGGATAGCAAAGATTCCCTTCTCAGTGTCAGCAGCCAGGCGGTGACGCCGATATTTGCGCCGATGGGTGTGACTCAAGAAAATTGGCCGGCGACGGTGGGGATTTTTACGGGCGTGTTTGCCAAAGAAGCGATGGTCGGGACTTTAGATGCAGTATACGGTCAATTAGCAATTCAAGACAATCCCGAACTGGCGGCCGAGGATGAATTTAGTTTTTGGGGCAATGTCGGGGAGGCGTTTGCGAGTATTCCCGCGAATTTGGCCGAACTTCCGAGCGCCGTACTCGATCCGTTGGGGTTAAATATTGGCAGCGTTGATAATACAGAAACCGCCGCCGCAGAACAAGAAGTTACCCTCGGAACGTTTGGGGCGATGGCGAAGCGGTTCGATGGCAAGGTCGGGGCGTTTGCCTATTTGCTGTTTGTATTATTGTATCTTCCCTGCGTTTCGGCGACGGCGGCCGTGTACCGGGAAACGAATCTGAATTGGACGGTATTTGTGGCATTTTGGACGACGGGAATGGCTTATATTGTTGCCACGAGTTTCTATCAAATTGCCCGCTTTGGCGAACATCCGGTTTTCTCTTCCCTCTGGTTGTTGGCGATGGGAATACTAACGGTTGGAACCCTGTTTGTGTTGCGGATGGCGCGTCCGGTTCGCCGTCAAACTTCCCCAGAGGCAACTGCAATGGATTTGTAATCAATTAAGGGAAAGTTACGATGATTTTAACCGAATTGCAAAATTATCTCGCCCAACGGGGTAAGGCGTCGTTATCTGAAATGGAAGTTCATTTTCGCACCGATGGCGAAGCGTTGCGGGGAATGCTGAACCGGCTCGTTCGTAAAGGTAGAGTTCACAAACAATGTATCGAAAAATGTGGCGGGTGTAGCCACTGTCAAACCGAAAGCTTTGAACTTTACGAATGGGTGGGAAAAAATAATTGATTTTTACCCCCTCGGCTTTTAAAGAATGGGTCTAATCGTCAGGCCCATTTTCGTTTTTAAAGATCGTTATCGATGTGGTTTGGGTATGAGTTGGAGAAGCAAAAACTACGTTTCTTTCCACTCGCTAAGAACTCCAACCCCACTTCAATTGTTTTTTAATCTTTCCTTTTTGACTTCCGTTCCAAATATTCAGAGAGTCGCTTAACCGCCGATTCCAACCCCGGCAAATAATTGGCTTGAGCATCCCAAACTCGCTCTAAATCAATGCCGTTCAAATAATCGTGGACTAAAACATTTCTAAATCCAGATCATGCCCGCCAATCAACATCCGGCGCTTCTGCTTTTCAATCATCCGAAAGCTGTTGTGTTGACTCCGCCATTGTTTGCAACCTTCTTAATACTGCATCCTGCACCAAAGAATTATTCATAAAATTTTCCCGAACGTTGCCTGTATAATCTCGAATGCGATCGATACACTCCAAAATATGCACCAAATAAACGCGATCGCGTTCCGGGTTCATAACGGTTTTGCCTCGCTCAATACTCGTTCTTTAATCAAAGGACTTAACCCTTGTTCCGTCACAATATCCACCCGACAGCCCAACAAATCCTGCAAGTCCATCAGTAACCCACCCGGAAACCAAGGAGTCGTTTTTTCCAAATCATAATCAATCAAAAAATCAATATCGCTTGTTTCTTTTTCCTCTCCCCTTGCTACCGAACCAAACACCCGCACATTAAACGCGCCATGTCGGGCGGAAATTTTGATAATTTCATCGCGTTTTTCTTGTAATAATCTCATTAATGACATGGCTTTTTTAGAAATGCAAAAAGTACACTACATTAACAATCTCAACTGGGAACCTGTGGGGGATTTTTCAACTTCTATTCGGGCTTGAAAGGCTTCTTTTAAATGGGGCATATGTGTCACAGTTAAAATGCAAGCAAAATCGGAAGAAATGGCATTAATAGCCGCAATTAAACGGCTACATCCTTCGGCATCTTGAGTGCCAAAACCTTCATCAATAATCAGCATTTGTAGAGCGGTTCCCGCCCGTTGAGCGAGTAATTTGGCGAGGGCTAACCGAATGGCAAAGTTAATCCTAAACGCTTCCCCACCCGAATAGGTTTCATAGGGTCGAGTTCCTTGGGCATCTGCAATTAAAATATCTAAAGTATCGATTAATTTCGCCGTTTTCTTTTTAGAAGATTTGTTACTGCGTCCAGCTCGCTGGGTGATAAATTGAATATGTAATTGATTAGCAGATAATCGTGAGAGAATTTGATTGGTTTCTGCTTCTAACTGTGGTAATATATTCTCGATCATTAAGGCTTGAATGCCATTTTTTCCGAAGGCTTGTGCTAGTTCACTATAAACGCGATATTGACGACGAGCAGTTTCAAGCTGTTGTTTTTGTTCACGTTGTTGAGTGTTTAAACTCTCTAAATAGGCTTGCTGCTGCTTCAGACTGCCCAACTGACTTAAGGTTTGATCCATCTGTTGACGACGTTGCTGAATTTGTCGTTCTAACTGCTGAATTTGTTCGTTTAAATCAGGCGTTTCTTTGAGCTTTTGTTCGAGAATGTAAATTTTAGTTTCAACCGCTTTAATATCCTGAGCTTTACTGGTTTTTAACTGCTGAATTTGTTCTAAGCGTTGTTGAACTTGTGGATATTGTTGTTGGGCTGAATTTAACTTTTCTACCCGAGTTAACCATTGTTGGGCTTGACGTAACTGTGATCGCACTTGATTATGTTCTTCTAAATTATATCCAATTTCAGCAAGAGAACGATCTAAAGCTACAATTTTTTGGTGTAATTCTGAGTGATTTTCTTGTTGAGTTAACTGTTGTTCTAATGCGGCTTTATTGGCTTCTAACTCAGGTTTTTTAACTTGAATATTTGAGAGCTTACTTTCAGCACTCTGGAGTTGACTTTGCTTAATTTCCGCCCAGCGCCAACGCTTTTCTTCATTCCGAGCTAAAACATGACTTTGTTCATGATAATTAAGCTGCTTTAACTGTTGATCAACCTGTCGCAATTCCCGATACAATTCTGCCGCAAACTCACCTGTTTGTAGCAATTGCTCAATTTCTTTCGCCTCTAATTTCAGTTTTTGAAACCTTAACTGAGATTCTTCTATCCCCTCTAATTTTGCCTGAATTTGACCTCGTTGTTCTCGACATTCTTCATACTGCGCTAATTCCCGATCTAACTGACGATACTCATCTCTAAACCCTTGAATTTCTCGCTCGGCTAAGGCTAACTGTTCATTCACAACCCACATTTGATCGCGAATTTCTTGCTGCTGATTACGATGTTTTCCAACAACTAAATTCCAGCCATGTTCATCTAGAGGGCGATCACATAACGGACATAAAGGCATCGAAGAATCATCAGTTTTCTGCCCATTTGACGGAATTCCTAACAGGCTAACTTTATGATCCAATTCAGAGAGTTGCATTTCATAATCTCGTTGTCGCGCACATAACCGCTCCATTAAATTATGCCGTTCTAATCCTTTTTCTCGGACTCGTTGTTGATAAACTTTCTTTTTTTCTAACTCTTTAATTTGAGTATTAACTTGTTGTAAAGTTTGCTGTAATTCGGGATGAGTTTGTAAACTGTGTTGCACTTGACGAATGGACTTCGATAACTCCTCCAAACGCGCACTACAACTCGCCGAAGCCCGATCAATTTGGCTTTGTAATTGTTGGCGTTGTTGTAATATAGGCGTCACCTTAACCTGAAGTTCATCGAGTTGACTTAAATGGTTACGAGCAGCTTGTAATTCGAGTAAAGCAGCTTCTACTTCTGAACGTTGCTTTAAGACTTCTAACTGTTCATTTTCTTGCTGGACTAACCCCTCCGACTGTATATTTATATTTTGTATTTTTTGCTGCAATTGCTGCAAAATTTGCCGCTGTTGTTCCTGAAGTTGCTGACGGTTTTGTTGGGCTTCTTGATAGGCTTTAAACTTTGTAGACAAGCATTCTTCTGTTGCTTGTAGAGTTTGAAATTGAGTGTATCCAGCTTGAATTTCTGAGGCTTGTTTTAAGATAGCTTCGAGTTCTTGCTGTTGCTGTTGAGTCGTATTAAATTCTTGCTGAAGTCGTTGATAATCTTGAGAGATTGTTTGATATTGTTGTTGTTCACCTTGACGCAATTTTTCCCAGGTTTGACGATGGTGTTGACTGGCTTGTAGCTGTTGTAATTGCTCTCGTTCGGTGTTTTGTTGGGTGTTGAGTTGGTTGAGAGTGGTTTCGAGTTGAGTAATCTTTTGAGTAATTTCATTTTGCTGTTGAAGCTGTTGCTTTGTATTGTCTATTGTTTGTTGCAACAGTTCAATTTTTCCTTTATATTGTCGAGAGAAATCTTTAGCACGATCGGCTAAATTATCATATTCATTAAGTTTCAGTAAAGTGGCTAAAATTTCTTTGCGTTCCGTCGGACGTTTGAGCATGAATTCATCCGCTCGTCCTTGACGCAAATAAGCCGAATTAATAAAAGTATCATAATCGAGTTTAATCTGATCTAATATCTTCTGCTGCGTCGCTCGCATTCCCCGTTCACCGATAGGGCGAAACTCAATTTTTGCACCGTTTTGAATTTCATTATAGGGTTTAGTTGCAACCTGAAAATCTAAGCTTCCAGACTGACCTCGGCGACGGTTACGAATCACTCGATAGAGGTTTCCTTCACCAATAAAAGCAAAGTCAACTTGAGCTTCCATTTCTCCGAGATGAATGATATCATCTTCTGTGGCGGCGCGACTACTGCCCCAAATTGCCCAGGCGATCGCTTCGAGTAGCGAAGATTTTCCCGCCCCATTTGGGCCGCAAATGCAAGCGGTGTGCAGTCCGCTAAAATCCAGGCTAGCTTCTCGATAGCTGAGAAAGTTTTTGAGCGTCAGTTTATATGGAATCATAGAGTGATTTTAAGACTATTTTTCGCCTGTTGTCACGAGTTTAATCCAGATTTTATAATTCTTTACAGTTTGGTTCAAGATTTGGGGAGTCTGATCTTTGCAGTTCAATCAGGGCAGGATACGCTATATTTAGAGTTGATATCCGGATAAAAACACTAAAATTAGTGTTACTTGACTCACATAACTTCTTAGTTTTATTATAACCGATGACTTCATTAACTCAAAACTCCATCATTCTGGAAAAAGCAATAAAATATGTCTTAAAAAAATCGCCGGACAAGCCTAAGACTGAAGCTGTTGTAGAGGCACTTATTGAACAAGAAAAAACCGCTAGCAAACTGAAAGAACCGTCAAACTTTAGTCAATTTTTGGGAACTTGGCGGTTATGTTTTATTACCGGAACCCAAAAAACTCGCCGCAAAATCGGTACCGCTTTAGGCCCCGGACGTTATCTTCCCAACTGGGTGAAAATTTATCTCTCTTATTCTGATTCTTCGGCTTCTCCTCAAGTCAATTTAGAACAAGCTTTTGAAGCGGGAAATGTTGAAAATTCGGTGAAGTTGGGGGGATTGAAATTAACACTCAGCGGGCCTGTCAAATTTCAAGAAAAAAAGAATATTTTGGCGTTTGACTTCACCCGCATGAAAGTGATATTATTCGGAGTGAAGTTGTATGATGGCTATATTCGTGGCGGCGCAGAAAGCGAAGAAAAGTTTTATAGCGATCGCATAAACAAACAAGCATTTTTCGCCTATTTTTATATCCAAGAAAAAGCGATCGCCGCCAGAGGACGCGGAGGTGGACTGGCCCTCTGGGGTCGGGAGAGTTAATTTTATCTTCTTCTGTTGTTGCCGCTTTTTTCGGCCATCACGAAGGCATTACCGACACTGCCAATCAACATTCCGGCGCTGCCAACAATAAACAGCCAAACCCCAGCATCTTTGTGAGATTAAAACAAGAATAAAATACTGCCAATCACAAAACAAGTATTACCTAAAATACCAATGGCGGTATGAATCCACCTGTACTTATAAATAATTTGCTTGAGCGGTTTCACGGTCGGCTTTACCCATTCAACATCGGTGATTAAGTTGATCAAAATTTTGATCGAGTTGGGATTAAATTGTCATTAAGTTTGGGCGTTAATTCGAGCTAAAAAAATTTAATTAATTAAATATACCCGGTTCATTCATTAAGCCTCTAACTCAAGTCGTACCTCTTATTATGAGTCGATATCTTCCTTAGGAGGGATGAAAACAGAGGGGAAAAGTTTAATATTATTTAATAAGAAGGTGAAATCAAGCAGAGTAGCCAGCAGCAAAGAAATTGAAGGAATTTACATCTCTCCTATTATGACTGGCATAGCAACATTTGATAGAACATTAGAACAAACTCACACATGGGTTAACGATATTGCCAAAATATTGGAGTGTGAAAATAAAGAACAGATATTTCAAGGACTGCGAGTTACACTACATAAATTGCGCGATCGCTTAACCGTAGAAGAAGCGACTCATTTGGGCGCCCAATTCCCGGTATTGCTGACCGGATTTTACTACGAAGATTGGAAACCCGCAACCAACCCCGATCAAACCCGTTCTCAAGGAAAATTTTTAGATTCCATAGAACAACAATTACCCGCATGGGAATCAACAAATATTAGCATTGAAAACTTAGTTCGGGCGGTTTTCAACGTAATCTCAAGTCGGGTTTCAGCAGGCGAAGTTAAACAAGTCATTAACATGATGCCGACAGAAATCAAACAGCTTTGGCCGCAACCCATGCAAGCTGAAGCCGCTAACCGATAGTCATTAACAAACACTAAACTCATGGTAGATAAAACCGTCAAAAAAGTAAATTCTCAATATTCACCCCAAGGTGAAATGGATCAGAAATATTTAGTTTCTGGTCGCACAATGTCGATGCGGTTGTGGGAAAATGAACAGCCCCACGAAGGAAAACCCATCGTTGAACGGGACTATGAAACGGTCGGTTTTGTAATCAAAGGTAAAGCGGAATTGTACCTGGAAGGACAGAAAGTCATTCTGGAAAAAGGCGATTCTTGGGTCGTTCCCAAAGGCGCCCGCCATACCTATAAAATCATCGAACCGTTTACCGCAGTAGAAGCCACGAGTCCCCCGGCAGAAATGTACGGACGCGACCAAGTTTAAAGTCAATATAAAATTCAAAAAAGGAGGACTAAATTTATGAGTACCAGCGAACAATCAAGAGAAATAATGACTCAAGAACGTCATAATTCTCAGCAGCGTAAAGAATCAATGGCGAAACGGGCAGAACCCCAAGCTAATAACGCGGACGAACAAGCGGACATCACTCAAGAAAAAGCGCGAGAACTGGTGAACGAAGCCCATCTCCAAGAAGAAAAACGTCAAGAGTCCATGTCAGAACGCATGGAAGAAGCGATAGAAAAATCTCCCGTTTCCAACCCAGATAATCCTGATTAATTGGTGATGAATCAAACTTCCGAAAAATATCAGCCGGGAACCGTTGTTTCTATCCGAGGTAGCGTAATTGACGTGAAATTTTCCCCGCCCTTACCGGAACTTTATACCCGCTTAAATGCGGGTGAAAATGATCGGATTGTGATCGAAGTTGTTTCTCATATCGATAGCGAAACTGTGCGGGGAATTAGCCTGACTTCAAGTTCGGGACTCGCCCGAGGTTCAAAGGTAAAAAACACCCAAAAATCCCTACAAGTTCCCGTCGGTGAACGACTGTTGGGGCGGGGGTTTAATGTATTCGGTGAAACCATCGATCATCAAGACCCAATTGAAGGGGGAGAATGGCGATCAATTCACCAGCATCCGGTGCCTTTGGACGAGCGTTCAACCCGTTCGGAAATCCTGGAAACGGGAATCAAAGCTATCGACCTATTAACCCCCTTAGAAAGAGGGGGAAAAGCCGGACTTTTTGGCGGTGCGGGGGTGGGAAAAACCGTGCTAATTACTGAAATGATTAATAACATGGTTTCTCATCACGAAGGAATCAGTTTGTTTTGCGGAGTGGGCGAACGCAACCGCGAAGCTGAGGAACTTTATCGGGATATGAAAGAAGCCGAAGTTTTAGACAATACGGTGCTGGTTTTTGGACAGATGAACGAACCTCCCGGCGCCCGTTTTCGGGTTCCTCACGCGGCGTTAACAATGGCAGAATATTTTCGGGATGACGCCAAACAAGACGTGTTATTGTTGATGGATAATATTTTTAGATTTATTCAAGCCGGACAGGAAGTTTCGGGGTTGATGGGGCGTTTACCGTCTCGCGTTGGCTATCAACCGACTCTCGGAACCGAACTTTCACAATTGCAGGAACGCATCAGCAACACGGCGACGGGGGCGATCACTTCGGTACAGGCGGTTTATGTTCCGGCTGATGATTTTACCGATCCGGCTGCGGTTCATACGTTTGGGCATTTATCGGCGTCAATTGTACTGTCTAGAAAACGCGCCAGTCAGGGTTTATATCCGGCGATTGATCCCTTACAATCGAGTTCTAAAATGTTATCTCCAACGGTTGTTGGGGAACGGCATTATCAAGTGGCTCAAAACGTGCGACAAACCCTAGCAGGTTATGAGGATCTTAAAGATATTATTGCGATGTTGGGGATAGAATAACTTTCGCAATCTGACCGACAAACGGTGGCTCGGGCGAGGCGGTTAGAGCGGTTTTTAACTCAACCTTTTTTCACCACAGAACAGTTTACCGGGAAGAAGGGAAAATTGGTGAGTACAGAGGAAGTAATAGAAGGATGCGATCGCATTCTTAATGATGAATTTTCTGATTATTCCGAGCGTTCTCTTTATATGATTGGTAAGATTGATGAAGCTCAGAAAAATAAAAATAATAACAAGAATAAAAAGAAATAATCCTAGGGTTGATTAACTTTTGCCCACTCTAGATTATGTTAATAATTAATGGAATTGACAATTTTGTTGCCGACCAAGATTCTGTTAGAAGAAACTGTTGATAAAGTAACCGCATAATGATAGATAGATGTATCCTATTTAGAGCCATGAATATAAGTTTACTTCAAAAATATAATTGGGTGATTGCTGTTATTGTCTTAGCGTTAATGGCTGTCGGTATTTTGCTCTTACCTGAACCGTTTTCGGCGGGCCAATTTGTTCGGAATTATTTTGCGGCGGGTAATTTTGCTGCCGGAGTCTTTGCTGCTGGTCAATTTTCTGTCGGAATCTTTGCGGTGGGTATTTTTTCGGCGGGTATTTTTTCGTTCGGTCTGTTTTCGTTCGGTCTGTTTTCAACAGGCTTGTTTGCATTGGGTTTAATTTCCTATTCGGTTTATGCCTCTCGAAAACTATCCGAGAGCGAAAATCAACAGTAACTTACTTTAGATCCTATGAAAAAATAATGAGATTGACGATTTTATTACCGATAAAAATTTTGTTAGAAGAAACCGTTGATAAGGTAACCGCAGAAGCCGAAAATGGGTCATTTGTTTTGCTACCGAATCATATTGATTTTGTCACCGCAATTGTGCCGGGAATTTTATCTTTTGAATCTCAGAAAGGGGAAAGGTTTGTGGCGGTAGATCGGGGGATTTTGGTTAAATGTGGGGGTGAGGGTTTTGTTTCGCTTCGCCAAGCCATACTGGGAGAAAATTTAGACAGCTTACAACAAACTGTTAACGAAGAATATCGCCGTTTAGATGATAAAGAAAAACAAGCTCGTTCTGCGGAAGCCCAATTAGAAGCCGGATTTATTCGCGGATTTATTAAGTCAGGAGGAAGCCAGTGGTAAAGCGATCGCGTCGATTATAACCCAAAAAGAAGGCTGAAGCTTACAAAGCGTTTAAACAGCAATTTGATCAAAAATATAACCGCAGAATTAAAGCCAGAACCGAAGAAGAACGGGGCATTTGGTACAGTTTGGCAATGTTTGGGTTGGTGGGTTGGGCGATAGCGATTCCCACATTAATTGGAATTTTTATAGGGGTTTGGATTGATACGAATTGGCCGAGTCCCTATTCTTGGACGCTCATGTTGTTATTTTTGGGTGTGATTTTGGGTTGTTTTAATGCCTGGTATTGGGTACAGCGAGAAAGTCAACAGGATTGAATTATTAGCTAAACACTAACTCTAGAGGAGGAATTTAAACATGGGTAGACTAGACAATAAAACGGCATTAATTACGGGTGGAGGTTCGGGAATTGGTAGGGCAACATCGATGTTATTTGCTTTAGAAGGTGCGGATGTTATCCTGAGTGATATCGATGAAAATCAAGGTCAAGAAGTTGTTAATGAGATCCAGAAAAGTGGCGGAAAAGCTCAATTTGTTTCTCAAAATGTTGCCAAAGAGGAAGATTGGCAGCGAGTATTACAGGAGATTTATAATCATCAAAAATTGCCCAAGATACTAATTAATAATGCGGGTCTGTTGTTGTACAAAGAGCTAGAAAATACGACCATTGAAGATTGGTACAAGCTCATGGATGTCAACGCTTTGGGGGTGTTTTTGGGGATGAAACATTGCGCTCCGGCGATGGCAAAAGAAGGCGGAGGTTCGATTGTAAATCTATCTTCAACTGCGGGGTTAGTTGGGGTCGCCCGTCAAACGTTGTACGGAGCCAGTAAAGGCGCCGTTCGCACGATGACAAAAGATGCTGCTATCGAATTGGCACCCAAAAAAGTCAGAGTCAACTCAATTCATCCGAGTATTGTTGATACTCAAATGGCCGATTATGGAGCCGAAGAACGGCATAAATCTAAAGAATAAATCGGCAAATTGTATCCACTGGGGCGCATTGGAGAACCCCTAGATGTGGCTTATGCCGCTTTATTTTTGGCTTCGGATGAATCGAAGTTTATCACGGGTTCTGAACTGGTGATTGATGGCGGTTATACTGCCCAATAATTGAGTGTAAACTTTAGGTTAGAGGTCTAAGAAATAACGATGAATACTTGGGATATTATCTTAGCTGGACTGGGGGGGATTGTCTTAGGAACCTTCTATTTTACCAGTCTTTGGATTACCGTTCAACAACTCCCCACAACGCTTTGGCCCCTGCGTTTAACCATTGGCAGTTTGCTCGGTCGTATGGGGATTGTTTTACTGGGTTTCTATCTAATCATCGATGGAGAATGGCAACGGGCTTTAATTGGATTAGTCGGATTTTTAGTCGCCCGCACCCTGTTAATTCGTCGTTGGCAACCGAACAATAAAATCAAATTTGACCTCTAGAATTAAAATCTAGAATTGAAACTATGGAGATTAGTCCTGACAATATTATTATCTGGCAATGGGGATTTATTGTTCTGAATGCAACCATTTTATATACTTGGTTGGTGATGGCAATTTTGGTGTTGGGGTCTTGGTGGGTGACTCGTCATTTATCGGTTGAACCGCAGATGTCGCCCTGGCAAAATGGCTTAGAAATTATCGTCAATACCATTAACACCCAAATTCGCGGTGCTGCCCAACAAGACCCCAGTAAATTTTTACCCCTAGTTGGAACGCTATTTCTGTTTATTGCCTTGGCCAATATTCTGACGATTTTTCCCGTTTATGAATCCCCCGCCGGTTCATTATCAACCACTGCCGCGCTTGCTCTGTGGGTGTTTGTTGCGGTTCCTTGGTTTGGGATTAGAAATAGCGGTTTAAAAGGCTATTTAAAGCATTTTATTCAGCCTTCACCCTTTATGTTACCGTTCCAAATTATTAGCGAAATCTCGCGGACAATTTCTCTGGCGGTTCGCCTGTTTGGGAATGTGATGAGTACAAGTCTTTTGGTCGCAATATTGTTATCAATTGTACCGCTATTTTTTCCGGCAGTGATGCGAATTTTTGGGGTGTTAGTTGGCGTGATTCAAGCCTACGTGTTCGCGATTTTAACGCTCGTTTATATTGCCTCCGGAATGCAAGCTCAAAAACAAACTCAACAACATCAAGAAAATGGATAATCTCGGATTAGTAGGAATGGTTTCGATTTTTACCGCAGGTTTGTGCATCGGATTGGGTGCAATTGGGCCGGCAATTGGGGAAGGACTCGCCCTCGCAAATGCCATGAGAGCCTTGGCTCAACAACCCGATAAAACGAATACCATTACCCGCACATTATTTGTGGGAATGGCATTAATTGAATCCACAGCAATTTACTGTTTTGTTGTGTCGATGATTTTGATTTTTGCCAATCCTTTTTGGAACCATTTTCAACAAGGAGGGGCATAACTCGTGTTAATCAATTGGTTTACAGTTATTGCCCAACTGATTAACTTCATCATTTTAGTTTTCTTGCTGAAACGGTTTCTTTATCAGCCGATTCTGAACACGATGCACAAGCGTCAAAAACATATAGAATCCCAATGGCAAGAAGCCGAACAGGAGCGAGAAAAAGCTAAAAAAGAAGCGAGTTCCTATCGCCGTCAGCAACAACAATTAAACGAACGACGGAACGCATTGATGTCGGAAGCGAAGGAAAAAGCCGAACAGCATCGCCAAACTTTGGTAAAAAATGCTCGAGATGAAGTCGATCAAATTCAAGCCAAATGGCAGGCTTCTGTTCGACGAAAACAGCGATTATTTTTTGATCGCTTGCAAGAAAAAGTCAGTGAAAAAACCGTCGAAATCACCCGAAAAATATTATTCGATTTGGCTGAAATTTCTCTAGAACAGCAAGTTGTATCCCGGTTTATCGGCAACTTGCAAAACTTAGAGAATTCCGAACGAGAAACCATCGCTCAAGCTTTAGAACAGTCCCCCGAACCGATTTTAATTCGCAGTCGGTTTGAACTATCTGAAGAAACCCAAAACCAGATTTTTGATCTGTTACAACAGCAGATTTTTCCCGATCAATCTCTCACGCTAGAACCGGAAGATATTGAAGATCAAAATAGCGAAGATCAAAATGGTCAAGCCGAACCGACAGAAGCGGAAGAAGAGGAGGAAGAAAAAATTTTGGTTCAGTTTGAGCCATCTTCCGATCTCATCTGTGGAATTGAACTGTTAGCGGGAGGCTACGAACTGGCTTGGAGTTTTCATGATTATCTCCAGCAAATACAGCGGGATATTTCTGAAGTTATACAGGCGGAAATACGGCAAGCCAATCAACAAAAAACAGCCCGTTCTTCGGAAGAAAAACTTCAGCAACAGTTGATCGAATATTCTTGTGAAGTTGCCCGTCACGCTTTAAAAGATATTGTTGATGCTTCCTTAGAAGAACAGGCGATCGCCACTTTCCTCAAACGTTTACAATCTGTGAACTTTCCCCAGCAACAACAACTCGCTCAAACTTTACAGCAGTCCGATTCAGATTTGATGATTCGCAGTAGTTTTGAAATTCCTGACGCTCAAAAACAAGAAATTATCCAAACTCTAGAGCAAGTAATGTTGTTCAACGGAAATGAACAGGAAATCAAATTTAAGCGATCGCCCGATCTCATCTGCGGAATAGAATTACAACTCGCCGGGAATGAGATTGTTTGGAGTCTCGATCGCTACGTTCAAAACCTGGATGAACGCTTCTCCATGCTTCTCAAGGAAGAGGATCGCGCTCCCTCTTTCCGGGGTTAGAGTACAATTTACCAATTTAGATAGATGGATCTAAATCATTATTTTCCTAAGATAAAGCTAATTGGGTTATCACGTTTAACCCTAGAATTTAGTTTTAACAATGTAGACAGGAGGAATTCATTATTATGAATCTTAACAGTTTAAAATCGGAAAACAAGGAAACGAATTTAATTAAACGGATTGTGACTAACTGGAAAAAGAGCGGATCGGCAGTGGCAATGGTCTTAATATCCGGCGTTTTAGTTGCTTGCGATGGGTACGAAAATAACGCTGTAAATACCCCAGATGACAATCTGATCACAAACGACACTGAAGCCGTAGAAACCGTAACCTCCGTTGAGGAAGTCAAAGAAAACACCGAAGAATATATCGGCGAAACGGTTACAATTAGCGGTGAAGTCGAAAACGTCGTCAGTCTAAATTCCTTCGTATTGGAGGATGAAGAGAACTTATTTGACGAAGATGAGGTGCTGGTGATCTCAGTCGAGAATCAATTAGAACCGATTGTTGATGGCGAAAACGTGCAAGTTACCGGAGAGGTTCGTCGGTTTGAAATCACAGAATTGGAACGCGATTACGATCTAACTTGGGACTTAGATATTCAACGAGAACTGGAAGCAGAATATAAAGATAAAACGGTTGTCGTAGCCGACTTTACTCGCGTTCTGTAGTGAATTTTATTAACACTGATGACCCCAAATTCTGAATCGTTGCAATCCATTTTAGATGAAACTTTTTACTCGTTTGATCGGGTGTTGCAGGAGCATGAACCCCAGCTTAAAAGTCAGGAAGTTGGTATCGTACAATCGGTTTATAGCGGGATTGCAACGGTCTCCGGCTTGCCCCATGTAAAAGTAGATGAACTGATCAGTTTCCCCGGCGATTTGCTCGGAATTGCGTTTAATTTAGACGCGGACAAAGTGGGGGTAATTCTCCTCGATGATAGCGAACATATCGAAGCAGGAAATAAGGTGCATCGAACCGGACGGGTGATGGATGTACCCGTCGGGGAAGGCTTGCTCGGTCGGGTGGTTAATCCGGTGGGCATTCCCCTCGATAACGGGGAAGAAATAGATGCCGAAGAACGCCGTTCTATCGAACAGGAAGCCCCGGCAATTATGGATCGCGCCCCCGTAAAAGTTCCCCTACAAACGGGTTTAAAAGTAATAGATGCTTTGATTCCCATTGGTCGCGGTCAACGGGAATTAATTGTCGGCGATCGCCAAACCGGAAAAACGGCGATCGCAATTGATACGATTTTAAATCAAAAAGATCAAGATGTAATTTGTGTTTATTGTGCCATCGGTCAACGGGCTTCTGCTGTTGCAAAATCGATAGAAAGTTTGCGTTCAAAAGGCGCGATGGAATATACATTTGTTGTTGTTTCAGCCGGAGAAAATCCCCCCGGTTTAAAATATATTACCCCCTACGCCGCCACCACAATGGCAGAATATTTTATGAGACAGGGGAAAGATGTTTTGATCGTTTATGATGACCTGACGCGCCACGCTTGGGCTTATCGATAATTATCATTATTATTGCGCCGCCCGCCCGGCCGGGAAGCTTATCCGGGGGATATTTTTTATATTCATTCCCGAATGTTAGAACGTTCAACTCATTTACGCGAAGAATTGGGGGGCGGTTCGTTAACAGCATTGCCAATTGTTGAAACTCAGGCGCAAAATATTTCCGCTTATATTCCGACGAATTTAATTTCAATTACAGACGGACAAATTTATTTATCGCCGGAATTATTTCAAAAGACAGTTTTACCCGCAGTTGATGTGGGAAAATCCGTGTCACGGGTGGGCGGAAAAACCCAACTCCCCGCTTATAGTGATATTGGCGGAGATTTGCGTTTATCCTATTCTCAATTTGAAGAAGTCGAAGTTTTTGCCCGTTTTGGGACTCAGTTGGATGAAGACACCCAACAAACCTTAGAACGGGGTCGGCGCGTGCGTCAAGTTCTCAAACAACCCGAGGCGCAACCGATGCCAGTTTCTCAACAAATTGCTGTATTATTTGCGGTTAATGAGGGTATTTTTGATGATATTTCCTTAGAACAAATGGATGCAGCCCAACAAGAAGTATGTCAAACGGTAATGGAACAATGTTCGGATATTTGCGATCGCATTGAAGCCGGAGAATCCCTAGAAGATCAAGACTGGGATAAGTTGCGTCAAGTCTGTGAAAAAGCGGTGGATTCTTTCAAACCCGAGGAGGAAAATCAAGGGGAAAATCAACAGGAAAATCAAGGGGAAAATCGGGAGGAAAAACGTGGCGGCGACACCGGAAGCTCTGAAAGCTAAAATTGGCAGTACCGAAGATTTACAGTCGGTTGTTAAAACAATGAAAGCGTTGGCTGCGGTGAGTATTCGACAATATGAACAGGCAGTTAAATCGCTTTATCAATATAATCGCACCGTAGAAATGGGGTTGCAAATTGTTCTCAAACAGCAATATTTTAACGGCGATTCTTTTGCTCCCCTCTCCCAAACGTTAACCCAATCCGCCCCAACAAATCGGGTGGGAGTTTTAATTTTTGGTTCCGATCAGGGGTTGTGCGGACAGTTCAACGAACAGATTGCTACCCATGCAATGGAACAGTTGGAAGACTTAGAAATTCCCGCAGAAAATCAACATATTGCCGCAATTGGGGCGCGAGTGGTTCCGGTTTTAGAAGCGAATAAAAAATCAATTGAAACCCTATTTTATGTCCCGAGTTCGGCAACCGGAATTACCGCAGTTGTACAGGATATTTTGCTGACTTTGGAGCAGTGGCGATTTGAAAAACAGGTGCATCGGGTGATATTATTTTATAATCAATCCACTTCCGGCGCTTCTTATGAATCCCGTCAATATAATCTTTTGCCTTTGGATGCGGAATGGTTAAAAGAGTTGGAAAATAGAGAGTGGCAAACCTCGATGATGCCGATATTTACGATGAACTGGGAAGCGTTATTTTCGGCTTTAATTCGCCAATATTTATTTGTATCTTTATTTCGAGCCTTAGCAGAATCTCTCGCCAGTGAAAATGCCAGTCGTTTGTCTTCCATGCAAGCAGCAGAAAAAAATATTCGCGAACGCTTATCGGATTTAACCGCTCAATATCGTCGTGAACGTCAAAGTTCAATTACCGGAGAATTACTCGATATTGCATCGGGATTTGAAGCCTTAACTTCGGGAGAATAAAATACTCGATTGATAACTTTCAAGGCTCAGAAATACTACACACTTGATTACGTCCTTTCGCTTTCGCTTGATACAAAGCATTATCGGCTCGTATCCACATTTTATCAAGTTTATCGTCATTAATATTATAAGTTGTGACTCCCAAACTAATTGTAATTTTAATTTTAAGATTAGAGGAAGAATTAGGGTCATTAATAGGAATATAAAAATCAGCGATTGCTTGACGGAGACGTTCTGCTATTTTCAGAGCTATTTTTAAATCAGCCATAGGTAAAATAATTGCAAATTCTTCTCCCCCAAATCGCCCACAACGATCCCTCTCTCGAAGTAAGCTTTGTACCTTTTGAGTGATTATTTTCAGAACTTGATCGCCGACTATATGTCCGTAAGTATCATTGATTTTTTTAAAGTGATCAATGTCAAGCATAATAATAGAAAAAAAACTGTTATAATTAACAGCCTTCTGATACTCTATCTCTGAAATCGACATTAGATAACGACGGTTAAAAATTTCAGTTAAGGGATCAGTAATAGCTAGCTTTTCAAAAGCGGCTGATTTTTTTTTGAGTTCATCTTTAGTATATTTTAGTTCCAGGTGGACTCGCACACGAGCTAAGAGTTCTGGAGCATAAAAAGGTTTGGTAAGATAATCTACAGCACCTTGTTTAAAGGCTTCTATTAGATGTTCTTTTTCTTCACTTGCTGTCAGAAATATAACAGGAATTTCACATAATTTTTTATCATCTTTTAACTTTTGACAAACTTCTAAGCCGTTCATCTTCGGCATCATCAAGTCCAGCAAAATTAAATCGGGTTCAGCAACTTTGGCTCGTTCTAGAGCTTGTTGTCCGTTGGTCGCAAATGTGACTTCATAGCTCACTTGCTCTAACATATCACCAAGCACTTGTAGATTTCGAGTGATATCATCAACCACTAATATGAGAAAATTCTGGGGATTAAAACTCATTCTTCTTACTATCAAGTTGTTTTAAAATTATAGAAAAATGTTCTATAGTTTCAGGAACTTTATTCCACTCAAAAGCCTCTAGTTGAGCAGATAAATCTTGTGCATAATCTAGTAATATCTGACATTGATGATCCATTCCATAGGTTTGTAAACGTTTAGCAAATTCTTTGACTTCACGCTTTTTTAGGGTGATTCGCAACTGTTCCCAAACGATTTCTTCTTGATTCAACGTCTCAAGCAATTGAGGAAGTTGTTGTATGTGTTCAGTTTTATTAACTTGAGAGATGGGAGGCTCAGAAGTAATAGTTGATTCGCACTTAGTAGAGGGCAGAACAGTTTTTAAAGCACTAACCAGTTGAGCGCGATTAGTCGGTTTGTGAAGCACACCTTGACACAATAATTGTACATCAAGATAGTCTTTTCTGAGAACAGAAGCCGTAACAATAAATATAGGAATATTTTGAGTTTTCTCATTTTCTTTGAGGGCATTAAATACACCTCGCCCATCAATATTTGGCATTCGCCAGTCTAGCAAAATTACATCCGGTTGTTCAGCTTGAGCAAGTTGAATTGCACTTTCACCATCCTGTGCCAACAGCAAACGATGTTGAGTTCCCTCAAAATAACCTTGAATCAGTTGTAAATTTGAGTATACATCATCTACAGCTAATATTGTGGAATTGTAAAATTGGCTTAAGTCTTCATCAACTAATGAAACAGTTTCAGGTTCTAGGGATGTATCACTAACCTCGATTTCTGGAAAGATAAAAATAAAGCTACTCCCATAACCAAGTTCGCTTTGCAGTACCAGCGTTCCCCCTAATAAAGTCGTCAGGCGACGAGTAATTGTTAATCCTAATCCCGTTCCTCCGTATTTGCGTGTACTTTGACCTTCACTTTGAACAAAGGCTTCAAAAATATCATCTTGTTGGTCTTGAGCAATACCAATTCCTGTATCTGTTATTGTAATTTCTAGCCAGACTTTTTTGATTTCTTCTTGAGTATAAACTTGAGCGCGAATCGAAATTTGAATCAATCCTTGCTCAGTAAACTTAATTGCATTTCCTAAAACATTAAAGAGAATTTGCCGCAAACGTATTCCATCAAAATAAATACCTTGTGGAACAGCATCATCAATTTGACTAATCAGAGATAATCCCTTTTCTTTAGCTCGATGGGTAAAAATTTGTTGAACTTCAGCAATTAACTGTCGCAAATTTAAAGGTTCATATTGGAGTTGTAATTTTCCGGCTTCGATTTTAGAAAGGTCAAGAATATCATTAATTAAATCCAGTAATGACTTTCCACTCGCTGCAATTAACTCTAGATAAGAACGCTGACGCGGCTCAGTTACTAATCCTTGAAGCAAGTCACAAAAGCCTAAAATAGCGTTCATAGGAGTGCGAATTTCATGGCTCATATTTGCTAAAAACTCACTTTTAGCTTGATTGGCAATTTCTGCCCGTTGAGCGACTTTTTCAAGAGCTAGCTGAGAAGACTGTAAAGCAGTAAGCATGAGTATATTTCTGAGTTCTAAAGCTGCATCAAGCTCTATTTTTTTCCAGGGAAGTGAACAGCCTTGCGTTGTCTCTTTCCATACTTCAAAGGAGCGACGTGGAGACAGGTGCATTGTCCCATCTTCAGCTAAAGTTACAGGTTTATTGGGATTTCCTGCCCAAGTTACAGTTTGAGTTCTTTCAGGTCTTAACCAAACAATTTGATAAGAAGTATTCATCGAAAAAATAGAGATCACTAAAATCCCACTCGCATTTTTTTTGTAAGGATAAAAGTCAGGGTAATATTCACTGATATTATTGGTTTGAAAGAGTTCGACTTGATGATTTTTTTTTAACCACTCTAATAATTTTTTGACTGCATTCGTGGGAGGCGTATTCCCAAAAACAATCAATTCATCCTCAAGAGCAATCAAAATTCCACTTGCATTCACTAAAGAGAGTAAACGATTTCCATCATTTTGAAGAAATTTGTTAATATTTGGAGGTATTGTTGACAAATTCTTTTTAAATTCTTTTTGCAATTCATTCACTTTTTGTTGATATTTTTCTAACTCTTTATAATGCTTTTTAAAAAGTTCAATTGACATGAATTGTCCCAAAAACTCACAAGCTTTTCGAGTTTCATAATTTACATATTTAGCTTCATAATGATGACAAACAATCATTCCCCATAATTGATCATCTTGAATTAAAGAAATACATAATGAAGCCGAAACACCCATATTTTGCAGATATTCTACATGGATAGGAGAAACACTCCTCAGTATCGAATTACTTAAATCTAAAGGTTGATTATTTAAGGGATTGAGAACTGGAACAATATCTACAGGTTTATAGTTGATATCCATAATCAGACGTAACCAATTTTGACAATATAACTTTCTCGCCTGTACAGGAATATCAGAAGTCGGATAATGTAAACCTAAATAGGATTCTAATTCTTCTTTTTTGGCTTCCGCAATCACGACCCCACTGCCGTCTTCTTCAAACTGGTAAATCATCACCCGATCATAACCGGTAATTTTTTTAACTTCCCAAACTAGCTGCTTGGTAGACTCTTGGAAATCGTTAACATGAACAATACTTTTTAGAGAAGCTTTGAGTAAATGATAAAAGCTGAGAGGATAACTAATTTTAGAATCAGATTTAACTTCTAACTCCAAACATAAAACATTATCGGTTCTATGAATAACGCCTTCAAATTGAGGATAACAAGAAGGATGTTTGAGTCTGACTTCAAAAGGATTAAAATAATCAAAGTCAAGATTTTTGGAAACCGCTTGTTTGATAAACTGAATATCCGCATCCACAAAAATATCATTTAACTTTTTTCCGAGTAGTGATTGAGCCTCAATCCCTAAAAAGTCGATAGTATTTTGACTGGCTTGTAAAATCGTTAGGTCAATTTCTTGGAACGTGAGGAGAACTCCATGAGGTTGAATCTGACCCGGAATATGGATAGGTTCGCGATCGCAGTTTGTTAAATCAATGGGTTCTGAATAAACAAAGTTGATATCCTGCATTATATTAAAGTTAAAGCTTAAGATTTGTATATTTTATGATAATTTTTAATTATAGCGCTTCGCGAATGTTACTGAAGCGATTTGCTTGTTTTGAGGAGAAGATTAAACCTGTCTAGATCAAAGATTAATCCACGGGTAAATTTGATGAGTTTCTCGGATTAATTAGGGAACCATCTAATGAATTCTCCGGACAATGAACACTCGGTTCTATAGAAATAATATCAGTGATATTTCGTTGCATAGTTTGACAAATGGCATCCAATTGTAGATCATTAGGATCATAGCCAAAGGGATTTTCAATCTCTCGACCTATTTCTTCGATACCAAATAATGTAAAGCTAATAATTCCCACCACAATGCCTGTATACCAGAGTAGATCGTCGGTTAATTGTAGAGGCAAAACCAAACAATAGATTAAGAGAATTTGCTTCAAATGGATATTGTAAGCCAGTGGGATCGGTGTTTTGATAATCCGTTCACAAGCACCTAATACATCAACCATGGTATCGAGTAGTTTAAACATGGCGGTTAACTGATAGGTGTTGAGACAGTTCCGATTATATTGACGTTGAAGATAATCTCCGATCCATAGGGCAATTTCTAGAGGCGGATGATTCATCTGTTTCAACATAGAATACTGTTCAGATGAGAGTAGATCTTCTATTTCTTGATTAATTTTTTCACCTCGTAGATGAAGTTTCATGGCAATTGCAAAGGCAATTAATAATTTTAAAGTGGCAATTTTTTCGGTAGTATCGTTGGGGTTATTTTCCTCAATTGTGACCCAAATTTGACGGGAAAAGTTGCGGACGGTATTGACTAAAGTTCCCCACAATTTTCGACCTTCCCAAAAGCGATCATAGGCTGTATTCGTCCGAAAGACAAGCAACAGCCCCAATACTAAATCAGGAACCAACAAGTTATCTAAAATTCTGGTCGGTAAGGAAAATCCCAAGTTATAGAGAATCGATAAGGCGACTCCAAAGAGAGTACAAAAAATCACCCGAGGCAAAATGGCGGGAATAAAAGAACCACTGACTCGAAAAGCAAGTTGAAACCAGTTTTTATTGTCATCAATCATAAGGGGAATTTAAAGCGAAATTGATGACGGAGAAAACCGAAACTTGACACTCATAATCTCTGTACGTCGATGTCAGGAGAAGATCGCCTTTTGAACTTGGAGTCGAACGAAATTAGGCTAATGTTGCCGTCTCCGGGACTGAAGAAACTTGAGCATTTGACTTCAGGTTCAATTCTCTGACCCGTCGCGAGAGCATTCGGATAATATTAATCGCAATACCGGGAGTTTCATCAATGGCATCATAAAGCTGCATTTGAGTCAACATCAAACAGTCGCAGGATTCTAGGGTACTGACAGAAGCCGAACGAGGTTCTGCATCAAACAGTGACATCTCCCCAAAACAAGCTCCTTTTCCCATTTTAGTGAGTTCGTGATCCCCAATGTGAACTCTCACTCGCCCAGAAACCACAATATAAAGTGATCGTCCTTCTTGTCCTTCAGTAAATATATTGTGATTGGGGGGAAAGGAAAGTTCATCCATCACAGAAGCCAAACGCACTAAAAAATCGTCCCGTAGCTCCTGAAAAATTGGGACTCCCCTAACAAACAATAAGCGTTCAACGCTGGTTAACATAATTTTAGAGTATCAATTGCAAATCAAAAGCCATTCACTATCAATAGCTTTAGGGTTCTAAGAAGAACGAATGCTAGCGCCATTAACTCCGAGTTCATTCATCATTTGCGCGACCTGAGCCGCAACTAAAGGATCATGATCATTTTGTAGCATTGGCAATAATTCTACCAAAGCCCGTCGAGAGGCAATTCTCAAATAAGCTAAAACGGCTTCTCGGACAAAACCAGTAGGATGACGCAGACACATTAGGGTTTGTTCGGCGGTCAGACTCCAGTGAGCCGAACGCGCTAAATGAAAGCAGCAAGCAAGCGTCCAATCTGAGAGGAAGTGACGTAATTCTAACAAACGACGCAGACGAGCGCTAGGCTTCAGGGGTCGATAGGGAATTAAGGGAGCCAGATATTCCAACTTTTCGAGTTCTGAATGCCGATCCAAAATATTAATCAGCGATCGCTTACTGGCAATATCGACGGTATTATCTAAAATTTCCAAACCCCGTGCAACATTTCCCACTTGATCGGAGCGAATATTAAACGCTGCTGCCTGAATTGATCCCAATGGATAGAGAAACTTCATCAGCAAGAATACTCGCTCGATCGCATCAAACTCTAATCCTCGTAGAGCGCGTCCGAGTAGCTGTTGAGGAGATTGAGATTGAGATTCACTCAAATCACCGCTAATACTTTCCCCATTAATCGTTGCAGTCGGAAGCAAAGATAAATCAATCAGGGCGGCATAAATCTGACCCATAAACATTAATTCTTGTTCAATTAATGTCTCGACCCCACTGCGGCCAATTCGATCTAAAACCCCTTCAATCCCGGCATCATCAGGAATTTTCAGCAGGATTCGCATAATATTGCGACGAGTAGTTCCCCAAGCGCCCATGAGATGATTAACGAGGGTATCAATGGCCTCTATCGTGCCAATATCTCCGATCGCATTCCAGGCTTGCAAGCGAACTAAATCACTTTTATGAATATCTTCAGCAACAGCAATTAATAACGGAATTGCTTCGTTATCGAGTCGAACCAGGGCTTGTCGGGCGGCTTCTCGGGTCGAACGGTAGGCAAGTGCTTTGACTAGAGAGGGGTAATATTCTTCCATGTGAGTTGAAGCGATCACATCGAGGAGAGCGCAACGCACCCGCAAAGATTCATCCTGCAACAAATCATCTAGATAGAGACGTAACCCTTGTAAGTAGTCCGCTTCTCCCAAGGCTCGCGCTCCCATGACTCGTTCTCGTTCTTGGCGATCGGTAATCATCCGACGAATCGTATTGGTGGCTACCGCTTTTTGTTCGCGATCGCCTCGTCGCATAATCAGAGCAGCAGCGGTTCCCCGCACCACCGGATCAACTTGGGGTTGTAGGTAGGGTCGGAGTTGTTCAATGTCGGGTTCGGTTTCGGTGAGCCAGATATAACGCAAGGCTAAAGCGAGGACTTCTGGGGGGAGGGCGCGACGAGATAAAGCCCGGATTTCACCTAAATAGCTCGGATTTGGGTGGTTGAGCATGATTTCCAGACTTTGACGCTGGAGGGTGGGCGAGAGGTCTTCTAGCAGGGGAACGAGGGTTTCACCGACATTTTTGGGATCGAGTTGACTGAGGAGTTCGATACAGGAGCGCTTATCGGCATCGGGTTTAGGTTGAGAGAGGGTTTCGGCAACCGATCGCTTTAAGGCTCGCATATTGACGTCTGTTACCCCTAAACGTCCCCGTTCGGCACTCCGGACGAGCAGACTAACGTATTGGGTGCGAATCGCTAAAACGACTAATAACCAAACTAAGGATAGACCAATAATAAAGGTGACAAAGACTAGACTTTGTTGACTCTCAAATTGGCTGGCAGGTTCGTCGGGGAGTAACCAGTGACTCAGGGCCAAGATGAATAAAATCAGGAAGCCGGAGACTCCGGTAGACATGGGTTCAAAGACGCCATTGACCAGAGTTTGAATGTCACTGCGAGTATTGTCGGGTAGAGGTTGAAAGAGGACGGCGCCAGTGGTTTCGATTAAGGTGTAGTGGAACAGTTCGTCTAAAAATCGCAGGATCACAAAGCCTAGAAAGACGGTAAATAGGCCTGTGATGCCGCCAATCAGGGAGAAGGTTCCCAATGCCACAATGCCAGCCGGGAGGATGCTAGCGGTGGCAAATACTCCGGTTCGTTCAACGAGGCGACTGGAAGCGAACCATTGGGTGGCAACCTGAAAGGTGCTAAGGATGCCTTCAAAGATCCCCAGGAAGCTGACAATACTATTGGCTCCTGCGGCCTGATTTTGGTATTCTAGCTGGCTGAAAAATTGGAAGTCTACAAGAACGTACAACACCTCTGCCATGACAAAAAAGGCGATCAGGGGGATGACGTAGCCTTGAAGTGGGCCTTTGAGGTTGCGGCTGCTAAATTCAGGCTGTTCGTCTTCTGGTGTCCAGCGTGAGGAGTCGGGAAAGGATTGTTGATGGCGTTGAGCCAGGTAAAAGAGGATACTTGCACCGACGAGAACCATGACCCCAGAAACAATGGTCACGTTTTTCAAGCCGACTATTTTCAAGACGAGGGGTAGAGAAAAACCACTGACAACTCCAGCGACTAAAAATCCACTACTGACGAGGGGATAAGTGCGCTTGATTTCACGAATATTAAAGAGTTGGTTGGCGGTAATGGAGGTATTGAGATCGTTGAGTAAGTAACAGGCTTCTACCCACAGCCACATTAAAAATAGGGTAATAAACTCAATACTCAGGCCAGCAATGGCAAATCCTTTTAAACCCAGTCCGACTCGAAATAAAAACAGGGGAACGGCCATCAGCAGTAAAATGACGACGATCACCTGACGTAGAGGCAGAATTTTTTGCAGCCAGGAATACACGACGCCCAAACTCGAACCAATCGCGGCGCTGGCAATATAAATCCAAGGTAAGTTTTCGGCTCCGTATTGATCGAGGAACAGACCGACTGTACTGAGTTCTAGCCAAATTAAACCGATTGATGTCATGGTATAGACCAAGAACATCAACAATGTTCGATCCACTTCTTCTGGACGTAGGTTTAGACCCCGCAGCAGCCCTTGACCCAAAACCGTAGAGCCACTGATTTGCTTTTCCATTCAGTGTTGAGACCCCTTGACGTAGATGTTTTTATACCCTTTATCTAAATTCTAATTGTTGTGACACCAAGTTTAGAGAGGGGAATCGGCGGCTGAGACTGATCAGATCCGATATAATTTTTTCGGTTGAGCCTATCCCCTTTGTCAGTTTTTACCAAAGCTTTCAGCAGTCACCATCGGGATAATTCATCAATCACCCGTACCCATTTTGTTTAGGGTTTACTGTTCAAAGAAGACTGGAGATTGTCTGCTGGGGATGGATATTCCCGCTTAGTATCTTACATTTCTAAGTTACGACTTCTTCGGAGACAACAACATCATCATCGTTCGCCCTTCTTGTTTGGGATATTGTTGCACTTCGGCTAATTCTCCTAAATCAGTTGCCATACGATTTAAGAGTTCTTTGGCGAGGTTGCTGTGTTGAATTTCCCGGCCCCGAAACATAATTGTTGCTTTGACCTTATCACCAGACTTGAGGAAGCGTTCTGCTTGTCTGACCCGCACTTGGTAGTCGTGGTCATCAATTTTATAACGCATTTTCACTTCCTTGACATCAGCGTTATGCTGCTTCTTCTTGGCTTCTCTGGCTCTTTTCTCTTGCTCAAACTTGTATTTCCCATAGTCCATAATTCGACACACGGGAGGGTCAGCCTTGTCACTCACCAGAACGAGATCGAGTTCTTTTTCTTCGGCGAGTCGTTGGGCATCCCGAGGAGCCAGAATACCCAGTTGACCCCCATCAATATCAATCACCCGGATTTCTGGAAATCGGATATTTTCGTTGATTTGGGGGAGATTGCGATTTCTTTTTTTGTCGATCAAAGGCATTGGCAAAGTTTTAGAAGCGATTAGTGAATAAATTAACGGTCTATACAGTGATATTTTACTCAGTCTGATTAAATTTTGGTGGAGATTTAACTTAAATTCTAGGAACGCTAAGATAAAAGGGTATAAATGTAAAGTTATGTTGTGAGTTTGTGTGGAATTGACTGCAAAAAATGGGTGTCCGCGACTCGGTTTTCAGCGGGATTGGGTTTGGCGAGGTTGGCAAGTTCGTTACACCTATATCAGAGCCAAGTCCAACGGCACAATAACTCCGAATGATTCTGCGCCCATGATTTTCTTACACGGGTTTGGGGCATCCATTGGACATTGGCGATATAGTTTACAGCAATTGAGTCAGTCTCATACGGTTTACGCCCTTGATCTGTTGGGGTTTGGATCTTCCCAAAAAGCGATCGCCTCTTACGATACCTCTCTTTGGGCTGATTTAGTTCACGACTTTTGGTTGACCTTTATTCGAGAACCCGCTATTTTGGTCGGCAATTCTGTCGGCTCTCTCGTGGCTTTGGTAGCAGCGGCTCAATACCCAGAAATGACTAAAGGTGTCGTTGCGATTAGTTTACCAGACCCGGTGGCTCAAACGGAAGCTATTCCTGGATGGATGCTCCCAATTGTTGAAGCGATTCAAAATACGGTTGCTTCTCCTCCGGTTTTAAGAACGCTTTTCTACATTATTCGGCGTCCGTCACTGGTTCGGGGTTGGGCTAAATTTGCTTACGAAAATCCAGATGCAGTTAACGATGAACTGGTTGATATTTTAGCAACACCTGCAACAGATCGAGGGGCTGCTCGCGCATTTTCGATTGTGTTTAAAGTGATGGGAAGTTCTCGTTTGGGGCCGGGAGTCAAGACGCTTCTTCCTCAGATTAATGTTCCTATTTTACTCCTTTGGGGTAAACAAGATCGATTAATTCCTGTGAGTTTTGCCAATCCGAAGAAATATCTTCAATACAATTCTAAGATTAAGTTTGTGGAATTGGAGCGCGGCGGTCATTGTCCTCAAGATGAATGTCCAGAATTAGTTCATCGAGAAATTTTGGATTGGATTGCTAGTTTTTCTCAGCTTTAAGTCAATTCAAAAAGTCAATTCAAAGGGAAATTCTGCTTTGATATTCCATCTTTTACCATTATGAACCAGTAGGGTTAACTGTGAGACCGTAAACTGATATTCTAAAGATTGATGTTCAAATTCAAGCCATGCAGCTCGAAAGTTTTGACGGGTTAAGTCTCTGAATGCAACGGTCATATGCGGCGAAAAAGGACGACGTTTAGAAACCTGATCCACAATGTTTAAAGTCGTTTCTAAATAAGACATTAACTCTTTTTGAAGGGTGAGTAATTCTGGAGTTTTGATCACGTTCACATAAATCACCCGAGGGGGAAATGCACCAAAACCTGATAAAGTTATAGGGAGGGGAGAATAAGCCTGAGAAAAGTTTACCAGACATTCTTCTAAGTGATCCAGCTTGTCAGTTGACCATTTAAACGGCGGTTGTAAGGTGACGTGGGGTGGAGATTTTAACGCATGACGACTGTCATACTTTTCGACAAAGTATTGTTTGATTTCAGTGACTTCATTTTGAATGTCTACAGTCGGAAGTAGAGCGATAAAAAATAACGATTCTGAGGACTTCATAGGACTCGGTTAAAATTAACCTCCATAAACGATAAAATTTGCCCAATAATAGGGACTTTCAAACGGATAGTCTTGCTGACATTTCCAAGCTAATAAAGTTCGCTGATCATTTATTTTTTGTTGATTTTTACTCTCCTTTTGTTGCTTGAGATAGGCTTGAATTTCGGGTTTATACTTTTGGTCGAGTTCTTGACCTGTTAAACTTCTGAGTTGAATTTGAGCTTGACGCAAAGCTTCACTACAGTTGTTTTCTTGCAAATTTTGATAATAAAACCAGACTAATAGTGAGGTTGCAATGTCTTCTAAAGACCAGAGTGGATAAATAACTCGCTGTATTCCTCTTTCTAAAAATCGGTTGAAAATTCTCAGATTTAACTCGGAGAAAGTCAGCGTTTTACTCTCCATTTTTACATAGGGAATACAGAGTTCTAATAAATCGGGTAAACGACTTTCTAACATTTGAGCCATAGAGATTTTACCCTCAACAAATTGCAGTTGAGCATCAACTTTGGGTTCAGAGGTACAACTCAACGGAGAAGCCATATACAGCAGTTTAACTTGTTTGATTAAGCTTTCAAACTGACTCACCATAGCTGTTTCACCGACTAAATAAAATTCTTCAGAGACTTGATAGAGTTCGGCTAGTTTTTGACCTTCATAATGGGTTAAAACAAAATCTCCTGTTGTATCTTCTAAAATTGCCATTGAGTTTGAGGAAATGGCTTGATTTCGTTGATGATTATAGTTGAGCATTTGACAACTTGAAATTGTCTGAATATTAAAGCGATCACATACATAGGTTGTTTGATCTTCAAGCTGAATGGGAATGGCTGCGAAGGGAATATGATGCAGTTGGAGATGAGGAATAATAATCAGTTGATGACAATCGAGTAAATGCTCAAAAATTAATTTATTGAACTGAAGTCGGTGAGATAAATTAGATAAAAATTCAATCATTTGATTCCGCCATTCGCGCAGGTTATTTTGATGATTTTTTATCCAAGATTTTTCAATCCAATTCTGGAGTTTTTCTCGACTCTCTCCCTCACAAGTATGCAAGACAATTTTATCTTTCAAGACAACAAAAATATAAGTATTTTCTTCGGTACTGTAAAAACTTAAAATTGCTGTTTTTGTATCGGGAAGTAAGGCTTGAATTTCTGCAACACTCAAGCTATTAGATCGGAAGAGCACACGTCTGACAGGATCTAAACGGTGAATATCTTCCCAAACTTTTTGCTTTTCTGTTTCCAAAGTATCCAAAATTTCTGACTCAGTTTTAAATGTTGCAGAACTGTTGAGTCGCACACCTGCTGTTGTCAACTGTTTCATTTCATCAGATTGACGTCGTATATGTAAAGCATGAATTTGCTGTTGTAAACGTTCATATTTTTTGAGATGAGGTTGAACTTCTCCCAATGGAAACAGAGAAGAATCTGTTAACTCTAGTCGTTGCTGACAACGCCATCTTTCCACCCAACTAAAAGCTTTTTCAGTTTCCTGAAGATGAATGCAAGCTTGGATCAGTTTAGGATAGATTATTTCTGATTCTTTTGTGATTTGTGAACGAACTTCAAGAGGACTAATACCACTGCAAATATGTTCAATTGCTTGAATGGCTTGTTCATATCCTTGAGAAGAAAGTTGCCAATTGTATGTGCTTAAACCCAGATCTCCTAGATGATGTCCGGCTGTTAAACATTCAGTGGGTAAGGCTTTTGGGGTGGCAATTTTTAGACAATCTAGCAAGGCTTGAATGGCGGTATCTGTTTGTTGTAACTCTTGATAAATTTGACCTAAACAACTCAGAGTAATTGCTTCTCCTTGAGGGTTTTGGGTTTGGCGATGCAGTTCTAAAGAGTCTTGATAGTTCGCGATCGCCGATTTAGAGTCACCCATAATTTTATAGGTATTGGCTAAGTGATGTAAAGCATTGGCTTCCATTTGTTGAGAGTCAATACTACGAATTAACTCTAAATATTGTTCAAAGTAAACAATTGCTTGATCGGGTTCTCCTTTCGCTAAATAAATTTTACCAATATTACTTAAAAAATAAGCCTCACCAAATCGATAATTTAAGGTTCTAGCTAACGTTAATGCCTGATCAACATAGGCAATAGCTTGTTCATATTGTTCTAGAGACGCATAAACATTTCCTAAGTTATTGAGAAAATTAACCGCTCCAAATCGATAATTCAAATCTTGAGCAATGGTTAATGCTTGTTGATAGTTTTTAACGGCTTCTTCGAGTTGACCTAAAACATAATAAACATTGCCTAAATTACCAAGAGTATTTGCTTCTCCGACTCGATATTTAATCGTTTTAGAGATTGACAAGGCTTGCTGATATCCTTCTATCGCTTGCTCGTATTGTCCAATAGAATAACAGACATGACCTAAACTACTCAGAGCATTAGCTTCAGCTTGACGATATTTAATCTGACGAGCAACTCCTAGAGCTTGTTGATGGCAAGTAATAGCTTGTTGATACTGTCCTAAAGACTGATAAACATTCCCTAATTTTCCTAAACAATTGACTTCTCCCCGTCGATTTTTGAGTTCTCGATAAAGTTGTAAAGCCTGTTGCCAGGATTGAAAAGCTGCGGTGTATTGATTGGCCTGAAATTGTTGAGTTCCTTGATTATAAAGTTGTTCTGCTGCTGACTCTTTTTCGGGTGAAGGAATTGCTGGAGTCTCTGGTTTTTTCTCTGGAGAAGCTACTTTTTTCGCCGGGGTTTCGGTTGCTTGTGGGGGTGCAACTTGTGCCAATAGAGTCGAACAACCGCCAGATTCTTCAATTTTTAGAACAACCTTATTTAGAAAATCTGCATCCTCTTGACAGTTTCGTTCTGCCAGAGTAGTTACAGTTTGGCGTAGAACTTGCAAAAAGTCATCATCAACCACCTGAGCATGAGTTTTCAGCACATCAAGGGCTTGATTGGGGGGATGAATTAGCAGGTTGTAGATAATTTCGTGATAGACTTGGTTAAGCAGTTCATCCATGTTGTTCGACTCACTTTTAGATCAGTTTAATCGATTCCACCCTGAAAGCAACTGAATTGTTTAATTCTTTCATCGTTTAATCACTGCAACAGCACTCAATCAAAATTTGTCCGGTGAACAGAGGCTAACGACACGAATTTGAGCTAGACTTTGCAATCATATCCGATATATAATACTTCTATCTTGTCGTTAGAATATCCGCAAGAGAGGAATGAAGGCTATAAAGCTTGTACAGTAACCTTTTTATCCTCTTGTCGCCCCCTGAACAGGGTGGCATAGCAACGGGGCTTGTCTCTTTTATGACGAGCTTCTCGACGTGAAACATTTGCCTGTAAAGAATTATACCTTGATTGTACTCTTATAATCGTTTAAGTTCCACTAATTTTTTATATACTTTACGAAGAACTTTTAGGAATTTCAACTACTATTTCTGTTCCCTCTCCAACTGTAGATTTAAAAGTTAACTGACCCCCATGTTTTTTAATAATTGCATAGCTGACAGATAAACCCAAACCTGTACCATTCCCAACAGGTTTCGTGGTAAAAAATGGATCGAATATGCGTTTTTGAATAGCGTCGGGAATTCCATTCCCATTATCAGATATTGAAATTCTTACCCACTCTTGTTCTATCACCTCTGTCCGAATCCGAATTTGAGGTTTTTTTATGGTTTTATTCAGACTTTGAACCGCATCAAGAGCATTACTAATAATGCTCAAAAATACCTGATTGAGTTGACTAGCGTAACAGGTAACTTTAGGTAGGTTGCCATACTCTTTAATCATCTCAACCTTGGGTTGATTATTGCTGTCAAGAAAGCGGTTCTGCACAATCAGTAAAGTGCTTTCGATTCCGGCGTGTAAATCAACAGATTTCATCTCAGCTTCATCTAAGCGAGAAAAATTACGCAAACTCAGAATAATTTGCCGAATTCGTTCGCTTCCTGACTTCATCGAATCCAAAATTTTAGTTAAATCTTCCTCGATAAATTCCCAGTCTATTTCGTCAATTTTAGCTTGAATAACTGGATTTTGTTTAGGATATTCTTGGCGATAAGTTTCTAACAAACTCAGCAGATCTTTAAAGTAATTTTCGGTTGGATAAAGATTAGCATGAATAAAAGTGATGGGATTGTTGATTTCGTGAGCAATTCCCGCTACCAATTGACCGAGGGCTGACATTTTTTCGCTGTGAATTAATTGGGCTTGGGTTTGTTGTAAATTTTTCAAAGCTTGCTCTAAATCAACAGCTTTTTGCCTTAAATCTTGAGTTTTGCGCTCGACTTCGGCTTCTAAAGTTTGAGAATAGTTTTCGACTTGTTGATACAAACGGGCATTTTCTATCGATATTGCAGCTTGAGAAGTTAGCATTTGCAGTATTTTCAGGCGATCATTTGTAAATGCTCCCACTGTTAAATTATTCTCTAAATACAAAATCGCGATTAATTTTCCTTGCTTGCTAATGGGCATACATAAAACCGATTTGGGTTGGTGGCTAATAATGTAGTGATCGCTTACAAATTGAGAAGTCGCACTTAAATTATCAAACACTGCGGTTTTTTGACTTCTGGCGACAGAATAAATCAAACTTTGAGGTAATTCTTGACATTCAACGAGAGGAATTTGTAAGTTTTCTGTCTGGTTTTGACTGGCTTTAGAAACAACTAACCATTCGGCTTGTTGATGAATCACTAAAAATCCGGTTTCTCCTCCTGCATTGGCGATCACAATTTGCATCAAAGTAGCTAAGAGTTTCTCTAATTCTATTTCTTCAGAAATAGCTTGTGCTGCTTTGATCACAGCCGGAACATCTAACCAAAAATTTGAATGTTGACTATGAGTAGTCCGATTGACGCTTTTCGTTAGGGAAGAAATCGTTCCTCCATATCCGCTCGTTAGTTGAGTGGATTGTAAAATTATTTCTAATAGTTGAGGATATGTTTGTTCTAGGTGGGCGACTTTTCCTTTGGCTCCCCATCGGGTATAACAGTAGTAAGCTTCTTGCATATATCCGGCAGCAACTTTTTCTTTTCCCCAATTCAGATAAAATTTAGCTGCTAACTCATTTGCTAAGGCTTCTTCGTTAAGATATTCATTTTCTTTTGCTCCGTAAATTGCCTGATCGTACCAATCTCCCGCTTCATAATTCTTGCCTAAAACCCGACATTTTTCTGCTTCTAATAAATCTACTTTATGTTGATGATTCATTGGCACATGATTCGCCCATTCCGCCAGAGTCGTTTGATGAATTTTCACTTCCTCAAGAGAGTTAGCTTGCTCAATTTCTGACTGGGTAGAGTAGAGATATAAGTAAGTTAACCCGGCATAAAAATGAAAAACAGGAGTGTGAACTTGTCCTGCTTTTGTAACTGAAAACTGTTCAGCTTGGGCGATATAATCTCGGGCATTTGTGTAGTTACCAAAAAGATAGGCAAGTATCAATTTGAAGGCATAGATAAAACCCAGCAAATTCAACTCATTATCTTCATGGCACTTAGGAATCATCAAAGCTTCATCATAAGCTCTGCCAATTAATAAATCTGGTTGATTTCTAATTTCTCTCAAGTTCAGCACGGTTTGTTGTTGCATCTTCAGGTAAGCCAAAGCCGAATCTTGCTTCAAATTTGCTAAGATAACGCAGTAATTTTCGATTTCGGGTTCCCAATCATCGAGAGTCACTCCTGCAAATAAATTATAAAGAAAATAATTAAATATGCTGTAGCCGGCATAGAGAAAATTACCAATTTCCATACTGGCTAAATAAGCCTCTTTTCCCGTTGGAATGGTTGCCCTCAATGTTTCTTGACGCTGCTGAAGAAAAGCACCAAATAACAGTAAAGTTATACACCTGAATTCTCGGACATTTAATTGATTAAGTAAGTTCAGTGCAACTTGCCCAAAATAATAACCCTTTTCTACTTCTTCTAAAAAAGTAGACAGCACTAAGCCATAGGTTACATATCCTATACTTGATGCGGGTGTATTGCCAAATTTTAGGGATAAACTCACCATTGTCGCACCCAATAGAGGCAGAAAGGCAGGGCTTGCATGGAGGATAGGCGGAAACAACATTCCTAACAGTTGCATGGCGGCAATAATCCGAGGTTCACTCATCACAGGCTGGTTAATTAATTCCTCTAGTTGTTTACCTTCGAGTTGCTTGGCTAGGGTTTCTAGTGTTCCCTCTATTAAGGCTTCGTCTGCTTCGGATGGGAACTCAACCCCCAATTCTGCTAAGACATTTCTTCCGAAAGCAATTGCTTCTAATTGTTGGGCTTTAGCTGTGAGTGCGGTGATTTGAATCTGATAAATTTTTACTTTGTCTAGTATGGTTTTAGCTGATTGTAACACCAGTGCTGCTATTACTTCCATCTTCTCAAACTCACCATTCAAATAAGCGGTTTCTGTGGCAGTTATATACAGATTGAGGGTTAATTCATACTGACTTTGCCAACAGTCGGTGGGAAGCAAATGAATCCCGGTTTTCACAAAATTTATAGCGGCAACATAAGCTGTAGAATTTCTGGCTTTTTGTGCGGCTGCTAAGTTAAGTTGAGCTAAAATTTCCCGTTCTTTGGATTGAGTAATTAACTCAATTGCTATATTAAAATGGCTAACAATCTCAAAGAGTTTTTCTTCTTTTTCTGTCTCTGATAAGTTCTGTTGGAGTAGTTGACCAATTTGCAGATGAGTTGACTGTTTTTGCTCGTCAGGAATTAGGGAATAAGCAGCCTGTTGAACGCGGTCATGCAAAAATTTGTATTTTGCGTTTTGTTTATTATAATTTTGATAGTCTGGGCTGAAGTTATTGTTGTCCTCAAGCTGATAAAACTTATACACATCACTAACAGGTAAAATTAAACCTTCTTGCAATGCTTTCCATAATAAAGTTGCTATGTTTATTTCTGATTGTTGGGCAACAATTGCCAAAGTTTGTAAATCAAACTCAGCACCAATACAAGCAGCCAACTTTAAAGCATCCTGAGTTTTTGTTGGCAATTTCTGTAATTGTAATGCCATAAATTCTACTACATCATTAGTAATTGCTAATGCTTTAACTTGAGTAATATTGCATTGCCAATGTTGGATATACCAACTAAAGGTAATTAACTTTTCCTCATATAATACTTTAAGAAACTGAGTAGCAAAGAAAGGATTTCCTTTGGTTTTTTTATAGACTAATTGGGTTAAAGGTTGGGCAAGGGGTGATTCACAATTAAGTGTATCTGCTACTAACAGATTTAGATCGGATTCGGTTAACGGAGGCAAAGTTATTGTATTTACCGTTGCCTGAGTTTTAACAAGTTCATTTACAGTTAAAATAAAAGGATGCACTGGGGAGACTTCATTATCTCGATAAGCACCTAATAATAATAAATATTTTGTATCTTGCACCAATAATTTTAGCAAATTTAGGGAGGCAGAATCAGCCCATTGCCAGTCATCTAAAAACATCACCAAGGGATGTTCTTTACAGGTAAAAACGTTAACAAATTTTTGGAACAGTAAATTAAAGCGATTTTGGGCAGCAATTCCCGATAATTCCAAGGCAGGGGGCTGTTTCCCGATAATGTTTTCTAACTCAGGAATTACATCAATTAAAACTTGTCCATTTTCACCTAATGCCCCAAGAATATTATTTTTCCAGATTTCTATTTTGGCTTCTGGTTCTGATAATAACTGCCTCATTAAATTCCGAAAGGCTTGTACAAAGGCATAAAAAGGAATATTGCGATTAAATTGGTCATATTTGCCTTGAACAAAATAGCCCTGTTGACGAACAATAGGTTTATGAACTTCATTAACAACTGCCGTTTTTCCAATCCCTGAAAAACCTGCAACTAGCATAATTTCGGTTGTACCATTGGCAACTCGATCAAAGGCTTTTAATAAAGTTTGCACTTCTGTTTCCCGACCATAGAGTTTTTCGGGAATCATAAATCTGTCGCTGATATCTCGCTTTCCGAGTTCAAAATCTTCGATTGTTCCGTTTTGTTGCAGTTGAGTTAAACATTGCTCTAAGTCATGCTTAATTCCCAATGCTGTTTGATAACGTTGTTCGGCATTCTTTGCCATTAATTTGCTGACTAATTTTGATAAAACTGGAGGAATTTGTGAATTAATTTCATGGATTTGTATTGGTTTTTTTGCTAAATTAAAATGCAATAACTCCATTGCATCTTCTGATATAAAAGGTAATTTTCCTGTCAATAATTCATAAAAAGTAACACCCAAGGAATAAAAATCGCTGCGATAGTCTATGCCTCGATTCATTCTGCCTGTTTGTTCGGGAGAAATATAGGCTAACGTGCCTTCTAAGATATTTGGATTCTGAATTTCTTGGGTTTCTCTGGGGAGGAGAGAAGCAATACTAAAGTCAATTAATTTGATTTCTTTAGTTTCGGGATTAATCAGAATATTGGCGGGTTTTATATCTTTATGAATAACTCGTTTTTGATAGAGATAGTGCAGAGTTTCTGTGAGTGAAATTGCGATTTCTAGAAATTCTGTTAAAGGTAGGTATTTATCTTGAGATTTTTCATCTGTCGATATTTCAAGATAATCAGATAGGGAAATTCCCCCAAAATCTTCCATTATTAAGGCATAGCTATTATCATAGACTTCTAAGCTCAATAGTTTGATAATATTTGAAAATTCGAGATTTTTGGCAATGGTATATTGGTTGCGAAATTGGATGATTTCGTTAAAACTGGGGTATTTGTATCGCAGTAGCTTAATAACGACGGGTTGGTTGTCGCTGTTACGGATACCTCGATAGACTAGAGTGCGGATACCTGCGTAAAGTTGCTTTGTAATTTGATAATTAGGTAAGTTGCTGATCATGTTTGTAACTTATTTCTCCTGTATTAAAAAATTTCTTCTAGTTATTTTACTATTTTACGGTTAGGAAAATTCTAAATTGTGTTGCAATACCAATTCATGTTTAATTTTGGGTATTGATATTTTTTGATGATAATTAATGGGGTGACGGCTTCCCGTTGACTCTTCTATTTTGGGCCATAAGTCTAAAGTGTTTCGGCTAATGTTAAACAAACGGGCGACTGGAGTTTTCTTTTGTCGGCTTTTGACCACCCTGATCGCTGTTTCGACAAGTCGTATGATCCCTTTCCGTGCTTCATTTATATTAATTATACGTCTTAACCTACTCTCGTCGTGGTATAGTAATCATTTCTTAGGGAAAATTTACCTTTAATCTTTCGTTGAAGCTTCATGTTTTTTTCTAAGTAATACAGGGAAAAAAGTTTAACCTTCTCTGACGATGTATTACTTGGCTAATCCATCCCCATTGTTTCGCTAAAAATTTTTTTGTACTTTCGGCATGAAATACACTTAGATGACTTTCGCCAACAGCATCTTCACCAACAGTATATTCAAAGGCTTCAGCCCTACAAAACGCTTTTTTTTATCACCTCCAACGATTGATAAACTGATTAGCAGTTCTTATTTTTTTTCAACTTTTCCCACAATTTAACTCAATCTTTAGGCTCAAATTGGAGGTTTTCCGATAGCTTTAATCCTTAAGAATGGTTTAACAGTACCATGTTACTAAAAACTGAAAACTGTAACAACTGGAGACTGATGACTGTAAAACTGGAGACTGATGAGCTAGTGCGGTAAGCGCGGGTTTCCCCCATAAGCAACTAGCGTTCGCTAAGCATCTCCGTTAGCAGATACCCGAAGGGTGACTGTTGAGTGAGTGCTACTCTACCTAGTGAGAGTAAACTTGTGGGAAAAGGAATAAAATCGACAATGAAAACTGCATTTCTTGGTTTAGGAGTCATGGGTGGTCATATGGCGGCGAACCTCGCCAAGAGTGGCTACTCCGTCAACGCCTGGAACCGTACTCCAAACCGCCCAGGAACCAAAATAGCAGCATCTGGCGGTGCCAACATCGTCTCATCCATTAACGAAGCGATAGAGTCAGCAGATGTGATTTGTATTTGTGTTGGGGATGTTCCCGATGTCGAAGAAGTGGTTTTGGGGAAAAATGGCGCTGTTCGATCGGCTAAACCCGGAGCGATTATTATAGATTTTAGTACCATTGGCCCGGAAGCGGTACGCCGGATTTCTTCTCAAGTTCAGTCTCGCCAACTTTCTTTTCTCGATGCACCGATTTCTGGTGGAGATATTGGAGCAGAAAAGGGTACACTAACGATTATGGTTGGAGGCGATCGCGAAGCATTTGAAACCTGCAAACCCATTTTAGAAACGATGGGAAAAACAATCTTTTATTGTGGGCCGAGTGGTAGTGGTCAAGCGGTTAAATTGTGTAATCAAGTCTTATGTTCTCTGCATATGGTCGGGTTATGTGAAGCGATGTTGTTGGCAAAACGACAGGGAATAGATCCTCAAATGGTGATTGAAATTTGTAGTACCGGGGCAGCGGGTTCCTGGGCGTTATCAAATTTAGGCAAAAAAGTTGCTAATTCTGATTTTGCACCGGGGTTTATGATTCAACATATTCTCAAAGATTTGCGATTGGTTCAAGATGTTTTACCGTCAGAAAATGCTTTACCGGGTGTAGAATTAGCCGATAAGTTATTCCAAGTTGTCAGTGATCTTGATGAAGAAGGGGCTTCTCAAGGTACACAAGCCATGATCCGAGCTTATTTGGAATCAGTATCAGAAAACACCGCAGAGTAATCGATTGTTTGTCTAGAAGTCAGAGGTCAGCAAAGCTCGGTTAATGCTTGGCTTTGCTTCCTCCATATTTTGTCTCAAATCGGCATTTCTACCGCAATTTTTTGTTTGATCTGGCAACCTCATTCTTTTTCTTAAACCAATCAATCTGATCGTGAAAAGCTTTAACTACAACGGTTGAATGTCGTTGAAGCGAATCAAAAGATCGGCTGTCAGTTTATCTTCAGGATTTTCATCCTCAGCATAGCGAATGGTGCGATTTGTTAATAGGTAGTATTTGCCGATTTTTTCATGGAAGTCTCGAACATCTTCTCGTTCTAAAAGATCTCCGGTATTGGCATTATAAAAAAAGGTTTGAAAATGACTGACTAAATAACCTTCGGGTGTATTAGTTGTGCCTAACGTATCAACTTTAACGGCAATTTGCCCAAAAACTCGATTCACTTGAGTAATTTGGTTGTCTTTGACTTGATAATAAGATTCGGGGCGTTCGTCTGCAATTTCTTCAATATTAATCACGCCCGTTTCTTCTTGTCCATCGAGTTTAAATTGATGTTTTCCATGGAGTTGATCAAAGGAAACAGATCGACGGTGAATCGCTTCCATTTGCAACTGACTTTGAATAATTTCTGCGACTTCTTCATCTTCAAGATTACTTACTGATATACTCAGATCGGGTTCAACTCGAATCAGTCCTTGATCCAGATTTCCGCGATAATTCACCGAAACTTCAGCCGTGTAACCGGGAAAATTTTCATCCCAAGTATAACGGTTTTCATAAGCTTGACGAAAGAGACTTTGTGCAGATAGATTAGACTGAGGTGCTGCGATCGCTCCGGGAACCCAACTCCAACTTAATCCAATCAAAAGTAGACCCAGAATCCAAAATTGTTGCTGATTCCATTTATTAATCATACAAAAAAATCCATACAATTGTTTAATTTTAAACCAGAGAACCCAGCAACCGACGTCTGACAACACAATTCTACGATGGGAGCCAGTCTCAGAATTTATATTATAATCTGATCAATATCGTGTTGAAAAATATAATCGTGAAAATCCTACCCCCGAAGCGAAGTGTTGGGGGCAGGACTTTCATAAATAATCATCTTTAGTGACACATTAAACTAGCTCATGGAAGCGTGACTACGATCATAGCTGCTACGGAAGCTTTCAGTCGGCTTACCTTGAATCGTGCTGTGATAGTCACCGACTTCAATACCCACTTCATCGGCGACGCGATTGAGCATTGCTTGTTGACGATTTTTCACCATCATGTGATGGCGCATCATTAAAGAACGTGCTTGATCTTGAGTACCCATTTTGATTTCTCTCCTCAGATTTGAATTAATCTTGATTTTTTCTTAAAGAATTGTAATGAATTCTCAGAGTAACCCTAGCTCACTTTTAGCTCATGGAAGCATTGCTGCGATCATAGTTTTGGCTGAAAGTGGGGTGGGGCTTTCCTTGAATGTGATTCCAGTAATTTCCGGCTTCTAAACCGACTTCATCGGCGGTGCGATTCAGCATCGATTGCTGACGGTTTTTGATCAAGTGGTGGTGGCGCATCATCAACGCCCGTGCTTGGTCTTCAGTACCCATTTTTTGTTTCTCCTTTAGGGGGTTAATACGGTCTAGTGAGTCTGTTTCTTTTACTCACTCTTTCATCATACACGAAAATTCTGTAGCGTATTTTACAAAATTAGCTTTGAGTACAAATCTTTACAAAAGTTTACATAAAATTAAAATAAACGCTATCCTCTCTCCTGTTTATTGCTCAAAAAAAAGCTCCTGGCTGCTCACACAGAGAAATGGCTTGAAGTCGTGAAGTCAAGATCTCCTCCCCACCTCCCCATCAGGGCCGTGCGCGTTAAGGCCCTAAAACTTGATTTGTGGGGGGTGGGGAGGTAGGGAGGTAGGGAGGTAGGGACGATTTTTATTAATATAGCGCTACTTGAATCGGGAACAGGGAACGACGGATCAGGGAACAGTAGACTGGGAAGGGGTTTTAGGATTTAGAAATGTCAAACACGTATTCGCGTAGTGCTATAAAAAGCTATTTTTCCTCGGAAAAAACTCCTCTCCCCACCACCCCATAACTCTTTCTCCCCATCACCCCACCACCCTATCCCCCCCGGCAATTTTTAACTCGGGAATCGAGTCAACCGCAGGCTCCGGCTTTTCAAGCAGGGGAACGGTTGACTGAGAATGAAACAGCCCTGCTTTCAACTGGGGGGAGGTGTCAAAGGAGAGGTCTATAGACGTGATAATCAATATTGGGAAAAATATTGTCAATGGCTTCGACTTTTTGCAACCAACCGGAGTCGATTTTACCTTGTAGAACATCCTCAAAGAGCTTATTAAAGCGCATCAGGTGAGATTGAGTCCGACGCACTGCATAGGGAACCATCGTTCCGGTACTCATAATAAACGCCCAGTCCGAAGATTGAGCTAAGAGCAATTCCCGTGCGGCTTGGTTGAGGGCGCGACGCTCAAGTTCATCAGTGGGTTCTCGACAAGCCATCGTAATCATCCGTTCAGCCGCTTTGTGAAGGTGGGGATAAATCCAACTATTAGTATGGTTGAGCCAATATTCATGGAACCCTTTGTAACCCCAACTCGACTGAGCAGGTTTGCAGACTTGATTGGTGGGATGTTTTTTGAGATAATCGGCCAAGTGAATCATGCTATAGGTTTTTTGGTCAAACCAGGTCTTGCGGAATAAAGAATCCAAGAACCAGGGGCCTTCATACCACCAATGTCCAAACAGTTCAGCGTCATAGGGCGAAACAATAATCGGAGGACGCTGCATAATACTGTAGAGATGCTCAACTTGATGCCCACGGTTGTGCATAAAGTTTTCAGCGTGTTCGGTTGTTTTTTGTCGCGCCCAGTAGGGATCATACAATTCTTTCTCAGACAGTCCAACCCCACGACCTGTAATTTTGTGATATTTAACGCCCGTATTTTTCCGTTGGCCATTGGGCATAATATAAGGCTTAATATATTCATATTCGGCTTCCCAGCCCAAATCTTTATAAAATTCCCGATATTCCGGCGCCCCCGGATAGCCAACCTCCGAAGACCACACCTGTTGAGAAGATTCATGATCCCGTGCAAAAACAGCAGTACCCGATTCTGTAAAAATAGGAGTATAAGTGCCAAAACGGGGACGAGGACGGGCGTAGAGAACCCCATGACAATCGGTGAGAAAATAGCGTAAACCTGCATCGGCAATTTGGCGGTCTAAACCATCAAAATAGGCACATTCCGGGAGCCAAATTCCCCTCGGTGGACAACCAAAATTTTCCTCATAATGTTCACAGGCGACTTTGATTTGCGCCCAAACCGCCTGGGGGTACATTTTCATTAATGGTAAATAACCATGAGTTGCCCCGCAGGTGATAATCTCTAGATTATTGGTGTCTTGAAATTGCTTAAAGGCTGCAACTAAGTCTCCCTGGTAGCGTTCCCAGACTTCTCGAACTTCAATAAATTCTTGAATATAGTGTTCCGCTAAGTAGCGAAGATGACCGTGATGTTTGTTGCGGGTGGCTTCTTGTTCGACGAGGTGTTGAAGTTGTCTAAGATGCTTGTCAAAACGGTCTTGTAAGAGGGGGTCGCGTAACATTGACACTAAAGGCGGTGTCAAACTCATGGTCATTTTAAATTCAACCCCATCCCGTTTTAACCCTTCAAACATTTTGATCAGGGGGACATAGGTTTCTGAGATCGCTTCAAACAGCCATTCTTCCTCTAAGACATAATCGCTCTCTGGATGTCGGACAAAAGGCAGATGAGCATGAAGAACCAGAGCGAGATAGCCAATAGCCATAGTAATTTAACTTGAGTAGAGAGAAAACAGATAGGGGCTTGCTGATAACTTTACAATATCTTTGGATTTTAAAGCGAAACAGACACACATAGGGATAATGGATGCGGACGGATGATCCCAATATTGCTGTTTTTGCTCTCAAATTCCTTAACCAGAGGAGACAAAATGTAAAATATTCTTGACTTTTGACTTCTGAGTTGTGTCTTTTTCAGGGTGAAAACACGATAGGGCTATCTCTATCTGTTTTGGTGGATGAACGGTGATCGCTTTATAACCGATTGGATCAATCAACATTTTGTCAAAACCGCCCCTAACTGACTGTCTGCGGGTCACAGTTCTAGATTCGCTAATGCTTAGAATATCATTAATTGGCTCATCGATGGTAATCTTTTGACTTGGACTTTACTCAGCGAGATCGAATAATAATATTTCCGCTTCTTGTGTTGCTTCGAGGATAATTTGTCTTTGATCACTGATTGCAACTCCATCCCCTGATTTTAAAGCCATACCATCGAGAAGGAGTTCACCCCGAACCACTTGCACCCAGGCGTGGCGTTGAGGAGAGAGGGAATAGGTATTACGACTCCCGGACGGTAAAATAGTACCATACAAGTTTACATCTTGATGAATGGTTAACGAGCCATTGGAAGGGTTTGCAGATCCAATCAATTGAAATTGACCTGGAGTTTCTAATAGGTTAAAGACTTTTTGTTCGTAGCTGGGCTGGAGTCCGGTTTGATGGGGAAGTATCCAAATTTGTAGCAAATGAACGGGTTCAGTTTGAGAAGCGTTGAACTCACTGTGAAAAATCCCCGTTCCGGCACTCATCCGTTGAACTTCTCCTTTCTTTATGATTGTACCCGTTCCGGTGCTATCTTGATGTTGGAGTGAACCTTCTAAGATATAAGTAATAATTTCCATGTCTTGATGTCCGTGGGTGCCAAAGCCTTTACTGGGACGAATTCGATCTTCGTTAATCACTCGTAAAGCATGAAAGCCCATCTGTTTTGGATCATAATAATGACCAAAAGAAAAGGTATGAAAACTGTTTAACCATCCTAAGTTTGCCTGTCCTCTTTCTTGAGATTTACGAAGGGTAATCATTGTTTAAAACTCCTAAAATTTAGGGAGATCAATCTTTCTACTTTGAGAGTAGATCAAGTTGGGGTAAACTGTGAAGTAGGCACTTTGAAGTAAGACCGTATCCAAAAAGTAACTATGCAAGCTCCCAAAGAACAGTCTAAGAAAGAACATTGTCCGGCTGAGACGACACTGGCAATGATGAGTGGGCGGTGGAAATTGTTGATTTGGCGAGAATTGTTTTCCCAGGTAAAACGGTTTAATGAACTTCAGCGATCGCTAACTGGAATTACTCAAAAGATGTTAACACAACATCTACGAGAAATGGAAGCCGATGGTCTGGTTAATCGAAAAGTGTATGCAGAGATTCCCCCAAAAGTTGAATATTCGCTAACCCCAAAGGGAGAGAGTCTTCAACCTTTAATCGAACAAATGCACATCTGGGGAATCGAGTTTCAACACACTCAAGAATAATCTAGAGGAGTTCAGGAATGTTGTTTTTTCTGTTGATCAACTCCATGAGAAGCAAGTTTCTTTTTTTCTTTTTTAGTGAAAAATTCAGGCACAACAGCCGGAAGTTTAATGCTAAAGGTGGAACCAACCTTTATTATACTTTCAACGGTAATTTTACCCATCATCATCTCACAAAAACGCTGACTGATGGATAATCCTAAACCTGTCCCACCATATCGCTTCGTGGTGGAATTATCAGCTTGAACAAAAGGATCAAATATCTTTTCAACTTGTTCGGGAGTCATCCCAATTCCTGTATCTTCCACCGAAAAGATTACCCAATCTTCAGACAATCTTTTTTCAGAATGATGAGAATGATTGATAGAATTTTTGTCAGAGTGAGTTTGACCATTTTGAATCGTGAGTAGAGTGCGAGTTACTTTTAAAGTCACCGTTCCTTCTTTGGTAAACTTTGCCGCATTACTCAATAAATTTAACAACGCTTGCTTTACTTTGGTACGATCAGCATACATAGAACCAATCGACTGAACACAGTCGAGCTTAAATTGATTCTGGTTTTGATTAACTAAGGGTTGAATAATCGCTTGAACTTCATTGATCAACGTTGCAATATCAAAATGTTCCAAATAAAGATTCATCTCCCCCGATTCTAATTTAGAAATATCTAAAATATCTTGAATCAGAGACAGCAAATGTAAACCGGAAGATTTAATCTGTACTAAGTCAGGAACAAAATCAGTATAACCATAATCTTCAGCATCTTCTCGGAGTAGATCACTATATCCAATAATTGCATTTAAAGGAGTCCGTAACTCATGACTCATACTGGCTAAAAATTCACTTTTTGCTTGGTTAGCCGCTTCAGCCGCTTCTTTAGCTTGTTGTAACTCAATTTGAGCTAACTTATTATCCGTAATATCTCGGACAATTGCCAGCACTTCATCGCGACCACTCACAACAATTCGAGCTTCAAAATGGCGTCGCTTTCCCTCGATAAACCATTCATATTCAAAAATTTGTATTTCATTCGTTCTCAGAGTCTCTAGAACGTATTCCGTATACTGTTGAGCGACGTGTTGTGGCAAGAGATCATAGACTGTTTTATTGAGATGCTTACTCAAAGACGGAAGCAAATCTCCATTGCGAGAGGCTTTAAAATCCAGAAAAATACCTTCTCGACTGAAGCGAAACATTAAATCTGGAATTGCATTCAGCAAGGCTCGATTTTTAGCTTCACTTTGACGGAGAGCTTCAGCCCGATGTTCCAAACTTTGAATCAATTTTTCCTTACTTTCAATCAGTTCTCGCAACTGATCCGTCATCCGATTAAAAGAACCAGCGAGTAACTCCAATTCATCTTGAGTGTGGAGCGTAATTTTTTGAGTCAAATCCCCCTTAGCTAGACGTTGGGTGGCAGAAGTCATTTGCTTAAGAGGCTCAGTGATCGAACGACTCATAATCAACGCCAGAGCAGTTCCGGCTGTTGCTGCCGTCAGAGCAACGATCAACCCTTGGTTACGAACGGCTGCCATTTTTGCTTCTAAAGGATCTGTCGATAAGCCAACACTAACCGCTCCTAAGCGTTGACGCCCGACTTTAACCGCTTTTCCAGCAAGTAACTGATCTTCTTCCCACCGAAATATCGTCTGATTGCTTTGAACCAACATTAGACCAAATGGATCAGCTTTAACTCGATGCACCAAGACACTATCACTGTAGGCATCAGCAACAATCCGGCCCTGTTTTTCATAAATACGTCCGGCGGAGAGAACTTGATCGGCTCCAAGTTGCTCCATAATTTCTTCCATGAAGTCAGCATTGAGCGTATACAGAGAGTCCGCTGTTGTCACCGCCAACGCATCTAAAAGAATTCTGGCTTGTTGTTCAAGTTCTTTGCGAAAGGTTTGTTGTTCACGACGTAGGGATAGCCAAGTAACGCTGACCACAGCAACAATGACCAAGCTTGTCATCGCCAATGTTAACTTGGTTGCTAGCGACACCCGTCTGATCCCAAAAAGGCGCATCCAACTCACTTGTTTTTGACCTTCTCATACAATTCTCGCATTCTGTCGATATCTCCCTCGGTGGGGAAGTTATCAAATTTAGTTGTTTCTTCAAATTTCTCCATCACCTCCCGTCCTTCAGGAGACTGATCCATATTGAGTAGAATTTGTTTGATTTGTTCAACCAATTTCGGATCAAGTCCACCTCTGACTAAAACGACGTGACGGGCGACTTCTTCAGTTTCCGCCAATACAGTCATGGCCTCACGACTTTCTGCGGGAATATTTAAAAAACTGCGATGGTCGATAGCTGCCGCATCAACTCGATTACTGATCACCCATTGAATATTGTTTTGGTCATCTTGACTAAAGACATAACCCACCTGATCAGCTTCTACGCTTTCATCAGAAGATTCTTTCTTGACCATATTTAAACCCGCTTCCATCATGTGAACCATCGGTAACACATAGCCAGAAGTGGAGGTGGGGTCATCAAACGCGATCTTGCGACCGGTTAAATCCTGTAAACTGGTAAATCCACTGTCTGTCATCGCGAAGATGATCGTATAATAAGCCGCATCGCCTCCTTTCCACCGTCGGAGAATGGGTTGGGCATTTGAGAGTTCGCTGACAAGCATGGATGGATAGGGACTGTCGAAGTAGATATCAACCTGACCTGACTTGAGCAAGCTTGCCATTGCTTCTACATCTGGGGCAACTTTGACTTCGCCAATACCTATACCAAATTCTCCCAGATTCGCAGCTAAATAGTCAGCTAAGGGTTGAAAACGCTTAATTTTTTTGGCCGGTTGACTGGTGACATCTCCAACGATGATGGTTCCTGTTAACTCCGAGTTGACGGGAGGTTCAGTTGATTCTGGGTTTTCCGCCGTTGTCTGAGTATTACAACTCAGTAAAAGAGTTGCTATCCCTACGAGTAAAGTTTTTCCAAAGAAGGTGCGTAGCATAGGGTTTATTGGTGTAGTGGTCAGTCAACAAGAGTCTTTACTTCAAGTATGACATTTGCGTAAAACGATACTCGGTTCGTGAGTGTCAGAAGTAGATGCAGAGTATTTTTGGGAGTAGGAGCGTAGTACCGAGTAGGAATCGTGAAATAATGATGAAGTTCAGTGAACCTATCTTTAACTAAACAACACAATAAATCATCATCATAGCTTACCGCTAGGGTGATTTCCGCAAACCCCCACCCGCTCAAAGGCTTATGGAGATGTAGAGTTTCCTTTACAAGGCCGTTTTGATCAGAAATTTTTTTGGAGTTCTTTTTTAAAGATTTAGTAAAAATTCAGTAAATACTCGGAAAAAGCTTGTCATTTACCCGATAGAAATGCAAGAATTCTGTATACTTGCGGATGTAGATCAAATCGAATTCCCTCGTTATTGCTAGGTATACAGTTGGTGATACATATACAATGTTATATTTTCAGGGGATCTGTTCTCACTCAACAGATTGTTGCATCTTATCTGGAAGGGGTTATGGGGTCAAAGTGGTGAAAACCTAAGAAGCGTTAGAAATTGAATAGGTCTGTTTGGTCAATATATCCAGCGGTCAGATTATCTTTTTTCTTTCAAGGTTTTGATACATTTTGACGTAATATGTCTGCAAAATAGACTTAAATTCGGAGGTTTTTGAATGAATAATTGTGATCGGGGAAGCCGCATCTGCTACCCAGCTGTAAAACAGTTTATTTTCTCAGCAATCCAGTCCACATTTTTACTCGGTTTTCTTTCGGCTTCAGCCACGGCTGCCACTCTGAATCTTGAACCCATTGGAAGCTTTTCCACGGGAATTTTTGATGATGAAGCCGCTTTTATTTCTGCCTTTGATCCCTTTACCCAAAATTTATTTGTAACAAATCGTAGCAATCAATCCATTGATATTCTCAACCTATCCAATCCCATGAACCCCTGGAAAACGGGTCAGGTTAGTATTCCGGATCTCAATCCGGATCTGTTTGAGAATGTGCTTCATGTGCGTTCATTTAGCTATGAAACTAAAAGTTTGTTTGCCGTTAGCGTTGAAAATGTTAATCGCCAAGCCAACGGCAGTCTGTTATTCTTCAACGGCGACGGTAGCCTGTTTAATGGCAGCTTAGAAACTTCTTCGATCATGGCTGGCCCCTTACCCGATATGTTCACCTTCACCCCCGACGGAACTAAACTTCTTGTCGCCAACGAAGGAGAGGCTAACGATGAGTATACGATCGATCCTGAAGGTTCAGTCAGCCTAATTGATTTAGAAAATCTGTTTGCAGGTTTAGCCCCCACAGAGACAAAAATTGGCTTAACAGACTTTAATGTTGGGGGTTCTAAAGCAGACCAACTCACAGGCGAAGGAATTCGGATTTTTGGGCCAAATGCCACCGTTGCCCAAGACCTCGAACCTGAGTATATCACCGTCTCAGAAGATGGCAAAAAAGCCTGGGTCTCTTTCCAAGAAAATAATGCCATTGGTTTGTTGGATTTAGACACTCGGGAATTTACCGAAATCGTTGGACTCGGGTACAAAGATCATCGTTTACCCGGTAATGCTTTAGATCCCAGCGATCGCGATGATGGGATTAATATCAAAAATTGGCCTGTATTTGGGATGTATCAACCCGATGAAATTGCCTCTTATACAGCGAATGGCAAAACCTATATTGTGATTGCCAATGAAGGTTCAGGTCGTGAATTTGATGGGTATAACGAAGAATTTGCGGTTGAAGATTTAACCCTCGATCCTGATGCGTTTCCGGCTGATATTCAAGATGAAGACAAACTCGGTCGTTTAACAGTTACCAATGCCACAGGCGACACTGATGGTGATGGTCTGTTTGAAGAACTTTATGCCTTTGGTGGACGTAGTTTTTCGATCTTAGATGAAGACGGAAATATAGTGTTTGATAGTGGCGATCAAATTGAACAAATTACCGCTAAAATGTTCCCTGAATACTTCAACGCCAGTAACGACGAAAATAACTTCGATAACCGCAGTGACAACAAAGGCCCTGAACCTGAAGGGGTAACAATTGGTAAAATTGCGGGTCGTACCTATGCCTTTATTGGTTTAGAACGAATTGGGGGGATTATGACCTATGATATTACTAACCCGGAAAATCCTTCCTTTGTGAGTTACGATAATAACCGGGATTTCTCGGTTGAATTTAACGTTGATGAGGAGGGAGATCCTGATCCAACTCCTGAACAATTAGCCGCAGTCGGTGATTTAGGCCCAGAAGGATTGCTATTCATTGATGGAAAAAATAGCCCCAACGGACAAACGCTATTGATCTCGACTAATGAAATCAGCGGAACCACAACTATTTACAGTGTTGAACGAGTTCCTGAACCGGGTACAATTTTAGGTCTTTTAGGTGCGAGTGCGTTAGGCGGTGGAATACTCAAACGTAAGCGTTCAAATCAAGCTTAAAAGTTGATTCAACTCGAAAGAGTTACAATTCTCATTTTCTTTGCCCCCGTGACCCCCAAAATTGGGGGTAAAATTGATGACAAATTAAAAGCCTCTCATCTTTTAAAGTCCCCCAGAATTGGGCAGGGCCGTTTCGTTCTAGCCCACAAATCAAGTTTTAGGGCCTTAACGCGCACGGCCCTGCTTCTATCCGGGCTTCCCGGCAATTGGAGCTAAGGGTAGTGACAGAGCTAGCCAGAATGTACCCAGTAGCCGCCATCGGTTACGAGCGGGTCGCGGCGGACGTAGACCAAACAAAAAGGAAGACTGCCAAGTCAGGCAAAGGATTCTCCCCCGTTATGGTTGGACAAAATTGGGCAATATCCCAGATGGAGAAACTTGCTCCTGTCTACGTCCGGCATGGCTGGCAGAAGGATGGAAACGGCACCTCTCAAATCCGAAAACAGCTTGGGTTAGAGAAAGATAAGAAAAACAAGTCCGTAGCCAAACCGAATACTCACGCGGTCGATGGGGTGGCCTTAGCGTGCGGATACTTCCTTAAATACGTCCGCTTTACTGGCTCTAATTCCCACGGTTACGTCTGGAAAGGCAAAGTTACCGTTACCCCATCCCCTTTCAAAATCATCACCCGTCCTGGTGCTGTCAAACGAGGGAAAGAGTATGGCTTCTTCCGTCGTCAACTTCATTTCGAGGTTCCCGACAAATCAGGGAAGAGGAAAAGAAAGGGCGGAACCATTACACCGTTTGGGCTAAGAGTCGGTGACCTAGTTAAAGCCACGAAGAAAGACAAGCAATTCATTGGATACGTTGGAGGATTCACTAACACCGACAAATCCAAGAAAGTATCTGTTTGCGATTACACATGGAAACGAATTGGTCAGTTTACGCCTAGCAAAGTGAAATTACTAAGGAGAAGCAATGGATTATGTATTGCCTGAGTGTTTGGGCGACTCCATACCTTCCGTCGCCCCGCTTACCTCTCCGCCTTACTGGGTTGAAGACGGAGATTCACGCGAATCATGTTGAACTTTAGTGACTGTTTTTGAGGGGTTTAACGAGTGAATATGACGATTCATTTGGTCTAAATATCGAGATAAAACTGAGTATTCGCTTTGAGGGAGGAGAGGATCATTTTTTTCGGTGACTGTCTTTTCTAAGGGTAAAATCCGAAAATTGTATTTGTTATTTGCTGAGTAACGATGTACCCAAGTGGGAAGGGCTTGAATTTCTGTGAATTCGATAGTTTCTTCGGGAAAATATTTACGAATATTGACTTTAAAAATTACCCCGAGATCTTTATAGTCTCCCCGTTGGTTAGAGATAAAATTTCCCATTGAATAAATAGCAACAGCTTTTTGAATGTTTCCAGATTTATCGGTTCGTTCAAAAACTTCATAGGGTTGTACCACATGAGGATGACTCCCTAAAATAATATCTGCACCTGCATCCACTAAACTTTTCACTAATTGTTTTTGCTGTTGATTGGGTTGGCGTTGATATTCTGAACCAAAGTGCAATGCAACAGTCACAACATCAACTCCTAAGTCTTCAGCGGCTTGAATATCTTCGATAATTTCTGCTTCGTCAATCAAATTGACTAAATAATCTTTTCCTTCTGGAATGGGGATACCATTGGTTCCATAGGTATAAGCTAGAATTGCCATCGAAATTTCGTTTTTTTCGAGAATTAAGATTTCTTCGTCTTCTTCTGCCGATGCAGCAGTTCCAACGGGTTCTATCCCCCGACTCCGAACATTTTCTAGGGTTTTTAAAACACCTGCTTCTCGACGATCTAAAGAATGATTATTTGCTGTCGTTAACACATTAAATCCGGCGTTTTTAATTGCATCTGCGAGGGTATCGGGTGCATTAAACATGGGATAGCCTGTATAGCCTGTTTCAGATCCGGCTAACGTTGTTTCTAAGTTTCCAATTGCCCAATCTCCCTGAGAAATGATCTCTTTGACTTCTGTAAAAAAGTTATCATAATTATAGGTTTTGGTGCTAGGATTATAACCGGATTTAATCTGAGATCCGTGCATCATAATATCCCCAACCGCGACTAATTTTGCTTCACGAGTGTAAGGTTGAGGGGGTGGGGGTTCAACGGGTGGCGTCGAGGCGGTTTGTTCGATAACGGTGGAGTTGGAATTAGACGGGCGATCGCATCCAGAAATGCAAAAAACACCTAAAATTAAAATTCCGGTGAAAAACTTTATCGGTTTTTGAGTTATTTTCATGGGTTCACTCCTCAAATCTCAATCAGACTTGTCAATTTTAGAATAGGAGTGATGCTTTTTAGAAGCTAAATTATTTAGACGTGAACCCAACAGCAAAACTTGATATCAACCCAATAAAAAGAGCTAGATGAATAGAGAGTCTAATCGAAACCCCAAAAGTTAGGTGTTTGCGATCGAGTGTTGAGGGATTACAGGGAACGGATCTCTGGTCTAATCAATATCAGACTTGGGAAAAATTGCATAAATGCAGTGAGTCGATCCTAATACTAAAGTAGAGCAGTCCGGGTCAGGCTGCTCAGAGGACACAACATTCTGTGTGTGATAAACTACTTTTCAAGCGACTTTCTCCTCCGGTTGGGGGGAACACTGTTGCTCTTTGACGACGATCCATCGACCCGTTTCCGGATCGCGATAGGTGGTAAAGGGGTTGGTTTGTAAGGGCTTTTCGCAGTTTTTCATGGTCATGTGATTGCTCTACCAAAGATGACAAAGCTCATTTTTGTGGTCATACTGTGATAATGACCTGAACACTGACAATTTTCCGTGATTTATTTTGCAATCAGGTTGTGAAATAGATCAACAAAACGTTGTGATGACAAACACTTACAGTTGTGATATAATATCCTCCATAAGCACCGACCAATTTCATAGTCCAAAAAACCGACTAATCGTTGGGAACCATTCTTGGCATTGTTGAACCAACTTCGCAACAGTCGGTAACTCTGCCATCAATCCCTTGAGGAGTCGTAATGCACCCTTGGCTTGTTGCTGCATGGTGTTATTTTGGGGATATTGACCCGCTTCGGCGAGGGTTTTAACCTGTTCTAACGCTTGGGCTTTGTCGGCGTCATCAAGTTCGGGACTCTCGGAAATAGCCGTTTGCAGTTGTTCTGACGGAAGTTCCGTTATACCATTTCGCAGTCAAATCTGCACTTTTTCGCCCCCCGGCCCATCTCTCCCTAGCCCCCTTTGAAAGGTGGGAAAAATAGGGAAAAGGAAGAAAGTTTTTGATGACAATGGGGAGTTATTAATAGTTTTAGAGATTTAATCATCCTCAAAATTCTCCCCTCACCGCCTCACCCTACCCTCTCCTAGAACGTGAGGAACTAGAGGTAAGAGACTAATGTCCGACTAACTTATCTCGTAACAGTTTAATCCGATCGCGTAATTTAGCGGCTTCTTCAAACTCCAGCTTTTTCGCGGCTACTTTCATTTGTTGTTCTAGCTGATCAATAAAGTTCGGAATTTCTTCTAGGGGTAATTCGTCAACTTGTTCATAAACTTGTTCTAACTGTTGAGCATTTAAGCGCCGAGAAACATCCAAAAAGTCTAAAATAGCATTGCTAAACTTTTTAACAATAGTTTGGGGTACAATTCCATTCTTTTCGTTATATTCTAGCTGAATTGTGCGTCGTCGTTCGGTTTCATCAATTGCTTTGATCATGCTATCGGTGAGGTTATCGGCATATAAAATCGCTTGACCTCGGGTGTTTCGCGCCGCCCGACCAATGGTTTGAATTAAGGAACGGGTCGCCCGCAAAAAGCCTTCTTTATCTGCATCCAAAATCACCACTAACGACACTTGAGGTAAATCTAAACCTTCCCGTAATAGGTTCACTCCAATCAACACGTCAAACACCCCTTGTTGTAAGTCGCGGATAATTTCAATCCGTTGAATGGATTTAATTTCTGAGTGTAGATATCGGACTTTTACACCTCTATCTTGTAGATATTCAGTTAAATCCTCTGCCATCCGTTTCGTCAAGGTCGTAATTAAAACCCGTTCATCTCGTTGGACTCGTTCCTGAATTTCTCCAAATAAATCATCAATTTGTCCTTCGGTTGGACGCACAAAAATCTCTGGGTCAACAACACCCGTCGGTCGAATAATTTGTTCAACCACTTCACCTTGAGACTGTTCAATTTCCCAATCTCCGGGTGTGGCTGAAACAAAAATACATTGATTCATTTTCTCCCAAAATTCTTCTGCTTTTAACGGACGGTTATCTGCTGCACTGGGTAAACGAAAACCATGTTCAACTAATACTCGTTTTCGGGATTGATCTCCGTTGTACATTCCCCGAATTTGAGGAATAGTCACATGAGATTCATCAATCACTAATAACCAATCTTTGGGAAAATAATCAATTAAACATTCTGGCGATTCTCCGGCTTGGCGTCCGGCTAAATGACGAGAATAGTTTTCAACGCCGTTGCAATATCCCACTTCTCGCAACATCTCTAAATCATAACGAGTCCGTTGGTTTAAGCGTTGGGCTTCTAATAGTTTGCCTGCATTTTCTAGGGCTTGAACTTGCTCTTTTAGTTCTGCTTCGATCTCATTACAAGCAACTTCTAAACGATCTTCTGGGGTAACAAAGTGACGGGCGGGATAAATATTTAAAGCTTCTACACTTTGTAAAACTTCTCCTGTTACCGGATCAATATAACGAATGGCATCGACTTCATCCCCAAAAAATTCGACTCGAATAATCCGATCTTCATAAGCGGGTCCTATTTCTAAAACATCTCCCTTAAGGCGGAAGCGCCCGCGAGTTAATTCTGTATCATTGCGAGTATATTGAACTGAGGCTAAATCTCGTAAAAGTTGACGTTGATCGAGTTCTTCTCCAACTCGCAGCGGAATAGCAGCTTTTAGGTATTCAGTCGGAATTCCTAACCCATAAATGCAGCTAATTGAAGCCACAACAATCACATCCCGACGTTCAAATAAGGATCGGGTAGCAGAGTGTCGCAGCATATCGATTTCGTCGTTAATAGAAGCGGTTTTTTCAATATAGGTATCGGTAACGGGAAGATAGGCTTCGGGTTGATAATAGTCGTAATAGCTGATAAAATATTCTACGGCGTTGTTTGGGAAAAATTCTCGTAACTCATTGCACAGTTGAGCCGCGAGGGTTTTATTATGGGCCAGTACCAGGGTGGGTCTACCAATTTTCTCGATCACTGCCGCGATTGTAAAAGTTTTTCCAGTTCCCGTTGCGCCTAATAATGTGGTAAATTGAGAGTTGGCTTGAACACTGTTAACCAGTTTGGCGATCGCTTGTGGTTGATCGCCCATAGGCTGAAAGGGTGACTGTAGATGGAATTGCGCCATTTTTCAGGAGGCAAGTGAGGTTCAACTTGGATGGTAGCACTTCTGCTGAGAATTCGGTGTTACCAGAGATTGTTATTTTTTTACTTATCGTTACAATATGTTATTTTTCTTAGTCCGCTATTTACTTAAACCCCAAAATATTTTATACTTTGTTTAGCATTCATCACAAAATAGATCTTAACCTCTACCAAAATGGCCGAGGACTAAGTTTGAAAAATGAGGTGAAATCTGGGGTTTAGTCGGCAAAGATCAAAGATTTAACGATTGATCGGGTCAGTCTAACCCATTTAATAAATAAAAGGTATTCAAACATGGCTGTTAGCTCTTCTACGACAGGAAGGAGGACTGCGCGAACCCGTCGAACTACAGGAAAGCGTATGAGTAAAGCTCAAGAAGACACTGTAAAAGCAGAAAACACAGAAAATAATCAGGAAAAAAATATGAGTAAGGACTTAGAAATGGAAAGCAAACCCACAAAAGCAGAATCATCAGTTCATTCTGCTCCGACTCAAATTCAGGTCGCTCATTCGGCGATGATTATGCCCAATCGTCCGATTGAGGAAAGTCATCTGGAAATCACCGGAACCATTATGGGCAACCGTCCGATTTTCAAAACCGAGAGTGCTTCAGGAGTTAGTTTTGTCCATTCAGAAGACTCTGTAGGGGCGATGGCAAACCGTCCGGTGGCAACAACCCAGTTACAAATTACATCGATGCTGGTTAACCGCCCTGTCGCTTCTAACGAAGTAGATGATCCCTATGCGTTAATGGGATATCTCGACTAAAGGACATTTTCTGAGGTAGCAAAAGCTTTAGAACTGTTGTTAGAGTTATCAATTTTCAGTCGTCATTCTGAGTTCAAAGAAGGGTATTGAGATACTACTTGATCTACTCAGTGTGACGAATATTTTTAGAGGTTAAATTTTAAAAAACTTTTTGTTATCACCCTAAATTTATAGTTGTCACTGTCACTCTGAATGAAATGTAGAGTCTCCAAAGATTCTTTGCTTTGCTCAGAATGACAAGCAACATAATAACAAATATTCTGGTTCAAAATGAGCAATTAGCCAACATTTTTATTGATATTTTTTCGCCAACGTCGATAACCATACACTGCACCCCCAAGCAAGATGAAATAGGGACTAAAGGCGAGTAACCAAACCACTACACCGAACAAACCAAACGTCAATTCTGTTACTGCGTGAGTGGCTTTCCCCCACGTTTCTCCAACTTGTAATCCGAAGTTAGATTGAGAGGGCGAAGAAGCAGAAACAGCGACTTCTAGATTTAAAGTAATCGTAGAATAAGCAACTTGATTTTGAAGATTGCGAAGTTGGGCGTCGAGTCGTTCTATTGATTCTCGAATATTGCTGAGTTCGTTGGCGACTTGCAACACTTCTCCGACAGAACCCGAACGTTCCATAATTTTTAAAATCATTTCTTCTGATTTACGAAGATTTCGGAGTCGCGCCTGAGTATCAACAAGTTGATTGGAAACATCTTCAGTCGTAATTAAGCGATTTTCAACTGTTCCTAATTGAATTAAAGCATCAAGGGTTGATTCGAGTTTAGCTTGAGGAACCCGTAATTCTAGATTAGCCGTATGACGACTCGAATTATTTTGAGGTTGATAGTCTGCAAATCGTAGAATATCACCTTGTTGTCGTTGAACCAAAACGGTGACTGATGACAAGGTTTCATCTAAAGATTGAACAACGAGGGTGAGTTCAGCCCGTTTAATCAATTGGGGTTTTTGTTGGGGAATAGAGTCAGGAGAAGATGGAGGAGAACCCGCTACAGATTGAGGTACCGCTTGTTCTAACTGGGGGGAACTCGTCATTTCCTCTGAGAAGCTCGAAGGGGCAGAAGCACAGCTTGTCAGGGCAAAAATTGATAAAAACGCCCAAAGAAAACGTATTTTGTGGTTATCGTTATTCATCGCTAGATTGATCTCGATCAGGATTGCTTGGGGGGATCTTCAACGTCAACTTGCGTAACTCCGGATCGGGAAAAAGTAATATTTTTCTGTTTAAACAGAAGTTAGATTGATCTAAGTTTTTCACAAGATTCGGTATTTTCTCGGATACATATTGTAAATATAGAAGACAAGTTGGTGAATAGGAGTTAAAATTTAGGTAGAATTTCGGAATCGATCAAATAATTCAATTCATCAACTTTGGGAGCATTTACGGATGGAGTTCGGAGTTCAGCCAAGCCTAAGCTACACAGCAGAAAATTTAAGGGGTTATGACGATGAAAAAAATACTGGTTATTGAAGATGACGAAGCAATTAGAATGAGTATCCTAGAACTACTCATGATCGAGCAATATCAAGGGATAGGCGCAGAAGATGGATATCAAGGATTAGAACTGGCAAAAGAGGTACAGCCGGATTTAATCATCTGTGATATTATGATGCCTGGTTTTGATGGATATAGTGTTTTAAATGAGTTACAACAAAATCAGGGTACTGCCAATATTCCCTTTATTTTTCTGACAGCAAAAACCGAACGCCATGATCAACGAATGGGAATGGAACTCGGTGCCGATGATTATATTACTAAACCTTTTACGACAACTGAACTGCTAGAAGCGGTTAAAACCCGACTCAAAAAGCAGCAACACTATTTATCTAAATATAAGCAAGAACAAGCTTATGTACAACAACTTAACGATAAAGTTGCGGCTTTAGAGCAAGTCAGTCATTCTAAAGAAAAACAGCTTACCCAACTTTCTGAGGATTTACGCGCTCCACTTTCAACGATTCAAATGGCAGTTGAACTGTTGAGTATGGCTCCATCTTCCCAACTCAATTCGGTCAAACTCAAGGAAAAACAAAAACGTTATCTAAAAATTTTACAAGAAGAATGTGATCGAGAATTAGAGATTCTCAAACAAATATCTAACGTTCAACCGGAGCCACAATCGACAGAAACAAAACCCATGCGTTGGGGTTAAAAACTCAATTTCAAGGATTTAAAGTTGACCAAACTTCTAATTTATTTTCAACTCGGCGAATCACTTCGTTTGTAAACTCACTCATCATCAACTGCCCCCCTAAATCGGGAGTAGCTTTGCCTGCTTGTAGGGTTTCAAACACACTTTCATAAATCGCGCGAGAAGCCCGTTCCGCTTCCGATGTTCCCACATAAACTAACAACGCCGCCCCTGCTAAAATCATCGCCATCGGATTAGCAATGTTTTTCCCTTGTAAAGCCGGAGCCGTTCCGTGGGGGGCTTCGGCCATCACGGTTGTTACCTGACTTGCCGTTTCATTAAACCCCAAAACTAAACTCTCGGAACCTGCAATACTTCCGTACATTTGCAAAACCATATCTGAGAGCAAGTCTCCATCTCGGTTCAACGCCGGAATCACCAATGCCTCACCTGTGGTTTGCAATAGTAGGGCAAAAGTGGCATCTATCAACAAAGGTTGATAAGCAACATCCCCATAACGCTGAGAAGCCGCATCCAATTCTTCTTTAAACATCCCCTCATAGACTGGACTGACCGTAAATTTCGGCCCCCCAAAGACTCGCGCCCGGGTTCGTTGGGCATATTGAAACGTAAATTCAGCCACCGCCCGACAGGTGAGGCGAGAAACTTTTGAAGTTCGGAAGGCAATTTCATCTCCATTTTCGCCTAACTCCCGCCATTCTTTGGCCCCGTAAGCATCATCAACGGCCATTCGCACAATCGCAATGGGTGCATACACTCCCCCAATTGGCCGAATACTGGGAATTCGTCGCCCGATGCGTAAAATTACTTTTGCTTCCAATGCTTCGCGTAAAATAGCATTGGGACTGCCAACATCGCCAGGAATTTCCGGGGTGACGGTTGCGGCTTTGAGGGCGAGTCTACTTTCACGAGTCGTTTGGGCGGCTTCATGGACTACTCGATTATTTGTAGCTCGGCGATTTTCTAAGCTTAAATCAAAATCGATGAAGTTTAAAGGTTGGCGAGTGACCGAAGGGTTGAGAACACGCAAGGCTTCTGCGAGTAACTCCTCTCCAGTTTGGTCGCCGTGCATGACAACGAGATTGGGAATATATTCGCTCATCAGCACAGGAATTAATTTATGATCGTAGTTTACGATATCACTAAGTCATCTAAATTGCTAGTCAACTCCAGCAAAATAGAATATCTCAACAAATTTACGATTGAAATGATTTCATTCACACTCCTTTAATCACTAATCCTATGTTTGATCTAACAGGCTTTTTTAAAAAACTTCAGAATAAGTTTTTAGCCTTGCTCATTATCAGTACAATTATTCCGGTCTCTATTCTCACTGGATATGGTGTTATTTCTTCGACCGAGGCTTTAACAGATTCTGCTTTAAACCGAGTTTATTCTGCGGTGAGTTATACCGGAAAAGAAATTGAAAACTTTCTTGAAGATGTCAGTGGAGATGTTTTATTTCTGAGTAATAGTCCGACTTTAGTTGAGATGATTCAGACTGAAAATAATCAAAATGCTAATCAGCAGAATAATTTATCCTTTGAGCAAGGTCGGCAGAATCTTCAAACTCTATTCTTTAATCTAGCAAAAATTAAACCCAATTATCTACAAATTCGCTATCTTGACGAACAAGGCAATGAAATCGTTAGAGTTGATTCTGTACAAAACAAGATTGATATTATTGCAGACTCTCAACTCCAAAACAAAGCAGATCGGGACTATTTTATGGAAACAATAAAGCTAAAAAAAGGAGAAGTTTATGTTTCTGAGGTGAATTTGAATCGAGAACGAGGTAAAATAGAAGTTCCTTATAAACCTGTAATTCGGTATGCGACACCGATTTATGATCAAGCTGATAATAAACAAGGCATCATTATTATTAATGTCAATGCAAAGGCTTTTATTTCGATGCTTCAGAATGCTAAATCGTTTGAGAGTAGTCAGGTTTTTTTGATTAATTCTGATGGATATTATTTGGCGCATCCCAACCCAGATAAAACTTGGGGATTTGAGTTTAATAAAAATGAAACAATATTCAATGATTATCCGACTTCAGTTGTTGATAAAATCCTCTCAAATCAGCAAATTGATATTTTAACAGAGACTGATCGGTTAATTGGTTACTATCGTCTTTTTCCTAATCATAATAACGAAATTATTGTGGTTTCCACGACTCCAGATGAAACAGTTTTTGCTTCGGTGACTCGCTTTAAACAGGTAGCTGGATTAATTGTTTTTATGGGATTACTAATTTTATTAGGGGTGCAGCTTTGGATTGTACAACGTTTGATTAATATGATCAAAGAACTGGTGAGGAATATTTCGTTTTTTTCAACAGAAATAGTCTCAAATATTAGCGATCAAGAAAATATGACGAATCAACAAGTTACAGCAGTGAATCAAACGACAGTAGCCCTTGATGAGTTGAATACAACATCCCGACAAGTTGCCGAACAAGCTGTGGCTGCTTGTGTTGCTGCACAACAAGCTTTAGCATTGGTTCAAGACGGAGTAGAAACGGTTCAAGAAACTCATTCAGGCATCTCAATGTTGGAGAAAAAAGTGATAGAAATTGCTCAAAAAATTACTAAACTTCAGCAACATACTTATCAAATTTCTACGATTGCTCAAATTATTCGTGATATTAGCTATCAAACCAATATGCTCGCTTTAAATGCCGCAGTTGAGGCAGTACGTGCTGGAGAACAAGGAAAAGGTTTTGGTTTAGTCGCCAGTGAAATTCGGATATTAGCGGATCAAAGTAGTCAATCCGTTGAGAATATAAATTTGTTAGTTGATGATATCCAACAATCAATACAATCGACTGTAAAAGCAACACAAGAAGGAACAAAAACGGCTCGAAATGGAGTATTAGTTGCTCAAGCCACAACCGAAGCTTTTTCAGGGGTTGCTCAAGCGGTGAATGAGATTGTTATGAATAATCAAAGTATTTCTCATGTGACTCAACAACAAGCCGTTGCGATTGAGCAAATATTAACCGCTATGACAGATATTAATACAGCCGCAAAGCGCAATGCAAACAAAATTAGCCAAACTCGAACTCAAACAAAAACCTTAAACGACTCTGCTGTGAGTTTGAAAACTGTTTTACAATAGAGAATCTCTAAAAAACATCAGGAAGTTATATTTATCTATCGATATTTTTTTGATTTTTCTGTTATCGTTAAAACTTCAGTCGTTCTAGCTTGTGTAATTTTATCATGCTGAAAAAACTTGCTTTTTCTTTGGTAATTATCAGCATTATCATGGTGAGTTTATTTACAATTTTATCTTTGAATAACCAGAGTAAAACATATAATTTAACGATAGCAACTGGATCTACAGATGGTGAATACTATTCTTTTGCTCAGGCTTTATCTGAAGTTATTTATAAAAATAATCATAAAATAAAAATTAATATTTTAGAAACTGAAGGTGCAAAGCAGAATATAGAATTGTTAAAAAATAACCAGGCAGATTTAGCTCTAATTCAAAGTGATCTCTCTATTCCATCTAATACTAAAGCGGTTGCTTTTTTGTTTCCGGAAATGTTTCATTTAATTGCCACAGATCAATCCAAGATTAACAAGGTTAGTGATCTAAAAGGAAAACGCATTGCTTTGATGCCAGAGGGAAGCGGTTCTTATAATTTGTTTTGGTTATTAAGTCAGCATTATGGTTTGAAAGCCGATGATTTTGAAGTCATTGCTGTTCCGCCTGAACAGGCTTATACTTTACTCAATCAGAAAAAAGTTGATGCTTTGTTTAGAGTAATTGCTTTAGGAAATGCTGGAATTAATGAACTGCTTAAATCTGGTGAAAATCGTTTAGTTCCTATCGAACAAGCGGCTGCACTACAACTCTTTCAACCTGCTTGAGAAGCCAGTAAAATTCCCGTTGGGACTTATAATGGTTCGATTCCGATTCCAGCAGAAGATTTACCGATTGTGGCTCTCCGATCAGTTTTAATTACTCAGAAAAATATAGACAAAACTGTAATTTATGAAATCACTCAAATTTTATTTGAATCTCGTAATGAATTAACAACTAAAAATCCCCAAGCTGCGATGATTCATAAACCGGAATCTCTACAAGATTTAGGTTTTTCTTTCCATCCTGGAGCCAAAGATTATTATTATCAAGATGAACCAACCTTTTTAGAGAAATATGCTGAACCGATGGGATTTGTACTTTCGGTGGCTGTATTAGGAATTTCGAGCCTCTGGCAATTTCGACTCTGGTTTCAAGGACGACAAAAAAATCGGGCAGATTTATATAATTTAGAACTGATTAGCATCATTGATCAAATCAACTCGGCTGAAAGTATTGCTGAGTTAAAAAACCTTCGTCGTCAATTATTTACGATTTTCAAAGAAGTGATTATTGATCTAGATAAAGATCGAATTTCCTCAGACTCTTTTCAATCTTTTACCTTCACTTGGAAAGTAGCAATCTCCTCAATTCATCACCAAGAGAATCTACTAAGAACTAATTCTCATCAACAGCTAACTGAACCCAAGCTAAATTAAAGTAAATCACTTAAAAATCAGATCGAACTAACACACAATCACCCTCTTTTTTAGCTTGTTTAAGAGCTTTTTCTGAATGCTGAATTAAAGTTTTGACTTCTTGAATTGGAGTGGGTATAATACTTGTAGTCCCCAAACTCATTGTCACATAACAACTCATCGGTGAATCTTGATGCGGAATTTGTAATAATTTCACCCGAGTCCGAATGGCTTCTGCTATTTTTACAGCCCCTTCTAGATGAGTATTGGGTAGAAGAATTGCAAAGATTTCTTGATCGTAACGAGCAACTAAATCCGCAGGTCGTTTAGCCGTTTCCAGAAAAACCGCCGCGACCAATTGTAAGCAAGAATCTCGGGCTGCACTACCATAAATTTGATGATAATGTTCAAAACCATCAACTTGACAAAGAATTAGAGAGAGAAAACAAGACTCTCGTTCTAATCGTTTCCACTCTATTTCTATGATTTTATCAAAATAGCGACGATTAGAAATTTGAGTTAAATCATCTTTAATTTTTTGTTGTTTTAGCTGTTCTTTAACCGCTTTTAATTGGATCAATAATTGAGCTTGTTGAATAGCAATTGCCACTTGCATTACTATTTGATTCAGAAAATTCAGTTCAAAAGGTTGCCAATCTCGCCGATCACGTTGATGAATAACAAGCATTCCCCAAAGTTGAGATTTAGAAGTTTCTTCAAAGTGATAATTGTGAACTAAAATTGGCAAAATGAGTTCAGATTGAATTCCAAGTTGAAACTGTTGAGCTTGAATTGATTCATCAATTTCAGAAGGATTACAAACTGTTCCTTGCTCAAGTTGATGTAAAATTTTGTCAGAGTTCCAGGAACTATATAAAATATTTTTCAGACTCAAACTTTCACTCTCTGATAAAGATTCAGAGAGGAGTATATCAAGATTGGCAACGGGTTTATGATAAATTAAAATGCGATCAGCCCGAATAATTTTCCGAACATTTATTGTAATAATATTAAGAATATCTTGAAGATTTTTCTTTTGATAAATTGCATAGGAAATTTTGCCCAGTACATACTCATGTTCTTGAAGCTGATAGCATTGAGTTTCCCATGATGTCTGTTTATTCATACCCCAGATGTGATCAAATAATATTAGATTAGATGAGGTAAAAGATTAAACAAAGCGACAAGATTAAAAGTTTTAATCTAGGCTGCAAAGATTTTTAGTGATAATCTAAGTCTCAATATTTTGATCCAGAAAATCACTGAGATTGGTCTAATCAACCTATGAATTAACCCTTGATTTTGATCGAGCGCCTTAGCCTAAAACCTCCTGTTGATTAGCCCTATTTTAGCTTTCAGTTCCAGTTTAACCTCATTTACCGGATCAGGCTCTAGTTTGCGGCTACAAAGACCCGATCGCGTCCATTTTTTTTGGCTTCGTAGAGAGCTTGATCGGCTCGGAGAATTAAGGTTTTGGGCATCAGAGGCGGTTCAGGAATGGTACTGGCGACCCCAACACTAATCGTCACATAGGGTGCAACGGGAGATTTTTCATGGGGAATTTGTAGCGCTCGAACTTTGGAGCAAATCATTTCTGAGACTAAAATTGCGCCTTCGAGATCGGTTTTTGGTAGGAGAATCGCAAATTCTTCTCCCCCATAACGAGCAACTAAATCCCCAGATCGTTTGACTTCTTCTTGCAAAACCTGAGCTACTTTTTGTAAACAACTATCTCCGGCTAAATGACCATAAGTATCGTTATAGCGTTTAAAATAATCAATATCACAAATAATCAACGATAAAGTTTCTGTTTCTCGCCGCAGTCTATTCCATTCTTGGGAGAGAATTTTGTCAAAGAAACGACGATTAGCGACAAGAGTTAAGCCATCCGTCATTGCCATTTTTTCAAGTTCTTGATTAGCTATTTTTAGTTGTTCATAAAGTTCCGCTTGTTGAATTACAACTGCTATCGGTGTTGCTAACTGTTCAAGTAAGTGAACTTCCCATTTTTCCCAACGCCGACTCTGAGTCAGTTGACAAGCAATCAACATACCCCATAATTTATTTTCAGGACATGATAAAGAAGAAGTTGATGAAGTTTTAGTGATGATGGGTATAATTAATTCGGAATTTATTCCGAGTTCTAGCCACCAGTTTCGTAGGTTAGCTGAGAGAAAAGATTGATTGAGATCATCAATACTAATAACAATTCCTTCTTCTAAGACTGACAAAAAATACGAAGGAACTAAAGCTTCTTTGGGTAAATTATTAAATTGTTTCGCTAAATTTAAACTGAAAGAATTGGCGACAATATTTCCTTCATCTTCAAAAGTAATTTGATAAAATAATACCCCATCAACTTTCAAGAGTTGTCTCACTTCACTAACAGTTGTTTTGAGAATATGTTCTAAACTTAGTGATTGGCGAATGCGTTGAGTCATTACAGTCAAAAGATTATTCTGTTCTAACTGATGATGAAATTGTAGTTCAAGTTGTTTTTGTTTAGTGATATCTCGACCAATCCAAAGTAATTCTTGACGTTCAAAGGGACTGCGGCTAAATATAGAGCAAGAAAAAGAGATAATAATTTCTTTTCCCGTTTTAGTTTTACAATAAAGTTCAAAACTATTATGGTGCATTTTGTCTAAAAGAAAATCTGACAAATCCATCGTATTTTTGGAGTGTTGATCTGAAAAAATATGAGCAATAGATTCATCAATTAATTCATCTTCTTGATACTCAAGTAGATTTTGTGTAGCTTGATTTATTTTAGTGATTATCCCAGATGAATTAGTAATTAATAATATATCATTCATGGCGTGAATGATTTGATTAGTATAATTATTGGCTTGTTCAAGTCGAGAAACAGAGAGTTCATACTCTTTATAAATTTGGCTATATTTTTGTTCTCTAACCATCCATTCAGTTTTGTCATCAAATAAAATGATAATTTCTCCATCTAAATAGGTAAAATTTTCTTCGTTTTTTAAAATATAAGCATCAAAATATACAGGAGAATCTGTTTCTACATTTCTCGCAATTCCTTTGAATTCAAAATGACTGATTTGATCTTCTAATAGTTGCTCATAAATGGATTCAAGTCCCACAAATTCAGGAAAACTTAAACTAATCTCATTTCCATGTTTAACATTTTCAGGACAGTCTGAAAATAGATTTACATTTAGAGAAAATTCTACAATAATACTCTCACTATCTATGGAGATATATTCATAGTCAATTTGTCGAGGGGAAAAAAACGTTTTGAGTAATTCATTCATAACGTACTCTTAATAATTATCCTATTGGTAAATACTTTTAACGAAAAATATCAAGAAAATAAAGAATTTTATAAAAAATCATCAATTAATTAAAATCTTAATTACAAAGTTATCTAATTTAAAAAAGATTTAAAAAATTCCCAGATATAATTCTTTGATCATCATATCTTAGGAATAAACTGATGTGACAATAAATGAAACATTTCGTCAACATAAGCCCCCGTTTTAGCCGAAGTTTGATAAGTTGACAAAATTTGATTTGTTTTGTTATTGGAAGATTGATGAATTAATCCCTCTAGGTTTTCAGGATCAAGTAGATCAATTTTATTGAATGCGACGACAACCCAGGCTTTTGGATTAATCGATAAAAACAAATTAATATGTTCAGAAATATTATCCAGCGTCTCTTGACGGGTAACATCCCCCACGACCACAGCCCCACTCGCACCCTGCAAATAACTGGGCGTAATTCCTTTAAACTTTGTATGACCCTCCAAATCCCAAATTAATAGTTGAATTGACTGCTGAGATCCAGTTTCAGAAGCAACTAAATCCACTTGTTTACGAGAAATTTTTACCCCAACCGTCGAAAGATACTGATCACTAAACTGACGATCAACAAACCGTCGAATTAAACTCGTTTTTCCCACGCCAAAGTCACCAATTAAACAGATTTTTTTAGAAATTAAAGCCATGACTACTTTCCCTGATCTTCTGGTAATATTATCTCAAAAATAACCGCTCGACTCAACCAATCTGGCTGATTTTCTTCAACTCCAGGTGGACGTTCATTTTTTCCGATTGCTGTCATTCGTCTACGATCAATCCCATAACTTTCTAAAGCTATTTGTACGGCTTGTGATCGCTTCCAAGCCAACTTAGAATTTTTCTTCGTTTTTTCTTCGGGATGACTATACCCAACAATGCGAACTTTTAGATTCGGATATTGCTTCAAATATTGAGACACTGGATAAATTTTGATAATCATATCTTCCGACCTAAATTCATCTGAACTTAGGTTAAAATAAACTCGGGTAGCAATCGGTACAGGTTCCACTTGAATACTCGATACAACTGAGTTCACACCCTCAATATTCTCAAAAGCTTGAGTCACATTTTCCCTATCACTTGGCTGAATAACTTTCCCCTCAATAGTGACTTGATCCGGTTCATACTGAGTAGAAATCGAAATCCCATTCATTTGATTGAGAGTCTCAGTCATCCGTTGAACTTCAGCCTCCACTAACACTGGATCAGGCGGAACCTTAACCGCTATAATATCGTTATCAACCGTCCAATTCGGTACAATTTGCTGCACAATTGTTTCTGCTTTTTCTCGTAAGCGTTGATTGGGTAACTTTCCATTTAACATCACTGTATTACCCTGAGCATCCACTGTTAACCGATAAATTGCTAATTCGGGTTCAGAATCCAACGCTGTCATGACTTCAGTTTCAACTCGATGAATCACACCACTACGATATTGAACAATTGCCAGAGGAATCAAAACCGAACCCAAAATTATCCCTGTTAGAAACAATAATGTTTTTGGAGATTTCTCCTGATGTTGCTTCGTTTCCACTTCCATCAGCTTTTCTAACTCAGCTAAAATTTCAGGAGGAACCGTTTCCGGATCACCCTCAAATGTCTCTATTTCCCGTCCATACTTCTGAGTAATTTTAATCAGCATTGTCCGAATTTTTTTCAGAAATTTATTTTTAATTTCACCTTGAACAATCACCGCCAAATAACAATATCCTGCCACTTCAATGACAATCCGAGAATCGCCGTATTCAATCTCATTGAGTTCTTGAACTTGCTCGGCTTGTACAATACAATCATTCACAAAACTCCGAATCGCGGTCAGCATTCCCGCCAACATTTCTGATTCTAATCTCGCCTCACCCGACTGCTGAACTTCTGAAATAATCAAACCCGAACCTTTATGAATCAAAAATACTGCTTGCACAGTACATTTCATCACCTCTTGCCAAATCAGTTCAGCCTCAGAAATTCCCTGTAGTTTTGCGCGAATTTTTCGGTTAATCCCCTCAATACTAAAAGCATTAGAAACTTTATCATTAATCTCTTGAATTGCTTCACCTAAATAGCGAGTAATGGTACTTCCAATCACAGGATAAAGCGCATCTACCATCGAATCTCGCTCTAAAATCACCTGTTCTTTGATCACTTTACCCATTGTTGGAGCTAAAGCATCTACAATTTCATCTTGATCTAAACGAATTTGTTCTCGAATTGCCGATCCAATTTCTGGCCCGATTGCTTGAGCAATTTCCTGGGGAGAATTGCGAATTTGATGTTTAATTGCTTCAGGGATTAAATCTGCAATTGCTGCACTCATTTGTTCACGATTATCCTTCGTTCTCGCCAGAATTACCTGATCAATAATCGGCTTCAAAGCTTGAATAATATCTTCTTTAGAATCATTAACTTTATGATTTAAAATATCGGCAATCCAGGGACGAATTAACTGAATCAGTTGTTCGGGTTCATAAATCTGATATTCAAGAGATTTTAACTGAGAAGAAATTGTCTCAAGTAACTGACGCACTTCCGGCAAATCCGATTCAAAAATCTGTTGTTTTAATTGTTCAAAATCTGAGCGTGTAGACCCAAAAATTAAATCTTGTAACTGTTCTAATGAATCATCAGAATTAGACGCTGTAGATTCAACCCTCAAGCTTTCAAACGCTTCTAATACCTCCTCTAGTTCTTCTGGATCAGATTGAGATTCAGCAGGAGAAGATTCTTCTATTGTCAAGTCTACTTCTGTTTCCGCTTGATGAGATTTAACAGGCGTCACCGAATAACTAACATCAACAGCATCTGTCGGAACTTCTAATAAAGTGTGTAGAGAAGTTAAATCAACATCCTCATAATTTAATAAAATTTCATCTTGTTTATGGGGTTCTTTTTTGGGCTGATCATTCTCAGTTGATTTGTGATTTTTTTGGAAAGAGACATCATTTTCTGGAGAATGATCAAAATGTTCTGATTTATGATTTTGAGCTGATGTTTCAAGAGTTTCTTCTGATGAATCAGCAACAGATGGATTGACAGCCTCAAACAAAAAATCCAAAACTTTTGATTCAGTATCAGTATTTTGTGAGGATTCTAGAGATTTATCTGATGTAGCTTTCTTCGGTTTTTCAGATGAATTGGATCGAGATAAATTCTCTGATTGAGTAGAAGTTGAAGTTTGCCCCGGAGACATCTGTAAATCAAGCAACAGTTCTAGTAAAGGCTCTAGAGCTTTTACTTCTGAAACGCTTGATTTTTCAACCCGAGATGCACCAGAATCAAATGAAAAAGAATCGGATTGTTTTTTGGAGACTGCCATCACTTTTCCCTAATTATTGATGCTGTCCTTCAGGAAGTAAATAATCGCCATTCACCTCTTGTTCTGTCGCTCCTTTTAAAACGGGGACAAACTCCGTTTTTTTCAATCTCATGCCCACTTCAAACAAAATTTCAGCCATCTCACCCCGAGCCACTTTACCTTCACTTAGATGAGAAAAACGACGTTCTAACTCCTCAAAAACTTGAGTCCTCAGCGTTTGAATTTCCTCCTGCGACTTATCTCTCGATTGAGCAATTTCTGACTTCATCGACTTCGTTTGGCTTTCTAAATTCTCTCGAATCGCATCAATATTATGAGCAAATTTTCGATTGGTTCCCTCAAGTTGGTGTCTGAGATCAGCCGTTTCTTCTTGAGTGCTAAGTGTTAAAGTTTTAATTTTTTTCTCAACTCCATCTACAGAAGTCTTAAGTTCACTCAACAAAGCGATCCGCATTTGCTCAATTCGATCCTGAAGATTTTGTTGAACTAAAGATAGGTTTGACTCCAATTGTTCAAAGCGATTATTATATTCTCGGGATTGTCCTCCGAACAGGATATCACGGATTTGGTCAATATTTCCCAACCGTTCTCGCATTTCTTCTTTAGATATATCAGCCATCAGTTTTCCTGTAACTATAGTTTGACAAAGGTTTTAAAGAGAGTCGGCACCAAGATCAGCGCACTCATCGGTTCACCTTTAGTTTAACTTGCACTGTTCACTAAACTATTATCAGGTGTGATAACCACTTATATATCTTAACAACCGGAATTCCCTCAACCTCAACATCGGTTTCCCTCAACACCCACAGTCAATAGAGCGATACAATAAAACCAGTCGTCGCTCAACATAATCCCGTCTATGACCAGTGCAGCATCGGTAAAAACCGAATACGAAGTTATTATTGGGCTAGAAACCCATTGTCAACTCAGTACCGAAACCAAAATCTTTTCGAGTTCCTCGACTGCCTTTGGTGCCGATCCCAACACCAACATTGATCCCATCTGTCTGGGCTTACCTGGAGTTCTGCCTGTCCTCAACCAAAAAGTCTTAGAATACGCCGTTAAAGCCGGGTTAGCCCTCAACTGCAAAATTGCTCCCTATAGTAAATTTGATCGTAAGCAATATTTCTATCCTGATCTACCTAAAAATTATCAAATTTCTCAATATGATCTCCCAATTGCTGAAAACGGTTGGTTAGAAATTGAGATCGTCGATGAGGATGGAAACGCTACTCGCAAAAAAATAGGCATCACTCGCCTACACATGGAAGAAGATGCAGGGAAACTGGTTCACGCCGGGAGTAGTGGTCTTTCCGGTTCAACCCACTCAATGGTTGATTATAATCGCGCCGGAATTGCCCTGATTGAAATTGTCTCCGAACCTGATATTCGTTCGGGAATAGAAGCTGCTGAATATGCCCAAGAATTGCGTCGTATTGTCCGTTATCTTGGGGTTAGTGATGGCAATATGCAAGAAGGTTCGCTGCGGTGTGATGTGAATATTTCCGTTCGTCCCGTTGGACAAAAAGAGTTTGGCACGAAAGTCGAAATTAAAAATATGAACTCTTTTAGTGCGATTCAACGGGCGATAGATTATGAAATCGAACGTCAAATTGAAGCCCTTGAAACTGGAGAAAAAATTAGTCAAGAAACTCGGTTATGGGAAGAAGGATCGCAACGCACCATTAGTATGCGAAGCAAAGAAGGTTCTAGTGACTATCGTTATTTTCCTGAACCCGATCTGCCTCCGATTGAAGTTTCTCCCGAACAATTAGAAGGCTGGAAAGCACAACTTCCTGAACTCCCGGCCCAAAAACGTCATCGCTATGAAACCGAGTTAGGATTATCCCCCTATGATACTCGTGTATTAACAGATGATTGTTCGATTTCTGAATATTTTGAAACCGCAGTTCAAGCGGGTGCGGATACCAAACAAGCCGTTAACTGGGTGATGGGTGATATTACCGCCTATCTTAAAAATGAAAAACTGACGATTAGTGAAATTGCCCTCAAGCCTGATGGTTTAGCGGAATTAATTGGTTTGATTGATGCCGGAACTATTAGCGGTAAAATTGCTAAAGATATTCTTCCTGAGTTGTTAGTTAAAGGCGATTCACCGAAAAAGTTAGTTGAGAAAAAAGGCTTGATTCAAATTTCTGACACTGGAGAGTTGGAAAGCATCATTGATGAAGTCTTAGCTGATCATCCCAGTGAAGTTGAAAAATATAAAGGGGGGAAAACCAAGTTGAAAGGCTTTTTTGTTGGTCAAATTATGAAGAAAACTCAAGGACGCGCTGACCCCAAATTAACCAATCAGTTGTTAGAGAAACGGTTAAACGCCTAACGAAATTTAACCTCTGATTTTGAGTTTTTAGCCCTTCTCCAACATCAGGAGGGCTATTTTTTGTCCGTGTTTTCTAGAGTTATCAACCTAGACATAGCATATATTACTGTGTATAATGAATAGGATCACAAGTTGAAAACTACACATCTTGATCGCTTTTATTGCCTCTCTTGTTCAGACTAACGGATTTTCCTCCGGTTCACAGATATTCAAAATAGTCTTGAGACTGATCTCAACGGGTGATAGGACATTCTCGCGGTTGGGAAAATGAAACCACAACACCCACAACAAAAATCGACAAGAATTTCAACTCAGCCGTTTCTAAAGTTGGATAGAGAAGTAGATTTACCTAAAATAACAGGTCTTTTTTTTGGAGATGAACCCGACTTCAAAAACGAGGAATGGGCGAGGAATTCCCCTGAACTGAAGGGTTTCAGACACTAATTCTTCTCCTCTAATCTTTCCATTTTGCTCTCTGACTTTACCGACCTTTACTAAAGCTTTATAAACAACCCGTCACTCTTTACCAAAGCTTTAAATGAGGGGCTTGACCCCACATCCCAAAACGGTTATATTATGATAGTAGATGCACCCTGATGGTAGGGAGAGTTGCCAAAGCGACTCTCTCTTTTCTTTTGTGCAATTGTGTGAAAAACTTGTGAAAGAATAAATCATCGGATCATCACTGTAACTTTACTCATAACTTTGCCGTATTGGTCTGTTTTTCAAAATGAACATGGCGTTATGCAAAGCCCAGGGAACGTCAAGCTTCATCGAAGACTTGTCTTACCTCTTTATCTTTAAAAATCCCACCCAGGCTTTTTTTAAAACCGAGACACGTAAGCTTTGGAAAGATGAGGAGATGAACCTTGTCAAATTCGGAGCAATTTTGTAAACTATCAAGATAGTTTTAGTGATAATATTCAGGAAATTATTGCTAAATTTAAGTTTCGTAACCAACGGGACACTCTCGAAAAAAGTAACCGCCTTTATGAATTAATTGAGAAGTTTATTTCTTCTAGTATTAACTTGAGTTATAAACCGCTCAAAAATACCGACAGTGAGATTATTAAAGGTCGAAAAACTGTTGGTGAATGAGAAAACAGAGTCTATGAACCTACTCTCGCTACATTAAAATATCTAACCCGAGTTGCAGAGCAAATTGAATTTGAGTCTGAATAAGCATAAAAGTAAAAACCCATATTGACATTTTGAGCAGTAACAACCACAATATTATTACAATACTTTGATCAAAGATGTGTACAAAATTTAAAAACTTGTGTCAATACTATTACTTATGTACTATAATTAATATTTTGACTCATTAATCAATTGAAATGGGTAGATTTCTCAAATTACGTTACAGTTGTCAAAATTACGAGAATCCTTTTTCAGTCAAGATTTTATTGAATTGATTGATGATTTTCTGCCTGTGTTCAATCATGGAATGATCAAAAATGCAGATTACTTTTTTAGGAACGAGTTCCGGTGTCCCGACGCGATCGCGTAACGTTTCCAGTATCGCTTTGCGTTTGCCCCAACGGGCGGAATTGTGGCTGTTTGACTGCGGTGAAGGGACTCAACATCAATTTTTGCGTAGCGATCTCAAAGTCAGCCAAATTAGTCGCATTTTCGTGACACATATGCACGGCGACCATGTGTTTGGGTTAACGGGACTGCTTGCCAGTTGTGGTTTAGCGGGAAATGTCAAACGAATTGATTTGTACGGGCCACCGGGACTACAAGAGTATCTGCAAGCCAGTCTGCGTTTCTCACAAACTCATATTTCTTATCCGTTTACGGTTCATCCTGTTCAGCCGGGAGTGGTTTACGAAGATGATGAATATATTGTCAGTTGTCAGCCTTTGAAACATCGAGTCACGGCGTTTGGTTATCGTATTACCGAGAAAGATAAACCTGGACGGTTTAATGTCGATAAAGCCAAGGCACTCGGAATTCCACCGGGGCCGATTTATGCGAAACTGAAACAGGGAGGGGTTGTCACGTTACCCGATGGTCGGAAAATTAACGGTTCTCAATTCTGTGGTCAACCTATCCCCGGACGGAAGTTTGTTTATTGTACCGATACGGTTTTTTGTGACAGTGCGGTTGAACTGGCCAAAGGTGCAGATGTTTTGGTTCACGAAGCTACCTTTGCCCATCAAGATGCAGAACTGGCCTTTCAACGCTTGCATTCGACCTCCACAATGGCGGCGCAGGTGGCGTTAATGGGGGGAGTTAAAAAGTTAATTATGACTCATTTTAGCCCCCGTTATGCGCCAGGAAATGCGATTTTATTGGACGATTTGTTAACAGAAGCAAAAGCGATTTTTCCCAATACAGAATTAGCGTATGATTTCTTCAGTTATGAAATTCCCAAACTTGAAGAAGCAGTTGTCGCTTGAAGGAATAGATGAGTAATTTGACCGTGATGCAAGTCTTGTGTCCCTCTCCTGATTTTACTCAACTTGTTCAATCAAATAATGCAAAATCCCTAGAACTTGACCCAAATTACTGAGATAATATTCATGCAAATCTATTTCTATTCTCTGATCAATTAGTTGTAGAAACTTCCAGTTTGTCCCGGTTGTTACACAGCCGTAAATGGTTTTGATTTCCTGTTGACGACGTTGGTTAAACAGTTGTGCGGCTAACATTTCAGCCATACATTGACCTAAAGCAGCAGGGATATTATCATTTTTGGCTTCAACGAATACGATAAAAGGAACTTCAATGGTGAGAGGATCGGAAGAATAACTAATTAAAAAATCACAGTTTCCACTTAACCCCTTTTCTAGATCTACTGTAAACTCTTGACCTGAAAATAGACTAATTTGAGTCTGAAGTTGGCTTTTGAGTTCAAATAATATCGGAGCGGTGATATATTCAGCTCGAGATTTTTGGCTATCAATTTCTAAGGCTAAAGGAACAAATTTTTCTAAAACTTGGGTTAAAAAAGGACTATACTCAACTTCAGAAATATTGGCAAAGATACCAAATTTTTCGCGGATTTCTATGCCAAAGTTTAATTTAATTTGTTCAATACTAAACTGGTTATAGGGCATACATCAATCACTCGCTGCAAAACTAAAATCCTTTCGGTAAAAACTAGAGACATTAACTGTGATCATAACGCGATCCCACCCTCACCGTGAAAATCAGCGCGCGGGAAATGACCTCACCACTCAACAATTGCGATCGCCATCTTTGAACTTTTTTGGATTAAACAATGATCTCAGATTATCCTTCACTAAAGCAGATGTAATTGGATTCAGTCCCCATCAATTGTAAAATAAACTTTAAATTGATTCAATGACTGTAAAATTGTTAGGGTATAAAATATGACAGTAGCCGCATCAAAACCCACATCAGCTACACCGGAGTTTTGCGAAGGAATTCAGCATTTTAGTGATAACTTTCCTGAATTTGACACCTATGGGAAAACCCCCGTAATTGCCGAAGGCAGTGTATCCATTAGTGATCCCACCGATCCGGCTGCCGCTTATCAGACGTTATTATTCGCCGATGCACTGCGTTACCTGATCCTGCAAGTTACCGCCAGTAAAGCCTCGGGACATCCAGGCGGTTTTGCGAGTCAAGTCGAAGCCTACGCTTCCCTGGTCTTGTTAGGTCACAAAAACATTATGACCGAAGTGGGGCATCATGCACCAGGATTTTACAGCGCGATGTTCATCGATCGCTCTTTAGAAGACATGGACATTTTTACCGTCCAACAAATGCGCGATCGCTTCCGAGAAATGCACGGACTCCTCGGCCACCTTTCTGGCTACATTCCGGGCTTACTCAACCCCGCAGGCCCTCTCGGACAAGGACAACATTTTGCAATGTCAGCGGCGATGTTACACCGGGACACGCTGTTTCCTTTCACCTTGGGAGACGGGGGGATGGGTGAACCCTACCCCGTGAGCAGTATCGCTCACTTCAACACCTCCTACCCAGAAGTCACAAACTTCTTACCCGTGTTGGTGTGGAATGGCTACAGCCAGGAGCATCATAGCATGGTCTCCACCAAAACTAACGAGGAAATGATCGCCTATTGGAAAGGCAACGGTTTCGCCGAAGTGGTGTTAGTCAATGCCAAAGACTTTGATGATCAAAACCAACCCGGAGATTACGTTGATAGTACGGCTTTTTCTTTTGCAAAGCGCATGGAATTCACCCAAGCCGTGTTAACGGGAATGGATCGGGCGGCGAAGTTAGCGATGGGCGGTAAACTCACCATCTTTATTATCAAACAACTCAAAGGCGCCGGGGTTCACGCACGGGGTTCTAAGTCTCACAACCTCTACCCGAAAGATACCCTCGACAGTCCCCACATGATCGAAGCCTTGAAACAACGCGCCCTTCCCCCAGAAGTTTGGCAACTGGTGCGAACTAATGCAGTTCGGGCGTCCGGCGGGCCAGCTTCTAAAACGGTTGTCACGGAGTTTGAATATCCTTTACCCGAGTTATTGGATGTTCCCTTAAACGAGTTTGCCGTCGGTGGAGATAAACAAGTTGCAACGACAGCGATGGGAGAGTTAGTCGCCTACGTTGGACAAAAAGATCCAAAATTTGTAATTACCAACGCTGACGGAAATGCCGCATCCGGGATCAATAACATTAATATTGCCCTGAAAATTGTTCACCCGACAACCGATGATCTGTATTTCCAAGGGCCAAAAGGTCAGGTGTACGAACCCCTGAGTGAAGATGCTTGCGCGGGGTTAGCCGCCGGGTTAGCGTTAATGGGCGTTCGTACCCTGTGGTGTTCCTACGAGTCCTTCGCTATTAATGGTTTACCCATCTGGCAAACGGTAACACAAGCAATGGCTGAGTTACGCCGTCTGACGCCTTCGACAATTACTTTATTCACCGCAGGGGCGTTAGAACAAGGGCGCAACGGTTGGACTCACCAACGTCCGGAAATTGAGGCTTATTTTGCGGCGATGATGCGGAATGGCAATATCTTCCCCTTATTCCCGACAGATGCGAACAGTATTCAGGTTTGTTATGACTGGGCGTTAACAACTAAAAATAAAGGCGTTACTATTACTGCGAGTAAGTCTCCTTTACCCATCCGTACAACCTTTGAACAGACTCGTTACGCACTCGATAACGGGGCGGTGGTGTTGCAAGAAATTTCGGGCGACAAAACGGTTGTGTTTGCGGTGGTTGGCGACATGACGTTAATTCCAGCCTATGAAGCGGCAGAACAATTGCAATCTCAAGGGATTGGGTCTAAGATTGTTTCGGTTATTAATCCTCGTCGTTTGTACCGTCCGAGTGATGTGGCTTGGGAGAGTTGTTCTCAACCGGATGGTCAGTTTATGAGTGATGAAGCGTTTGAGAAGATGTTTGGCGGCGATGCGTTAATTGGCGTAACGGGCGGCGGGAGTTTAATGTTAGAACCGATAATGTTACGCAGCACAACAAAACGAGATACTTTTGCTTGGAAACGAGGCGAAACTACTTCGAGTGCAGGTCAGTTGATGGCGTTTAACAATATTACCGCAGAGGCGTTAGTCAAACGGGCGGTTGAGTTCGTTGGCTAAGTCTCAACTCTCAAATTTGGTTAGTTGATTTCCTCCCCTATCTAATTTATTTAGGTAGGGGCTTGTTATAGTAAACAGGGGAGATTGATTAAACTGATGAGAATGGTGTTTATTGGTCAGTGCTAACCCACAAAGATATTGAAGTGTTTGGCTAATGGATCAAATTTATGGTGGTTAGTTCCTCCGCACTTTTACAATGGTTACAGCATAAAGCAGCTAATGTTTCCCTGCGAACCGTTTTGATTGTTCCGTTTATTACCCAGGTGGTGACAACTGTTGGTTTAGTCGGCTATTTTTCTTATTATAATGCCCAACAAGCGGTTAATGATTTGGCGTCTCAACTGCGAAATGAACTCACCGCCAGAATTAATCAACAGCTTGGAAGTTATATTAACGCACTTCATTCGATTAATCGTTTGAATGTGGATGCTATAGTTCAAGGTGAAATTGATTTTATTTCCGGGGACGGGGCGAACCAATTTCTACAACAAATTAAAATAGCGCCTTATGTTAATAGTGTTTATTGTGGGGAAGAACAAACGGGGAATTTTATCGGCGTGGGTCGTACCTCTGATATCAATTTTTTTGAACTAACAATTAGTAACGCTTCAACTAACTATAGTATGCACCGATATCGCTTGGATGTGCGAGCGGATCGAATGTATTTTATCCGCGAACTTAACCCTTATGATCCCCGTATTCGTCCTTGGTATCGAGCCGCTCAAGCTTCCGGTCAAGCGACTTGGAGCGAGATTTATTTGGATTTTACCAGTCAGCTTCCCACCATAACAGCAAGTTTACCTGCTTACAGCACCAATGGCAATAGTTTTGTCGGAGTTTGTGGAATTGATGTATTATTATCGGAGGAATTACGGAAATTTCTACAAAAATTAGAGATTGGGAATTCGGGAGAGGCGTTTATTGTTGATCGTTCGGGTAAATTGATTTCAAGTTCGGGTAATGATCGATTAAGAGTGAAAAATGAAATGCCGCTTAAAGCCTCAGAAAGCCGCAACTTGTTAGTTAATAAAACGGCTATATATTTAAAAAAAAATTATGGCAACCTCAAAAATATTCGCCGTTCTCAACACTTCGATTTTCAACTCGCAGGCGAACGTCACTTTGTCGAAGTTTTACCGTTTAAAGATGGTCGGGGTTTGGATTGGTTAATTGTGTTAGTAGTCCCAGAATCCGATTTTATGGCTCGCATTCATAGCAACAATCGCACGACTTTTTTACTCAGTATTATTGCTCTAATTATTACCACAATTTTAGGATTAATTACCGCCCGTTTAATTAGTTTTCCAATTACCCGCCTGAGTCAAGCCAGCCAAGCGATCGCTCACGGGGATTTTAATCAATCGGTTCAACGGGAAAACATCAAAGAACTGCGGATTTTATCGACATCTTTTAACAGTATGACTCAACAACTGCAAGAATCTTTTACGGCGTTAGAAAAAACCAATGAAGAACTAGAACAACGAGTGGAAGAACGAACTTATGAGTTGCGTTATGAAAAAGAAAAATCTGAACAATTACTCTTGAATATTCTCCCGAAAGCAATTGCAGATCAACTCAAACAAGGAGAAAGAACCATTGCTTCAGCTATGGAAGAAGTAACAATTTTGTTTGCAGATGTTGTTGGGTTTACGCCTTTATCCGCCAAGGTTCCCCCGATAAAATTGGTAAGTTTACTGAATAAATTATTTTCCAGTTTTGACCATTTAGCTGAACAATATAAACTTGAAAAAATTAAAACCATTGGTGATGCTTATATGGTGGTTGGCGGTTTACCCCTTCCCCAAGAAAATCACGCCGAAGCAATAGCAGAGATGGCGTTAGAAATGCAAGCTGTGATGGAAAATTTTCAAGCTGAAACGATTTTAGGAGAGATTGAAGACTGCGAACGGTTTCAAATTAGAATTGGTATTAATACAGGTTCAGTGGTTGCGGGGGTAATTGGAATTAAAAAGTTTATTTATGATTTGTGGGGAGATGCGGTGAATATTGCGTCTCGAATGGAGTCATCTGGAGAACCTGGAAGAATTCAAGTTACAGAAGAAACTTATCAACGATTAAAAGATCATTATTATTTGGAATATAGAGGGATGACTTCTGTTAAAGGACGGGGGAAAATGAAAACTTATTGGTTAATTGGAAAGAAAGGTTAACACTTTTGTCTGAGTTTTAACAGGCAATCTGATCGCAAAAAATAGATTTTAAACATTTTCTCAATGGTTACTTAATGCTAGATTAGTACATATAATCCGATATACTACCTGCGTTTGATTGCCGTTTACCGCTATAATATTTATCTCGAATTATTTTCGGTTCTTCATATTCAAATAAATCCGAATCACTCCCCTCTAACGCCACTTTAAAAGCTTCATCAAGCATATAATCACTATCTTCTCCTAAAACTTCCATGTTAATTTTTTTATCGTACATTCCCAAAATCAAAATATAGTTCTTTCTCAATCTTTTCATAGGAGGAGGATCGCTTTCCAAAGCTTGATAAATAGCATTAATGTGATCCTCTGTGGTGAACTGGTGTGCAACATGACTCAAGTGAAGCCAAGTTTCTGTAGACATTAAACATTCTACGATTGTACCCCCTGTTGGATATTCAACCATTTTTCCTGTCGGATATTCAACCCTTTTTTCTATTGAATATTCAACCATTTTTTCCCATACATACTCATTTATTGCGGGTAAAAATCGAATTCCCCGAAGAGTAACCGCTCTCATATATTCACTCCAAGATGTTGTTTGATCTTGATAAAATTCTAATATTTTTATCACCTCATGTTCTCCTCCTTGACGAGCTAGATTTTCTATAACTTGTAGTGGTTCAGGGAAAATCCAGGGTGTATAACAGAGAATATCCACAATTTCTTTTTTAACTTCTTGTAATCCCAACCAATACAGTTTATTAAGAGCAAAACGTATGCGTCTCTCCAATTGTTTTTTGATATTATTTGCTTTTTTTAGTTCGTTTTTTTTACTGTTTTGCATTTCTTTTAAATCGGTTAAACTTTCTTGAAATAACCGAATAAACTGATTGCTTAATTCATTTTTTTTCTGTATCCAATCCAAATTTAGGCTTTCAAAAGCTCTAGCCCAGTTCAAGATAGAATCATTCAAATCATCATAAGGGATTTCTGGGAACACTAACTCTTGCTGATTTTTTAATTGTGTTTTACGCTCTTCAGAATCGAATAAAAATCGATAGACTTTTCTACTTAAACGGGGTGGATCAACATAAATTTGAATAGAGTTCAAACAGGATTTGAATCTTTTTACTAGATGCCACCATAAATCATCATCATCTGTTCTATAAGACCGTTCAAATTCTCTACGAAGACTTGAACTTCCAATCCATAACAAATTCGTTAATTCATCAAAATTATCCTCTAAGTCGTTTAACAACTGATCTTCTTGTACAGTTTCTAGAAAATCTTCTACCCGAGTATAGATTTCCGTTTTATCTCGATTGAGATTTAATCCCAGATCACTTAAAGTTTTTGTTAGTATGTCCAAAACTTCATCTTTATCGTTAGGATCGGGGACAATAATAATCATCTCATCCACATATCGATAAAGCGTTGCATCCCACTGATTATCAGTAGGTTGCGAACCAAATATTGCATCAACAGATTTTAGGTATAAATTTGCATAAAATCCCGATCCAATACTTCCTTGAGTAATCCCTGATCCGATTTCATGCTCATTCAATTTTTTGTCCAGTAAAACTCTCAGTAACCAACCAATACGCTGACTTTCTGAAAATGTTTTTCCTGTCAACTCAATTAGATGATCCTGTATTATTTTTGTATAAAATGATTCTATATCGACTCGGATAACTACAGCATTTTCATAGTTTTTTGCATTATCTCGTGCCTTTTTAACAAAATCATTGTAAGCATCGATACGGTGACGATAAAGATATTCTGTCTCATCCTTATTGCAATTTAAACGATAAGCGTAGCTATTTCCTTGTAGCAATGAATTATCACCCAGTTTTTGGACAATTGATACAGATAAAATTTCTCCTTCTAGTCTAGATAAAGCTCGGGGACGACTCTGTGATGAACTTTTAACAAATTTGTAATTAAGATAGTCCTCCTGATGAGCAACTTCTTCTAGATATGCCATAAGTTGTTGTTGAAGTAATTTCAAGTTTTGAGTAAGATTTCTTTCAAATAAGCGAATCTCAACATCATCAAAAAATGACTCATGTAACAAATAACGTCTGGCGTGTACCCAAGCCAATTCTAAATTTTCTAAACTGGTAACTGTTTGCCAATCTTTATCTTTAGCCAAATGCTGATTAGAAATTGTCACAACAGTTAAATAGAAGGTTGCATGATAATTTTCTCTTGGATGTTTTGCCGATTCTCTCCAATAACAGCCTCTAGGATTTATAAAGTTCACTGTCTGTTTTTTCTGCTCACCAATATTTAAGGTTACAGAATGGGACTTTTTACGAAATTCTTGATCGAGAGCATCTTCCATCGCCTTTACAGGTTTTGAGTCTCTATCTGTACCGATTGTATTACAGATAATTTATCTATTGGAACTTCCTCCAAAACTTGTCTATAATTTGGAGCATATTCTCTGCTATAATTTGCGTAATCTTCGGAAATACAATTTGTATCAATTCCTAGTCTTTGCAAGCTCTTATATTTTTTGATTTGAGTTTCATGCTGCTCTTTAAGTAAATCGACAACTGTGGAATGAATCATTAAGACTCGGGGCAAAACAGGTAGATTCCATTGCTCGCGTTTTTTCTCTAACAAATCTCTGGCTTTAGAGCAAGCTTCTAATACCCGATTAGGTATGATATCAAACTCACAGTTAATATTGAGTGTAGCAAGTTTAGGCTTTAGCTCTGTCATAAACTGGTGATAAATTACCAAAGTAAATTCATTAATATCTATACCCACGCAGTAAATATTAAGTGATTGACGCAGATATCCTTCTTCTTTCAGGCGAATCAGTATCTCTAAAAAAGCGATTGATCCGGTTCCGCCTCCACAACCAATATCAAGAATACATATATTTTTGTTTTGTTCAATCCAGTTCAACAGGTAAGTCTTAGTAAGAACCTGATCGAAGGTATGTATCACTTTGAAATAGTGAGTATGAAAGAAATAAGAAAATTGAGCTGCTGCCATTTTTAAGCTTTCTTTCGTGAGCAACTCATCCATCTTTGCTTGATCACGATAAGGATAGGGAACCTGGCTATATCCTGCTGCTGCTGGCTGCTTAGATAGCCACTGATGTACCCCAGTGTAGGCTTCTTGAATCAAAGGATGAAATGATCTGGGTTCCGCCATTGTTGATGATAAAGTCAATAAGTGTTATAGTGTTTGTAGAGATTCACTAGGTGAATTCAATGAAAATCATCAGTGCTAGTCGTCGAACTGATATCCCGGCTTTTTACTCTCAGTGGTTTCTCAACCGCATAGAGGCTGAGTTTTGTCATCGACTCAACCCCGTGAGTAAGCAGGTTTATCGAGTTTCGCTTCGACCAGAAGACTGTTTAGCAATCGTATTTTGGACGCGATACCCCAGACAATTAATGCCTTATCTTGATTTGCTCAAAAATCGAGGCTATTGTTTCTACTTTCATTTCACCATAACTGGATATCAAAAAGCAATAGAGAACCATAATCCTCCATTAAAATTGGCGATTCAAGCCTTTCAAGAACTCTCTCAACAGCTTTCATCTCATCAAGTCCAGTGGCGCTACGACCCGATTATACTGAGCAATATAACACCTGAATCCTATCATGTGAAACAGTTTGACTATCTCAGTCAGCAGTTGGAGGGTTACACCCAACGCTGCTATTTTTCCTTTGTTGATTTTTATCAAAAAACCGAACGAAATTTAGGCAAAGTTGCACGACAAAATCAAATCCAATTTCAACATCCAACGTTAGAACAGCAAAAGCAACTGGTTGAAAAAATACGGGATATTGCTACATCAAGAGGAATCACGTTGTATTCTTGCTGTAATGATCAACTTGTAGGTGAGGGAGTTGAAAAAGCACATTGCATTGATTTTGATCTGCTGCAAAAATTACAACCTGATATTCATCATCGCTTAAAAGCTGCACCAACTCGACAGGATTGTGGTTGTGTTGAATCTGCCGATATAGGTGTCTATGAAACCTGTACTTTTGGATGTCAATACTGTTATGCTACGAATAAGCATGAAACTGCTGTGAAGCGTTTACAGGAACATGATCCAAGTGATACAGTTCTCTGGCGACCACCTGAATTATGTGGGATTGACTTAACTACACGAGAGTATCGTAAGAAACCAAAAAAAGCAGAAATAATTAATCCTTCTCTTTTCTAAGTTGTCAAAAATATCATCAATTTTGGTTATAAACTAATCGGGGTTAAAGTAAATCTTCAGGTGGCTTTCCATCCACCTCAACAACAACTAAATCATCAGAATAAAACCATTTAATTTTACCTTTGCGATCGCAAACGGCGACTAAATGATAATTATCTTCTTCTTCGACAACAGCCCACTCAAAAAACGCATTATTGCGAGCTGATTTATAAATCCCAAACCCAGTTCCCATTACAATATAACGTTTTCCACTTTTTTGATGTTCAACGATAGTTGCCATATTGACTCATGCTCTGATCTTGAATTAAAGGACTCATTTCCAGCTTGAATAGCTTCCTTGATGACTATCAACATTATTCTATCATCAAACTAATCCTTGCAACTCAAATCTTTAGTCCTCACTGATTATACAGGAATCGGGCAACTCAACTAATTTATTTTTCGAGGATAAACCGGATTTTATTGTAACTTGAGATTTGGGAATATTAAATTGCTTTGCCAAGACTTTAATTAATTCTTGATTAGCTTTGCCATCGACAGGAGGAGATTTGAGATGAATAATATAAGTCCCCTCCTCGTCTTTAAGCATTGATTGTTGTTTAGAATTGGGTTTTACTTTAACTGGTATAACGGCCAAAATACTCCTCCTAAACTGTATTAATAAAATCGTATTTTAGCACGTTTTTGTGATCATTAATCTATCAATTGAGAGTCGATCCTAAAGGAATTGGAATATTTAACGAGTGCAAAAGTGATTCCACCTCAGCAAAATCGTAAGGGAAGGGAGGCTGCATCGGACGATAATCTCGTTGGTGGGGTTCTCCATGACGTAAAACGGCATTCACAACTAAACAGGGTTCAGAACTCAGGTTAATCGCACCATGAGGAACACCGGGGGGAATTTGAATAACTGCGGGAATGCGATCGCTAACGGGAATATAATGATATTGACGATTTTGTAAGATTGCTATCACAAAAGTTCCTCGGACTCCGAGAAGTTGATCGGTTTGAAAGTGATGAACAAATAAGTCTTCAACCGCACCCGGAGGAACTTGAACAAGCAAGGTTTCGTGACTGGTTTGGGGAGTATAAAACTCAATCATTCCCGTTTTAATTGATTCTAAAGAACGGATTTCTACTTGTTTGATTAAACTCATATTGACTATTTTTTAAGTTTTTTAGAATTCTCTAACTTTAATTTAATTTATATTTTCTTTATTTTTTGTTAAAAAGATAACGAAATTTAATAATTTTTAGTATTGTTAGTTACCATTGATTAAAAAAAATTGAAAACCACACAGTTAACAATTAGTTGTGTAATAATAGAAAGTTTATAGCACTACGACGAAAGCTGAATAAATATTCAATAGAGAGGGGTAGGGTATATCAAACAATTAATTTAGTCATCGTTAAAATCAACATTTTTGTGATGTAATACACCTCAAAAGTTGATCAAAATTTAGGGTGGAAAAATATCCACCCCAAACATTAAGTGATCCTCCTAATTTCAGGGAATTTAGAAGCCGTTACGCCCCCAAACGACCATTGAAATAGAGAAAGTGAATACAACCAGAACAGCAACCCAACCCAATGAGAGAATATCCATAACAATCTACTAACGTAATGATGACAAAATTGTTTCACGTCTGATCATATCTCGAAATCGGCTTCTCCGCACAAACGTTTTGCCAGTTGAGATCACGATAGGGTTACTCGGAAAGCTGTAAGGTGGTGACTCGGCTAGGTGTTTCAGAAATACTGACACTTAGTAGTTTAACATGAGGTTCAACGGGAATCTGAGCAAAATACAAGCACATTTCTTCTGTGGTTCCGTGGGGACATAAGGGATGTTCATTAATTTTTTCGGGAAGTTTTTCCGTCCAAAGATTAAGTTTATTTTCCATTTCAACCATATCTAACCCATACAAATCTTCCGGTTGACAAATTGCAGCGAGTTCGAGAATAACTTCAAAGGTATGATAGTGAAAATCTGTCCAAATTGGTGGATTACAATGTTGACGACGAAAAGTCGCTTTAATTGTATAATTAAACGTGATCGGTTGATGATGAACTTGATTTTCAAGCGGAATTATTCCTTGATAGGGAATCTTTTGAGTCTCTTTAAGAGAAGTCGGATAGTGCCAACGAGAATCGATCATTTTTGATTAGTCTACACCCAAATATTTATGTAACTGAAGCGAAAGTCGATATTTTGGATATTGTTGGAGTAAGTTTAAAACGAGGGGTAAAGTATAATCCCGTTGTGTCCATTCAGGTTGTAAAAATATAGGAATTTGGGGTTTTAAGGATAAATATTGATCATAATATTTGAGTTCAGAACCCGTTTCAATCACCAATTTTATTTCCGAAGCTCGTTCCCACATTTGAGCAACAACGGGATAGTGAGAATTGAGATGTTCTTTCGGACTTAATGTGATCCAAGCTGAGGAAGAAATCGGTTGCCAAAATGAGCCAGATGTTTCTATAGAGACAGTGCGATTTGTGGCTTCAATACACTTGACTAAATCAGGAAGTTGAGGATAAATAAATGGTTCGCCCCCAGAAATCACGACTTTCGGCGATCGCAATTCTGCAATTAACGCCTCAAAAGAACGAAGATTGCGAGGTAAACCTTCACCCCCGTTTGCATATCCGGTATCACAATAATGACATTGAACCGGACACCCCGCTAACCGAATAAAATCTACAGGTGTTCCTGCCCAAAATCCTTCTCCTTGAATCGTATTTTGAAACGTCTCATGGATAGCAATTTCATTCATCAACGACGCCAAGCCTTTCTCCAACGCACTATTTTATCCTCCACTTATTTTAGCTTTGTATCCCAATTTTGTGAGAATCTCGGCTAACTTTTGAGCGTGATCCCCTTGAATTTCAATCGTATCGTCTTTAACCGTTCCTCCTGAACCACACTGCGCTTTGAGTTGCTTGACTAATTTTCCTAACGTTTCATCGGAAGTTTGAAAGCCGGAAATGACTGTCACCGTTTTTCCTTTACGTCCTTTGCGAGAAGCTTGTACTTTTAAATTTTGTTGGTTCGGGGGTAAATCGGGTTGACCTCGTTCGAGCGCAGCTGAATCTGTTGCTTGACCAAATTCGGAATAAATAACGCGATTTTTAGATGAATTTTTACCCGAATCAGAATTGTGCTTGGATGCCATAATTACTTTAGCTTTGAATTCCAACTCACCCAAAAAACTGAGTCTGGGTGTACAGTATCCCCCACGATTATCTAGAAATCAATGGGGGAAGTCACAGATTACTCCGCCGTAAAACGACGGAGACGGCACGGACCGTTGATAATAATCGCGAGTTAACATTAGCACATCGCTGCGTTGACCCGACGATTACTGCTCGCTTCTTCTAAAATAGCACCCTGCTCTTTGAGCTGGCTGACCACCTCAAACGCCAAACCCATCGCTTTAACAAACACCGCATCCTGAACAACCGCACCGGTCAAATTTGTTTGTTTGACATTGGCACCTTTGAGATTGGCATGAATCAAGGTAGCATTGAGGAGTTCAGCTTTGAACAGGGTAGACTTGCTCAAATCGGCATAACTCAAGTTAGCCCCCGATAAAATCGCCCCACTCAAGTCCGCACCGTGTAAGTCAGCCCCACTCAAGTCCGCCCCGGTGAGATCGGCTCGGGTGAGGTTGGCTCCGCTCAAGTTGGCTCCGCTCAGGTTGGCACAATACAAGTTAGCTCCGATCAAATTAGCGTTAAACAGACTCACCCCCAACAGGTTTGCCCGAAATAGGTTAGCCCGAAACAGGTTAGCCCTAAACAAGTTCGTCCCACTGAGGTTAGCGTTACTCAGTTCAGCTCGAAACAAGTCTGTATCCCGAAAATTTCGCTCTCCAGAGGCATAACGGGTTAAAAGTTCTTCACTATTCATGGTTAATGTTTGTTTTTTGTATTTTAGAGTCTATCTATTTCAATTTTCCTCAACCTGAAGCCAAATGAACCAATTGTTAGTGAAGACTTAATTGTTTGTAATTTTGAGCAAAATTTATTAATTTCGACGGTCAGTTTACCGTTTACCGATAAAATAAGGAGTAGTTTCAATCCATTAAGAAGCCAGTCATGGCAGAACAACTTCAAATTCGACCGCGAGTCGGTGTAATTGGTGGCGGACAGTTAGCCTCAATGATGGCAAGTGCAGCCCAGTCTTTAGGGGTTTCTGTGGTGGTGCAAACTCCCAATGCCAATGATCCGGCGGTTTCTCTGGCGACAGAGACAGTCTTTGCAGAGATTGAAGATGCTCAAGCCACGGCAGAGTTAGCCAATCACTGTGATGTGATTACCTTTGAAAATGAGTTTGTTGATCTCGAGAGTTTGTTTCCCCTCGCTCAACAGGGGATCTGTTTTCGTCCGCGTTTAGAAGCGTTAAGGGTTTTACTGGATAAATATGATCAGCTTTGTTTTCTGCAAGAATTGGGATTGCCTATTCCTCAGTTTCAAGCCTTAACAAAGGATGAAGAAGAAGATCAAGTTTTGAAAACGGTTGAAAAAGCTTGGGGATTTCCAGTTGTCTTGAAAACCCGTCGTCATGGTTACGATGGACAGGGAACTTTCATTCTTAAGGATGAGGCAAGTTTACGCTCAACTTGGGTAAAGTTAGGTGATTCTCCGGTATTATTTCAAGAATTTGTTCCTTTTGAACGAGAGTTAGCGGTGATTGCGGCTCGTTCGGTGACGGGAGAGGTGGCGGTTTACCCGGTAGTAGAAACCTGTCAAATTGATCAAGTTTGTCGTTGGGTGATTGCTCCGGCATCGATTACTCCGACTTTGACGGCTCAAATTGAAGCGATTGCCCACACCTTACTGAATAGTTTACACGCGGTTGGTGTGTTTGGCATTGAGTTGTTTTTAACGACTTCAGGTCAGATTTTGATTAACGAAATCGCTCCTCGAACTCACAATTCTGGTCATTTTACTTTAGATGCTTCTCATACTTCTCAGTTTGAGCAACATTTAAGAGCGGTTTGTGGTTTCTCTTTAGGAGATCCTCAAATGCACTGTCCTGGAGCAGTTATGGTAAACTTATTGGGTTATGAACAGGCGATGGTAAAACCCGGAATATTACAACCGTTGTATGGGGAGAAACAACAGCAACTCGCTGAAATTCCGAACGCTTTTGTTCATTGGTATGGTAAAACAGAATCCCGTCCCGGACGAAAATTAGGTCATGTAACGGTTTTACTAGAGACTCCATCGGCTGAACAACGCCAAAGAGAAGCTCACGCGATCGCACACAAGGTAGAATCGATTTGGTACGCTGATTGTTGACAGTTTAGCCTGTGAAATCGAAGATGATCAGGGGGGAATTCAAAGATGACTTCTGAAGTTGGCTGCTTATGTGTATTTTCTATTTTTTAAATTCTAGGTTGTGAATAGACTAACTTTTATTTTTCCTCAAAATGGATCAACAAACTCCTTCCCTCAACACTTCTGATATTCTCATTGTTGACGATCAACCCGCCAATTTGCGTCTGCTGTCACGATTACTCACTCGTAAAGGATTTGAGGTGCGTCAAGCGATTAACGGGACGATGGCTTTACAAGCTGTTCAGGCGAAATTACCTCAGTTGATCATGTTAGATATTATGATGCCTGATCTCGATGGTTATGAAGTCTGTTCTCGCTTGAAAGCTGATCCGAAAACGGCTGATGTTCCGATTATTTTTTTGAGTGCTTTAGATGATGTTTTTGATAAGGTCAAAGCCTTTACAGTTGGGGCGGTAGATTATATTAGCAAACCTTTTCAGTCTCAAGAAGTCTTAGCTCGTGTACAGCATCATCTCGCTTTACAAGCGATGAACCAAAGTATTTCTAAACTCAATACTGAGCTTGAACAGCAGGTTAAAGAACGAACTCAAGAGTTAGAAGAAGTTCATGCTCAACTCACCACACTAGCATTCCATGATGAGTTAACAGGTTTACCCAATCGAGCTTTATTTATTAATAGTTTAAATGAAGCTTTAAAAAATAATCAAGCTGATTCTTCTGATCAATTTGCTTTACTCTACATTGATTGCGATCGCTTTAAAGTCGTCAATGATTCTCTCGGTCATTCGGTCGGAGATCGTTTGCTGACGGCTGTGGCTCATCGGTTAAGCAATGCTCTCCCCCAGGTTAATATTTTAGCACGGTTGGGCGGTGATGAATTTGCGATTATCCTCACGAATATTCAAGAGATTAAACCTGCGGTAGAAGTGGCTGAAAAAGTGATTGAAACTTTATCAACTCCTTTTAAATTGGAAAAATATGATGTGTATGTTAATGCGAGTATTGGAATTGCTTTGAGTAATAGCAGCTACACTCAACCTCAACAAATTCTCCGAGATGCAGATGCGGCGATGTATCGAGCCAAAAAACAGGGAAATCGCTATCAAGTTTTTGACCCGACAATGCACCAAAAAGCGGTACAAACATTTCAAATTGAAACCGATTTACGAAAAGCGATTTCTCTGAATGAATTCAGATTAAATTATCAGCCTATTATTGATTTAAAGACTAATAAATTGATAGGATTTGAGACATTAGTTCGTTGGTTTCATACCAATCGAGGTTTGATTTCACCAATTGAATTTATTCCAGTTGCAGAAGAAACCGGTTTAATTATTCCGATTGGATATTGGATTTTAGAAGAAGCTTGTCAGCAGTTAAAAACCTGGCAAAATCAGGGTTTAGCCGATGAAGAATTGACGATCAATATTAATTTGTCGGCTCGACAATTTTCTCAAATTGATTTAATTGATCAAATTGACAAAATTTTAAAAAAAATTGATCTTGACTCTCGATCTATAAAATTTGAGATTACTGAAAGTGCAATTATGGAAAATCAGCAAAAAGCACAAAATATTTTAGAACAAATTCGCGACCGCGACATTCAGATCTGTTTAGATGATTTTGGTACGGGTTATTCTTCCTTGAGTTATTTGGACTGTTTTTCTATCGATACTTTAAAAATTGATAAATCTTTTACCGGACGTTTAGATGGAACTTTTGAAAAACGGGGGTTGGTTCCTGTTATTATTAATATTGCTCATCACATGGGGATGAATGTGGTTGCAGAAGGGGTGGAAACAGAAGAACAGTTAAATCAGTTAAAAGAACTTGATTGCGATTTTGGTCAGGGTTATTTCTTTGCTAAACCGTTGGACAAAGAAAATGCAACCAAGCTGTTAGAGTCTTCTCCTCAATGGTAAATCTGTAGGGTGTATTAAACCCGTTAAGTTTATTCAACCCAACAAAACTTTAAGAATTTGATGCACCCGACTTTTTAGCCTGAGAATTAATTCCCCGTCTAAAAATAAAAGTCGGTTAAAACCGACTCAACTCTTGATTATTGTATGAGTCCTCTGGAGAGGAGTTTGGATATCAGACAGGGGTTTTCACCTCTAATTTTTCTCTGTCTTTTATGGTAGAAATCGCCACAGTCTCCGCTTTGACAATAACATCTTTAGCTTCTACTGCAACTTTTTATTCAACTAATCAAGATTGTACTGTTACCCATTGTCCCAAAGATTATCCTTCAACTTGAAAACAAACTTGTTGCTTTTCTTCTCCCCATTCATAGGAAGTTGAAACGGCTAACACTTTACCTGATTTTACTTCACCTTTGATATCGTATTGAGTTATTTGAAACAACTGTTGGATACTCATCATGTATTCTCCAAGATAAGAAGGGATAATTGATGACTTTGACTTCGCACGGATCATCTTCAGTCTGAGTCTCTGATCAAAAAAATAATATTTTCACTGAAACCTCTACTCTTAAATTATACAACCGTGATCGGTAAATTTACGAAAATCAAAGATGCTTAAATAATCATCTTTTAGAATTACTCATTTCTGTGAAATTTAATTTCTACAAATGCAATCTAAAAATTCTCTGGAAAAAAGAATAAACCTGGGGAGTCAATAGTCAAGAAAATGTCATCAAGTGAACGTTGGCGTCCCCGAAGCTGCTACAATACTAGATTGGCATGATTAACAAAAAAGTTACCCACCTCTAAGCCTGAGAAGTGGGTTGAATGCTAATTGTATAAACTTCTGCTAAAACTCTGTTTAGCGTCTACCTAGTTCTACCTATTATGACCGATTCGATTCGCATCCTCATGTGTTCTCCAGACCACTACGACGTGGACTATGTGATCAATCCCTGGATGGAGGGCAATATTCACAAATCTTCCCGCGATCGTTCTGTTGAACAGTGGCAAAAACTTCATCATATTCTTAAAGATCATGCAATTGTGGAGTTAGTTAAACCCGAAAAAGGCTGGCCTGACATGGTATTTACAGCCAATGCAGGTTTAGTCCTCGATAAAACGGTTGTTCTCAGTCGCTTCTTCCACAAAGAACGTCAAGGCGAAGAACCCCACTTCAAAGCATGGTTTGAGTCTCAAGGCTTTACCGTTCACGAACTCCCCAAAGACTTACCCTTTGAAGGCGCTGGAGATGCCTTATTTGACCGCGAAGGACGCTATTTGTGGGCGGGATATGGTTTCCGTTCTGAACTTGATTCTCATCCTTTGATCGCAGAATGGCTGAAGATTGAAGTGTTGTCATTGCGGTTAATGGATGAACGCTTTTATCACCTTGATACCTGCTTCTGTCCGTTAAATGGAGGCTATCTGCTGTATTATCCGCCTGCGTTTGACTCCTACTCAAACCGTCTAATTGAAATGCGGGTTCCTCCCGAAAAACGGATCGCGATCGAAGAACCCGACGCCGTGAACTTTGCTTGCAACGCCGTTAATATTAACGAAACGGTGGTAATGAACAAGGTTAGCGATAATCTTAAAGCCAGACTCGCTGAAGCGGGTTTTAAGGTGATTGAAACGCCTCTAAGCGAATTTCTTAAAGCAGGGGGTGCCGCCAAATGTCTAACGCTGCGTGTGACTGAACCGATTATCCCCGATCGCCATGCAACGGTACAAATTGAAACCCGTACTGTTCGTATGGAAGGACATTTACTCGATGCGGGGTTAATTAACCAAGCCTTAGATTTAATTGTCGAAGGCGGGGGAAGTTTCAAAGTTCAACAATTTAATTTAGGTGAAGAACGTCAAAGTACATCTAATGCTTTGATTAAAATTACCGCACCCTCCCATCAGGTGATGGAAGATATTATTAGTCAGTTAATTGATATCGGGGCGGTTTCTTTAGAGGAAGATATTCAGGATGCGAAGTTAGAACCTGTTCATCAAAGTGGCGTCAGCCCAGATGATTTTTATGTGACGACTATCTATCCCACAGAAATTCGCGTCAATGGAGAATGGATCAGAGTTCAAAATCAACGCATGGACGGGGCGATCGCTGTTACCGAAACTTCCGAAGGAATTGTGGCAAAATGTAAATTACTGCGGGATCTCATTGTCGGCGAAAAAGTTGTCGTGGATGTCGCCGGAATTCGCACCATTCGCAAAACAGAATCTCGCGAACAACGCAATACCCCCCAAGAATTTGGCTTTATGTCAGCCGGGGTTTCGAGTGAACGTCGAGTTGAATTAATTGTCGAACAAGTTGCTTGGGAATTGCGCCAAATTCGCGATCGCGGTGGGAAAGTGATTGTCACCGCAGGGCCAGTTGTCATCCACACAGGCGGCGCCGAACATCTGTCTCATTTGGTCCGCGAAGGGTATGTACAGGCATTATTGGGTGGAAATGCGATCGCCGTTCACGATATTGAACAGTCGATGATGGGGACTTCGTTGGGTGTCGATATGAAGCAGGGAACAGCCGTTAAAGGCGGACACCGACACCATTTGAAGGTAATTAATGCCATTCGACGCTGTGGAAGTATTGCCAATGCGGTGGAAAAAGGGATACTCACCACCGGGGTGATGTATGAATGCGTCAAGAATCATGTTCCCTTCTCGTTGGCGGGTTCAATTCGAGATGACGGCCCGCTTCCCGATACGCAGATGGATTTGATTAAAGCCCAACAGCATTATACTGAGTTGTTGCAGGGTGCGGAGATGATTTTGATGCTTTCGACGATGTTACATTCCATTGGCGTCGGGAATATGACTGCCGCAGGTGTGAAAATGGTTTGTGTGGATATCAACCCCGCAGTGGTGACGAAACTTAGCGATCGCGGATCGGTTGAGTCTGTGGGTGTGGTGACGGATGTCGGACTGTTTTTGAGTTTGTTGGTTAAGCAGTTGGATAAGTTAACCAGTCGCTATCATCTAGAAGTTTAATCGGTCTTGCCCCCAATTTGGGGGCTGAGATGGATTGCTTTTTGAGGTCAAAAGAACCTCAATTTATGGTTTACTAAGGAATAAATCTAATCATTACAACCGAGAACAAACGATGACTACTCATTTTATTAGCGCTGAAATTGACATCCAAGACTCTCCTCAAAAGCTGCAACATGAGATAGAAGCGGAACTCCAAAAACGAGGTGAACCGTTGCGTTGGGCGATTACAAACGTTGATGAGAAACAGCAAAAAGTTCATGTTGAAGCGGTTGTGATTGGTGAGGAAAAATCTTAACTCATCATTTCTGTTGAAGTTGAGCGATCGCACCGACAATAATTTGATGTTCTTTCACCTGAATTCGAGCATGAAGGCTGTCTGGCGTATCATCTGGTAAAATTGGAACGGCTGCTTGCATTAAAATCGGGCCGCTATCGACTTCTAACTCAACCAAATGCACGGTACAGCCTGTAATTTTGACTCCGGCTTCTAAAGCTTGTTCAATCGCATGAATTCCCGGAAAACTCGGTAATAAACTGGGGTGAAGATTGATAATTTTCTGCGGAAAGGCATCAATTAAAACCGGGGTAACAATTCGCATCCATCCCGCCATGACGACCCAATCCACATCGTATTGATTGAAGGTTTTAACAAGATCTTGATCCAGGTCTTCTCGGGTAGAATAATCACGGTGATTGAGTAAAATCGAAGTGACCCCAAACTTTTTCGCCCGTTCGACCACTTTAGCTTTAGGGTTATTATAAATCAAAACCTGAATTTTAGCATTAAGTTTTTGGGCGGCGATCGCGGTGGCAATGGCTTCAAAGTTACTCCCGCTTCCTGAAGCTAAAATCCCTAATTTTAAGGGTTCTCCCTGGAATGGAATAGAAGGAAAAATTTCGGGAGAAATTAAACTTGGTGTTGGATCGACTGACATTAAATCGGAACTCATTGATACCTTAAAATTAACAAGTAAACGAACAAATAAACAAATAAATAAACTGATCCCTAAAATCTCGCTGTTGTTTAGAATAGTTCTACGCCCACCCAACTGCCAGCCAATTTGCAGATGAAACCTTTACCCACTTCTAACCAAAACCTTCTCGATCAAGAAGCGATCGCCGCTTGGATCTTTCTTGCTCCGGCTGCCGTTTTAATGGCTATCTTTGTAATTTGGCCGATTGTTTATCTATTCTATCTCAGCTTTACTCAGGGTAATTTTACCATTACTGGGGTGCATTGGGTTGGATTAAAAAATTATTGGCGATTACTGGTGAGTCCAGATTTTTGGCAAGTGATGGGAAATACGATTTATTTTACCCTTGCTACCGTCATTCCCAGTTTAGTGATTCCCTTACTCTTAGCAGTCTTGCTGAATCAAGCTTTAGCGTTGCGGGGAATTCTACGAACGGCTTATTTTATCCCTTCTATTACTTCACTCGTTGCGGTGGGTTTAGGATGGCGTTGGTTGTTTCAAACTGATGGCCCGATTAACGCTTTTTTACTGAGTTTAGGATTTGATCCGATTCCCTGGTTAAGCAGTACGGTTTGGGCGATGCCTGTCTTAATTTTACTCAGTATTTGGAAGCAATTAGGGTTTAATATGGTGGTATTTTTAGCGGGACTTCAAGCGATTCCTCTCAACCGTTATGAAGCCGCAGAAATGGATGGGGCAGGGTTTTGGCAACAGTTTTGGTACATTACTTTACCGGGATTAAGACCCACTTTAATCTTTGCTACTATAACCACCGCTATTTTTACCCTACGCAGTTTTGAGCAAGTTTATATGATCACCGGGGGCGGCCCTCTTAACTCTACAAATCTGTTAGTTTATTATATTTATGATCAAGCTTTTGCTCAATTTGACTTTGGTTATGCTGCGGCGGCGGCGACAATTTTATTGGCGGTTGCGTTAATATTAGTCTATATTCAATTACAAGTTTTTGGGGATGAAAATTATTAGTTTATATTTATAGAAGGTCATTATCTCTTAATATTTAACATCAAATTACAGTTTTTTGCTATCATTAACACTAGATTCACCTTCTGAATTTTATCACAGTAAATTGGATTCATCACAATAACCTGATCCGGACAGATTCGTATACTATTTCATCAAACCTTTACAAAATAGAGATTAGAGAATATCTCTCGTATTGGGACTGTTGAGATAAAAAGCCAAATTTTTGACAAAACGTAATCTTTGATGGTTAATAAAGCTAGGTTTTTTTTGTAGATTTAGCATTTCTAGCGTTGAGTTCTCTAAAAATCAATGAAAATGAATAAAGTTGCAGTCGCTAAATTTTTCACCTGGTCACTTGGATTATTTTTGTGGTGTACACCACCCGTCGGGGCTGAATATTCTCATCATCTGTATACTTTTGATTCTTCTAGCTTATACGCTGTAACTTCTTCTCAACAAAATATTTTACAAAATCTCGAAAGTGCAAACGTGGTGTACTTAGGAGAAACTCACAATCAACTTCAGGATCATCTTGCCCAACTTCAGATTATTAAACAATTATACCAAAAAAACCCTCAACTGGTCATTGCTCTAGAAATGTTTCAGCGTCCCTATCAAGGGGTTTTAGATCAATACATTGCCGGAAAAATCAGCGAAGCGGAGTTAATTGATAAAAGCGAATATTTACAACGTTGGGGTTTTCCGTGGGAAAATTATGCAGAAATTTTAAGATTTGCGCGGCAAAATAAAATCCCCGTTTTAGCGTTAAATACTCCGAGTGAAGTGACTCGAAAAGTGGCAAAAAGTGGCTTAGAGAGCTTAACAGCCGAAGACAAAACTTATATTCCTACTTTCAGTGAAATTCGCACGGATAATGCTGAATATCGGCAAATGCTCCAAGAGATTTACCAGCAACATCATCACGGAAAAGGCAATAGTACAGCTTTTGAAAACTTCTTTTTGGCTCAAGTGCTTTGGGATGAAACGATGGCAGAAACTATTGCTGAATATCTTCAGAATCATCCCAAATCTCAAGTCGTTGTCTTAGCGGGAAAGGGTCATATTATCTACAATTATGGAATTCCGAGTCGAGTGGAACGGCGGTTGAATGATCGCAATTTAGTTCAGCGTTCAGTGATCTTTTCTGCAAAAATAGAAGAATCGGTTGAGAGTAAAACTCCAATTGCTGACTATATTTGGAGAGTGGAATTAAAGTAAAATTGAGTTAGTTTTTGACATAAAAATCTCGGGTTCCTTTGGCATTAATCGCTTCTCCCAACCGATTTAAACCATGAACATAGGCTGCGGTTCGCATGGAAATACCAAGCTCTTGAGATAATTGCCAAATTTCTTCGGTTTCAGCAATCATTTTTTGTTTGAGACGAAGATTAACTTCATCTGCTGTCCAATAAAATCCACTGCGATTTTGTACCCATTCAAAATAACTGACCGTTACGCCTCCCGCATTCACTAAAATATCAGGAATAACCTGAATTCCCCGTGCTTCTAATATCTGATCGGCTTCGGAAGTTGTGGGACCATTGGCAACTTCAAAAATATATTTTGCTTTGATATCTTTAGCATTTTCAGCAGTAATTTGATTTTCCAATGCGGCGGGAATCAGAACATCAACATCGAGGGTTAACAGTTCTTCATTGCTCATCACATCATGTTCAACAATATTACAAACACTCCCTTCACAGTAAACCGCTTTCACGCTTTTGTTTGACTCTTTAAACTGTCGAACACTGGGAATATCTAAGCCATTTTTAGCATAAATTCCGCCTTGAGAATCACTCACTGCTACAACTTTATAACCCGCTTGGGCGAGAAGTTGGGCGAGAGTTGCGCCAGCATTTCCAAACCCTTGAATAGCAACGGTAGTATTAGCAGGAAATTGACTTAATTTTGCTAGAATGATTTCTATTACAAAAAAAGCACCCATTGCAGTCGCCGTATCTCGTCCTAAACTTCCCCCTAATGCGATGGGTTTACCTGTAACTACTCCGTTACAAAGTTGACGACGAATAATGCTATATTGATCCATCATCCACCCCATAATCATCGGATTAGTGTAAACATCGGGGGCGGGAATGTCAATATCAGGGCCAATAAAATCGGCGATCGCATCGACATATCCACGACTTAAACGTTCTAATTCTAGTTTTGAAAGTTCTTTGGGATTAATCGTAATTCCGCCTTTTGCCCCCCCAAAAGGTAAGTTTAAAACAGCACATTTAAAGGTCATCCAAAAGGCTAAAGAGGTGACTTCATCGAGGGAGACAGTCGGATAGTATCTCACCCCTCCTTTGGTCGGCCCTCTTGTGTCATCGTACCGCACTCGATAGCCTTGAAAAATTTTCAGTGAACCATTATCCATACGAACGGGAATGGAAACGATTAAACTAGATTTAGGAAACTTCAGTCGTTCGGTGGTATCTTCGGAAAGACAGACGTACTTCAAAGCACGTTCGAGTCTTTGGCTGGCATCTGCAAATAGGGAATCAGACATGAGTGTTGAGGGTAAACTTGATACTCTAACTCATATCACGGTAATTTTCAGTTTTTCAGATTGTTGATTCTATTTATCAAATTGCAATCAAAGTTAAGGAATCAAAGGTGAATAATAGTGTTTGACAATTGAACTTAGATGTGTAGTTTATCTGAAAACAAAACTTCAATCCAGATTTTAGATATTTTTTAATTTTTCCTTCCAAAAGAAGTCGCCAAATTTCGAGTGAATGTGTCAAACTATAGAGTAGGTTTAACTCTAAGTCAGTTCGTTTATATAAAATACAATCAGAATATATGGTTTTTAAACTCCAAATTCTGAAGATTAGAAAGTTAAGGTTGTATTTTCGCCTAAATTCTGTCCTACTACTCACCTAAACAATATTATGATAGAACTCCTAGCTGCACTCTCTGCATCGGCAGCAGCAGGGATGAGAATTGCTTTACCCTTACTTTTAATCGGTTTATTGCAAACGGATTTGTGGTCGCGTGTTCCTTTTTTGTCTCGGTTCTCTCCCCAGTGGATGGTCGGTATTTTAGTGAGTTGGTCGCTGTTTGAACTGTTCGCCTCAAAAAATGTACTCGGACAGCGAATTTTAAATTTTATTCAGCTTGTTTGTAGTCCCTTTGTCGGGGCGATTATGGGAATTGCGATCGCCCAGGCGACTGACGCACCCGAGTGGCTCGTGGGGTTAATTGGGGTAACAGGAGGTTTACTGGCGTTAGTGTTGCAACTGGTACAGGTGGGATGGTTTTACCGTTTACAAGGCTTACCGATTTGGGCGATTTTTTTCCAAGATATTCTCTGCATTTCCCTAGTGGTATTTGCGTTTGACGCACCACAACAAGGAGGATTAATCGCCCTATTGCTGTTGTGGTTAGCGATTCGCAGTTCCAAACAATGGTATCAATGGTACACCGCCCCAAATCAACCCAAACAACCTGATCGCTCTCGTCGTCACAAACGCAACCCGGATTAAGCCCCAGTGCTTACAATAAACCCACTAAATGCAGAGGGCCATGACCTGTAATTAACTCCACCAAAACAGCAACAATTCCAATCATCGCCAAACGACCATTCCAAACTTCGGCAGCGGTTGTCATTCCCCATTCCCAACGTTCTTGGGGATACATTTTGGTTTTTTTCGGAGGATGAGCCACTTCTGCAAATTTGACTTGAGGTGAGTCTAAAGCTTCAATCACCATATCGGCTAAATCTTCGATAAAAACCGGATGGGTATTGAGGGCAGGAACCCGATAAAAGTTCTTAATTCCCGATTCTTCGGCGAGATGACGATACTCCATATCGATTTCTTCAAGCGTTTCGATATGTTCAGATACGAAACTAATCGGAACCACCATCAAGTCTTCAACCCCTTGTTGGGCGAGTTCAGGAATGGCTTCTTCGGTGTAAGGTTTGAGCCACTCCACCGGGCCAACTCGACTCTGATAAGCCAGAGTATGGGGATTCGGACGGTTGAGAGTGTCCATGATCAACTGCGTACAGTTTTCGATTTCACTCTGATAGGGATCACCCGCTTCTTCAACGTAATTGACCGGGACTCCGTGAGCGCTAAAAAACAGATGAATGTGTTCAGAATCTTGACAATGATCGAGTTCTTGAGCAATGAGTTGACTCATCGCCTGTAGATAGCCCGGTCGATCATACCAAGAGGGAATTACGGTATAATTAATGTCTTGCAGAGCCGGATCTTCAGACCAAAGTCGTTCTAAGAGTCTAAAGCTAGAACCACTGGTACTGATCGAAAATTGGGGATACAAAGGCAAAATCACCAGTTGTTCGATTTTATCTCGCTTGATTCTGACAAGGGCTTCTTCGGTGAACGGGTGCCAATAACGCATTCCGACATAAATTTGAGCATCATGCCCTTTTTGGGTCAATCTTTCTTGAAGGGCAACCGCCTGTTCTTCGGTAATCCGTCGCAGGGGAGAACCCCCACCAATCGCTTTATAATTTTCTTGAGATTTGGTGTAGCGCAAGGTTGAGATTAACCAAGCCAGGGGTCTCTGCAACCAACGAAAGGGCAGACGAATAATTTCCGGATCGGAAAATAGGTTGTACAAAAAGGGGCGGACATCTTCTAGTTGCTCTGGCCCGCCCAGATTTAACAGTAAAACTCCGACTCGTCCCATAGCGGTTTGTGATCCCCAATTTTTAATCTTTGTTACCTATTTTAATAATAGTAGCTTGATATTGGGGCAAAGTCGATAGTAAAAAAATTCAATTATCTAGATATGGCAACAATTTTAAGAAGTCTCAGCTACCGTTACCAATGGCTTTACGATACTATCTCTCGTCTGGCAGCCTTGAGTGTGGGAGGAGAAGGGCGTTTTCGGCGATTGCCATTGGAAGGATTGTCTATTGATCCTAACACCAAAGTGTTGGATTTATGTTGTGGTAGTGGACAGGCGACGGGCGTTTTGGTACAACGTTCTCAAAATGTGGTGGGGTTGGATGCTTCTCCCTTGTCATTGAAACGCGCCCAACACAATGTTCCCACGGCAGAATATGTAGAAGCCTTTGCGGAAAAAATGCCCTTTGACAATGATGAATTTGATTTGGTTCATACCAGTGCGGCTTTACACGAAATGAATCCGGTACAACTCCGTCAAATTTTAGAGGAAGTTTATCGAGTTCTTAAGCCGGGTGGGGTATTTACGTTGGTTGATTTTCATCGCCCTCAGAATCCCCTATTTTGGCCGGGAATTGCCCTATTTTTGTGGGTGTTTGAAACTGAAACAGCTTGGCAATTACTGAGGACAGATTTGATGGCCTTACTCTCTGAGGTGGGCTATGACGCGAGTTTATCCGAAAGGGAAGGGTCTGATTTTCCTCAACAACGGCTTTGTGCGGGGGGTAGCCTTCAGGTGATTCAAGTTCAAAAGCCTGTTTGATGTTGCAATTGAGGAATTAACCCAGTTTTTGCCGGGAAAATATTAAGGATTGCAACAAGAACATCTTTCGTTTGCCAGTTCGTGATAATAAATGAAAACAAAGAATCTTAATCCGATTTTGTAAACCGCTAAAAACAAAGGAGAAAGTCAATTGATTTATTCAGAATTAATTGCCGCAACAGCAAATACTGTGACCACGACTCCTTGGAGTCCCAACACTGCAATTGTGATGCTGATTTGCAATATTGCTATGTTTGCCGTTGGTAAATTTGTGATTCAAAAACCCAATGTTGGCCCGGCACCGAATACGTTTTTAGGCATGAGTTTAGCTGCATTAATTGGGACAGCTTGCTTAGGTCATATTGTCGGCGCAGGTGTGATTTTAGGATTAGCAAACGTTAGCGGACTTTAGATTTGATTTGACTCAACTGTAGGGTGGGTGAAAAAAAATTGGTAATTTCAGCAGTAAAGTTATCAACACTCACCCACTCAAAAATAAAAGTGTGGGGGGTGAAAACCAAAAATTGGTAATTTAGCAGTAAAATGATCAAAATTCACCCACCCTACTGTTTTAATGATAATCTTGACCTGAACCATATTTCCAAGCCTCTAACCAACGATGATAGTAATATTGCTGTATGGGTGGGAGATTTTTAACCGAAGGTTCTAGGTTTTTCCCAAGAGAAAATAACGCCGTATAAGCGGCTAAGTTAAAATAGTGAACTGTCCACTCGAATAAAGGTGTTAACCCTACTTGGGGAATGATTTTAAACACAATATCGGGATGAGAAAGACCCGTTTTAAACAACGTTTGGGCTAAGGGTAAAAACTGCACCACATCCTGTAAAAAAGGTTTGAGAACTCCATCGCCCAACTGTTCCATCTCTTGAAACACTGCGGCTAATAAATGATTAATGGTATCGGGGTTAATGGTTTGATGAACACCCACACTCATCGAACGTTGAAACAGCCAAGTCACCGATAAACTCGGTTGATAGGGTTGCAACAATGTTAACGAATTTTTATCGAGACATTCTGTTTTTAACGCTTCTTCAATTCCAACGGTTAATCGGTGTAAATGACGCACCATTGAACCAAACCCGCCAAAACTTAAAGGAGATTGACTGGCGCTACTATCTCCAATGGGTAAAATTCTATCCCAAGGGGTTTTTAAAGGACTATTTTTATAACAAGGGAAAAAACCAAATAAAGCCCGTTTAAAGCTTAATTGACTCAATTCAACCTGTTGATATTCGGGTAACAACCGTAAATATTCTTCAAAAAAGAATTCTAAACTAAACCGTTCAGGATGAGCGTCTATATAGGTAAATAAATAAGTTGTGCGTCCATCTTTGGCGGGAAAAGCTTCCCAAAAATATTGACATTGATTTTCCAACGCCGTGAACGAAGCGAAAATATCTCCCGTTTCATTTTTCGGATATCCCGTCGCACAAGTTCCCACCACCAAACACACCGCATCGGGTTTTTCTCCGCGTCTGGCTTGTCGAACAATTGGGGAAAAATGCCCCATCGCATCTAATAGTAATCGGGTGTTAATATTAAGTTGGGATTCATCTTGTTTGGCTGTAATTTGCACCCCATTTGAATGAACAGTTGCAGCTTCATAGGAGGTGTTTTCAAAGAGTTTACCCCCGAGTTCTAAAAAACGGTTTTTGAGTGTTTTGAGTAAATAAACTGGGTCAATGCCAATATTTAAAACATCTTTTACCCAGATATCCGGTGTATTAGGGAAACTCAAACGAGCGGGATTATATTCAGTTGAGATGGCTTGTTTTAATTCGTCGATAGAGAGTAGATTCAACTCTAAAAAAACTTCTAATTCCTGACGAGAAATATTCCATTCCTGTTCTCGTCCTTTTAAAATTCCCCGTTCAATTAACGCGACACGCCAACCCCGAAAAGCCAACGCCGCCCCGATTAAAATCCCCAGTGTTCCGCCACAAATTGCCACATCATAATCAATAGTTCCGAGAGGTTCAAAGTTGCGTTCAACGGTTTGGGGAATAGGAACTTGATTATTTTTGAGCGAGTTCCACATATTATCTGCTTTTCGCAGTCCGTTAAGCGGGTTTCCGGGTATTTGAGAGAGAATTTCTTCAGTTAGAGACATGAAGGTTTGAATAATACACTATTACTAGGATAGAATATTTTGTAGTTTAGGCGATCGCAAGTCACAAAAAAGCAGGATAGACAATGCCTATCCTACGCCTGAGTAACTTAGATTTATGAATTACAGATTGATATTCGTTACTATTGAGTAACATCATTTTCTGGCGTTTCAATTAAAGAACTATCGTTGACAACAGAAGAACTATCAGATTGACCTTGATAGGAATATACAACTTTTTTGAATGGACGTTTGAATACAAATCGGTAGATAAAAATTAAGCCCAAGAGTAAACCAAATGCGGGTAAACCAAATCCAGAAGCAAAAGAAGACTTCACACCATCCATTAATCCTTCAGCGAATTGGCTTAAAGTCCAAATCGTAACGACTGAGGTTCCTTTGGCAACTCCCGATAGAGCGTCTCCTGCTATATTAACAGTAGCATTAAGAGCAGTGTTGGTTACATTGCCAGCAATATCAACTGTAGCCGTTACAGTATGAGAAATTGCATCCCCTGTTGCTGAAGCCGCATTTTGTACAAACTCTGAAGTACCAGTTGTAACTTGACCGAGAGTTTCACCTGTTTTTGAGGCGGTATTCGCTACAAAACTACCTGTTTCTGTTGTGATTTTACCCGCTAATTCACCTGTTTGAGAAGCAACATTTTCCATAGCATGAACTGTATTAGTTGTAGCTTGACCGAGAGTTTCACCTGTTTTTGAGGCGGTATTCGCTACAAAACTACCTGTTTCTGTTGTGATTTTACCCGCTAATTCACCTGTTTGAGAAGCCGCATTTCCCACAGCATGAACTGTATTTGTTGTAGCTTGACCGAGAGTTTCACCTGTTTTTGAGGCGGTATTTTCTGTAAAACTCGCCATTTCTGTAGCTACTTTGCTGACTACACTACCTGTTTTAGCCGTAGCATCTTCTACAACATTAAGTGTACTGGTTGTAGCTTGACCGATAGCTTCACCCGTTTTTGAGGCGGTATTCGCCAATACTTCCATTGAACTTTTAGCAGCATTACCAAGCGAATCAGTAGTTTGAGTTGTTAAATGTGTAGCTGCTTCTTTGCTTGATTCAGCAACTTTTGTTAGTTTATTCCAAAAACCAGCATCTTGAGCCATTTCTTCTGTTTGCTGTTCAAGGGAAACTAAATTCTCAGTCAAAGCCATCAATTTAGAAGTCATCATACTTTTTTAATTGTGAAATAATATCAACTCAGCTTGAATTTTGGCTGATAACTCTATATTCGCGGATATCGCCGTTAAAAGCATCAGGGATTGTACGGATTTTTTTGATAAAATTTATCTCAGTAAAAATACGGAAGTATTAAGTCAATCCTTCTAAAATGCGATAACATTACCAAACTATTGTAAAATAAAATTATAATATTTTCATCGGCTAACATTGGCTTACGATAACCTTTGTAAACGGCTTGCTGAAGAATCTCCGGCTACTTTTGCACGGTGGTTACTGGGAACAAATCCCGGAAATATTCAAGTTCTTAAAACCGAACTCAGTCTCGAACCCATTAGTGCGGATGCTATCACGTTTTTAGAAACATCTGAGCAAATTCTACATCTAGAATTTCAAACTCAACCCACTTCTGAACCGCCTTTACCCTTGCGGATGTTGGACTATTGGGTGAGACTTTACCGCAAATATCGCCGTCCCATTCAACAGTTTATTATTTTTCTACAAACGACAACTTCCGAAGTCGTTTTTACCGAAGAATTTGTCACGGAAACAACCCGACATCGCTATCGAGTGATACGGATGTGGGAACAAAATCCCGCTATTTTTCTTAATGATAGCGCTTTGTTACCCTTAGCGCCTCTAGCCCAAACCAATTCCCCGGAAAGGTTGTTAACCCAAGTCGCCGCAGAAGTGGCTAAAATTGAAGCAATAGAACAGCGTCGAAATGTCTTAGCCGCAGTTCAAATTATAGCGGGTTTAAGATACGACAAAACTCTGATTCAACAATTACTCCGGGAGGATATTATGCGAGAATCTGTTATCTATCAAGATATTCTTCAACAAGGAGTTCAACAAGGGCGAGAAGAAGGACGAGGAGAAGGAGAAGCGAGTTTAATTATTCGTCTATTAACTCGTCGGTTTGGTGAACTACCCCCCCAACTTCCCCAACAAATTCGGAGTTTATCTCTGACTCAGTTAGACGCTTTAGGTGAGGAATTGTTGGATTTTACAGAGATTGCGGAAGTTATCACTTTTCTCGAACAGTTTCCCTCAGAAACCGATTCAGAAAATGCGAATTAACACAGATATTTTCTAAAAACCTTCGTTTATTTGCAAAACCGGGTTTTTATATCTTGACTCCTTCGATATCGGCTTCGGCTGACTCATACAACTGTTGTAATTTCTGCAATTTTTCCGAGTCAGCTTGCCATAAACCTCGACCATTAGCTTCTAACATTCGGCTAACAATATTACGAAAAGCTTCGGGGTTTGCTTGGCGTAATTTTTCCGCCATTTGTTCATCTAAAGCATAGGTTTCTGCGGCTTGGTCATAAACCCAATTATCTGTAAAATTCGCAGTTCCGCCCCAACCAATTAAAGCCGTCATCCGTTGGGAAATTTCATAAGCGCCACCACTGCCTTGATTTGACATCGATTCTGCCCATTTTGGATTTAACAATTTAGTCCGGTATTCCATGCGAAGTAAGTCTTCTAAATTGCGAGGTGTGGTATCTTTTGAAAAGCTTTCGACAAAGCTAGTATTAACTTTTTTACCTCGTTTTTTTTCAGCCGCCCGTTTCAAAGCACCTGTATTGGCATAATATTCTTGAATATCTGTTAAACCGTACTCAACAGAGTCAATTTCCTGTACGATTCTTTCGGTTGTTTTTAGTAATTGTGTCATCACTTCAGGTCTGGCTTGACCTTTATCTTTGCGTCCATAACTAAACACATTTCGTCCTTCCCAAGTTTGGGCGAGTTCATCTCCAGATTCCCAATTTCCATCAACAACCCGGTCATTCACTAACGACCCAAAATCACCCGCAGGATTAGAAAAAAGACGGGCGGAAGGGTTATCAACGCCTTGAGATTGCAACTCTAAAGCGTGTTTTCTCACAAAGTTTTGTTCCGGGGGTTCATCGAGGTTAGCCGCCCGTTGAAATAAGTCGTCAATTAACTCAATAATATTCACAAAACTATCGCGGAAAATACCCGAAAGATTCCCTAAAATATCAATACGCGGATGACCGATTTCTGTTAACGGTTTGAGTTCATAACGAACGATGCGACCCGTGCCTTCTTTTAAAGGTTCTGCACCGACTAATTCTAACAGAATTCCGATTGATTCTCCCCGGGTTTTAATCGCATCCAAACCCCACAACATCACGGCAACCGTTTCGGGATATTTATCATTTTCTTGCAAATGTTGATTGATAATTTTCTTGGCAATTTCTCGACCCCGTTCGTAAGCCGCAGGAGAAGGCATTCTATACGGGTCTAACGCATGAATATTGCGACCTGTTGGCAACACTCCCGGCCCATCTCTTAATAAATCTCCTCCGGGTGCGGGTGGAACATATTCCCCATTTAAACCCCGCAATAAATTCGTTAATTCGTCGGTGGTTTGCATTAACAAATCCCGAATGATTTGGGCTTGAGGATGGGTGTTAACATCTATTTCTGTTGTTGCTTTACCATCAAAATAAGCCTGTAGATAGGAGTCTAACGCTTCCTCTGTAGGCGCATCTCCCAACGTATGTAAGCCCGATGAAAACAGGCGTTGTTCGACGATTTGTAAGTATTCATAAACCTTGAGAAAATACTGAGATAGAGACTCAACACTAAACATTCTGGCTGTTTCAGGACTGAACTCAATCCCCAATTTTTTCGCATCTTCAAACGGACAATCGACATCCAAACCCGTATCGATAATCTTTTTAGAAATTGCTTCTTGCAACGCCGAATTTTTCTGCGGGTCTTCTCGATATTCTGCAATCAAATCTCGCAGCGAAACCAATTCTTTATACAAGCCCGCCCGACTGTAGGGGGGAACGTTGTGAGAAATTAAAACCCCGTAACCCCGACGTTTTGCTAATATCGATTCTGAGGGATTATTCGCCGCGTAAATATAGAGGTTGGGCAGATTTCCGAGTAAAATATCCGACCAAGAATAACCCGTATTTCCCAAGGGAGAACCGGGCAACCATTCAACGGTTCCGTGCATTCCAAAGTGAACAACAGCATCGGCTTTAAATTCATTTTGCAGCCATTTATAATAGGCAACATACTGAGGATGAGGGGTTAAATCTCGTTCAAACATTAACCGCATCGGGTCGCCCGAAATGCCCAACGGGGGCTGAACTCCAATCCAAATATTCCCCAGTTGAACGCCACCAATATTAAAATCTTCCCCATCGGTTTTAATTCCCGTACCCGTGAGAGACTGCCATTGTTTTTCGATGCGAGTTAAAAACAAATACCCCAACCATTTATCGAGGGTTTTGATATTAACAATATTTCTCTGCTTACCGTTCTTTTTAGAAAAAACTCCGGTAACATCTTCGTCGGCTTCTTTCACTTTTTTAATCAGTTCTTCGCCATCTTCGGGAATTTCCCCAACGGTATAACCCTGTGATTTTAACGCGGTGAGAAACTTAATTAAACTGCGGGGAACGTTTAATAAGGCTGCGGTTCCTGTTGCCCCATAACCGGGAGGAAAACCATATAAAATAATTGCTATCTTTCGTTCGGATGGGGGCGTTTTTCTTAAATTAATCCAATTTTTAACTCGTCCGGTTAACCGTTTAACTCGTTCGGGTATAATATAGATATTTTCCCCCACCAAACCCCCCAAAGGAACCGTATCAATTGCCCCATCAAGTTCGGGTAAAGCATAAAGAACAACACTTTGTAAACCCCCAATTCCTTGACGGGTCCAAGAATAAATATCTTGAATGAGTAAAGGCGCCGCAATTAAATAAGGAATATTCTTGGCGGTGAGGATTTTTTTTGCAATATCAACCTGTCTTCCCGCTTCCATTGAACCGGCCGGACCACCAACGAGAGGAAAGCCAATCGTAGACACAATTGCATCAACTTCAACGGCTTCTTTTGACAGCGATAATGTTTTAATATTGCCCTGTTGACGCTGTTGGGTTTCGTAGGTAGTTGTCATCCAATCTCGGACTGCTACATGACCTTCAACGCCGTTAATAAATATGGGTAAAGGGATTAAACCCGCCTGTTCAAAATAACGAATTAATTGGGGAATATAGGGCTGTTTGGTAATAACGTGTTTGCGATAAAGTAAAATTCCAACAATACCCGAATTTTGAGAGTTTTCTCTGTTTTGTTGATACCAATCTAAATACTGTTTTGGAGAGTCAAAATAACCTTGATACTCTGGATGCAGTAAGCCCATATTGGGTGTTTCAAGCGGAGGCGGTATTTCCCCTATTTTTAGGTCTAAATAATTCTCGGCAATTGTCCAAAACATCGCGGCAACATTCTCGCTTCCGCCCGCATTCCAATAGCCGTAAATAATCAACCAATTCCGCAAATCTTGAACTTTTTTAACAGGTACAAACTTTAATAATTTCGGCCCTGTTTTGAGAAAACTAATATATCCAGCGAGTTTATCTTCTTCCCGTCCACTGGAAAATTTACTGAGGATAAATTGAACGGGTTTAGGCATTCCTTTCGGTTTATCACCGATTTTAAACGCCCCAATTTGAGTTAAACTCATCAATTCTAACGCCGACTCAAACACCAAACGAATCGGAATATTTTGCACCCGTTCCCGCAACCATAAAACTTGATCATAGTCAAATAATAAACTCGCAAAAAACACATCGGCTTGCTGTAAAGCCGCCTCTACTGCCTCGGGTTCGCTATTAATCGCGCGATCACACCAAACGTCAATTTTTAAATCTTCACAGCGACGAGAGGCAAAATTCGCCGCCTGACGGTACAAATCAGCATTAAACGATTCAAACCCAGCAATTAATACAATCCGTTTCATATAACAATCCCATTTAATTTTAAAACTGATCGGGCTGTTGACTTGATTCGCAAGCGTGTTTCCAGCGTATCAGTACCCGATATTTAGATTTTAATTGTAATTGTTTTTTGGCAACATAAACCTGATTCTCAGCATCTATACTGCTGTCACTGATAATAGATCATGGAGATCTTGTCTTTCTCCTCTAGTTTAACGGATCTGTGAATATGGTTTCAAATCTTGACTCTGTGGTGCTTTCTGTGGTGATTCCTTGCTACAATGAGGAACCAAATCTTGATGATTTATTTACTCGATTGATTACAGTTCTCGATCAACTTCATCTCACCTATGAGATTATTTGTGTCGATGATGGAAGTCGTGATCATACGTTAAAACGCTTGATTGAATATCATCATTCTAATCCAATGATTAAAGTCGTTAATTTTTCGCGTAATTTTGGCAAAGAAATTGCGTTAACTGCGGGAATTGAATATGCGAAAGGGGATGCGGTAATTCCCATTGATGCAGACTTACAAGACCCGCCAGAATTAATCCAAGACTTGATTTTAAAATGGCAAGATGGCTATGATGTCGTATATTGTAAACGGCGATCACGTCAGGGTGAAACTTGGCTAAAACAAAAAACTGCGGGTGCATTTTATCGGATTATTAGCAAGATGACACCTGTTCCAATTCCTCGTGATACTGGTGATTTTCGGTTAATGGATAGACGGGTGGTAGAAGCTTTAAAATTACTCCCAGAAAGACATCGATTTATGAAGGGTTTATTTTCTTGGGTTGGCTTTAAACAAATTGCGATTGAATATGATCGTCCCCCTCGTTCTAAGGGAGAAACAAAGTGGAATTATTGGCAACTTTGGAATTTTGCTTTGGATGGAATTACCTCTTTTAGTTCTTTACCCTTGAAAGTTTGGAGTTATATTGGATTGTTAATTTCTTTGTTAGCATTTATCTATGCAACTTTTTTGATTTTGAGAACGTTAATTTTAGGAATTGATGTTCCGGGTTATGCTTCTATTATGGTGGTAACGTTGTTTTTGGGCGGGGTTCAGTTGGTGAGTTTGGGCGTAATTGGGGAATATTTAAGTCGAGTTCACGATGAGGTTAAACGACGACCTCTGTATATTGTTCGAGACTGTTATGGATTTGAAAAAGACACACATAAGAATTGAAATTCTATCATTTTAATCCATGTTTAAAAATAAAAATGAACTGATTAAATTAGTTTTTTTATGTGTTTTGATTACAGTTATTGCGTTTTATTGTCTCAGTCGTTTTAACTTAGAACATCTTCAAACTCAGTTACAACAGATGGGAATATTTGCCCCCATTCTGTATATTTTTGTTTATACTGTTGCGACAATTTTAATTTTACCTTCTACCGCTTTAAACCTCTTAGGAGGGGCGTTTTTTGGGGTGTGGTGGGGTACACTTTGGACAAGTATTGCTGCGATAACAGCCGCTATTGTTGCGTTTACCTTTACTCGAACTGTTGGGCGAAAATGGGTCAAAAATAAATTAGCGGGACGTTGGCAAGTTTTAGATGCAGAAATTCATCAGGGGGGATTATTTTATCTGTTTGCAATTCGATTATTACCCATTATTCCCTATGGTTTAGTTAATTTTACCTCGGGTTTAACCTCTATTTCCTTTAAAGATTATTTCATCGCTACAACGCTTGGAACTGTTCCCGGTCTTTTGCCATTTGTGATGTTGGGAAGTTCGGGTTTAAAAGCGGTTAAAACAGGGGAAATTTTACCGTTAATTACCGCTTTGAGTTTAATTGGAATGCTTGTATTTGGGGCGACTTGGTATCGTCGCCATCGAACTCAAAAATTAAAATAATCTACAGATATTATAGACAACCTCTCTACTCATTTTGACCCAACATTTGCAAATAAAGTCCGACCTTCTCAACCGCTACTTTCAAGGCTTCATTAATGGGTAAACGCTGATGACCAAACCCCGGTTCTAAACTGGCTATTTGTTGGGAAATATCAGCAAAATTAGGCGGGTGAACTGTTTTTTCATCAATTGCAGCTTGAGTTTGGGCGACAATATGAGGCATTGCGGCTTTATGACGAACACAAGCGGCTAATTGTACCTGTCCCGACTTAGAATTAACTGTTGCAAACCCAAATAACCGACAAATTGTCGGCCGTGAATGATAAACTTGACAGCGACCATTTCCCCCCACAAAAGGGTCAGGTTTATAAAAAATACATTGCCCTTGATAATCAGACTCCTCGGCGAGTTTAAGCCACTCTTGAATCTCTCCCCGTTGAAACAATTCCACCACTAAAGGTAACATTTCTAAAGGCGTCGCTTCAACATTCGGGCTTTCACAACACCAACCGCATCCCGTCGGACAATACAGTTGAGTTTCAGTCTGAAAGGTTTCTATCTCTTGGTCAATTTGGGTATAAGACTCCATCACCTGGTCGGCGATATCTAAACTCATAAAATTTCTACGGAAGTCGTAGATCAATCAGGATAAGATCAATCATACTCGATTTTTTTTAATCTGATTAAACTTGATCCTGTTAAACTTGATCCGATTATTCTAGCCTAGATTAAAACTCTTGCCAAGAATGGCTAAAAGATTGTCCTTTGAGAGAGAAAACTTGGGCTTTTTCATTTTTTTCGGCGACAACTCCTGATCAATATCCTGTTTATACAGTTCTCGTTTGTCGGTGAAAGATTAGAACTCTTTGACTCAATTAAATATAGAGAAACTCAAGATAAAAACTTATGAAGAAATCGCACAATAGGTGCTAAATTCTTCAATCCAAGCAGTTCGTTGTTCTCCTTTTTGGTTAGCTTGCCAAATTTGACCGCTATTGACATCTAAACAAGTCAACCAACCCTTTCCATAAACCCAAGTATCAATACAAATTGCATACCCCAAACTAATCGGCTGACCGCTTTTTTGACTGGTATGACCACAAATCATCGTTTTACCGGAATAATGAGGTTGAGCATGATAAAACCTTGTCCAAAATAAATCGTGACTAGATTGTTGAGATAAAGGTTTATGAGGATTCACATTAGCATGAACAAAAAAATGCTCTTTTGTTTCCCACCAATCCTGACAAATATTAGTAATAAAATTCCAATGTTCATCGGGAATATCATTTAATTTACCTTTTTTCTTTGAGGAAGGTGCGTAGGAAGCTAGAGTTTCTCGTCCCCCGCAAGCCAACCACCCTTCTAACCGATGAGGATAACGGTCAGCATCCAGCATCATAATTTCATGATTTCCGCGCAATGCAACCAATTGTCCGGTATAATTTAATCCAATTAAACGATCAATGATGCCTTTAGAGTCTGGCCCTCGATCTACATAGTCACCTAAAGTAATCAAGCGATCAGTCGGTTGCAGTTTTATCGCTTCCATCAGCGTATCAAATGCCTGAGAACAGCCATGTATATCACCAATAGCAAGAATTCGCATAGATCTCCGAATTAAATTTTTAGAGTTAATCTTTCATGCCGTCGATGGCGTTAATTGTATCGAAATTTGGAGAATGGTGATGTAGTCCAGTGATCTAAATGGAAAAATTTAAGAATGAATTAATCACGCCTAAGCCCGAGAACACCGACGATGATGTTGACGATAATAATCATCAATCCAAGCCATCTTTATTTGTCCGGTTTGATTGGCTTGCCAAATGCGACCACTCACCACATCCAAACAAGTTAACCAACCCCTTCCATAAACCCAAGTATCAATACAAATTGCATGACCAATACTAATCGGTTCACCGCTTTTTTGACTGGTATGACCACAAACCATCGTTTTTCCTGAACAATGGGGGGCAGGATTGGTAAATTTTTGCCAAAATAGCATTCTTTCGGGTTGTTGATGAAGCGGTAAATTGGGATAAACATTGGCATGAACAAAAAAGTGGGACGAGGTTTCCCACCAATTCACACAAATATTGTCTAAAAAATTCCAATGTTCATCAGGTATACTCGCCAGACCTCGATTTGAACCCGTTTTCGAGTAAGATGCTAAGGTGCTTTCTCCTCCTCCGGCTAACCAGTGATAGAGTTCGTAGCGATCGCCTGAACGCGCCCGTAACATCATCAGTTCGTGGTTTCCCCGCAACGCCACCAGTTGTCCTCGACGATGCAGTTCAATTAACCGATCAATAATTTCTTTAGAATTTGGCCCTCTATCAATATAATCCCCAAGCGTGACAATGCGATCGCATTGTTGAAGCTTCACAGTCGTTATCAACGTCTCAAACGCCTTCAAACAACCGTGAATATCACCAATAACTAGCGTTCGTCTTGGCTTGTGAATTCTACTCATGCACAACTACAGGAGTTCCCACCGAAGCCCATTCAAACAACCACTTGGCATGATTAACGGCAACATTGGTGCAACCGTGACTCACCGGAGTGCCAAACAGATTATGCCAGTAGGCGCCGTGGATTGCCATACCGCCATCATAATACATTGTATAGGGAACGTCCGGCACATCGTAGCCGGGGCCTGTCATCCGGGTTTCTCGGTATTTGGTATAAACTTTAAATGTGCCTGTACGAGTCGGGGTTGAACCTTTACCTGTCGAGACAATCACTGCATAAACGGCTTTATTTCCTTCCCAAGCAATTAACCGTTGTCGGGTTAAATCAATCTGAATCCAGCGTTCTGTGGAGTCTTGTAACTCTAACATCCGATAAGCGATCAGATTGTGATACTCATCAGCCAGAACGGGTGTTGACTCAGTGGCAATCACATTTAAACTCAGCGCAACACTCGCGATTAGAGTTCCTACATTCTGCCATGTTTTCCGATTCCTAATCTTTTTCATACTCTCCTCTACATTGATCAATTCTCGGATTTTCGATGCAAATATTTTAGTTGATCTCGATGAAGTTTTACCTAAATTTTTGCAAACTGTTGGGTAAGGATTTTAGCTTGTTCTGCGATCGCTTTCCAGTTTTGTTCGGCTAATAGAGATGGTGGAAATAATTCACTTGAAAGTCCGACTGCAATTGCCCCCGCTTCAATAAACGCTTTAGCATTTTTTAAGGTGACTCCCCCGGTTGGAATTAATGGAATGTCTCCTAAAGGCCCTTGTAAGCTTTTGACATAAGCCACTCCACCCAGGCTTGAGATCGGAAATACTTTCACACAACTCGCTCCAGCTTGCCATCCATTTACAATTTCTGTTGGAGAAAATGCACCCGGAATAATCGGAATGTCTAATGATTTTGCTTCTTCTATTAATAGCGGATTGGTATGGGGAGTAAACAAAAACTCCGCACCACAATCAACCGCTTGATGTAAGTCTTCTCTCGTTAATAATGTACCCGCTCCAATCGTACAATTCGGTAATTGCGAACACAGTTTAGAGATTAATTCAGTCGGGCGATGGCTATTCCAAGTAATTTCTATCAAGCGAATTCCACCGTCTGCAATTGCGGTTGCCATTTGGGTTCCCTGTTCAAGATTTGGAGAACGAATTACAGCGATCGCCCGATATTGAGTTAATAACGCTCGCCAGTCTTGAGGCTTCATTGTCTTTATATAATATTGAGATTAATTGGTCAAACTCTTTATTATACAAGTTTTCTGATTGCAGGTAAAACGTGATTTCAAATCCGACAATAGAACAACCGCCCATCAACAAAAGCCGACAATCTGAACCGAGTTCACAATTGCCGACTGTCTAGATTTAAAATTGATTGAAAAAGATAGAATATCAATACCATTAATATTCAAATCCAATATTCATCAACAGAATTACAAATTATAAATTGATGCTCTGAAAGTCTAGGGGAAATCTAATGAATTATGAGCGATAAATTACTAATTTCTAAACTTGGATAACTGAGGAAGAAATATAGATTCCTGTACTCGCCTCAATCAATCTCGCGCTTCATAATTCTACATTCATAATTGAGTTAAATTTTGACACTGATACTGATTTAAAGATTGAAATCAAGATTTTAAAACAAGCATTCTAAGCCAAATTATCGGCGTGTATTAACCAGATTAGCCTTAAACAAAATCGCATTATCTAGCTTTGCACCACCTAAATCAGAAGCACTCAAATTAGCACCTGTTAGATCAGCATCCGTTAAATTTGCCCCTCTTAAATTAATTCCCGCAACATCAATCCCATAAAGACTTCCTTCTTGCAGAGTGATTTGACCTAACTTACCAATCGACTGACGCGCATCTTGGAGATTTGCACCCGTTAAATCCGCACTTTCAAGATTCGCACCCACCAAATTCGCGCCATTAAGATCCGCATTCGTCAAATTAGCAATGACCATTCCTGCTAAACTTAAATTCGCTTCACTCAAATTCGCTTCAGTTAAATTAGCCCCATGCAATTTAGCCGCAACTAAACTCGAATCACTCAAATTCGCTTGAGTCAGATTCGCCCGAATTAAATTCGCTTCATTAAGATTCGTCTCAGTCAAATTTGCGCCTTGGAGGTTCGCGCCTTCGAGATTAGTCCCGCTTAAATCCATTCCCATCAGTTGAGCATCGCTGAGATCGCAGCCTTGACAGTTGTTTGTTTCCTGCAACTGCTTCAGGTGTGCGGGTTCAAGCGCGCTCGCCAGATTAGCGAAACCTACGTTCATCAGTAAAACTGCGGTGGTTATCATTGCCAGTTTCATTCGCACACCCTCGGTAAACTCGATAGTATTTACTATTCCTTATTTTAAATGAACAAGAAATGAGGAGAATCTCGCTTTAGTATGATTTTAATCAGGTTACACCGTGACAGAGATCACTGAAATAGGGAACAGGGAATAGGGATTAGGGGTTAGAAAAGATTCATAATTCATCATTGGTCACCGTCTCCCCACCTCCCGACCTCCTCCCCAAGTTCCGACACCTGTCTTTTGGGGGTGAAAATCTGCTAAACTTCTGGGACAACTGCGGCGCGTGTAGCGTCAGCCCAAAACAGTCGCTCAGAGATTATAGCGAGTTCTAGTCATTTCAACAACCGAGTCAATGCAACAGCCCATGCGTTCGAGAGACTTTTCGTGGCCCTGGTGGCCAGCAGCACCGCTTTATCCCTACGGACAACGGCGAACCCTGCGACGAGAAGTCATCAAAGATACGCTGTGGACGTTTGATCAACTTCAGGGTATTCTCTACGTGGTTGTACCGATTCGGATGAGCGTTGTTAAACTTGAAGGCGGTGGCTTGCTGATTTACGCCCCTGTCGCCCCAACACCCGAATGTATTCGTTTAGTTCGGGAGTTAGTTGCTAAACACGGCGATGTTAAATATATTATTTTACCGACAATTTCCGGGATCGAACACAAAGTTTTTGTCGGCCCATTTGCACGTTATTTTCAACAAGCTCAAGTTTTTGTTGCTCCGAGTCAATGGAGTTTTCCGTTAAATTTACCCCTGAGTTGGTTGGGTTTACCCGCAAAACGCACTCATATTTTACCCGAAGATAGTAGTCAGGCACCGTTTAGTAATCAATTTGATTATGCCACATTGGGGCCGATTTATTTAGGGCCGGGACGGTTTTCAGAAGTTGTATTTTTTGATCGGCGATCGCGTACATTATTAGTCACAGATATTGTGGTTTCTGTTCCCAAACGTCCGCCAGAGATTTTAGAACTTGATCCCTATCCTTTACTCTTTCACGCCCGAGATTATGCGGGTGATGAGATTATTGATAACGAAACCAACCGTTTAAAAGGATGGCAACGCATTTGTTTGTTTTCATTATATTTTCGTCCGAATACCCTAGAAACCGTTCCTTTTATCCAAGCGTTTAGAGAAGCAAAAACTGCACCCGAACGTTCATTAAAAGGCTATTTTGGTCTATTTCCGTTTCGCTGGAAATCGGGCTGGAAAAAGTCTTTTCAAAGTTTACTCCATCAACAAAAACGCTTGTTAGTCGCTCCGATTTTACAAACTCTAATTCTCAATCGCGCCCCAATAGAAACATTAATTTGGGCGGAATGGGTTGCAAATTGGCAATTTGAACAAATAGTAGCCTGTCATTTTGACTCGCCCGTTGTTGCCAAACCCGACCAATTTAGAGAAGCGTTTTCTTTTCTGCAAAAACGACTCAGCGGCGATAAACTTGGGAAGAATTCAACCTCTTATTTACCCGAAGAAGACTTGGAACTCCTCAAAGAAATTGATAAAAACTTGACCAAACTGAGAATCGTTCCTCCCAGTGTTGAACAGGTTTAAACGACTAACATCTGAGTTCCTTTTTCCATTTCCAAACTATCGCCAATTTGTTCACCATTCTGATAGCCAACTATAACCACGTAGAAGGTTTGATCGAATCGGATCTGATCTGTGAGATTGTGACGCTGATCAAGCATGGCGAACCAATGACAATATTAACATCCTAACAAAATACCTAACAAACCTAATATACCTAACAAAATACCTAACAAAATACCTAACAAAATTACCAAAAATACCTAATAGTTGTTAGGTGACATCAAAGATAAAGTTAATATAATATTGATTTAATAACAGAGTTACATAGCTTCAAGCATGGAAAAAAATCGCAAGTTTGCAATAGTAGTCACTGGACTATTATTAACAATCTCAATAGTACAAGAGCCAGCATCAGCTAGGCCAAGTCGTGTTTTAAGAGACGGTGCAGAATGGTTATGGGATACAGGTCGGAAGCAAGTAGATGAATTGAGGGGAAATCCTCGTCAAAATCGAAATCTAGCAGAGAAAGCAAGAGATTGGTATTTTCAAGATGAAGAGGCTCATATAAAAGCTTGTCGAAGAGGAGTAGAAGCTGGATTAGAATCAAGAGGCGATCAGCAAGATGATATGAATGTGGGTACTGTTAGCCGTTCAACCGGTGTGACAAAATACGGATGTCGTGAGGTAACTGATTCACTTTACTAATGAGTTTAGTTTATCCCTATTAATTTAAACTTGGGAAAATGTATAAAAATTTTCCTGATTACCGATCCAAATCAAGATAAGAAAATAGACGAAAGACTTAGCTAATTAACAATAAGGAGAAAACATGAATATAGATCGATCCAAACAAATTGCAGAAATTATTAGTAAACGACAAGCTTATGCCGACTCCATAAAAAAAGATAAACCCCATTGGATTTTTTTAAAAGAAACTCTAGAAAAATTAGAACAAGAGCGAGTGAAGTATAATAATACTGACCTATCTCAATGGTTACAATATATTGATTTATCAACCTATATTCCTCAAATTAATCGTGAGCTAGAAATTTTAGGCAACCTGGAAACTCGATTATCGCGCTCTACTCTCAATATAGGAGTGGTTGGACGAATGCGACAAGGAAAAAGTCGCTTACTCCAAAGCTTAACTGGACTCAATCAGGCAGCAATCCCAACCAGTGATCAGGGAGTTTGTACAAGGGGTTTGAGTAAAATTTTTCATACCCACGATCCAAGTCAAGCAAAAATTATAGTTGAATTTCACTCTTGGCATTCATTTCTAGAAGTAATTCACTTATACTTTGATAAACTAGATTTAACGGGTTCTAAGCCTTCTACTCCTGATGACTTCAGTCAACGACCTCCCGCACTGCCTGAACATAGAAAAGACGAAAATTCGAGATTTTTATACGGTCGTCTCTGCAAAGAGTATTATAGCCAATTTCAGAACTATCAATCGTTACTAACAGGTGATGTCACAGAAGTTTCGCAACAAGATATCACCAAGTATATAGCTCAAGATCAAAGTAGCAAGAGTGAATACTTGGCTGTTAAAGAAGTTCGGATTCTCTGTGAGTTCCCTCATCACCAAGAGGTTGGAAGAATTGGAGTTATTGATTTACCGGGCTTAGGAGATGATAATATCTTTGATGTAGAACGGTTGATTAAAGCACTTCAAGAAGAAATCGACTTGATTTTATTTGTTCGCCGACCTGATCCTTTGGGAGATGACTGGCAAGAAGCGGACAGAGCTATGTTTAAAACTGCTCGTGAGGCTCTTGGTGACTTTCCTTTGAGCAACTGTTCTTTTATGGTTCTAAATCGAGTTCAGCAAGGGGATACTGACAGTTTAGAAGCTTGTGAGCGTTTTGCAAAAACAACGACTCAACATCATATTGAAGTTCGTCAGTGTGTGATTGCGAATTGTGCTGATGCTGGAGATGTAAGAACTGAAGTATTAATGCCTGTTTTAGATGACCTAACAAACAGTATTAATGTTGTCTATGATCAATATTTACGCTCTCATAAGCATCGATTGAATAAACTTCAAATAGAAATAAGCAAGAAACTGAAGCAATCTAAAAGTAGTTTGACACAGGGAAAAAATGGAGATTTAGGCTTTGATGAGTGGTTTGATGGGGAGTTATGGCCAAATCTTACGAATGGTCTTCAGGAACTTTTGAGAAAGTTACGAGCGAACAGAAATGAGAGTAATTCTGATTTTGAGAACGAAGTTATTGAGGCTGTAAAATCTTGTCGTGCAGAGGAAGTTATACCCTCAATTGAAAAGATTGAAGAACGACGTGATGAGGAGGGAGATTCATACAAAATTGCTTATTATATCTATATTAAAGAAATCCGAGAAACTTTATCAAGTTATTTTAAATCACCTTTAGGTGAAGCAATCGGTCGATTACTGAAAGATTTACAACACTCTGTTATTGATGTCCTTAAAGACAAGGGTAGTCTGGGAGGGCTAACAGACAAAGTTGGAGCGGATTTTTTTCAAGAAATCATAGCAATATTGCCTGATCGTGCTGACCGATTAAGACAAGGATTTAATGATATTCAAAATGTCAGGTACTCCTACGATGATATCATTATGAACTGGATCAAGCACCATCTTGAACAGTTAGCACCAGATAATAATCTTGACCCGATCTCTCAACAACAAATTCATGGCAATCTGAATGCAGTCAAACCTGATGATTCAAGTGTCAGAGACAACCTCAGCAGAATTGTAGGTATTCCAATTACTCAACAACAAATGCAGGAAATATCAGCTAGCCTTGCTGTTAAGTTAGTAGAAAATTCATCTCAAGCCGAGTCAATCCGCAATTCTCTTGATTATCTACGCTGCCAAGTCGTTAATGAATGTGAAGTCACTCTTAATCAAAAACTCAGTGAGCCAAATGAACTTGCTTTTACATTAGTCCGAGATTTTGTAGATCGAGTTCTTTCAGCTAAAGGTGTCCAAACAGAATGGCGCACATTTCTAAGAAAAGAAATACAGCACGTGTGGCCAGAAGCGAGACAACAGCAAGGCTATATAGAAATTCGGCAAACCTGGGGAGAGTTAATTAATCGTGCCATAGTTGCGATTGAAGGAGGAGTCGTTCACAATTCAGCAGGAGAAGCAAGTCTTCAACCTACACGAGAACCTTCTGTTTCTCCATCACGAGTAATTTCTGGTAATGCACCAACTATTTTAAGTGTGCAATCGCAACCCTATATTAAGCTAAAAAATCAAGCAGATCAAACTTGTATACTCTATCTTCAACAAGAACGTCACCAAATTGGGCGCGATCCTAATTGGTCAGATATTGAGATTGCCGATGTTGGATGGGAAGTTCTCTCCAGACATCATGCAGTGCTTCAACAGGAAGAAGACAGTTATCGAATTTATGATGGAGATGGTACTAAAACGAGTAGCAATGGAATTTTTGTTAATGGAACTCGGATTCATCCTGAGCAAGGATATCTACTCAAGAATGGCGATCAACTCGAAATTGGTAATCAACTTCATAATCAGGTAACTCTGACTTATTGTCATCCTAGTAATTAAACTAATCTAGAAGAGGTATATGGTACTAGCTCAAGCTAATCTACATGGAAAAATTGGAGACGAGAAAATCGAGTATAGATTTGCGATTGACACCGGACACGTTGAAAATACAGACAAACCAAATTGTGTATCCTATCAATTTCCAATTCCACCTGATCTTGAAAAAGCAGGATACATCGTTCATAAATTAAAGCTTGATAAATCTTCTCGTGTGGGTAACTGCTATGTTAATTATACAATTGCAAACAATACGATCACTTTAAAAGCAGTAGCTAAAGCAGTTCGAGATGCGTCTGGCTTTTTTTACAAGAAAGGAGGAAGGCTAAAAGGGACTGTAAATATCATCTTTCAAAGAATTAATCCGGAAACCGAGGAAATCGAGTACAAATTCAATATTGATACGGGACACGTCGAAAATACCGATATCTCCAATCATGTTTCCTATATTTTTCCAATTAAATTTCATCTTTTTAAACAGAGCTATATCGTTAGCCAGTTTAATTTTGTTGAATCTTTCCGTGTCGGAAACTGCAATATTCATCCAACAGTTGAAAATAAAGCAATTAAGATAGAAGCAGTGGCACAGGCTGTAAAAGATGCGTCACGTTTGTTCTATAAGAAAGGAGGAAAGCTTCAAGGAACTGTCAGTGTAACCTTGAAAAAAACTGAGTATATTCCTGCTGATTATAATAATTTTGCTTCTGAAAATTCAAAAAATTGCTACTATATTTATGTAGATAAAGGAGATAAAATTATGAATAATACAGGAGATACCTATCATATCGGTCAAGCTGGAGCAGCAGGTAGAAATGCTCGCTCTGACAATAATACTTTTCACAACTATGCACCAGAAGAAAAGCAATCTTTAACGGAAGCTGCGGAAGAAATTCAGAAACTTTTAGACCAACTTTCTCAAACTTACTCTCCTGAAGAAGCTGAACAGGAAGCAGCAAAAGATTTAGCCAACCGAGCAAAAAAAGATCCTTCATTTAAAGAAAAGCTCAAAACTTGGAGTAAATCTCTACTGAATAAAGGTAGTGAAACGGCAGTAACAGAAGTTGTAAAGGAAGGAGTTAAACGAGTGATTCCTCTGGCAATTACAATGTTAGTGTAGCTCGTAGGTTAGGTTGAATACTGTGACATCCAACTCTTCATTTGACTGCTCTACTCAGTTAATTTTACGCTTCGCGATCGCAAAAATCCTAAAATTTTAAAATTCAAGGGTAGAGACATTCTCTATCCTTTTTTATTGATAACAGTTAGTTGAGTTGAACTGAAGTGAAATCTAACTGAAAAGAAAAGCGATCGCACTAAAGGTAACTTATTTTTCTGACTGAAAGGCGATCACATTAAAACAGCCCTAACCTATACACGGATAATTATACAATAGAGCTAGGGTGAAGTTCGTAACCTTCTAAGTCGCTTATAATGAATTCAAGAGTTGTTCTACTATTGAGTCTAAGTTAATGACTATCACACTGCAAGCAATTTATGAACAAGGAGTGCTGCGACTCATGCAGCCAATAAACCTACCAGAAGGGACTCCAGTAGAAGTTATTGTGACTTCACGAGATTTCAATCAAGAGGAGAAAACCCCTGCTGATATCTTGGCTGAAATTGCAGCATTACCGCTAGAGGGAACTCAAGAAAAGTTTTCAGGGCATGACCATGATAAAATACTCTATTATGATCAGAAATAAGTAATGATATTTGTAGACACAAGTGCTTGGTTTGCAACCGTAGTTCCTTCTGATTCTAATTATCAAGCTGCAAATACTTGGATTCGCCAAAACACCCAACCTCTTCTGACAACAGACTAGATCGTTGATGAAACACTGACATTACTAAGAGCAAGAGGAGAAACCGCACTTTCAATTGCTTTAGGGGAAGCATTTTTTTCAGGTCAGCTTGTTAGGCTTTACTATCTGACAGAAGGTGACGTTCAGTTAACATGGCAAGTGTTTAGTCGATTTTCGGATAAAGAATGGAGTTTTACAGATTGTAGTAGTAAAGTTATTATAGACAAATTAAAGTTAACGCAAGCCTTTAGTTTTGATGATCATTTTCGTCAATTCGGCTCTATTACTGTTGTTCCTTGAAAGTTAATCTTTCCTCCACCCGATCAGGTTAAATTGGCTTATGAGTTCTTAGCAAAGTTAGCAAAGGATGAAAGCGAAGATGTGACCAATGACAAAAGAGGGTTTGTGGGAAGCCGCAGGCGGGGGATGAAAAAAGTTGCATGATTAAACAGAAACGATATAATATTCTCTACTCAAGATATTCTAGATTAATCCCTTGCGATCGCAACAATTCGGCTAACCGTTCGGCTCGTTGACGTTCCTGCTGTAACTGGAATTCTGCTTGTTCTGCACGCTGACGTTCTTGTTCGGTTTTTTGTCGTTCTAATTCCGCTTGTTCGTGACCAATTAACAGCAAATTTCCGTCTAAATCCCACCACCGCAGCCACAGTTGAGGATCTTGATTTTGATAGCGACCTTGCCACAAACCCAGTTCAACATTCAGCAACGGAATTTCATAATGTCCCCGCTCGTTTTGCTCTACTTTTTGATAAGAAACATCAACCAAGTGATAAACTTCGAGCTTGTTTGTTTTGATTTCAAAAATGCCGTAATAAGGAATCCGAATAATTCTTTCATACACCCAAAATTTTCCCGGCTTTTGAGTTTTTCCCGTTGCGGTAAATAACGGTGTTGCATCCCGTTCTTCTGAACCATCTCCACTAGCAAATTCTAATGCAATTATTGGGGCCATAAATTCTCGCCAAAGCACATAAGAACGGCGAATTTCCCCATGTAAACGGGACGGAACATTGGGAACATAAAACCAATCCGGCGCTATTGCTCCCTGTTCTGGCGGTTGGGGTTCGCGCCAATAAATCCCGCAATCCTGACCGATCGCATACTGCCCGTCCGGGTGAAGTTGCTGTAAAATTGTGCCGAGAGAATCGGTGAGTAAAATGCTTTGGGGATGTTCCTGAAAGTTTTTCACGAAGGTTCCATCGGATTCTGGCAGTTGGGTGTGATCGGGAAAAGGCTTCAGTTCGGGATCGCCAATGGATGGAGAAGACATAATTTCAGAACCGTTGAGGATTTCTCTTGATTATAAAAGAAGCATTTTTAGAACGTACCACAACCGCCAGAACCCCCCAATTAAATTACTAACACCTGAGTTCCTTTTTCCATTTCAATACTATCGCCAATTTGTTCACCATCGTGATAAGCAGCGACAATCACATCACAAGTTTTACCTAATCCGATCTGACCTGTAGAATTGATCGCGATCGCTCCAAAATCCCGTTTTCGTTGAGTCGCTTCCGCAAAAGAGCGATCCAGGGCATCTTTTAACGATAAACCATCTGTCCCCCGAACCACCAAACGAGCCGCAAAACATTCATCGATCAGATCTTCGCCGATCCCCGTACAACTCACAGCCGCTTCCGATGTGGCATAATTACCCGCAGGCATGGGAGAATCACTCACCCGACCAATTCTTTCAAACCCCTTACCACCTGTAGATGTCCCCGCAGCCAGTCGTCCAGCAGTATCTAAAGCAACAACTCCAATGGTACCGGTACGAGCAGGTTCAGCCACAACATTTGCCATTTCTCGGGTAAAATTGTGCTGACGTTCTTCGACCCATTCGTTGAGTCGGCGATCAATTAGAGGATTATAAATCGGTAGTTGCAATTCTCGCGCCAGTTCAGTCGCTCCATGATCAGATAAAATCCGATCCATAGAATCTTGTAATACTTTAGCGAGATCAATAGGATTTTTTACCCGAGAAATGTTGATCACGCCACTAAAGCTTTGAGTCATACCATTCATCAAACCCGCACTCATGCGAATTTGACCATCTGACTGAAGCACCGAACCCGTCCCCGCATTGAATAGAGGTTCATCTTCAAGCAACCGACATCCCTCAACAACGATATCAGTGGCGCTGATCCCTTGAGCGAACAAAGGATAAATTTTTTCTAAAACACTATAAAGGGCTTTGCGGACTTGATCGATCCCCCCTTTACTTTCAATGGAACTTCCGGCTCCCCCGTGAATAATTAATTTAGGCTGCACCATACTGATTTACAACAATAAATTTTTGAGTGAGTAGTTGAAATATTTTTGCACGTCTGGTTGGACAATTCCAATGAATTATGAATTATGAATCTTCTCTGTTCACTGGTCGCTGTTTTTCCGTCGCCGACAACGTTCGGAACAGTATTTCACTTCATCCCAACAATCAGCCCATTTTTTGCGCCAAGTAAAAGGACGACCACAGACGGGGCATACTTTAGTTGGCAGGTCAGATTTAGAACGCTGGCGTGCCATGTTAAGTTATTTGAGTTGCAGGTTGTCAACAACTAGCATACCATTGTCCAGGTTATAGACAGTGTTAGAGAAAGCCTTAGCCCAAGTTCGGATTATCTTAGTCGAGCCAGCCGGAGCCTTAAATGTTGGTTCTGTCGCTCGAATTCTCAAAAATATGGGATTACAACAGTTAGTGTTAGTCAATCCTCAATGCGATCCCCAGTGTGAGGAAGCCCAAAGAATGGCTGTCCATGCCGCAGATCTACTGGAAACAGCAACGATAACTGCAACTTTGCCAGAAGCTTTAACTGGATGTCAACGAGCGATCGCCACAACAGCACGAGAACGATCCCTCGAAACCCCTTTAGAACATCCCCGTCATGCTTTAGGATGGTTACTAGAAACCCGGTCGGCTTTAATTTTTGGCCCGGAAGATCGGGGACTCAGCAACGAAGAACTGAAATTTGCTCAACGATTTGTTCGCATTCCGTCGAGTTCAGCTTATCCGGCGTTAAATTTGGCTCAAGCTGTGGCAGTCTGTTGTTATGAACTGTCTCAACTGGCGAATATCAGCCCGAATACATCAGCAGAAGATTTGTCTTTGAGTGCTTCGTCTCGTCGAGTTTCCTCGCCCATTCAGCCCGCATCATCAGCACCCCTCGAACGTCTAGAAGGATTTTACGAGCATCTAGAAACCCTGTTGCTGAATATTGGTTATCTTTATCCTCATACTGCGGCGAGTCGCATGGAAAAATTTCGGCGTTTGTTTAATCGTGCTGATTTATCTCAAACCGAAGTCAATATGTTGAGGGGAATTCTTTCTCAAATGGAATGGGCGTTAAACGAGGCTCAACAATCCGGTACAGTTGATGATACCCTGATAGCGTGTAATCATGCTGTTGCAGATGTCTCGTGCGATTCCCAGAGCAGTGCTTTGAGCGATCGCGTTGCCTTGACCCAAGAGACAGACTCACCCTCAGTTGAACAGCCTGGTAGGACGATGGAGAGCGAATCCCCAGATGAGACCTCAATCTAGTGTTGAGTATTGACAATCCCTGATTCTTCTCTCAACATGACTTTCGGTTTATGTCCTCGTTAATCGCGGACTTACTCTTTGTTTGGTTGATCACAGTTTACTAGGTGTTTGGTGTGGCCCAGCGATCCCCCCGTCATTTATCGCTTATTTCTTCTTCAGACTCTCGATCTCGGGAGTCCCAATCTCGCAATGGATCTCAGCCGACTTCTCGCCGTCGCCGTCGTCAGCGTCGAACAAGTTCATCTCAGCCGTTTCGCTTCTTGAATGGCTTGATGAAACCGTTTGGGCGGTTCAAATCGTCTAAGTCGCCAAATTCACCCTCTGGTTTCCCTTTGGGAGATGCGTCACAAACGGCTGAGTCTTTAAAACCGTTAGTCTCTCAACTACGCCAGCGACAACAAACTCGTGAACAACAACAGCAACATCCTAGAACTCCTCCTTCCCGGCGCAACCGCCCTCGTCAGACTTCTGGTTCGCCGATAACGCCTCTGATTACGAATAATCGTAGAAACCCTAATTTACCCGCTCCTCCTCCGTCTAGGAGTCTCAGTCGTCGTCCGCTGAGTTCCCCTTCTTCAACGCTATCTTCCCAGTCTCCGGTTTATGCTCGTCCCCGAGTGACTAAAAAGCCGAAACGTCGATTTTCACCGATGATTTATGGGGCGCGTTTACTCATTTTGGGTGTGGGAATTGGGGTAATTTCGGGTACGGTGTTGTCGGTATTAAGTTCTTTGGGACGGTTGGGATCGTCTGCGGCGACTTCTAACGCCAATTTAGGTCTTGAAAGTCAACTGGAGGCGACACCAACGCCTGTCGGTGTAGAAACACTTCCTTTATCGGTTCAACTCAACCAAGAAATTAAAACCGTTAAACAACAAATTTTAGCTTTAACGCCTGAAAATTCGGATTTAAAACCGGGGGTATTGTTAGTTGATTTGGATACAGGCGGCTATGTTGATATTAATAGTGAATCTGCTTTCGCCGCAGCAAGTACGATTAAAGTGCCGATTTTAGTTGCATTTTTTCAAGCCGTTGACGAAGGGAAAATTAGTCTCAATGAAGTCTTGACAATGGAGGATCAGCATATCGCTGGAGGGTCGGGAGATATGCAATATCAATCGGCGGGAACTGAATACACGGCTTTAGAAACGGCAACTAAAATGATTGTGATTAGTGATAATACCGCAACGAATATGTTGATTGAACGCTTAGGGGGAGCGGAATTTATCAATCAAAAGTTTCTCGATTGGGGTTTACACAATACTGTGATTCGAGATGTACTTCCAGATTTAAGAGGAACGAATAAAACAACACCCAAAGACTTAGTAAATTTATTGACTCAACTCAATCAAGGTGGATTGGTTTCGATGAAATCTCGCGATCGCATTTTTAGAATTATGGAGAAAACCGAAAATGATTCTCTCCTGGCGAGTGGCTTAGGTCGAGGTGCGATTATCGCTCATAAAACGGGGAATTTAAAATCAGTTTCGGGTGATGTCGGTTTAATTGATTTACCCAATGGAAAGCGGTATTTATTGGCGGTTTTAGTGGAACGAAATGATGATGATTCGGCGGCTGAATCTCTGATTCGGAATATTTCTAAAACCGTTTATGAAAGTTTTACTCGTTCTCCTGAAACCGAAACAGAATCAACTGAAGATTCCGAAGTTGAGGAGAATTAAAATTCCGAAGATACGGAGGAAAATGATCAGTAATGAGACATCAACAAGTCGTCGCACCTGAGACCATTTTAGATTACAACAGTCCAGCAACTACACTCTTAAAGTTTTCGTAGGGCTTCGCCCCGATCACCGTCTCTTTCAATTCCCCTTCTTTGAAGAACAAGACCGCCGGAATACTTCTAATCGAAAATCGTTTAGCAATGCCCTTGTTAGAATCAAGATCTAACTTGGACACTTTGATTTGATCGCTATACTCCTCAGCGAGTTGATCCATAAAAGGGGCGATCATTTTACAAGGCCCACACCAAGTTGCGGTGAAGTCTACAACCAATAATGACTCATTTTTCAGCAGCAAATCCAATTCAGCTTCATCTTGAATAAAAGTAGCCGTACCCATTTGTGTGTCTCCAATTTTGTTAACGATTGAAATGGATCTGTGCATTAGCGACCGATCTCAAATCAGTTTGAAAATCTCTGGAGACACTGTATCGTAAAATCGATTCAGAAATCAAAGAAAATTTGAAAATTAACCCAAATTCCGAAAATCAATCACAAATGGGACAATCTGACCAACGGTCCGTGCCGTCTCCGTCGTTGTACGGTGAACCAGTGCGTTGGGCGGGTTCCCCGACTTAAAGCAACTGGTGTTGGGCGAAGCCCACGCGCGCAGAGTACCCGTTGGGCGGAGTAATCTGTGACTAGACTATGTTTCTGTCCAAACGGTTTCTGATCCTTGCCCCCAAAATCCATCGTATTTTCTCACTTTAATATCTCCCAACACCTTCACCTGACAAGCGAGACGGCGAGTGGTTTGGGGAGAGTGAGGCGGAAGTGACAATCGAGTTTTTTCTCGCCACTGCGGTTCAGAGACTTCCCCAACAATCTCCACCGCACAGGTTCCACAAGTCCCCAAGCCCCGACAGTTAATCACAGAAGCCTGACTATTGTAGAGATCAATCCCATTTTTCAGCAAAACCTGACGTAAATTTTCACCGCGATCGCAAGTGATCGTTTTCCCTTGAACCTGAATACTAACCATAAAAGTGTTCTCCTTTTGTGATGCTACCCATTTTTTTAGATTCTTTTTAGAATTTTACCAACTTTTAGCAGAACTCTTACTTCAAAAAAATTGCTAAAAAGACTAGACAAAACCAGGGGGGAAAATTAGATAATAGGAAAACTGAGTCTTCAACAATAACTCAAACAAAAGAGACAACTCAACCCCCACCTATTCAAGCGAATCACAAAATCACGGCTAGGCTATCAATCAAGACTGGTCACTTGAGGGGTGAGTTGAAGCTGTGTTGATTCACCCTCATAAACCCCATGACTACTGATCAAACCGCCATGACTCAACCCACCTGCTGGATTTACGATACCACGCTGCGAGACGGCGCCCAACGAGAAGGAATTTCTCTGTCTATCGAAGACAAACTCCGCATTGCTTACCGTCTGGATGCGTTAGGAATACCGTTTATCGAAGGCGGTTGGCCCGGTGCAAACCCCAAAGATGTGCAGTTTTTTTGGCGACTGCAAGAAGAACCCCTCACCCAAGCGGAAATCGTGGCATTTTGTTCAACTCGCCGACCCGGAACGACTGCCGCTACTGACCCCGCTTTTAAACCAATTTTGTCAGCCGGAACTCGTTGGGTGACACTTTTTGGAAAATCCTGGGATTTACACGTTACAGAAGGTTTGAAGACCAGCTTGGATGAAAATCTAGCCATGATAGGAGACTCCATCGAGTTTCTGATCTCTCAAGGGCGACGAATGATTTATGATGCTGAACACTGGTTTGATGGATACAAACAAAACCCGGAATACGCCCTCAAAACTCTAGAAGCCGCAGCGAGGGCGGGTGCTGAATGGTTAGTGCTTTGTGATACTAATGGCGGTACCCTTCCCCATGAAATTAGCGAAATTACTCACCAAGTTGTCGAAGTGCTGGCGAGTTGGAATTTAGAGAGTCTTCCCCAAATTGGCATTCACACCCATAATGACTCCGGGACGGCTGTGGCGAACGCATTAGCAGGGGTGAGGTCAGGGGCGAGAATGGTTCAGGGGACGATGAATGGTTATGGTGAACGCTGTGGAAATGCTAATCTTTGTACGGTTATTCCCAATTTACAACTTAAACTCGGTTATTCTTGCATTGGGGAAGACCAAATTTTGAAGCTGACAGAAACCAGTCGGTTAGTGAGTGAATTAGTGAACCTCGCCCCTGATGAACACGCGCCTTTTGTGGGGTTGTCGGCGTTTGCTCATAAAGGGGGAATTCATGTGTCAGCCGTGCAGAAAAATCCCCTAACTTATGAACATATTGAACCGGAAACGGTGGGAAATAAACGGCGAATTGTGATTTCTGAGCAGTCGGGTTTAAGTAATGTTTTGGTCAAGGCGCAAAGTTTTGGGATTGAACTTGATCGCGATCATCCCACTTGTCGGCAAATTTTGCAACGGATGAAAGAATTGGAACATCAGGGTTATCAGTTTGAAGCAGCCGAAGCAAGTTTTGAGTTGTTGATGCGGGAGGCGTTGGGGTCTCGAAAAACGTTGTTTGAAATTAAAGGGTTTCAAGTTCATTGTGACAAACGAACCGAAGACATGAGTAATTCTTTGGCAACGGTAAAAGTCACGGTAAATGGAGAAGAAATCCTCGCTTCAGCCGAAGGAAACGGCCCGGTTTCGGCGTTAGACTCGGCGTTAAGAAAGGCGTTATTGAGTTTTTATCCGAGTATTGCTCAATTTCAACTGACTGATTATAAAGTGAGAATTTTGGATGGGAGAGAGGGAACTTCTGCTAAAACTCGGGTATTAATTGAGTCGAGTAACGGTCAGAAACGGTGGACAACAGTTGGCGTTTCTACAAATATTTTAGATGCGTCTTATCAAGCGGTTGTCGAGGGGTTGGAATATGGTTTATTGTTAACCGAGTACCAACAAAATCCCGTTTCAGTGAAGTTGAGTTAAAGAGATTTATCCTCCTAAATTCCGCCGCTTTTCCGGGAGTTAAAACCCGCAGACCATAACGGTGCAAAATCACCTTTGCTTTTTCAGCAGTTCCCGGTAACGTTGAAATAGGGGTTCGGCTTCACTGTAGCGTCCTTGGAAGGTGTAGAATAATGCCAAGTTGTTGAGGGTGATGGCGACATCGGGATGGTTTTCTCCCAAGGCTTTCTCGCGGATAGCAACCGAACGTAGATAGCCCCCTAAAAGGACGGACTTTATAAAAATAATGCGATCGCTTGATTAGCAAAAATCGTTTAAAATTTCAATATAGCTATTCTCTGCACTCACTCAATATCCTTAACTGTCCTATGACTGCTACTGTTGTTAAACCTTCTGCTCTCCTGGGAAAGATTAGAATTGAGCAAATGGATCAGATTAATCTATTCAAGTTCAGCGATGAACTTCAAGAACGCATGGAAAAACTTCTTGACAAGAAAAAAGCAGATTCTCTCACGTTTGAAGAAAGTACAGAACTCGACGCCATTGGAGAACTTGATCGGATTTTTACTCACATTAATGCAATGTTAGTGGCTCAAAAATGACCATTGACCAAGCCACAAGAGAATTGATTCGACAACGAGCAAATTACTTGTGTGAATATTGCCATTCTCCCGAAAAACTTAGCGCATCTCGTTTTACTATTGATCACATTATTCCCCGTTCTCTAGGAGGTTCCGATCAACCCGAAAATCTAGCTTTAGCCTGTCGTCGCTGCAATGAACGTCGTTATAATTTTACAACAGGATTTGATTCGGAAACTGGAGAAACTGTTCCCTTATTCAACCCTCGTCAACAACGATGGTCAGATCATTTTGTCTGGACAGCAGATGGTACTAATATTATCGGAATTACTCAGATAGGTAGAGCCACCTGCGATCGCCTTGACCTCAATGATAACCGCTATAATCAAGAAGATTCAATTCGCTCAACTCGACGTTTCTGGGTACAAGTCAATCAACATCCTCCTCAAGAAGATAGTAGACAGACAGCAATAGAATAATCATTTGAGTTGCTAGGAGAGTCATCTGTGCTGATGCTCTATCCTTCCGATAATTAAGGGGTTAAAAAATAGAGGTGTTCGCCGGGAAGTGATTGTAATTTCGATAATTCTCCCTGAAGTTTGAGTTGACCGTTTTCTAATAATATAATCCAGTCCGCTTGGTTTATAACTCGGGGTCGATGACTAATTAAAATGGTCGTTCTTCCCCGCCGCTGTTGCAGGAGTCGAGAGAGTATTTCGCTTTCGCTGAGGGGGTCTAAACTGGCGGTTGATTCGTCTAAAATTAAGAGAGAAGGATTGGTTACAATCGCTCTGGCAATGGCTAATCGTTGTCGTTGTCCACCGGAAATATTGGCGCCAAATTCCCCTAAAATGGTCTGATATTTTTCAGGAAGTTGACTAATAAATTCATCCGCACCCGAGATTTTACAGGCGTGAACAATTGCTTCAAAGGGAATTCCGGGATGTCCTAAGCGGAAGTTTTCAATAATTGAACGACTCCAAAAATGGGCATCTTGAGGAACTAATATCACCTGTTGACGCAGACAGTCGAGGGATAAATCTTGTTGATTGTACATCCCTAATCTAATATTACCGGATTGTAGGGGATACAAACCTGCAATTAATTTGGCGAGGGTACTTTTCCCACACCCCGAACGTCCAATTAATGCAATGGTTTTCCCACCGGGAAAGACAACGGAAAATTTATCGAGTAAATTAACTTGTCCGCCGTAATGAAAGGTGATATTATTACAGTTAATGTCAGCGTTGGGGGGAATATAGGCTGAGGGTTTTTGATTGTCGGTTTCCAAGCCTTCGGAAGTAGCATCAATTACGTCAGCTAATCTTTGAGTGACGGTTTGTACCCGAGTTAAGTCATCTGTAAACCCAACAATAGAACTCACAAAAATAGTAATGTTTCGTTGGAGGGTGAGAAAGGCGAGGAGTTGACCAATACTGAGGTTATTTGTAATCACAATTCTACTCCCAAACCAAAGTAACGCAACACCGCCAACTCCACTAACTAACCCAGAAAAAATATCATTGAGAATTGCAATTTGAGTGGTTTTAAAGGCGAGGTTTGCTTGTCGTCCGAAGCGCGTTTGAAATTCTTCCCAAAATTCCGGGGTGCTGTTTGTGGTTTTCAGGGTTAAGGCACCTTTAAAGGTTTCAACTAAAATACCTTGAGTTTCGGCTTCGACTGCAAAGAACTGACGTGTTTTTTGTCGTAATGTGGGGAGTAACGCTAAAGTTGATAAAACCATTAATCCCCCGATGATTAAAGCGGCAATAGTCAGGGGAATGCTATAAACGAGCATGACAAGGAGAGAAACAATTGCCACTAAAAGCTGACTGGGTAAACTAACAATAAATTGGGAGACAAATTGATTGAGTTCTTGAATATCTTTGAGACGGCTAACAATATCGCCTCCCCGATGTGTTTCGTAGTAACTAAGGGGAAGGTGTAACATTTTTCGCCCAAATTCCATCACCAATCCCAGTTCTAAACGTTGAGAAAAGTGAATAATTAAGTTAGATTGTACTAAGCCTAAAGCACTACTGAATATATTCATAATCACCACTGCAATTACAATAGATCGCAGCAGTTGTAAATCTTCTCGAACTAAAACTTCATCAGTAATAATTTGAATTAAAAACGGAGAACCTAGAGCCAGTAAACCCAGAACAATATTAATTGCAAAAACTTGAATCAGAACCTGACGATAAATCCAACCCCGTTTAATCCATCGCCATAAATTAGTAATTTGATCGCTAGTTTGTAGGAAAAACCGTTCTTGATCCGGTTCAATTAATAAACAAACCCAGTCATTCCATCCAGCGGCTAATTCTTCTTTAGAAACTTGAAGTATTCCCAAAGCGGGATCGGCAATAATATAATTTTGACGTTGGTAGCCGTATAATACTACCCAATGATACCCTTTCCAGTGGATAATTAAAGGTAGAGGAACTTGATCAATTTCATCTAAAATATCAGGGTCAGCCCGGACAGGTCGAGCGTTAAACCCAACCGCTTCTGCGCCCTGTTTGAGTCCAAGCAAAGTGGTTCCCTGTTGACCCGTACCGGAGACTGATCGCAAATGGGGAAGGGTAAAGGTGCGTCCGTAATATTTAGCTACAGTTGCCAGACAAGCCGCCCCACAGTCTTCTTCGCTATGTTGTAAAACAACCGGATATTTCATAGAAAAGGCAAGAGGAAATTTACAGTCACCCTTCGGGTTCAGCAGTTACTTTATTACGGACTTCGCAATTATGAGTAAAGTTTGTGCAAGAGAGTCACCAGTTAAAAGGCAATAGGCAATTAGCCAAAAGCCAAAGTCAAAACGGGTTACTGGTTACTGATAACTGTAAAAAAACACCCGCAACTTACGGGCGCTTTTGGTAGGACTAAGTATCAAAACTGAAGTTGTATCGCGTACAGCACCGAAGCGCGGAAATTAGTAGCAATAACGGGGAGATCCGCTGTGGTAAGCGGGGTAGTAATGATAATCGTGATGATGATGATGGTGGTGGTGGGATTTATTGTGGTGATAGTCAGATTTATGGTAGTGATAGTAGTCGTAGTGAGAACCACCATTGATAGTGGAAGATTCTTCAGAAGAGATCTCAGTGAATAGTTTCTTGGTCTTGTTTTCTGCCATGGTCAATGTCCTTGAAACAACAGATAGATTGTGCTTTTATGTCATTCACCTCAGACTTTAAACCCCAGAGAATTAATCTAAGGATTGACTTCAGCCTGAGAAGTTGCGACTATACTAACAGGTAAATCCTGAGATTTCTAGTAGATTGCTCAAAATCACGTTAAGATTTGTCAGAATGCTAATTTTTGGACAACTGCTCGCTTCGGGAGTCGTCTATCTTCGGATAGATGTAAAATCGAGTCCTATCAGTTTCAGTGATTAGGGTTTGCTCCGCGTCTAGAACTGCTTTTTTGGATTGCTCTTTTCAGGTGTTTCCTGTGTTATGGCTTCCAACTTCCAACCGATAGAACTTGAACCTCTCGATAGTGATGATTTTTTACCGCCAATTGGTCGCTGGACACAGTGGGCGGGACTGTTATTGTTGGGAACTTTTGGGGGATCTGTTGTGCTAGCGGGTTTTATCCGCTATACTCCCAGTGTGAGAGTGCCTGTAGTGGCTCAACCGGAAGGAGATGTTGAACTGGTTTCGGCAGCAACGAGCGGTATTGTAGAACGAATTGTAGTTCGGGAAAATCAACCGCTCGAACAAGGAGAAGTGATCGCTTACGTGAATCAATCTTTGCTGTTGACTCAAAAGCGTAATCTCCAAGCGCAACTCACACAGTTGAAACAAGAACTCGATCAACTCGATCAATATGTCACCACCCTCGATCTGCAAATTTTGACGACATTAGAATCTAAAACTTCTCGGCGATCGCGTCAAAAGTTGGATGATTTGTCGGTAGAATTAGCAGTGGTGGAGCTAACGAAGTCAACTCCTGAAGTCGCTCAAGAATTTGCTCAGGAACGGCGAACCCTTCTCAAACAGCGATGGCAGGTGCAAAAGGAGTTTGTTCAATCTCAAAGCCAACTTGAACAAATCACCAGCCTGATTGGGCATAGTACCATTCGCGCCCCTCAAGCCGGGACGATTATTCAACTCAATCTTCCCAAACCCGGTCAAGTCGTAGAGTCAGATACAATTATTGCTCAGATCGTTCCGACTCAAGTTCCTCTGGTGTTTTTGGCGTGGGTTGCGGAAAAGGATATTTCCCGCATAGAGATCGATCAACAAGTTCATTTACAAATTGCTGTTTATCCTTTTCAAGAATATGGTATATTGAAAGGAAGGGTAAAACGAATCTCCCTCAACGGCAATGCCCCTCAAGCCTCTGCTCGTCAAACGTCTAAAGCATATTATGAAGTTCTGATTCAACCCGAAAGCTCGTACTTGGTGAAAGACGATCATCAGTACAGTATCTATTCGGGTATGGAGGGAACGGCTGATATTCTCGTAACTCAAGAGCGTCTCTTAGGCTGGGTTTTGAAGAAAGCCAAATTAGTGAGCAACTTTTAAAATCCTGAACTTAAGGGAAAAGTTTGATAACTTCATCTAATCCATTAAGCTGGGGTTATAAAGGGGTTTGGGAAAAGTTCTGTGTTGAAGGGGAATTATTGCCGGAGAAATTTAATTTTTGTGCCATAAATAACACAATTTTAAATTAAGTATGTTATCTTATGATGTAGGTAGATGACTTCCCAAAAAATCTACAGTTTATGCGTAACTAAACTCTCAAGCACTCACACAAAAGCATTGGGAAGAACAACAAAAGAAAACCAAGACTTAAACAACTAAAGAGGTATTATGAGCCAACAGGTTATACACCAGATGGAGAAACTTAAACGTCAGGTGGATTCCCTCGTGAAATCCGATATAATCAAGCCCACCGACCGCCTTTGGAAGATAGCATTTCTCTATGGCGACGAGTGGAAATACTGGAAAAAAGAACTGTTAGAGTTTGGTTTTTCCATGCAAGATCCGATTAGCGAACTCCTTGCCGTAGAAGGTTGGGACGAAGACTAAGTATCAAAACATCTCAATATCAAGAAATCGCCATTTAATAGCTTGATTTTGAGGTATTTCGAGTCGTGTTTGAATCGGTAAAACGATCACAAACATCAAATTCACTCATCTGATTAATAAACTGAATTAATCAGTCAATTCAAACAGTCTCGTAAAGCTTGACAAAGGTGTTGGGCATCGGGGTAGCGATCGCGAGGTCGATATTCTGTGACTCGTTCAATCACAGTTCGCAGTTCAGGGGTAATTGTAGGAACGCTTTCTAAGTTAAAACCGTAGCTACCGCCCCGTTTTCCATAAAAGTTTAAGGGACTTTCACCAGTTAATAAAAAGATTAGTGTCGAACCGATCGCATAAAGATCAGAAAGAGTCAGAGGTTGTCCTCGATCCTGTTCGGGGGCGCTATATCCCTCTGCCCCAATACGGGTTCCCGGAGGCGTTCCAATCTCCTTAACCGCCCCAAAATCAAGGACAACAATCCGTTGATCTAGATTTCGTAATAGCAAATTTGCGGGTTTAATATCTCGATGAATAATGGGCGGATCTTGAACATGAAGGTAGCCTAACACCTCACAGGTTTGGATCATCCAATTAATCGCCTGTGGAGGAGTAACTGGCCCTCGATGCTGTACGATCTTTTCTAGGTCTTGACCATGAACCATTTCCATCGCCAGATATTTTTTCCCCTCTTCCACAAAAAAGTCATAGAACTGAGGAATTCCCTCATGGTTTAACCCTTTGAGAGTACGGGCTTCTCGTTCAAAGAGTTCTTGAGATTTGGCAATTTGTGCCATGTCTGCATTCATTTCTTTGAGAACTACCAACGCCGGAATTCGGATCTGACCCAAAGTTTGAGGTAAACTCGACTCCGCATTCCAAGCCAGGGTTGTTGTTCCCATTCCTCCCTGTCCTAACGTTCTTAAAACGTGATAATTGCGGATACTGCGTTCAATATGAATGGGTAAACCGCAATGAATACAAAATAAATTGTTGGGTGGGTTTCCGGCGTGAGAACAACCGGAAGTATTGGGGATGGAAACCGGACGAATGAATTGCCAGTTGAGTTGAAGTAGCGGGCCACCTTTTGCTAACTCAATTAAAATCCCCTCTGTGACAACAGCTTGAGAAGTTAGCACCCCATTAACAAAAGTGCCATTTGTCCCCTTATTGACTAACATCCACTTGAGGGGATTCTCACTCAGTTTACGAAGTTGTAGATGATAACGAGACACCAACGGATCAACAATCACAACCTGATTATCTGAAGCCCGTCCGATCTCAATCACAGACTGATCCTCAAATTTCCACTGTTTTTGAGGAGTTTTATCCTGTGGATCAAGTAGCGTCAACGTCAATACATCAGCCATTTGAATGATTCACGACTCAGCCGCATTCGCAGAAAACTCAAAGCCGAACATCCCTCAACTACTCCACTCGAATTTTTGCCAAACTCGTATTCTGGTAATAGTGCATCAGAATTTGATAATAAGTGTATCCGGCCCTAGCCAAATTATAAGCCCCCCATTGACTCAAGCCCACTCCATGTCCAAAACCTCGCCCAACAATCGTAAAGTTAGTCGAATTGGGTTGACGGTTAACGCGAAAACGAGTGCTTCTCAGTCCTAAAGCAGCGGCAATTGCTTCTCCCGTCATCGTGCGAGTCCCCCCCTCACCGACCACTTTCATTGACAAAATACTTCCAAACGCCGTTGTTTGTTCAGGAGTCATCGACACGACTTTACCGACCCCAGAAATGCGCCCAGACAAGTCAGCTTGAGAAAACGTTCTCGTCCACTCAAACACAGGCGAACCCTTGTCATAGTCGGGTACACCCCGCAAATAGGGCAAAGCATCATCCCAAACATCCTCCACATTTTCCGTATGTCCGCCCGAGGACGAATGAAAGGCCGCTAAAATAATTTGACCGTTATGGGTGAGAACTTGTCCGGCGGTTGAGTTGACTGCGGCTTGAGTTCCCCCAGATTCAGTCGCTAACCCTTTATAAACCTGCCACATTTGATCATCTCCCAAATCATAAACCCCGTTGCTGCGTTCTCGCTTGTACAGGGCGTAAGTTCGGGCAGCTACAGCTTGGGCTTTTAAGGCTTCAGTCGGCCAACCTCCATCCATTTCTGACCCTAATACGCTGTAAAGATATTGTTCGATATCAACATAGTTAATCGCCGTAATTCCGCCATCGTCAGCCACCAATAACACCCGGCCCCGATACCAACCCTCACCAATCCAAACATGACCATTTCCTGTGGGTTCGATCCAGAGTTGACTGCCTTGCCATTGACCTAAAGAAATATTACCGGATTTGGGTTGTGCAACCAGCCCGCCTTGGGGAGAAATTTGTCCTAATGTTTGACCATTGGCGTTGCGGACAACCGCTTGAGTCGAACTTCCCACTTTGACTTGATTCGCATCTTCGGTGACTGCAATACGCAGCAACACAGCAGCCTGGGCGGGTGCGACTATCAACAGCCACAACAGCAGGGAAACCCAAGCGTAGTGTTTGAATTGTTTAATCTGTTGTAGAGGAGACATAACAAGACCCGTCAAAAATAATCCAGCTTTCATCATCTCAGACTTGAGAGTTGTGTTCAGTCGGTATAGCAACAACGATCGTAACCGTTCAGCCCAATTATTCTAACCTCTTCGAGAACAATCATCCGCTAACATGGACGAATAAATTATTTTTGAAAAAGTTGACTAATAGCCACTAATCTTGGCCCTGTTACTTCTATTGTTGAAGAATTCTCTCTGGTAAATGCTTTTTCACCTACAAACGAAACATCTTTTTGTGATGGAACATTAATTCTAATTACAGAGTGTCCTTTATAATTTATAGTATCAATTTTTGCTAGAACTTGAGTTTTTAAAGGTTCTGTTAAATCGGATTGGCGGATTGTCTTAATTAATAATTCAACGTAGTCCTCTAACTTTTTGCCTAGAGATATTGCTTCTCTATCAATCCCTACAATATATCTACCGTTGATTTCCATGGGGTTAATCTTATCTAAACTTTTAATTCTTACTGCATCTGGCTTTTTATCAGCTACTCCTAAAAATATATATCCATCAGTTTCGGGATTCGAGTTTGCAATTCCACAAATTGTGTTAACAAGTTTTTGCAGCAAATCATTATTTAGCTTCCTATTCTGTGATAGATCGAGCAAACCTTGTTTACACTCGTACTTTGTAGTTTCTATCCGAGAACGAAGTAAGGAATTTTTAAATTCTTGTATTAACTCAGCACCTTGTCCTAAAGATGATGTATCTTTTTTGACAAAAAATTCTTGTATCAGTCCTTTAGTTTGATTAATATTCGTTTTACGTCCTTTGATTGTTTTATAACCACGGCTTATATCTAATTTCTTTTGAAGATTTTTAAGTGCTTGCATAATTCCTTGAGGATCAGCAGGTAGAAGTTCAGACTCTATAACCAGATCAAAAAAAGCCATAAAAATCGTATAAAATGCCTGTGGTATTGGATTGTACCCCGGATTTACAATATTTACCAAGCACTTATTCTCTAAGCTATAGGATTCAATAGTTTCTGAAAGTACGGAAAAAGTTTTTACAATATTTTCTTCTATTCTGTCTGCTCCATAAGTAGCAAGAGATTTTTCAATACGCTTAAAATCTTCGCTGTTATCATCATAAAGCTTATCTAATAAATTTGAGCTTTTTGCCAAAGGTTCAGACAGCAAGATCGACGCTGCAATATCTGCAATCATATCTTCATCTTCACTATCACGCAGTTGATTTATGCGAAGAATTCCTTGCTTGCACCACAAAGTATCTTCTGCTTTAATCCCATAGTTTTGAGTCTTTTTAGAATCAATGCTAATCTGTGGCATCTCAAATAGGCGAAGTGTTTTCGGAGTATCATCTCCACGCAGTTTCATAGCAATCGTACGAACTACTTCTGCAAATGGTGCTGTTACACCTGCTTGTCGTCTCTCTTGATTACTTAATTGCTTTCCACCAGAATTTATTCTTCCAAAAACCTCTGTTATGTCACTTTCATTCATTGCAGTATAGATAGTTACTGCCAGTTGATAATCTAAAATTTTTGAACATTCTTTTCTAGATAAATTATCAGAATTTTCTGTAAATTGAAATTTTTTTTCGTCGGCTAATTGTTTGGCATAAGAGAATTCGTTAAGATCAAAATATTTACCCTGAAATGAGAATCCATTTTCAATAAAATCACAAATAGCGTTAAGTCGCTGCATACCATCTATGATCTCATACTTTCCACTCCCATGAACTTGAGGACGTTCAGCCAGCAAAATTAAAGGGATTGGATATCCTTTCAAAATACTTCCAATTAGCTTCTCTTTTTCAGGAACTGACCAAATCAATTTTCTTTGATACTTTCTGTTAACTAATAAGTTACCATCCCGATAAAGCCGATAAGCTTCAGTGATAGACATTCCGCGTGGGACAATGCTCATATTTTAGCTCCCTAGTACCTAAAAAAACTTCAATAGCATTATTATTATACGCCTATCCTCTTATCAACCCCTCATTCGTGCCTATATTGGGCAAGGACTTCGAGACAATCTTGAGTGTTTAGAAGGGGATACTATATCTGCCTTAATTGCCAGTTTAAAACGTCATGGTGTTAGTAATGAAGTTATTGAAGAAGCACTGAAAGAAGTTAGACTTTAGTAAAATCCGCATCAATAGTTATAATCTTCTTCTTATATAAGTATTAGAGTTTAGAGTAATTTTGTAAACGGTTTAAGACGATGAAATTAATCTTTGTTATCTGATTTATCACTCAGCGATCGCTGCTGTGAAGCGAGGAATTGTTAGTTTATAACGAGGTTGCTGATCCGGTATTGAAAAGACGCTTTCCAATCGCGATTCTAATCAGCTAGAATAGTCATCTAGCCCGATCAAAATTGGGTAACTTCCATCCAAATTTGATCGGCTATGAATTTTGAGAAGGTGAGAAAATATCAGAATCTCCCCCACTGAAAATCTCAGAAAAACTCAGCCGAATTTTAATTCTAGGTTAAAATTGTAATAAAATTAAGTTGGGTGCGTGATTGACCGCGTAATCACTCTGAGGCGTTAAAAGTGCTTGACAATTTAAGTGAGTTTAAAGGGAGACATCCGCCTCCCTCGTTAAATGCTGGATTAACCTCCAGCCGCAAATGTTCCGATAATTAAGATTGACAATGCCATACCGGGTAACAGAAGCACTCCCAGTAACAAAAGTTCGTGTCCAGTCATTGTTTTTTAGACCTATAGTCACTATAGGATGTAACATAACATTCATTTTTGATCAGTCTGAAAAATCTTAACCTTTATTTTAGAGCGATTTTAATCGGAGAATTAATCAATGAGACGACGCATTAAAATATTATCGTTTACCGTAGCAACGACAATTGCCCTCTTATTGGTGGGTGCAACTTTGGTTGTCTTAGGAATTTTTGACGAAATTCTCAACTGGGATATTTTTAGTGCTAAAGTTGAAGCCGTTTTAACGGGGATATTTTGGGCGAGTGTAGTCTTAAGTATTTTTGGAGTGGCGATTACTTTTGTATTAGGAATTCAAGAAATTGTGAGAGCGATAGGTTCTCTACAACGCCATCCTGATATAGAGAGTTCTAACGTTGTTCCTGAAGCCCCTAAAACAACTTATCTGCTTTATATGGTGGGATTAGTTTCGGTATTTTCCGCCTTAATTGCGGCTCTTTCTGTAATCAATAATCGCATTACCGTTCATCGGAGTCAAGTTTTTAAAGAAATTGCGGCTGAACAAATGCAAAAGTTACAAACTAAATGGGTGCAACAAGTTAGTCAAATTACTACTCCACCTCGTAATAATGTACCGATTTCTTTGCATGAACTGATTCAAAGTGTGGTTAAATTATCCTTTGTCAATAACATGACTTTGTATTTACCCGATACTGAAGATAAAACCGTTATTTGGAGTTATAATTCTTGGGGAACTTATAATAAAGATAATGGCTTTGATCGAACTTTTGTTGCTAAAGAATATGAACAAGCAATTCAAGCTGCATTTCTCGGAAGACCTGAACTTTTACAAGTCATTAATGATCGCACAGGGTTTACTTGGTATTATGTTGTTAAAACTCCTCAAGACAAATCTATCGCCATCTTAAAAATTAATGGAAATGCTCAGGAAAACTTTCGAGAATATCGTTTAGATAGTGAATTTAACTAAACATTGAGACTCAGGTAAAAAAATCTCTTTCTTCTTTAACTCAAATCGTATAAACAGACAAACGCTCCTTTTTGTTTGTAAATCTCAATTTGACGACCTATTGTATTCAGATAAGATAATAATGTTTCTGTTTCTGAGTCATCAACCCTAAAGATAATCCAAACTCGTTTTTGACCTCGAAAGGGTTCAAACTCTTGTTGGTATCGTTCCCACTCCTGAGATGAAATTTCACCTTCATCGGGAAGTTCATAGGTTCCTAAACTATAATCAGTTTGAGAATAGCCTAATTTTGGCGCATAATATTTCATGTGACTAATACCTTTAAAATAGACATAAATTTGATCACTAGGCTGTTGATTAGATTGAACGTATTCTATAACAGATCGAAATTCTTGTTTAAGTTCCGGCTGAAAAATTAATCGACTTGAGTAGCTAGTGGGATGAGTAAGTAGCACAACTAACATAACAGTACCTAATCCTTTTATCCATTTTTTCTTCAGGGGTGAAGACAAGAGAAAAACGATTCCTTCTGCAATTAAAATTAGGAAAAAAGGTGTCAGAAATAAAACTAAACGTTCACGGAAAGGATATTGATGTAAATAACTGGCGATTAAGGTAGCCACAGTCGGCGCCATTAACGTCATGAAAATTATTCGATTTCGACGAAAACAAGCAACGCAACCCACAACAAATGCTAAAATAGCTACACCATCAACAATACCAATAAACCCTAACGGTCTATAGAAAAATCGACCGAAAGCATCCAGTAACCAGAGCAAATCAAGGGGAGATTGAGGATATCTAGCTTTCCAAGAGTCAACAAGATTATCGTTGTTTATGGTATTGCTAATGGTTAGAAAATATAGACAACCAAAACTGAGAAGCCAAGTTAAATAAACAGGAATCCGATTGAATAAAATTGCTTTCCGTTCTCGATGAGGCGCAGTAATTAGATAAGCAAGTTCGAGTCCACCGAGAGTAAATATAGCGGGATGAGAAATCCAAATTGCAACTCCTCCAACTAGAGATAATCCTAAAAGTTGAGAATAACTGAGAATCTTATAGCGGACAGGAACTAATAATAAACTCAGCAATAAGGCAATCATAATATCACTGGAATATTGCTTGAGTTCTGTGCCATAATAAACAATATAAGGTAAACTGGCAAACAGAGCGATCGCTATCGGTGTCGCCCATTGAGAGGCATAACGTTCAGCAAAGAAAAATAAAGCGACAAGAGAGACAATTCCGGCGATCAAAGGAAAAAGTCTCAGTGCATATTCATTGTTTCCCAAAATTTGAATCGATAACTTTTCAATCCACAAAAAGCCAGGAGGTGCAGCTTGATTATTATCGAGGGGAGCGAGTAATTGTAGATAGGAACGGTTAACAATATTTAAAGCTAAGTTAGCTTCATCAAACCACAAAGAGCGATTACTAAGATACTGAACCAAACGCACCACAACGCCAAAAATAACAAATCCGACAGATAGAGTTCTAGATTTGTTAAGATGAGATAGAGACTTCATTCGCCAATGCTACTATTTGTCTAACAAAGACTTACAATAGCTCATCAGGGTAGCAATACGCGATCGCATTTGAGTTTGCCGAGTTTGCAGGGTTGTATTCTGACGAGAGGTTTGGAGAAAGCGAAAATCCATCTCCAAAAGTCGCATCTGTTTGTGAATTTCTGTTAAATAGGATTGTAGAGGTGATACCAGCGAGGGGTCTACATCCTGATCCCCCAATTGCAGGATGTTCTCTAAAAGCTGTTGGGCTTGTTTGAAAGTCGTTGTCAGGGTAGCTTTGTCGGGATTCACCTCTGTTAACTGAACTGAGAGTCGTTCGAGGGTTTGTTGCAGTTTAGCGATCGCTTGACGATGCTGTTCAGGTAACATAATGTTAAGAAATTCGTATATACTGTCAATATTAACCAAAGCTTAAAGCTTTAGAATCTTAAGATTAGGCAAATTTCACTTACAACCCCCCAGAGACACAAGCCATATTCGGTAGCGTCTCTAGGCTTTACAATCCCCGTACAACGCTTAATTCGGTGAGTTAGCATCAAGCAAACGCCGTGGTGTGGTTATACCCAGTTTGCTAACTCAAATATACTGACTCACCTAAAACAAGATGAAGAAAGAGTTATCAGTACCACTGAGAGAAATGAGAACTCTCCCAGTCTGTCAGATCAGGAAAACGGGGATAGACAGACTCAATATCAGTCCACACGCTAGAACTGATTAAAGACAACTGACAACGGGTAACTTCGTCGAATCATCACAGCTCGCTGACCCCCGCAGGGTGAGAAAGCGGCTTCACACTTGTCATGCTGAGTAGCGGAAAACTGCTCTATACTTCAATCTTTGCTGAGGATTCTGGACTAACACTGAGAAGTGCGACTGTTGCAACTCAGTCACAGATTACTCCGCCCTCCGGGTTCGGCAGTTGCGTGACTTTCGGGGAACCCGCCCAACGCACTGCTCTCACCGTAAAACGACGGAGACGGCACGGACCGTTGGTCATTGTTGTCATTGAAATTCTAGCAGGTTGCCCGATCTTCTAGATCAGAGCAACAGGGCAGAACTTCTACTCACCCTTTAATTTTGTATCAAAAATGCAAGATCTATGTCGCTTGCAGGTTGTGAATTTTTATCTGTAATTCTTAGGTTTAATGATCATGAACACTCGGACTATAACAACCCCAATCAACTCCGACTGCGCGATTCCAGACTGGTTACAACAGTGTTTGCAGCAATATCATAACAATAATTCTTGCTCAGATCAGTCTTGTCCTGACAGTGAAATAGTTTGTCGGGCTTTTGAGTTTGCCTACAAACTACACGAAGGACAGTATCGAAAATCCGGAGAACCTTATATTAATCATCCCATCGCGGTTGCTGGATTATTGCGTTATCTAGGCAGTGAAGGGACTGTAATTGCCGCAGGTTTCCTCCATGATATCATCGAAGATACGGAAGTTACACCCGATGAACTCGAAAGCCATTTTGGTTCAGAAGTTAGACAACTGGTAGAAGGTGTAACCAAACTCTCAAAGTTTAATTTTTCTAACAAAACAGAACGCCAAGCCGAAAACTTCCGCCGAATGTTTTTAGCAATGGCAAAAGATATTCGGGTGATTGTCGTGAAGTTAGCAGATAGACTTCATAATATGAGAACCCTAGAGTTTTTACCCGATCACAAACGTCGGAGTATTGCTCTAGAAACCCGAGAAATTTTTGCCCCTTTAGCCCATCGCTTAGGGATTGGTCGATTTAAGTGGGAATTAGAAGATTTATCCTTCAAATATTTAGAGCCAGAAGCCTATCGTGAAATTCAAAGCTTAGTTGCAGATAAGCGCAATATTCGCGAAGAAAAATTAGCAGAAGTTGCCGATTTTTTGAGAACTCGACTAGAGAAAGCCGGGATTAAATCTTATGAAGTGACTGGCCGACCCAAGCATCTTTATGGCATTTACCGTAAAATGCACCACCATCAAAAGCAATTTCACGAAATTTATGATTTAGCAGCCCTGCGTGTTATTGTAGAAACCAACGAAGAATGCTATCGGGCTTTAGCCATTGTCCATGATGCTTTTCGTCCGATACCAGGTCGGTTTAAAGATTATATTGGTTTACCCAAACCTAATCGTTATCAATCCCTACATACCGGGGTAATTGGCAGTACAGGTCGTCCAATAGAAGTGCAAATTCGGACGGTAGAAATGCACCATATTGCTGAATACGGGATCGCCGCACATTGGAAGTATAAAGAAACAGGCGGTTCCAATTATGCCAAGATGAGCAATAGTGATGATAAGTTTACTTGGTTGCGGCAATTATTAGAATGGCAAAATGATCTCAAAGATGCCAATGAGTATTTAGAGAGTGTCAAGAATAATTTATTTGATGAAGATGTCTATGTCTTTACCCCAGAAGGGGATGTCGTGGTTCTTTCTCAAGGGGCAACAATGGTCGATTTTGCCTATCGGATTCATACCGAAATTGGCAACCATTGCAAAGGAGCAAAAGTAAATGATCGGATTGTTCCTTTGGATACGGTATTGAAGAATGGGGATATTATTGAAATTCTCACTCAAAAAAGCTCTCATCCGAGTTTAGATTGGCTCAATTTTGTCCGCAGTAGTACCGCTAAAAACCGGATTCGTCAATGGTACAAGCGATCGCATCGGGACGAAAATATTGATCGAGGGCGCAATTTACTCGAAAAAGAAATGGGTAGAAATGGCTTTGAATCCTTGCTCAAATCTGAAGCCATGCAAACCGTTGTTCAACGATGTAATTACCATAGTGTTGATGATTTGTTAGCCGCTTTAGGATACGGTGAAGTGACTTTAAATCATGTGGTCAATCGTCTGCGAGATGCAGTCAAAGGTCACACTCAGATTCCAGAAGCATCCCTAGAAGAATCTCAAACCAATCTTCAGGTAGCGAACATGGTTCCTCCGGCAACTCCTGCTTCTTCGAGTAAATCACCGATTGCGGGAGTTGAAGGATTGTTATATGGAATAGCCGGTTGTTGTAGTCCAATTCCAGGTGAACCGATTATTGGGGTTGTGACTCGAATTCGGGGAATTTCTATTCATCGACAGGGTTGTGAGAATGTCAATAAAGTCTCAGGCGATCGCTTAGTTCCGGTGAATTGGAATCCTGTCATTCAAAATGGAAGTCGTCCTCAAACCTATCGAGTCAAAATTCAAATTGAAGTGTTCAACCGTGTTGGTGTCTTGAATGATATCTTATCCCGATTAAAAGATAATAATGTCAATGTTTGTAGCGCTCAAGTGAAAACCTTCCGAGATGCGCCTGCATTGATTGAACTCGGGATAGAAATTTGCGATCGCGATCAACTTGAACATACTTGTGTTCAGATTAAAAATATCAGCGATGTCTTGAATCTAAGACGGCTGAATAAAGTTCTCAAATAAGCTGAATGGATTTGAAGTTCAGGTTGGTTAACTTCTGACTCAAAAACCCCTCGATCTGATTCGAGGGGCTTTATTTTAGGAATTGATTTGATTAATTATGAATTGAAAATTAACCGATCCATTCTAAAACGGCTTCTTCTTTTGTATTGGTGTGACGTTCTGGGGTTTCACGATTAAAGTTCATGTGAATAGAACGAGTTTGTTCACCGTCAGCAGCCACCGCCATAATTGGATAGTCAATCACACCATCGGGGAAGGAAACTTGAATGCGGAACGTACCATCCGGATTCAGTTTAATGGGTCGTCCACCAATCGTAACCGTTGCATCGGGTTCAGTCGCACCGTAAATGATTAATTCGGCTTCCGCAACTAACCAGAACTTACGGGGACGAACAGGAGGTATAGAAGCCCCCATTCCCACACCGGACATTCCCACACCGGACATGGTTAAGCCCATTCCATAACCCGACATATTCATTCCCGCACCAGAAGCCGTTAAACCAGCGCCAGAAGCGGTTAAACCAGCACCAGAAGCCGTTAAACCAGCGCCAGACATCGTTTGTCCGACACCAGACATATTCATTCCCACCCCAGACATCCGTTCTCCAATTGCCGCACCAGAAGCGGTTAAACCAGCGCCAGACATCGTTTGTCCAATTCCTACTCCAGAAGTGGTTAAACCAGCGCCAGAAGTGGTTAAACCAGCGCCAGACATATTCATTCCTACTCCAGACATCCGTTCTCCAATTGCCGCACCAGAAGCGGTTAAACCAGCGCCAGACATATTCATTCCCACTCCAGACATTCGTTCTCCAATTGCCGCCCCAGAAGTGGTTAAACCAGCGCCAGACATCGTTTGTCCGACACCAGACATATTCATTCCCACTCCAGACATTCGTTCTCCAATTCCTACTCCAGAAGTGGTTAAACCAGCGCCAGACATCGTTTGTCCAATTCCTACTCCAGAAGTGGTTAAACCAGCGCCAGACATCGTTTGTCCAATTCCTACTCCAGAAGTGGTTAAGCCAGCGCCAGAAGTGGTTAAACCCGCACCAGACATCGTTTGTCCGATTCCTACTCCAGAAGTGGTTAAGCCAGCGCCAGAAGTGGTTAAACCCGCACCAGACATCGTTTGTCCGATTCCTACTCCAGAAGTGGTTAAGCCAGCGCCAGAAGTGGTTAAACCAGCGCCAGACATCGTTTGTCCGATTCCTACTCCAGAAGTGGTTAAGCCAGCGCCAGAAGTGGTTAAACCAGCGCCAGACATCGTTTGTCCGATTCCTACTCCAGAAGTGGTTAAGCCAATACCAGAAGTGGTTAAACCAGCGCCAGACATCGTTTGTCCGATTCCTACTCCAGAAGTGGTTAAGCCAATACCAGAAGTGGTTAAACCAGCGCCAGACATCGTTTGTCCGATTCCTACTCCAGAAGTGGTTAATCCTACTCCAGAAGCAGTTAATCCTACTCCAGACATGGTTTGTCCAATTCCAGACATGGACTTCGCCATTCCTACTCCAGAAGCAGTTAATCCTACTCCAGAAGCAGTTAATCCTACTCCAGACATGGTTTGTCCAATTCCAGACATGGACTTCGCCATTCCTACTCCAGAAGCAGTTAATCCTACTCCAGAAGCAGTTAATCCTACTCCAGACATGGTTTGTCCAATTCCAGACATGGACTTCGCCATTCCTACTCCAGAAGCAGTTAATCCTACTCCAGAAGTGGTTAAGCCAGCGCCAGACATCGTTTGTCCGATTCCTACTCCAGAAGTGGTTAAGCCAGCGCCAGAAGTGGTTAAACCCGCACCAGACATCGTTTGTCCGATTCCTACTCCAGAAGTGGTTAAGCCAGCGCCAGACATCGTTTGTCCGATTCCTACTCCAGAAGTGGTTAAGCCAGCGCCAGAAGTGGTTAAACCCGCACCAGACATCGTTTGTCCGATTCCTACTCCAGAAGTGGTTAAGCCAGCGCCAGACATCGTTTGTCCGATTCCTACTCCAGAAGTGGTTAAACCAATACCAGAAGTGGTTAAACCCGCACCAGACATCGTTTGTCCGATTCCTACTCCAGAAGTGGTTAAGCCAGCGCCAGAAGTGGTTAAACCAGCGCCAGACATCGTTTGTCCGATTCCTACTCCAGAAGTGGTTAAGCCAGCGCCAGAAGTGGTTAAACCAGCGCCAGAAGTGGTTAAGCCAGCGCCAGACATCGTTTGTCCAATACCAGAAGCCCATTGACCCACACTAGAGGGTAAGACGTAGGAACTTACCGTTTCTTCGTGTAAGGAAACTTGGTGCATGGAACCAAATAATGAACCTGTAACTCTTGTTGCTTCTAGATCATCTATACCAAAAATCTCTTTGTAGAGGCGATCTTCAGTATCACTTCCAGGTTGAGTGGGTGGGGTCAATTCTGCAAAGGTTTTACCCTGAAGTTCCTCATCCCAAGATACGGTGATGAATTGATCCTCGATCCAGTCTGAAGGATATATGGGCGGAATACGAATCGCCGCAGAACGAGCCAAGATCAACCAGCGACCATCTGCACAACGATAACCAATTTCTATCACATATTCGCGATCGCTAACAGGAATCGGTACATACCATTCCCGAGCAAGTTCATCACAGGGATATTCCTGAATGCTGTGGGGACTTTGATAGGCTAGGTTAATCTCTGTAACATCGTAAATTCTCAGAGTGAGTTGTTCTCCTCCTTGGCGGCGAAATTCTTCTTTGTGTTCGCTAGAGACATCCCAGTACGCATAAGCCCATTCTGGATCTCTGGCCATCAACACAATGCGACTTAAACCATATCCGATGGGTAAATCAGCGAGTTCTTCGTCTACAGAGGACAAAACTTCATCTACTTGTTCTGCTTGACCGACTGAAAATTTGGCAGCTTCTACCTCCTCTTGAGACTTGAGTGTTGAGGCGGAGGGACTGGATAATCCCATTCTTTGGCGTTCAATTTCTTGAATAGAGGCTAAAAGCTGTGATTTTCTCATTCGACTATAACGCGAGATTCCGTATTCACTCGCAACTTTACGCAGTTGTCTCAATGTCATCTCTTCTAAGGGGGGACGATCTTTAACCATGAGCTTGATGTTCTCCACTTCTAACAACAACAATTTAGGTGTATCTGTAGCTTTTCTTTGGGATCGTGGGGATCGCTTAATTACTCAATATATTGAAGAATATTTTTCGAGTGGTCAAGGGGGGAGTGCAACAAATTATAAGTAAATGTACGGATTTATCGGCAACTCGGGGATCGTATTGTCATCAAATGATAACATTTTAGCAAATTGGGGATCAGCTTTGACAGTCACCTGTGAGCAGTCAACAGTAGAAAATCAAAAATCTGTAGAGACCAACCCATACGGATCTCTACAGAAGTTGAGAATTATCTAGAAAACGGTAAACTGTAAATTCAAAGCAGAAGTTGTGAGGTCAAACGCTTTCTAAACTTAGGTTTGACCCAATTGTGGGCGTTCTAATTGCCCGCCGCGACGCTACACTATTTATCGAACGACCCGCCAATCCTCGATTTGCCAGAGATCCTGTTGTTTGACAAGCTGATATCTAACTCGGAGTGTTTCATCGCGAGAATCAACAGGTTGACCATTTTGATAAAATCGAGTCGTCTCGCTCACTTGAGCATCAATGACAGCTTGATTGGGATCATTAGGATCAATCTGAACATCATTAATTGTGAGATTATGTTGATAATTGCGATAAGAATTTTCAGATTCAATACTTTGGGCAATTGCCACCCACTGCGCTAGAGCGGGATCAACCAATATGTCTCGTAAGGCTTCGATCTGATGTTGGGGGCCTAATGCCGCCGCCTTAGTATCTAACCATTTCTGAACCACTTGTTGAGCAACTTCGGGAGTGAGTTCTGCTGTTAAAGGATTTTGAGGTTCAGGCGTGGGTATGGCAACAGGAGGCTGATCAAGTTGTACCATTGCCTGTTGATTACCCCCTCCAAAAGCGCCAGAGACTAAACCCCATATAGCAGATAGGATTAACCAAGCCAACCATAGCCCCAGAACACTAGCCGCACCCAATAGCAGTAAACGACGAAGCGTTGAAGGATCAAACTTTGTAGAGTTGTTGTGGCGTCGTGTTCCTGGCGTTCGTCCTTCAGTAGAACTCTCTTGACCCAATACAGGGCTAGTAGATACCGTTGTTGAAGATGAACGGCTAGACCCCGACCCAGATGACTTAGAACTACTCGGGATGGGTTCACTCAGTCGCGGCGGCATCTGTCGGGAAGCTTGAGAAAGTTCTGATTCTGTCAGGGGTGGGGATGCTGATAACTCACTTTTCACCGTCGAGGAGCGTGACGGCGAGGGAGAAGACACTCCCGTTGCAGGTGAAGGTGTTGCCGCCATTGAGGAGGTCAATGTCACCGTCGTCGTTCCGGCACTTGCTCCCCCTAACTTGGAAGTTGGGGTTTTCACAGAGGAGCTTTGAGACTGAGAGCCTAACATCGGTTTTGGAGTCGCGACAGTACCGCTAGAAGGGTTGTTACGACGGGGTTGTACCACGACCCACTCATTAGCAGTTCCCACTTCCGAGGAGAGGGATTCTAAATAAGATTGAACGTGTTCATCAGCAAAATAATCTTTGAGAGAAACAGAACGATTGACTAAATCCCGAAAATGAGGAAATACCTCATCTTGCAACCATCGTTCCGCATAGAGACACAATCCCGGTAATAAATCGGGAGAATCTTGAGAATTTTCGCGAATATAGGCAATAGGTTCGCGTTCCTGGCTCAACTCTAAAGCACGACTGGCTTCTTCAGTTTGACCCAATAATAACGAACACACCGCTTTTTCCAGATGCACATCTTGGCGCCGACCCAACTGCATTAACATCAATTTTGCTTTACGAATTAAAGCCGGTTGTCGGTTGGCAAACCCTTGAGCAATTTGAGCATAAACCGCTAAATAAGTCGCTACCGCCGAGGGACGACGAGCTTCCGTTTCAAAAATCGTCTGTTGTTCAGTTGTCGTCAAATAGCGGCGTAATTGTTGGACAAAGCGGAGAAAATCTTCAACACTCAAACCCGACTGATCATCGCCGTGGCCGTCAATTCCTCCCCGTTCGTGCAGCATTTCACGTAACAGTTGCATTCCTCTGCGTCGTTCAGCAACTTTCTCATCTGGCTGCTGCAACAGTTCTAAAATGCGGTAAGGTCGGAGTTTGTAGAGGTCAGCTTGCATTTCCCCTCTCAAACTGGCAAACAGATTTTCTTGTAACAAAATCTCTTGGCCGGTTTCTAGAGATGCAGCGGCTTTTTCGTACTGACCCTGTTGCCATTGTTCGCGCCCCAACTCCAAATAAGCCAGAGCAACAGTCAAAATCACATCCGGCAGAATCAGGTTGGGATCACCAAAACGACCGTCTTTGATGCCCATACTCCCATTGCCGAGATAAGGGAGAGTCAGCTTGATGACTTGCTCATATTCTCCTAACTCTTGCAACACCAGTAAAGCACCAACAAAATCTTGATCATCAATTTCGATACTCGGTGTATGAGTCTCATTGGCTGATCCAGAAGATGAGCTTTTGGAAAGAGTAATGCCAACAGGGGCTGAAGCTTTAGGGTCTTCAGTGTCGTAGGTTTTCGCTAAGAAGCCCATATCATAAGCTTGACGCTGATCCGTATCGGACAGCACCCCATAAGCTTCGTCAATCAATCGCTTGCGCGATCCGATCGCCACATCAGAATACTCCCGTCTGGGTAGTTGCATGGTGCGATCGCGGTGAGCCTGCTTCAACTGTTCAGCAGTAGCCTGAATTGGTAAACCTAAAATTCGGTAATAATCGAGTGGAATACGCACGGGCGACTTCCCCAACGGCGAGCGACTGATGTAGCTATACTAGCGAAGTTTGTCTCAGATGAGGAATTTTTCTAGGAAACACTCTATTGAGCTTTTCAATTCATCGACCTGTTGACAACTTGAGGCCCTTGACCCGGATATACAAGATAACCAAAGTTCAGGGAGTGTTCGTTATTTTTGCTACCCGATTAGTGTACCAGAATCTTTCTATAAATAGTGCAAGAAAACCTCAGCTCGCGCGCAATCGTATCGTCTTCAGCATTGGAAGTGCTAACGTATACAGGGTTATTCTTGCTGAACTCAATACATGGGAAGTCCCGTGGGCGACGGGATCAAAACTGAGCCAAATAATAGATGAGTATTGAACTTATCTGTTTTGCAGTTTTCTATTGCCATCTCAAGTTTATTCGTTTATTTTGAGAGAATGCTGATCTCAATAGCAATTCGCCATCAGTCAATGCCACGCTGGGTCGTCACAGTTCGCAGATATCTTAGCTGATCAATAGTGCAAACCTCTCGTCAGGAAAGCGTCAGTAGTTCACAATAGTGATAATTAGTCATAATTTTGTCACTCCGGCATGGGTCGGTTGGGATCTAACAACATTTCTACACAGGTATTAAGACAACAATGGTTTCCGAACGCGAACGTACATTACCGACTTTTGAGGCTGATCACGCCAGCATTACCCACGAAGAAGGTTTAATCCTCTACGAAGATATGGTTTTGGGCCGCTTGTTTGAGGATAAATGCGCTGAGATGTATTACCGAGGCAAAATGTTCGGTTTTGTTCATCTCTATAATGGCCAGGAAGCGGTGTCGAGTGGCATTATTAAAGCGATGCGCCCGGGTGAAGATTTTGTATGTAGTACCTATCGCGATCACGTTCATGCTTTGAGTGCAGGTGTTCCCGCCCGAGAAGTGATGGCTGAGTTATTTGGGAAAGAAACGGGTTGCTCTAAAGGGCGTGGCGGTTCGATGCATATGTTCTCTGCTCAACACAAACTCCTGGGGGGGTTTGCTTTTGTGGCTGAAGGGATTCCTGTGGCGACGGGGGCGGCTTTTCAAACTAAATATCGCCGGGAAGCCTTGGGTGATGAAAGTGCCGATCAAGTCACGGCTTGTTTCTTTGGGGATGGGGCTTGTAATAACGGCCAGTTCTATGAATGTCTGAATATGGCAACTCTGTGGAAATTGCCAATTATTTTTGTGGTTGAGAACAATAAATGGGCGATTGGGATGGCCCATGAACGGGCGACTTCTGATCCGGAAATTTATAAGAAAGGCCCGGCTTTTGGAATGCCTGGATATGAAGTCGATGGAATGGATATTTTAGCCGTTCATACCCTCGCCAAAGAAGCGGTTACTCGCGCCCGTGCTGGTGAAGGGCCGACGTTAATTGAGGCGCTCACTTATCGCTTCCGAGGTCATTCTCTGGCTGATCCTGATGAACTCCGCGATCAAGAAGAAAAAGAGTTTTGGTTTTCTCGTGATCCGATCAAAAAGTTAGCTAACTATTTGATTGAAAAGGATTTAGCAAGTGCTGAACAACTTAAGGAAATTGATCAGAAAATTCAAGCTGTGGTTGATGATGCGGTCGAATTTGCTGAAAGTAGTTCTGAACCTGATCCGAGTGAACTCTATCGTTTTGTGTTTGCTGAAGATCAATAAACTCAAAAACGATTAAAATTGGGCTGCGTTTGTCGAGTTTTGAGTCAAAAAAGAACTGAAATCGTCAGAAACCCAAATCCTCAAAATTAATGATTTTGTTCTTCTTTTGCTAACGTCTCATCTACAACGCAGCCCTAATATTAAGTCCCCCAACTTTCACGGCTGAAGTTAGGGCTTCATTATTCATAACTTATAATTCATCATTTAGAATTCATAACTCATAACTCATCATTTAGAATTCTGTTCAATTTGAGATCCGGAGAGAGGACAGGGGAAACCGTAGAACCATGTTAAAAGCAGAAGCGAAGGGATAAACATGGTACAAGCTGATCTATTAATTCAGGCAGGTCACGAAGGACGAACTTCAGGGGCAACTGGGGCTGATGGCCCGCTCGGGGGTGAACAGGAGTGGACTCCAATTGTGGCAGATGAAGCCACTCGCATTTTACGGGAAGCGGGAGTAAAAGTTATTCGTGAAGATGCTTTTTTAGGGGGCAAGTATGATGTAAAAGTTGCAGTTTTTGTTCATTTTGATGCGTCTAGTCCGAGTTGTAGCAGTGGTGCATCGATTGGGTATGATGATAGTACAGATCAGGATGCAGCTAAAGCCTGGAAGGAACTTTATTCTCAGTATTGGCCGTTTAAGTGGATGCCGGATAATTTCACTTCAAATTTAAAAAATTATTACGGTTTTAAGTATACTCGCACTTCTGACGCTGAATTGGTTTTAGAGTTTGGAGAACTGACTTGTTTAGAACAGGCTGAATGGTTAAAGCCGCGTTTAAAGTGGTTAGGAGCGTTATTAGCTCACTTTTTAAGTCAACGCATTAATAAAGGTAATATTGCCGATCCTGGGCCGTTTGGAGTGGGTTCAGAACCGCATTCAGATCCGTCAAACTGGAGTCAATTTTATGCGGGTTTACAACAGGAAGGCTATATTATTCCTTATCAGGGTGTGGAAAATCCAACCTTAAGACGGAAATTAGGGAAGATTAAAGAGCCTTTTGGTGAATTAGTTGAGTTTAAAGATCAGAAGTTTGTTCAGGGAAAAGTGGCTTGGTTTGCCGGGAAAAAAGATCAACTGATTGCTGATGATGAAACAGCGACTTTAACCGGGGAAGTCTTGCGGTTGCTGCCAAATGATGACTATTATTGTGCGATGCGTTGGAATTATCAAGCGGGAATGCAGTTTTGGAAAAACCGTCATTTACTGGTTGTAAATCCCCAAAATGATCGGGCGGTTGTTGTACGAGTTATTGATTGGGGGCCAAACACAGAAACCGAACGAATTATGGATCTTTCTCCTCAAGCTTTAGAATCGCTAGAGGCGAAAACGGATGATGTTTTACTGTGTGCTTTTTCTAATACGAATCCAACAAGTCAAGTTTTAGGGCTGATTTCTTAAAAGAGTTGATTCTTGTAGGCGATTGCTTTTCGGGAGTTGGAGTAATCGCCGATTGGATTAGACTGGAAATCTTAATTTTTGATTGCCTCAGTTTGAATTTTATTTAAAATCTGCTCAAAATGGTATTGTTAAAGTAGACAACTTACTGGATAATAGAAAATCTAAAGTTCATCTCAAGAAATAGTGACCCGTGAACAAAAAAGCCAATAATCAAGGAGTTTGCAACTTGCTAGAGATTGGGTATCCGATAATGATCAAACTCAGTCAACAATTAGCTTAGGGTTCAGGGCCACTTAATTTTAGGGGGAACTCACTTATGACAGTTCAAAAAGCTGTGTAAAAGCTGATGAAGCTGTTGTTAGAGCGTTCGTAAAGATATAGCGACGCTAAAAGTAAGTTTTCGCAAGATCTGGAAAAAAATTTTTTTTAGGGTTAATCTGCGAAAAAGATAGCGGCAATTCCTATAACTAAATACCAGTCTATGGACAACATACACACTCAACTCCGTCAACTCGTTGCCGAGGCTTGTACCTATCCTCCTGAGAGTGTAGAACGTCGGCAAAGACTCAATCAGATTATTCGTAAAATTATGCGTTCGGGTAAGCTGTGGAGAGAGAAGACCGAATATTATAACGACGCACTTCAGGAAACTTGGGAATACTGCTGTGGGCATTTAGAGGAGTACGATCCGGAACGGGCCAGTGTGATTACCTGGCTTGACAACCACTTAAAAAAACGGCTGAGAAGTTGGCGCGATCGCGCCAATCGGCAGCTAAACCGTCAAATTACTCCATCCAATACTGAAGCAAACTTTACAGATCCCATCGAGAGAGTAGTGGCTGAATTTGATATTCAACCCGTTCTCGAAATTTGGGAAAAAACCACAGAATGGGTCAACAAAGATCCCGATCACCTCTTATGTAAAACCTGCTTTAGAAATTGTCCTGATGTTAACTGTCAGGTTCTCTTTCTCAGACGGTTTCCATCAGAGACACCCTGGAATGATATTGCCTCAGACTTTGACCTCACACCCGCAGAAACCAAAGATTTGCCGAAATTTTACAACCGTAAGTGTTTACCCCTTTTACGAGAATTTGGTACTTCTCAGGGGTATATTGACCCTGCTAAAACTCGGACCAAAAGGAAATCATGATCAGTCAATTTATGCAAACCCTAGATGATTTCTCCATTCCCTTATTTATCCCTTCTCAAGCTAAATCATTAGCTGAACAATTTGCCGCCCAACAACCCACTCCGCAAAAAGCGACTCAGGTTTATCTCAATACTCTGGCGGTGTGCATCGTCAATAACTATTTGCGAATTATGGGAATTCCCACCAATTTAACAACCGGAGATAGTTGGAACCCCTCTGTTCGTTTGTATGCAGATGTGGCAGACTTGGAAGTTGTCGGTCGAGGTCGTTTAGAATGTCGTCCCATTCAGGTTCCTGAAGATCTCAACTCAACAGCTTGTTCGGTTCCTGGTGAGGTGCAAAGCGATCGCATTGGTTATGTGATTGTAGAACTGGACTTAGAACAGGAATTAGCCACATTGTTGGGCTTTGTGGAAACGGCGAATGATTCGATCTCGCTTAGACAATTGCGATCGCCGGATGAGTTACTCGAACATCTGCTCTCATCCCCCCAGGCTGAAACCGTCCCAACTTCGGTCAATTTACGTCAATGGCTGCAAAATACAGTCACCACAGGTTGGGAAACGGTAGAAACTCTATTATCTCCGGCTGAACCCAGTTTTGCGGTGCGGGGAGGAGAGACAGCCGTGATTGAAAATCCTGATTCTGTGGCGTCTGTGATCCGGTTATTAGACCCCGATCAAAGTGAGGAGGTTCGCGCTCAAGCGGCGGGCGACTTAGGTTACATGGGCGTTAGCAATTCGACAACGATTAACGCTTTAACGGAACTCTTGGCAACCGCAGAAGACGAAGAAACCCGTTGGCAAGCCGCTTTGAGTTTAGGGAAACTAGACCCCAATCATCCTCAAGCCGGAATTCGACGAGTCAGGGCGATCAATTTGACCTCGAAACCGAACTCCGAACAAGTGGCGTTGATGGTGGCGATTATGCCGAAAGCCAATGATCGGATTGGAGTCTGGCTGCAAGTTGAACCGCTAGGGTCTTTGACGGTTTTACCAGGGGGTTTAGCATTGAGAGTGTTGTCGATGTCGGGAGAAACTCGTCTACAGGTAGAAGCGAGAAGTGATCGTCAAGGGTCTGGTTTAGATCGAACCATTGGACGTCGTTTTAGTCCACCCCCAGAAACGGGTTTTCAGGTGCAATTGCAATTCGGTTCAATGATTGTGACAGAAGATTTTCTGGCCTAATGATAATTCTCCGACAAAATTTCAAGAATGCAGGTAAAAGTACCCAATGCAAGAGAATAGAGGGGAGAAATTGCGATCAACCCCTCAAAAGAAAGATTTGCTATAGATTTTGGCTATCTGTACAATATATTGAAAGATAGCAATAGTGGGACTCGTAAAGCAACAGATCAAAATGTTGTCTCATTTTAGAACCCCCAATGGGTGCGGTGTGCAGAGTCAAATCGATAAGATAGGATAGCCTCTATGGGCAAGGTCGCAATACTGAAGGTTGGTCATGGTAATTTCGAGCAAGGCTTCGATGTTTTGCTTCAGATCAAAACCGATGATAACTGTCTTTTGGCTGAACTCGAAGGTCAACTTCCTCCAAACCCGGGTTTAGAAGGATGTTATGTGAGTTGGCAAACTCGTTTTCGGCGTTTGCAAGGCGCGAGTCAGTCGAGTCGGCGTCTTAACACTGAAACTGAAGAAGCTTGGGAAATTGATGAAAGTTTTCAAAGTAATTCTTCGGCTGTTGATGATTTTTCTCGCTGTCAGCGTTTGGTGCGAGATGTCGATAAACGCATGAAAAAATGGCTGCAATCTTCTACTCCGAAATGGCAATGTATTCGGGAACGTTTGAGGGTTGAATTTGCTCAAGGTGAAAGTGAAATTCGCCTTATTATTCAAACCAAAAATCCTCGACTGTGGAAGTTACCCTGGCACGTTTGGGATTTACTCGAAGAATATCATACTGGCTTGGGTTATACTTTACCGGGATTTAGTGCCAATTTTACGCCTGTAAACCGTTCAAGTCGCTCCAATAAAGTCAGAATTTTGGCGGTTTTAGGAGATCAACGCAATCTGAATTTACAACCCGATCAAGAAGCGATTCGGAAGTTGAAAGGTGCTGAGGTGACGTTTCTACATCAGCCTCGTTCTACACAGTTTATTAAGACGCTTCGCCAACCCAAAGGTTGGGATATTTTGTTTTTTGCCGGACATAGTAAGACGGAAGAAACCACGGGTCGAATTTATCTAAGTGAGAAAGAAAGTTTAAGGCTGGATGAGTTTAAAAATACTCTCAAAGAAGCGATTAATAATGGTTTAAAAATTGCGGTGTTTAATTCCTGCGATGGGTTGGGATTAGCCCAGGAGTTGATTCAACGAAAAATTCCGGTTGCAATTGTGATGCAGGAGTCGGTGCCGGATGTTGTGGCTCAGTCTTTTTTGAAAGAGTTTCTGGCAGAATATTCGACGGGAAAACCTTTATATAAATCCGTTTATCAAGCTCAACAACGACTGGAAGATTATCAAGAATTACCCGGAGCAACTTGGTTGCCTCTGATTTTTCAAAACTTAGCGGATGTGCCTCCGAGTTGGCAACAGTTACGCCAACCGACAGTGAAAAAGAAAGAGATTGAAGATCGGGAAATATCCGAAGCTAAAGTCTTGAAGAACCGCAAACAAAGGCGTCGATTTCTTCGCATTATTATGGCGGTTAGTGCGAGTTTAATTGCAGCTTTTTTAGTGATTTTTATTCGAGATTTTGGGCAGTTAGAGTTTTTAGAGTTGAAAGCTTTTGATCATTTCATGCGATCGCGTCCGGCAGAAACGCTAGACTCTCGAATGTTAATTGTTGATATTACTCGCCAGGATGTTAATACTCAAATTAGACCGCCTAACGAAGGAAAATATAAGTCTCTGAATGATGGCTATCTCGAAGAATTAATTGAAAAACTGGCAGTATTAGAACCCCGTGTGATTGGCTTAACCCTTGATCGTGATTATCAACTCAAACCGGAATATAAGAGGCTAATTAATCGCTTTAAAGATGATGATCGATTTATTAGTCAATGTGATGTCGGAGAAGATGCCTTAGATTTGGGTCGCGCCCCTTCTCCTCATGCAATTCAAGGTGCAAACTGGAAACATAGAATTGGATTTAGCGATCAGGTTATCGATACAGATAGAATCATTCGGCGTCAATTATTGAGTCTAGAACCTCCAGGAGATCGGCAAATTTCGCCCTGTCAAAGTGAGTTATCTTTTAATTTGCTGATGGCGTTTCGTTATTTGGCGGATGAGGGGATAATTACCGAAGAAATTTATCAAGAAAGACGAGATTTTGAGTTGGGTAATGTCACACTGACTCGTTTGCCGATGAATACGACGATCTACGATGATCAACTTATTGATGTGGCTCATGCACAATTGCTGTTAAACTATCGGGCAACAGGCGGTGAAATTGCACCCAAAACGAGTCTAACTGAAGTCTTAAATGGTTCAGTTGATCCGGCTTTAGTCAAAGATAAAATTGTGTTAATTGGCACGAGTGTTCCCGAATTTGAAACCGTTTATTCGACTCCCTATGGAGAAATGTCCGAGATTTTTCTTCAGGGTCACATGATTTCACAACTGGTGAGTGCTGTTAAAGATCAACGACAACTGTTAGGATGGTGGCCTGACTGGAAAGAGAATATTTGGATTTTAGTTTGGGCGTTAGTTGGCGGTTTACTCGCCCGTTGGTTCCGTCCTGCGATTGCGGTTGGGGTTGCAGTACCGATGCTTTGGGTTTTGCATCGTTATAGTTATATTTTGCTGATTGAACAGGGATTATGGATTCCATTTGTTCCGCCTGCATTGGCTTTAGCAGCAGCATTAATAGCAACTACATTAATTTATCGTCTTCTCAAAGTTTAGAAGCGTTTACTGATGAATTAAAGCGGGGTAATTGCCAGTCTTCGGGTTGAAATTCACTTAAAGAATTGAGAATTTGATCGGCTTCGAGATAGAGTTGTTGATCCATATCTGCTGCCGGAACAGCCACCACAGCCATTCCTGCTGCTTTGGCGGCGGCAACTCCCGCTAAGGCATCTTCAAACACTAAACAATTTTCCGGTTTAGCCCCTAAACGTTGGGCGGCGAGTAAGAAAATATCGGGTGCAGGTTTGCCATTTTTGAGTTGGGGATCATCACCCCGAATAATACATTGAAACATCGAAAACCATTGCTGATGACTTTGAGTTTTGGCCGCATAGGGACGACTACTCGAACTGGTGGCGATGGCTTGAGGAATGCGATGAGTCGCCAAATGTTGGGTGAGTTCAACCGCACCTTCTAAGGGCGGAACATGGGCATAATATTGATAAATAATCGCATCTTTTTCGGTGAGATACGCTTCAACGCTTAAGGGAATTTCGAGCATTTCAATAATGAGTTTTGCTGAATCATGGGATTTTCGACCTCGCAATTTACACATTAAAGAAGGCTCGATCAATTTGTCATAACGACTCGCCAACATTTGGTTAACTTTGGCATGGAGAGGTTCTGTATCTAACAGTAAACCATCTAGATCGTAAATAATATGTGTGATTTTTGAACGGGTTTCCATTGATAAAAAAAAGTCAGAAATAAAGGGTGATATGACTAAAATTTGGGGTTCTCTCTCTTTTCTCTAAAAATTTAGTCTAACCCGGAATATTAGAGTAAATTTAAAGAAATTTAGAGAGAGTTGATCAGTTCTCTCTCTTTTCCCTGATTTTAGGACTTTAGACAAGCCTGGAGAGTGGGAATGAAGTCTTCTAAACTCGGAGTTGAATAATTGACTTGTTTGGCTTGATCATCCCAAATTCGCAGCTTGATGGCATCTTTTGCATAGGGATGATTAATAAATGTGGTTGCTTCATCGGGCGAAAAAATTCCCCCTTGTAGGTTCAAACTGTGTTGAGACGCGGGGGATAATGTTTGCCAATATTCGGAATTGGTGATACAAAGATAACGTTTAGCTGCGACATGAAGACGAATCGGTTCAGTCACCGCCGAACTAAATAATAAGCTCAAGAAAGGTAAGGCACAATACTCATGGCGATCATCAATTCCGCGTATGGCGGCATCTTCTCCCCACTGATGAATGAGATGTCCGAAGTCATGCAATAAACAAGCGGTGATCAGTTCAGAAGAAGCATCATTAGATTGTGCTAATGTCGCAGATTGTAAGGCGTGTTCGAGTTGACTTACGTTTTCTTGACCATATTGTTCATGACCCCGAGTTTTAAGGATTTCAATGATTTGTTCAAAGCCAAGTTTCATGGTGGATTGGAATTGAATCATAATTACAATTAATAATTTTAGAGATAAGGTTGAATTATAGAGTCCAAGATTGTAAACAAGTCCAGCAGCCGTTAGAATATTTTTGATAAAATCGTAATTCCCATTGAGTTAGAGATTCAGGATTAATCGTATTTTCAGCCAGTTTTTTTAAGGTTTCATGGTGTTGGGGTTGAAATTTATAGGCGAAACTAATATGAAGCCAGTCTTTGAGTCGAATATTTTCCTCAATAGGTTGACGGTGCATGATTTCGGCAAAGTTAGCGATTAGGTGTTTTAAACCGGATGCTTTTAATTCTAAACCATGCCACTTCGGTTTGAACATCATCTGCACAATTTTTATATCTAAAGAGAGATTTTCAGATTGATGATAGATTTGATCGAGACTGTTCAAGTAATCAGGAATCCTATTTGGATTGGCGTTAAAAAATCCGGTGAGGGAACAATGGGGCATATAATCATGGGCGGGATTTTCTCCACAGTGTTCTTGGCTTTTTTGGAAATAAAGATTAATTTGTTCATTGAGTTCTCCGACTGGACAAGCATAGATAATAAATTGTTCAGTGTTCATCATCTTGATCGGGATTTTTCGTTCTTTTAATTTTTAGCTATTATGCCACTCGTTGACCTTGACGAATTACAGAAGTGATGCGGGGAACGATTCCATCATTATGAACGGTGATTAAATCGGCTTGTTTTCCGATGTCTAAACTGCCTCGTTCTTGAAATAAATTAATTGCTTTTGCGGGGTTGCTGGTGACGAGACGCATGGCTTCATAAATCGGTTTTTTAAGCTGATTTGCAATAATAAAAATAGATTGTAACAAGCTATGAGGAACATAATCAGAGGAAAGAATATCAACGAGATCTTGTTGAATTAGTTCCATTGCGGAAATATTACCTGAATGTGAGCCACCTAACACTAAATTGGGTGAACCCATTAATACTTTTAAACCCGATTTATGAGCGGTTTTGGCTGCATCTAATGTGGTTGGAAATTCGGCAATGGTTGCACCATTTTCAACTGCTTCTTGAACGTGTTCTACAGTGGCATCATCGTGAGTGGCTAAAGAAATATTTTTGGCTTGAGTGAGTTGGATAATAGATTTTCGGTTGTTTTCTGCATATTTTTGTTGCAAATCACGACGCATTTTGACAAAGTTTTCCATTTCGTGGGCAGAAAATCCATATTTTCCCATATAATATTCTGTGTATCTTTTTACATCTACAAACTGTCGTTGTCCGGGTGTATGATCCATGACTGAAATGAGCGAAAGTAAGGGATGTTCGCTATAGTCATTGGCGACATCACAAACTTGATCATAGGAAAGTTCACATCGTAAATGTAGGCGATGATCGGCTGTAAATCTTCCGGCTTTTTGTCCGTCTAAAATCACCTCAATCATCGGTCTAAAATGACTCATCCGCTTAGAACCGGGTTTAATATCTCCAATCCCAATTGCATCACAAACCGTTGTAATTCCTGCACCAATTAAATCCCGATCATGGTAAGTTGCAGCAGCTTCTAACGGCCATTTAACGCTTGGACGAGGAGACATACATTTTTCTAAATTATCGGTATGGAGTTCGATTAATCCCGGCATTAAATAGTCTCCCTGACCATTTTGACCCGTGGGAACAACACCAGGTTGAATGTCTGCAATTTTGCCGTCACGAACGACTAAAGTTCCTATCAATTCTTGATCTGGAAGTTGTAGACGATAATTGGTGTAGACTTGTTCATTCATGGTTTCTTAATTGTTAGTTAATCTAAAATTAATCAAGGTTTTTAATTCTCAAACTTTAATATTGTAACGAAAATTCTGCTAAAATTCTAAAGGCGTTTAAATGATGATTAGGATCTCAGCAAGAATGATTATACACGTTGTTTTGTTTAAATGGACAGAAGAAGCGACACCAGAAGCAATTGCAGCAGTTCTAGAGGGACTGAAAGAATTAAAAACTAAAATTCCCGGTATTATCGACTTATCCTGTGGAACCAATTTTTCTGAACGTTCTCAGGGATTTCAGCATGGATTAGTCGTTAAATTTACAGATAAAACAGCTTTGGAGGCTTATACTCCACATCCGGATCATCAAGCTGTGGTGCAGAATTTGATCAAGCCCATTTTAGCAGAGATTCTTGCAGTTGATTACGAAGTTTAATTCAAAGTCATTATGGATCTAATCACCAAAGGTTAATTCTCGCAGACAAAGCTGATTTCTAACTCCTTCGTCGTGAAAGATTCCAATTAAAGCAGAACCTTTGGCTTGACGTTCTTGTAACAGTTGGATTACGGCTTGAGAGTTACTTTCATCTAAAGCAGAAGTCGGTTCATCTAAAAGTAAAATTGGATAATCTACCGATAAAGCCCGAGCAATATTCACCCGTTGTTTTTCTCCACCTGAAAACGTTGTTGGAGATAAACTCCAGAGTCGTTCGGGTAAGTTGAGGTGAATAAAAAGCTGTTGAACTTTTTCATAAGCGGTGTCTATATTTTCCCCTAACTCTAGTAAAGGTTCTACGGCAATCTCTAACGCTGGAACCCGAGGAATAACGCGCAAAAATTGACTGACATAGCCGATTGTTGTCTGTCGCACTTCTAAGAGTTCGTGGGGTTCTAGTCGAGTTAAATCTACCCAATTTTGGTGATGTTTGATCCAAATTGAACCGCTATCAACTCGGTAATTTCCATAAAGTAATCGCATAAAGGTAGACTTTCCTGAACCTGATTTTCCCGATAATGCGACTCCTTCTCCTTGTTTAACTTGGAGAGAGACTTCTTTTAAAACAGAGAGAGAAACACTCCCCTGATTGTGCAAAGTAAAGCCTTTAGAAAGGTTCTCCGCTTTGAGTAAAATAGAATCATCAGAGTCATAAATTACAGACTCAATGGGTTGATGTTTGAGTTGCATTTTTGTCATTTTTTTTCGTTTTTATGATATTAACTAAGGGATGAGAGTCGCACTCACCAACTGTTGGGTGTAGGGATGTTGAGGATCATCTAATACTTGATCGGTTAATCCATACTCTACAATTTTGCCATTTTTCATCACAAATAACCGATGAGCAAGTAACCGTACAACTCCGATATCGTGAGTCACTAAAATAACACTTAAATTTAAAGTTCTCACTAAAGAACGTAATAAATCTAACAATCTTGCTTGTACCGAAACATCCAATCCTCCGGTGGGTTCATCCATTAAAATTAAACGGGGTTGAGTCACTAAAACTCTGGCAATTTGTAGGCGTTGCTGCATTCCTCCCGAAAAAGTAGTGGGAAGTTCATCCATCCAACGACAATCGATTTCAACCTGTTCTAACCAATAGGCAATTTCTTGACGAATTTTACCATAATTTCGCACCCCAATATCCATTAAACGTTCACCAATATTCGCACCTGCTGTGATATTCATCCGTAAACCATCCCGAGGATTTTGCTGAACAAATCCCCATTCTGTTCGCATCAGTTGACGTCGATGGGATTCAGAAATTTGTTGAAAATCTAACCATTTTTCTTGACGGTTTAAATAGTTTATTTTACCCTGTTCGATAGATAAAAATCCAGCAATTGCTTTGAGTAAGGTTGATTTACCCGAACCGGATTCACCAACTATTCCTAACACTTGACCCGAATAAAGCGTAAAAGAAATATCATTACAAGCTTGAGTTGAACCGTAATTTTTACTTAGATTATCTACAGTAAGCAAGGGTTTAATCTTATTCATAGATTATTAACTTATTGATTTTTTTGGGTTAAAATGGCTTTAATTTTAGCGTAAGAAGCTTCAATATATTCTGGCTTTTGTTCGGTTTTTTTCCAACTTTCTCGCAACATTAACCGTTCACACCAGTCTTGCAGTTGAGGATGATTTTCAAGGGAGATATTCATATATTTTAATGTGGGGATAACAGTGCCAACGACAATATCAGCCAGCGTTATTTGTTCGCCCACTAAATAAGGATTGTCACCTAAATACTTTTGATAAAAATCAAAAATAGTTGTAATCTTTTGGTAAACGGCTTCTAACGGTTGTTTCGGATCTTCTGGTAAACCAACCCTCTGTTTTAATAGCGGTAAAGTTGTGGGTAAAAGTTCATTGACTGTTACTAATTCTATCATCCGCATAATTCCAATGGCTTTAGCGTCTTTGGGTGTAAAACTAGGGGTTGGATATTTGGCTTCTAGATAATCTAAAATCGCTAGAGATTCAATTAAGGTAAAATCATCATCAACAAGAGTCGGGATATGATGAAAAGGATTTAATTTTAAATACTCAGCATCAAATTGATCTCCTTGTAAGCTGAGAACGATTTCCTCAAATTCAACTTGCTTTTCTAATAACATTACCCAAACCCGACGACTATTAACAGACAAGGGAGTGTGATAAAACTTTAACATGATTCAAATACTCTATTGATCGTTCGAGTTTTTCGTTTCAATTATACCTTATTTTTGCTGTTGCTGCTGACAATAATCGCTATCTGAACACACCCACATTCTTGTCCCTTGGTCATCCATTATGACTTCATCTAAATAACTTTCTATTGATCCGCAAAGTTGACAGGGTTTATTCCATTTTTCGACGGAAAACGGATGATCTTCAAAGTCTAAACTTTTCACACAAGTATAGGGAGGAATAGCATAAATTCGCTTTTCTCGTCCCGCCCCAAATAGTTGTAATGCTGGAGAATTATTCAGTTTAGGATTATCAAATCGAGGAATAGGACTTGGACTCATTAAATAGCGATGATTAACCATAACCGGATAATCATAAGAGGTGGAAATATAACCATATTTAGTAATATCTTCGTAGAGTTTAACGTACATTGAACCATATTCTTCTAGGGCGTGCATTTTTTGAGTTTGCACTTCTGAGGGTTCTAACCAACGCAACGGTTCAGGAATAGGAACTTGATAAACCATCACTTGACCTTCTTTTAAAGGTGTTTCGGGAATCCGATGTCGAGTTTGAATCAAAGTAGCTTCTGATGTTTTTTCAGTGGTTTTAATATTACAAACTTTCGCAAAAAAACGCCGAATATTAACAGCATTTGTCGTATCATCTGAACCTTGATCAATCACTTTTAAAACATCTGTTTTTCCAATCACAGAAGCAGTAACTTGAATTCCTCCTGTTCCCCAACCGTAGGACATGGGCATTTCTTTAGAAGAAAAGGGGATTTGATGACCTGGAATAGCAACGGCTTTTAAAAGAGTTCGACGAATTGAACGTTTAGTTTGTTCGTCTAGATAGGCAAAGTTAAACCCTTCGTAAGATTGATTTTTAGAATTAGAAATCATGGTTAATTTTTGAGTAAGTTTGTTCTAAACTAAAGGATTAAAATTCGGGTGCCCAAATTTCTGAAAGTGGTAATTCCCAACCCGGAAGCACCTCTGGTACTGTGAGAATCTCTCCATCTTGTAGAATCATTTTTTCAGCATTTAGGCGATAAACTTCTATTGTGCGAGTTCGCGGATCAACTAATACTCCGATTTGGGTTCCGGTTGTTAAAAATGCTTGTATTTTCTGACGCAACTTCGTTAAATAATCAGACTTTGACTTCACTTCAAAAATCAAATCGGGAACCACTTCAGCATAGTTTTCTGTTGTTTTTTTGAGTCGTTCGGCTCGAATAAAAGCAGCATCCGGCGCCCGCACATCATGATCTGTATTGGGTAAGATAAAACCCGCACTTGAGGCTGTAACTCGCCCTAAACGACGAGGACGAATCCAGTTAGATAATTGAGCAATAATTGCAGCAGCAACTTCATCTGATTCTAACCCGGATGGACTCATAATGATAATTTCTCCCCCAACTAATTCCATCTGATAATCTGGGTTTTGACGTTGTAAGTGTTCCAAATCTTTAACCGTTAAAGCTGACATTCTTAAAATCTCCTTTGATTAATACTTCTCGTATAGATCAATTATAAACCAGGCTAAGAAGATAACTTGGAGTAACTTTTAGGAGAACAAGAAGATTGTTCATTTTGGGAAGGTTCAGGATTGATTGAATCAGACTCTTGAACCGAAGAATTATCACTATTGATCTGTTCTTGTTGCATCTGTCGAACTAAATGTAATTCTGCTTGAAAATCGACATAATGAGGTAACTTTAAATGCTGCACAAATCCCTGTGCTTGAACGTTATCAGAATGGGACAAAACAAACTCCTCATCTTGAGCAATTCCCATAATTTCTTCACCAAATTCTTTCGCTCGCATTGCCCGATCAACTAATGCCATTGACATTGCTTTTCGTTCATTATATCCAAAAGTTAAACCATATCCACGTGTAAATTGAGGTGACATTTTTTGGTTTCCAGAAAACTGATTGACCATTTGCACTTCTGTGACTGTAATATCAGCAATGGCGACTTCAAAACCTAACTCCTCTGGACAAATAATCACTTCCACATCTCCCATGCAAACTTCTCCTGCAAAGGGATGATTTCGACCATATCCTCGTTGAGTTGAATAGGCTAAACTCAGCAAAAATCCCTCATCTGCACGGGCTAAATTTTGTAGTCTTTCATCTCGTTCTGCGGGTAATTTTAAAGGATTTTTAGTTAGGTCAAAGGGTTGATTATCTTCGGGAGGTTCGTCTTGAATTAGTCCTTCTTGTCCTAACAAATTTAAAACCGAAGTAACAGCTTCTTCGTTGGGGGATGCTGTTGGCGGTGTGGGAGTTTTATTTTCTTCTGCTGCTAATTTAAAGTCTAATAACCGATGAATATAATCAAAAGTTGGGCCTAGTTTTTGTCCGCCGGGAATATCTTTGAAAATAGAAGAAATTCGCCGTTGAACTTGCATTTTGCTGGTTTCTAACGGTTTACTGTGGTAAAATCGGGGTAAAGTTGTCCGATAAGCTCGAATTAAAAAGATTGCTTCGACTAAATCTCCCCAAGCTTGTTTAATGGCTAAAGCAGCTAAATCTGGGTCATATAAACTGCCTTCACACATGACTCGGTTTACGGCTAAAGACAGTTGTTGTTTAATTTGTTCTATGGTTAATTCGGGTGTATTTGGATCACCTCGTCGTAACGCTTTTAACAATGTTTCTGCATTTTCTATCGCCTGTTGTCCACCTTTCACTGCTACATAAGGCATTTCAATACACTCCTGATTTGTTGATAAAATCTATAGACTTAAATTTGTTGTTCGGGGTAAACCAATAATGGTATTTTCCCTAAATAAAAACACATCAATTCCTAACGGATAACTCTGATGATTTTTATTCCACTCCTCTCTAAAACTTGAATCTAACGGCAGTTTGATCACTTGTTCCTCGGAAATTCCTGGCCCATTTAAGCGAATCGGTTCACAGGGTGCTAATGACTCTATTTGAATTAATAAAGTGGTTGAAAGTTCGGGTTTTTCTGCGGTTCCCCAATTAAAATCACCTAGAGAGGGTCTATTACTCAGTTTTTGAATAATTGCAAAACTAGCAGCTTGAGGATGAGTTGTAAAATGACAACCTGTATGAAATTTTAACCACGCTTTTACATCAGGCTCAAACTCTGAACTTAACCAAACAGTTGTATCTAAATCAAGTAAAGATAAGCACGCCGCAGCACAAGCTAATGTTAATCCAGGAGGAGGCGTGAGTTGAACACAAATCTCTTGAGTCATTCCTGGATAAGAGAGAGCATTTAAAAGAGTCCTGAACGTAATTTGAGCATCGTGAACTCCAACCCGAAACCCGGGGAATTGAGTAATTTTCATAACAATTTTATTGCTCAATCATTTATAAAACTAATACGTTCATAATTTTATTCTCCTCTAGCTAAAGTAAAGAAATTAACTTGAGTTGAAGCGGTTTGTGACTGTTGGGTTTGTTGTTGACGAATCGCCTCTGCTTGCAGGGGTTCTATGACTATTTTTTTAACCCGTTCGCACCAGTCATTATGCTGCATCAAAGCATCAGCCAAAGCCGCTAACTCAGCATGAAAATGTTCGCGCCCCGCAACGTAACCAAAACCTGTTATCATCGGTTGAGAATGAAGTTTGAGTACGCAGCGAGTTAATGTCATTTCTCCTAAGTTAAAAATCTGTCCTGTACCTCCGGCTCGACCCCGAACCTGGGTTAAACCAATTTCTGGTGGACGCAAGAAACTGTATTGGGGCAAAGGTTCTAGCCCTGCCATTTTCTCTTGCAATTGCTCTAACGAAGCTTTTGCTAAAGTTGCCATCCAAGCCTGTCGTTGGGCAAGATTTGACATAATAATTATGTTTAAGGATGAATGAAATTAACTCAACTTGTCTAGACAATTAAACCCGCTAGTCACAAAGTACCTAACTTTGTCAAAATTGACAAGGTTCACCGTGAATCAAATTTGGAATGAACCGTGATACTGTGCCTGTATACGCTCAAATCGCCAATGAGTTGCGACAAAATATCAATCAGGGAGTCTATCAGGTTGGGGATAAATTACCGACCGAAAATCAGTTGAGCGAACACTTTAGCGTCAACCGCCATACGGTCAGGCGGGCGATTGCTTTGCTCAAAAGTGAAGGATTGTTGCGTGTTGATCAAGGTCGCGGTACTTTTGTTGCGGGAATACCGATTCGATATCCCATTGGTAAGCGGGTTCGCTACAACGCCACGATGACTGAGCAAGGGCTAGAAATGAGCTTTCAACTGTTACAAGCTATTGAAATTCCGGCTAGTTTGGTAGTGGCGAATAATTTAAAGGTTTCCTGTGGCGATAAAGTGGCATTGATCGAACGTTTAACTTTTGTTGATGACCAACCGATTAGCATTTCTACAGGTCATTTTCCGCTGTCTTACTTCCCCAATATTTTATCTTTTCAACATAAAATGTGGTCAATTTCACAGCTTCTTAGAGAAGTTTATGGCTGCGATCATATTCGTCAGTCTACGCGGGTTTCTGCTCGGGTTGTTCGTCCCCAAGATGCCCGTTTACTGAGATTACCGCTCAATCATCCCATTTTGTTAGCGGAATCAATTAATGTCGATCAAGATGGTCGGATTATCGAATATGGTATCACACGATTTCGGGGAGATCGCATGGAATTGGTGTTTGAAAACGAGTTGTTAGATACTCTCAATTCCAAGCGATCATCTAAATTATAATTTGAGTTTGAATGAATTTGAATCTGAACTAAACTTTAACTGTATCTGGCTCGGAACATCTTTTTCCATCTCAACAAAACCCTAAACCAAGCTTGAGCCGGTTTGTCATAAAAGGTAAAGATATCACCAAAGGCAACCCTAGAATTGAGATGATGTTCCCAATGTCGTTCGGGGGTTGTAATACAGAAAATTTTACAAATCCATTTAACTCGAGTTGGGGTTTGCCAGTGTTGTAGAGAAACGTGTCTCCACTCCACATGACATTCTGCCAAAATTAATCCTAAAATTGTACCAATCGGTGAGATAATCCAAAATAGAGGAATAAACATTAAGTAAGGAAATGCCCCAAAAAAACCCGTGATCAAAGCGACAGGTTTTTTAGTCAAAATAGCATAGCGAACAAAGCTACGGTTTGGACTATGGTGAACAACAGCATGGAACTTACCAAAAATGTGTTCGGGGACGTGGTAGCAAAACGTTGAAATTAAGTCTCCTAACAGGAGTAGGAGAATA
>NZ_AUZM01000001.1 GCF_000478195.2 Lyngbya aestuarii BL J | reverse complement strand
GTTCCGGGGGTTCCGGGGGTTCCGGGGGTTCCGGGGGTTGGGGGGGTTCGGGGGGTTCCGGGGGTTCCGGGGGAGATGGAACTGTTAACTGAAAACACTGCCGAACCCGGAGGGTGACTGGTGACTGTCAAGGCTGTAAACTGTAAAAATCTAGTCTTATTTGGTGCAGAACTCACAGAATGTCTCCACAAATCACCCCTCGCTCTGAAATTTCCAATTCCGCGAACACCAACGCCCAAACCCAAACTCGCAAAGCCGATCACTTGCGGATTTGTTTGGATGAGGATGTACAATTTCGACAACAAACCAATGGACTTGATCGCTATCGCTTTACTCACTGTTGTCTACCCGAGTTGAACCGCGATGACATTGATCTGACGACTTCTTTTTTAGGTAAAAAACTACAAGCCCCTCTACTCATTTCATCGATGACAGGAGGAACCGCCCAAGCTAAAATGATTAACCAACGCCTCGCGATCGCCGCCCAACAGTTCAACATTGCCATGGGTGTCGGTTCTCAACGGGTAGCGGTTGAAAATCCTCAAGTTGCCGATACTTTTGCGGTGCGAAGTCTGGCGCCCGATATTTTATTATTTGCGAATTTAGGGGCTGTTCAGCTTAACTATGATTACGGTTTAGAACAATGTCAGCGCGTTGTTGATCTTTTAGAAGCGAATGCTTTGATTTTACATCTCAATCCTCTCCAAGAATGTATTCAAACTGAAGGCGATACAAACTTTCGCGGACTACTTGACAAAATCAAAACACTTTGTACAAAACTCCCAATTCCAGTGATTGCCAAAGAAGTTGGAAATGGCATCTCAGCAACGATGGCGACAAGGCTATTAGAAGCGGGTGTAGCAGCCATTGATGTAGCGGGGGCGGGGGGGACTTCTTGGGCAAAAATCGAGGGAGAACGGGCAGCAGATCCCTGTCAAAGACGCTTAGGAGAAACCTTCGCCGATTGGGGTTTACCCACTGCTGAATGTATTACTCGAATTCGGATGATTAATTCTAATGTACCGTTAATTGCTTCGGGAGGACTTCGTAACGGTTTAGAAGTGGCCAAAGCGATCGCTTTGGGGGCTGATTTAGCGGGGTTAGCATGGCCGTTTTTACAAGCCGCAGCCGAGTCAGAACAGGCTGTTTATCGCTTAGTGGAGATTCTCAAGGCTGAGATTTCAACGGTGCTTTTTTGTACGGGAAATCCCACGTTAACAGAGTTGAAACAGTCGGGTGTTTTAGAACAAATTCGGGGTTAAGGGTGTTAGGCTTTCATAAAGCGAGCGCGATCGCGGCGACTTGACCCTCCTGATTATCACTTTTTCTCTATGCAGTTGCCAGGAATGGAAACAATTTTTCAGGTCATTAATATCACTTTTTTTTCAATGAAGTTGAATGAATGGATCAGTTGAGTGATTAACATTCTGGCTGCTACCGAAAAGACTGAACAAGATTTTAAGATCAAATTAAGCATCCGTTGTGATCGCAATTCGATCAAACCGCTTTGTCTGTTAATCGCTCAAATCAGTGAAGGACAACCTGAACACGTCAGCGATCGCTTAAGCTATGATCAACTTATCTCTATTTGTCAAGTTCTACAATTCATTGAGAACAGTCAAATCATCACCCCTTCCAAAACGCTCCAATCCTGACGGTTAAACGGATAATGAAAGACTTCCTAAAATACACCTTTGCTAGCTTACTTGGAAACCTTCTAGGACTCGCCCTCATGGTCACGATGGGAGTCGGAGGATTAATATTTTTAGTGATGGCAGCCGCGACCCAAGACTCTGGCCCGCAGGTGAAAGATAAATCTGTCTTAGTCTTTGATCTGTCCTTAAATATTACGGATGCCGATCCAGAATACAATACCAGCGAACTCTTTCAAAAAGCCCTTGCAGAAGATTCTCTCAATCAAATCAAACTTCGGACAATTTTAGAAGGGTTGGAAAAAGCCAGTCAAGATGATCGCATTGTGGGACTTTATCTCAAAGGAACCAGTAATCCGACAAGTACAGGTTTAGCAAATTCCACAGAAGTCCGACAAGCGCTTGAAAAATTTAAAGAGTCTGGTAAACCGATTATTGCTTATGATTTAGACTGGACAGAACCCGAATATTATTTAGCTTCTGTGGCGAATACGATTGTGGTTAACCCTTTGGGTTCGGTTGAAATGAACGGACTCAGTTCAGAAATTATGTTCTTGACGGGGGCGTTAGAAAAGTTTGGAATTGGCGTACAAGTGACACGGGTTGGAAAGTACAAATCAGCCGTTGAACCGTTTTTACTGAAACAAATGAGTTCGGAAAATCGAGAACAAACTCAGAAGTTACTCGATGATATTTGGGGTAAATATATTACAACAGTTAGCCCCAGTCGTCAGTTAAATGCGTCTCAGCTTCAACAAATTGCGGATGGACAAGGAATTTTAATGGCACCGGAAGCGGTAAAAAGTAAATTGGTTGACAAGGTGGCTCATTTTGATGAGGTAATTGTTGATCTCAAAAAGCTGACGGGTGAACCGGAAGATGAGGATAAAATGTTCCGTCAAATTAGCATTAATTCCTATGCAAAGATGCCGGAAGTTATCAAAGTCAATCGAGGAGATGTTAATAGTAAAAATAAAATCGGAATTATTTACGCAGAGGGAAGTATTGTTGATGGCGAAGGTGTTGGAGATCAGATTGGGGGCGATAGTCTAGCCAAAAAGCTGCGAAAATTACGGATGGATAATGAGGTTAAAGCAGTTGTTTTACGGGTGAATAGTCCGGGTGGAAGTGCAACAGCTTCAGAAATTATTGGTCGAGAAGTCGAACTTTTACAAGCACAGAAACCCGTGATTGTTTCTATGGGAAATTTTGCGGCTTCGGGTGGGTATTGGATCTCAATGGCGGCGAGTCAAATTTTGGCAGAGGCGAATACGATTACAGGTTCGATTGGGGTGTTTGGAGTGTTGTTTAATATACAGGATATCGCCAATGAGAATGGGGTGACTTGGGATGTGGTAAAAACAGGTCGTTATGCAAATATAAACACGGTTTCGCGTCCGAAAACACCGGAAGAATTAGCGAGGATTCAAAAGGTTGTTGATGCGATTTATGAACGGTTTTTAACTAAGGTGTCTGAGTCAAGAGACCTCCCGAAGTCGAAAGTGGTCGAAATTGCTCAAGGACGAGTTTGGTCGGGTGTACAGGCGGAAAAAATTGGTCTAGTCGATCAAATTGGGGGGATACAAGATGCGATCGCAGCGGCAGCAGAACAGGCAAAATTAGAAGATGACTGGAAACTTGAAGAATATCCAGAAGGTGAAACTTTTGAACAACAAATTTTAGAAACGTTTATCGGAGGAGAATCTACTCAAGCTTCATCAACACTTGATCCGATCACGCTGGAGTTTTTGAAGTTACGAGAAGAATTAGCACAATTAAAAGCATTGAATGATCCCCGAGGAATTTACACTCGTTTACCGTTTAATTTGCAGATTGATTAATTCTTATCGAGTTCGTTTTGCTGTTTTAAGGACTCTAATTTTTCGAGGTTGTCTTCATTGTGATTCTGATTTCCGTCGGCGATGGCTTGGGGACAACTCCAACTACTGGGAAGTAAAGACGGCCATCCTCGACGAATGGCTTCAATACAAACCGCATGAACTGTCAGTTGACAGTCGAGTAGATGTACCCCGGCTTTGTCGGCTTGTTTTTGACCGATTTTTAGGATAGACTCATCACTAAATTCAAAGGTGTTATAGCACTGAACACAAACCAGATGGTGATGCCGACGGCCTTGGGCTGTAAAGAGTTCATAGTGTTTGTGGCCTTCGGCGAGTTCGAGTTCCCGCAAAATGCCGATATTGGTCAGTAGGTGTAATGTTCGGTAGACCGTCGAGAGGCTAATATTTTCTCCCTGAGTCTGTAAGAAGCCATGAAGTTCTTCTGCACTTAAATGTTTGCCTTGAGGAAGACTGTGAAACACTTGCAGAATTTTTTCTCGCTGCGGAGTTAAACGACAGCCTTTTTGGTTTAGCTCAGATTTGATAGAGCGATTGTTGTAAAACGCCATATTGTTGGAAGCTTGAATAGATCTCATAGTCCCTGCATGATCGATCTCTATTTTGACTATAAACTTATTGAAAGTATTTTGCAATACTATCGATCAGATCAACGGTCACAGGCGATTTTAACAATCGCTTAAAAGAACGATCAAGTCTAGGCTGTAAGCACAATCAGTAATTTGTACTGAACTCTCGATAATAGACTCTATGGTGAGAGAAAATTCTTAATCTAGGATTAATCACCTAACTGCAAAAAACTATCAAACAAATCTTCAACCTTAGCCCTGATCCCTCGTTTTTTTGTCAAGGCGTATTATTACTCAGAGAGTGGACTCAGAGATCTTGTCCTCAGTCCGATTAAAATCCCTATATTTTATTCCGTTCATCTATTCAGTTAATCTTACTCAAGACAAAAAATTGACTTCTTAACTTTTATCAGTTGTAGATGGAGTTTTGCTGATCTTAGTCGATTTTTTCCGCTTTTTAGCTGTGGGATTTCCTCCGGGAACAACTGCTTTTTGGATACCACTACCGGGTGTTTGACGAGTTGTTTTAAAGGTCACATTCATCCCGTCGTTAGATTGTTCTAATACTAATAATGGAGTCGGTTTAGCCTTTTGATCCCATTGAATTTGGACAATTCTCCCTTGAATTGTGGGTTGCCAATTTTCCCGATCATCAGAAGGACTGAGGTAAGTTTCTAAACAGTCAATAATTTGATTGATTGTCGTTGAAGTTGCTTGGGTCGGGAGTTTCATCAGCCTAATTTGAATGCGAAATAAGATCCGTTTTTTACTAACATTTCCCTGTCCGGTTTCATACTCTACATCAAACGTCGAATCAACTTGGCGACCTGTTCCAGCATTACTTTTTTCTCCCACAGCCGCTTGAGTTGGACGCAAAGCCAAAGCAATTTTCTGTTTAACTTTCATCTTGATTTGAACAATAATGGCATAGTGAAAAACATCCTCTGCCATTCGCATTCTAAGGTAATCTAAGTTAAACTCTCGCGAGTGAATAAGGTCAGGATTTTTCTCCATTTTAGAGATTGTTCCGACTGCCAATTTATATTTTTTCTGTAACTCTTTATTTCTAAACTGCTCCATTCTCAGTTGCTTGTCTAGATCTTGAGTTTTTAACTTAAACAAAATTGAGAAAACAATTAAAATCAGCAAGAGTATTCCCGATGCCCCCATCCAAATCATCTCGGGTGTGATAGACGGAGATTGAGTGGCACTCGGATCAGCAGGTGAAGCTTGAGCAAGTTGGGTTTCTGTATGGATAACTGACGCAGACATAAGCTTTAATTAATAAAAAAGGCTCCAGATTTTAGTCTCAATACTATTGTAATCTGAGATTTCCGAAGATTGGATATTTCTACATCTCAAACAGACAAATCTATAATAAACTGGGTGAGTAGATGCAAAACTCTGCACATTTCCCCCAAAATAAACATCAATTGAGTGAAGGGTTGTTAACAAACACTCTAAACAACACCTGCACCAAACCCTATCATAGATGTAAATTTTCTGATAGCGTTAGGATAGAGATATTTAGATTGAGCAAATTTTTTTGAATCTGACTACCTGGTTGTGACTTACGAACCCCTCCACCACAAATATCGTCCGCAAACCTTTGCTGATTTGGTTGGTCAGGATGCAATTGCGACGACACTCACCAATGCCATTCATCGGGGGCGTATTGTTCCAGCTTATCTGTTTACCGGGCCAAGAGGAACGGGAAAAACCTCTAGTGCGCGAATTTTAGCCAAATCACTCAACTGTTTGTCAGCCGATGAGCCAACGGCTACTCCCTGCGGAACTTGTGCCGTTTGTCAAGGAATTACCAACGGTTCGACCCTAGATGTAATTGAAATTGATGCGGCGAGTAACACCGGAGTTGATAATATTCGGGAACTGATCGAACGCGCTCAATTTGCACCTGTTCAATGTCGTTACAAAGTCTATGTTATTGATGAGTGTCATATGCTCAGTGTGGCGGCGTTTAATGCGTTGCTCAAAACCTTAGAAGAACCACCCGAACGAGTTGTTTTTGTCCTCGCGACAACCGATCCTCAACGAGTTTTACCGACGATTATTTCGCGCTGTCAACGCTTCGATTTTCGTCGTATTCCTCTCGAACCTATGGTTCAACATTTACAATTTATTGCTGAAAAAGAACAAATCCCCATCACGTTAGAAGCAATAAAAATGGTTGCTCAAATTGCTCAAGGTGGACTCCGAGATGCAGAAAGTTTACTCGATCAATTAAGCTTACTTGCGGGTGAAATTAATGTTGAACAGGTTTGGGATTTAGTGGGTGCTGTTCCTGAACGAGATTTACTCGAACTTTTAAAAGCAATTGCCTCTGAAAAAAGCACCGATATTATTGATTATATTCGTAAACTTCTCAATCGAGGACGAGAACCCCTAATTGTTCTACAAAATTTAGCTGAATTTTATCGTGATTTACTTATTGCTAAAACTGCACCTCAACGTTCCGATTTAGTCAAATTAACTCAACCGACTTGGGAAGAACTTTGTCAGTTTGCTGATCATTGGGAAATCCCAACGATCTTAGCCGCTCAAAAATATCTCCGTGAAGGGGAACCTCAAATTAAAAATACCACCCAACCCCGTTTATGGTTAGAGATTATTTTACTCGGATTATTACCCTCTGCACTTCGTTATTCTGCACCATCTACCCCTCAACCCACCGCTTTATCTAAACCTTCGATCACCCCTTCATCACCTCCCCAAAACTCACCCTCTACCGCACCGTTACCGACTCCGCCACCGCCACCTAAATCCGAAGAAAAACCCGTTGTAGAACCCTCTCCAACTGTCGCTAATCAACCGTCTGAACCTTCCCCAGAAATACAGGAAAATCATCTCGAAGAAACACCCACACCTACATTTTCTGCTAATACAGAAGACTATGATCTTGAGGATATTTGGCGGCGAGTTCTGGAGGAACTTCAACCCCCAGCAACCCAGGCTTTATTTCGTCAGCATGGACGTTTATTGGGTATGGATACACAAGTCGCCTATATTGGGGTTCCCACTCAAAAATTACTGAAAATAGCACAGGGAAGAATTTCTAATGTTGAAGCTGCATTTAAACAGTTATTCAAACATTCTATTAAAGTTCGTTTAGAAGTCGGAACCAAACCGAAAAATCTTTCCTCCCCAAAGGCGGCTTCTCCCGAACAAATCGAGAATCAACAAACAGCATCTCCTGAAATTGTTGTTAATCCTTCTCCAGACACTCCTCAACCCAATGAACAACCGAATGAACAATTTTCTGCAACTCCTTCGCCAGAATTCCCAGGGGAACCGTCACCTGTGGAACCTGAGTTAGAATCCCCTATTTCTTCTGTTGAAAATTCTCCTCAATCCCGAGAAACTCCTCCTTTCAATTCGCCCTCATTTTCTCCTCAAGAAATAATCAATTCTCATCCTTTAGAAGAAGATCGGGTTGCAATTGCTTCTCGACAACTAGCAGAGGCTTTTTCTGGAGAATTGATGAATTTAAAGGATCAAAAAGATTCAACCGCGTTGCAGAATTTTTCTGGGATTATAGAAGAAGAAAAATCGGATTTTGAAGCCAATATTGATTCAGACGAAGATCAGACTGATGACAGTGACTTACCTTTTTAGCCGTTGATGTTCAGAGTCAGGGACTTTCTCAGGGAGTTCTCAGTTAAAGTTCAGTCCGAATTCAGTCCACTGAAGTTGAATAGAAGTGAGGGATAGATTAATATTTTAATCAAGTTTATCTATTAAATTTGGGTTAGATTAGATTGAGGTTATAAATTTTAAAGCTTAATAATACAAGTATGACTAATTTGAGATTCAAATATTTTGATCAGATCAAAAATAGGAAGATTTTACCGACAGCTTCTTTGAAATTTCAACTGACGCTAGGAATTACCATTTTTTCGGTGTTGAGTTTAGGAAGTGTGACGACTTGGACGAGTTTGAGAATGCAAAAACTCTTGGTTGATAGTCATAAATATAAAATTGAGGAGATGGCAAAAAAGTTTTCCCATGAGGTTACGGTTTATAGTGATATGATGTCTCGGGATGCAGCAATTCAGCGAGTGATTGAGAAGCCAGAAGTCAAAGAACATTTAGTTTGGATTCGAGATAATAATGGTGAAATCATTGCTGAATCAATGGGATTTCAAGAAGATATTAATCCTCAAACCCATGCTCAACTTTTAGAGTATACAAATATGCCCTTGAAGCCAAAGGTTGCTCTGATTAGTGATCGCTATTGGATTGCTTGTGGAGGGCCTTTAAAGCTTTCCAATCAACATTTAGGGAAACTTTATTTAGTGACGGATATTACCCGAGAATATACAATTTTTTTATCAATTATTTATAGCTTGATTCCATTGACAATCTTTGTAACGTTAGTATTAGTGATTATCAGTGCTTGGTATATTCGCAAATCTTTAGAACCTCTACAAAAAATGAGTCAGCTTACTGAAACAATTTCGGCGGATGACTTGTCGGATTATCGTTTGAAGTTAGAACAAGCACCCAGTGAAGTGTCGATGCTGGCTAATACTTGTAATAAAATGCTAGATCGGTTGTCAGAATCTTGGGAACAACAGCGACAATTTGTGAGTAATGTTTCCCACGAGTTACGAACTCCGTTAACGATTGTTCAGGGATATTTACAAAGTACATTACGCCGAGGAAATAACCTCACTCCTCCGCAACGAGAAGGCTTAGAAGTTGCTGCTAATGAAGCGGAACGTACCATTCGTTTATTACAAGATTTACTCGAACTCGCCCGCGCAGATCATGGGAATCTTCATTTTCAAATTGAACCCTTTGAAGTGAATAGTTTACTGTTAGAAGTGCGAGAAATGGCACAACAATTTAGTCAAGGTCGAGTTCGTCTCGAACAAATTCCAGGAACGATTCAGATTAAAGCTGATCGCAATCGTCTGAAACAGGTTTTACTCAATTTAATTGATAATGCGATTAAATATTCTGAACCCGAACAGCCGATTACACTAAAAGTAAAACAGACAGACAAGAAAGTTTATTTGAGTGTTTGTGATCAAGGACAAGGTATTCCTCTCCAACATCAAAGCCGTATTTTTGAACGATTTTATCGGGTTGATGAAGCTCGAACTCGTGCCGGAGGAACGGGTTTAGGGTTATCGATTGTCAAAACCATTGTTGAAGGAATGGGAGGTCGAGTTACATTGCTTTCTAAACCCGGAGAAGGAAGTATATTTACAGTGATTTTATCGGGTTTTTAGTCTATTCTCGTAATACATATCCCACACTCCGAATAGTCTGAATCAGGCGAGGTTCTCCTTCTAATTCTAGCTTTATTCGCAGATAACGAACATAGACTTCAATAATATTAGAATCTCCCATAAAATCATATCCCCAAACTTGTTCGAGAATTTGATTCCGAGTCATAACTTGACGGGGATGACTCATTAAGTATTCGAGTAAATCATATTCTTTAGCGGTTAAATCAATTAAACGATTGGCGCGTCTGACTTCCCGAGTTTTCCTATCTAAGCTTAAATCATAAAAGGTTAATAAGTCGGCGTTGGGTTCTTGGAGATGACGAATATGCACTCGAACTCGTGCTAAAAATTCTTCCAAACTAAACGGTTTAATGATATAATCGTTAGCACCCGAGTCTAAACCCGTAACCCGATCGCTGACTTCATCTTTAGCCGTTAATAAAATAATCGGCACATGATTATGACTTGTTCTTAAACGCCGACAAATTTCGATTCCTGATAATCGAGGCAGCATCCAGTCTAAAATGATTAAATCGGGATTAGATTCTCTGGCTTTGACTAATCCATTCATCCCGTCTTGTTCGACTGTGACTTCGTATCCCTCATAGGTTAACTCTTGTTTGAGAAATTGAGCGAGTGCTTCTTCGTCTTCAACGAGTAAAATTTGGGTACTCATCGGATTTTTATTAATCTAAATTATAGAGTGGTGAATGAAACTTAACTTTTCGAGAAAATGCTAAGATTTTCAATTTCACATCCTAACAAATTTGAGGACTTAATCCTCGAAAAAAAAGTGAGGGTTGCCAAATTTAGGCTTTTCGTCTAAAATATTAGGTATATAGTATTGTGGGCTTACTATACCTACTGCGTCAAACTCTTGATCAAGATCAATCCTTAAGACCCCAAACTGATTGATTTGTGACTTAAAGCTGACAAGAATCGAGACGTTCAAACACCTCAAAAACCACCACCCGAGACAAAGCAATACACCACCACACTACCCACCACGCGAACCCAACAGGAAGATGACCTTGAGGCGATCGCAAATCAAAAACCAGGTCATCGTAGTCTAACCATTGTCCCTCTTTTCGCCACCCTAAATAATCCCCAAAATGGGCTTCAGAGATAGATTCTTTCTGATTGATCAAACTTTCCCAGATTCGTTTTTGTACAGAAAACCCAAAATGTCCGCGACTATACTCTAGCCAGAGTTGATTAATCGTGTAGAGGTCTTGACAAGGAAAATCACGAACGGCATAGAGATCAAGATAACCTGCTTTTTCCCGTTGAGCGGCAAGCAACATCACCCGAGTCGTTTCTTCATCGGCCTCTCGCCATTGTCTAGCTTCTAAAAGATTACGAAGCGGAGTGTAATTAATTTTCCGCTCAGAGTGCAGTCTCTCTACACTTGTAGAAGTCACAATTAAACTTCGAGAAGTAGAACTCTCTTGCTCCGCTGGATTTTGAGATGCAGTATTGGCAGAGTCAATCGGTGAAATTTGTTCTAATTCTTGTAACTTTTTCCAAATCCTTCTCGCCCAAGCAACTTGCTGAGTCTGACGGTCTTGAAAATCAGGTGGACAGGGCGTTAAATCCCAACCACAAACCGAACAAAATAAAACATTTTCCGGTTGATCTTCATTTTGACAAACAGGACAGAGATACATTAGATTAAATTGAGTCCATGCTAGATTCGCCTCACTCCCACCATTTGGAATCAGAGTCGTTTGCTCAGACAACGCCTTCACCTCCCAAAAGAGTTAAAATCACGATCATCCTTCTCCCTTAATCAGTCTAGACTGGAGTGCTTCAGCAAAACTTATACATCCAATTTAGCAACAGAGTCAGAACTCCTCTGAGACAACTAGGCAAACTTGCCAATCAGAGTTAAAGTAGAAACAATTTTTCCGGTGGGAATTTTCCCAAAAGCCGATGAAACTGTCAACTGTTGTCTCTATCTCCATCCCTCTACCTGAGCGCCCCAGAGAGAACAGTTTGAGAACTGACCACTGACAGGTGACAAAATCGTTCATCTAAACTCTAGAATTGAAGTGCTTCTCTCTATCGACCTCCTATGCAACCTGCCATTCCACTCGGAACAGTTCTGCAACATCGCTACCGCTTGATCGATATTTTGGGTCAGGGGGGGTTTGGTCGTACTTATCTGGCAGAAGATCAAGGACGCTTTAACGAACGCTGTGCGCTTAAAGAATTCATTCCCCCAACGACTGAAAATTATGCTTTCGAGAAGTCCAAAGAACTGTTCCACCGGGAAGCCCAGGTTCTCTACCAAATTAAACATCCCCAAATTCCTCAATTTTGTGCAGTCTTTGAAGAAAATCAACGGCTATTCTTGGTTCAAGACTATGTAGAAGGGAAAACCTATCACACCCTACTCAACGAACGGAAAAACGCCCCTCCTGGCTTTCCGACGACCTTCTCCGAAGCGGAAGTGTTGCTCTTTTTGCGACAAATCTTACCCGTCCTTGATCATATTCATAGCCTGGGGATTATCCATCGGGATATTTCACCCGATAATATTATTTTGCGACAACGGGATCAACTGCCTGTTTTAATCGATTTCGGTGTGGTGAATGCTTTAGCAACTCAAATTCATTCTAAGGGAGGAACATTACCCCCTGTAACCCGGGTCGGAAAAATAGGTTACGCCCCCTTTGAACAGTTACAAACTGGAAATGTTTCTGCTAGTAGCGATCTCTATGCGTTAGCGGTGACAACCATTGTCTTGCTAACGGGTCAAGATCCTCATCTGTTACTCGATCAAGCGAATCTAACTTGGAATTGGCAACAGGCGGTAACTGTGCGTCCTGCTTTTGCTCAAATAATCAACCGGATGCTGAGTCGTCAACCGGGCGATCGCTATCAGTCTGCGGCTGAACTTGAACGGGCTTTACAAACTCTCAATCCGGTTGCGGCAACTGCTGCAACGGGTTCATCTACTGTGAATTTATCGGAGATGAAGACAGTGGCGGTGGGAAACCAGCCTCTAGTCAGCAGTCCAGCCAGTTCCAACCCCAATCAAAAAAATCCCAGTATTCCCACAAATTCGCCGAGATCCTTTTGGGAAAATCCTTGGGCGATTATTGCAACGGGGATGGCGGTTGCTTTGCTAACGGGTTGGGGATCGGTGGCGTTAATTCGCAGTTTATTAACCTCTGATGAAGATCCCTCGGGCGATCAAACTCCCAGAGTGGTGATTAGCCCCAGTCCGTCCACACCCAGTCGCACTCTTGAACCAATGCCTACTCGCACTCCGAGGTCTAGACCGACTCCCAGACCTGAACCGACTCCAACTCCCGAACCGATTCCTGAACCGACTCCCGAACCGATCACTCGCCGCTTAGAGGTGTATGCTGATGGGCCGGAAGTGGTCAAAAAAGGATCTGTCACAGCCAGTCAGAAAACGGATTATATTATCTCTGCTGAAGCTGATCAACAGCTTTATGTCACGGTGTCTGGAGAGGGAGTGTTATTCAATCTCTATGATCCCAAGCAAAATGCAGTTGCTCAAGAGGTGTCTTTATGGCAGGGAACAGCCTCTATGGGGGGTGAGTATATTGTGGAGTTACAAACGTTACCGGGATTTTCCAAAAGCGATTATATCCTAGAGGTGAGTCTGATTAATACTCTCCCTCCCATTGTTCCTGAACCGGAACCCACTTGGGAACCCGAACCGGAACCAACCTGGGAACCCATACCCGAACCGATTCCTGAACCGACTTGGGAACCGGAACCCTTACCTGAACCGATACCTGAACCCATACCTGAACCGACTCCGACTCCGACTCCGACTCCGATTCCGGAACTCATTCCCGAACCAACTCCGAGTCCTGAACCCATACCCGAACCGAGTCCTGAACCGACTCTCGAACCCGAACCCGAACCCGAACTGATTCCGGAACCCATACCGGAACTGACTCCCGAACCGACTCCCGAACCGACTCCCGAACCAGAACCCAAGCCGGAAGAACCTCCAAAATCTTCCCAGGAACCCAAAATTCCAATTGTTCCGAAACCTGAATCTCCTGTCGAAGAATCATCGGAACTTGAACCGACTGCCTCTCCTAAACCCGAACCGAAAGAACCAACTTTTTTTCCTGAAATAGAAGAAGAAGCCGGAGAGGAGAATATAGAGAATAATGATACGGGTTGAATCTATTTTTCTAAATCTCAAACATTAGTTTATTTCCAGTTTATTTCTTTAATCAATTAGATCTGGTGAGCAATGATTATGATGAATTCACTTCTGATTTCTGGAACTGATACAGAAGCAGGTAAAACTGTATTAACAACCGCTTTAATTGCTTATTGGAAAAAGTATTGTTCCTCTCAAAATTTAGGGGTAATGAAGCCCTTACAGTCGGGGGTTGGCGATCGCGAATTGTATAGTCAACTTTTTGCACTCGAACAGTCACCCGAAGAAATTACACCCCTTTATTTTGAAGCCCCTTTAGCCCCGCCGATTGCAGCCGAACAAGAAGGACGTCGAGTCGAAATCGAAAAGGTTTGGGCGGCTTTTTGTAATCTCCAACAACAGCGAGATTTTATTTTAATTGAAGCAGTGGGCGGTTTAGGTTCTCCAATTACCCATGAATTAATTGTTGCAGATTTAGCCCGAGATTGGCGTTTACCGACAGTTTTAGTGGTTCCTATCCGGTTGGGGGCGATCGCCCAAGCTGTTTCTAATGTGGCTTTAGCGCGTCGTATGGGAGTTAATCTCAGAGGAATTGTTCTAAATTGTGTACAACCTTGTAATCAACAAGAAATTGAGAATTGGAGTCCAACTGCTTTAATTGAATCGTTAACTCAAATTCCCGTTTTAGGCATTATACCTTATCTTGAAAATCCCCATGATGTTAACCAACTCGCTCAAGTGGCGACGAATCTAGACCTAGAACAATTATTACCCCGTTTGGCTTTAAAAGCTTCTGTAGCCCTGTCTTAAAATTCTAACTCTGAAGCTGAAGAAGATACATGAGTTAGAGTTTGATGGGCGATTGCTTGCAGGGTTGATAGAGGAACTTCACAGAAATATTTACGACGAAATTGTTCTTCTTGAATCGCGGCTAAAAACTTTTCGACTAAGGCATTTTCAGCTTCAGTTGTTTCTTGATTGTCTATTTTACGCATATAAAATTCACGATCACGGTGTTCAATTTGAAATCCTAGTTGTTTTAAAATATCAAATCCAAACCTCAAGGCTGAATCTCCAATTGTTAAGGTTTGCTGTAACTTTTTACGACTCACTGATTTTTCAGTTCGACTTAAGTATTTGGCAATTCCAATCAGTCTTGTCCAAATTTCTCTCGATGAAATCTCCGGTTGAAGTTGATAAGCCAAAATTAACCGATGTTGAGGATCAACTAAACGTCGAAACCAGATTCGCAACTCCTCCCAACTTGTCGGACAATCTTTAATCATCAAAGGCTTTATATCTTCATTTAAAATATCTTTTTCAGAATGATTGAGATGACTATTTCGTTGGTCAATAATACAATCGATTTGAGGAAAAATGGGGTTTGAAGGGGTATTTTCAACCGGACGAACCTCTAACAATCGCACTTCATAACGTTTTTTAAACGTATTAAAATCAAGTTCTACTACCACATCACAACGATTTTCTGGAACTTCATCTTTATAATGACCCCACCACACCCCCGGAAACCCCTCTGTTACAGACTCATCCCACAGTTCAAATGTAGTTTTAATATAAGAAACTTTCTGACCTTTAATATCTTTTTCATTTTGATTCCAGGGATTGCTAAACCAACAATTTTGGATTAAAATATGAGGAACAGGATTTCCCATTCCACAAGGTTCTAACAGTTTTAACTCCTGAAACAAATCTCGTCCCAACTCCGCCACCGTACAAACCAAATCCACTTGTAAAATTGGTTCCAATCCGCCACCGGGAATCTGTTCTATTTGTTCGCGCAGTTGACGGTTAATTGCCTCTGTAAACATCGGAATATTTTCGACAGGTAAACTCAAACCTGCTGCAAAAGGATGACCCCCAAAGCGATTTAATAAATGGGCTTGACCTTTGACTAATTCATACAAATCAATTTGATTAACAGATCTTGCCGAACCTCTCGCCAAAAGCTGATAATTTTCTTCTATTTTTAACCCTTCTGTGGGGAAATCTTCTGTTGATAAATTGACCCCAATATCGGTACTTAATAAAATCGTAGGTCGTCCGTATTCTTGGGCAACTTGACCCGCCACTAACCCTAAAACTCCGGTTGGCCATTGGGGATCACTCAACACAATTACACAAGTAGTTGATAAGTCGAGTTGGGAGAGTTTTTTCATCACATCTCGACTGACTTCTCGCTGAAGCGACTTACGGCGAGTATTGGCTAATTCTGTTTCTAAAGCCAACTGATGACAGCGTTTTTCATCTCGGCTGGTGAGGAGTTCGACACAAAAACGGGCATCTCCATGAATCCGACTCACGGCATTAATTCGAGGGCCTAAACCAAAGGAAATATCAGTCGGACGATCTCCGGTTCGTTTACACAAACTCAATAATTTTCCCACTCCTGGACGAGTTGGATTTTGCTGTTGTTTTTTGAGTTGTTCAATCCCACATTGGGCGAGATAACGACAATCTCCAGTGAGTTGAACTAAATCAGCAATTAAACCAATTGCCACTAAATCCAACAGATTTTCTAAGGGTTGTTCGGGAATATCTGGTAAGGTTTTGTAGAGGGCTTCAACAAGTTTATAAGCAACAGCAACCCCAGACAAATGATACATCGGATGCTGGGGGGATAAATTGCGAGGATTAATAATCGCAACCACAGGCGGACGTTCGGGCGGTAAGGTATGATGATCGGTAATAATTACATCAATTCCTAACTGTTTGGCGTATTCAATTTCAGTAATATTTGTGCTACCCGTGTCGCAAGTGACAATCACCTTTACCCCTTGTTGGGCTAATCCTTCAATTCCGGCAATATTGAGGCCGTGAGACTCCGTTAAACGATTAGGAATGTAGTAAGATAAACAAGCTGAGGCGTCGTCTGTGGGTTCGGCAAGCCTTCCCGCTTGGTTAAAAAACTGACCCAAACCTTCCCACAATACAGCGGTTGCGGTAATTCCATCGGCGTCAAAATCTCCCCAAATCGCGATCGCTTCATCACAGTTTCGGGCAATTACTAATCGATTCACCGCCCATTTGATCTCCGATCCAAACTCAAACGGACTACTTGGTTTGTACTTGTTAACATCGAGAAAAACTGCTAATTGTTCCGGGGTTTGAATTCCCCGAGACATGAGTAATTGAGCGGCAAAACGTCCGTCTATTTCGGGGATATGGTGACGAAGTGCAGGAACCATCCAGTCGGGAATCTCAACAGTCGGCTGAATTTGCCACATTGGAATGATGTTTTAATTTAATTTAAAATGGGGAAAGAAAAAAAGGAATTTCACATTTAGATGGGGATTTCTTCAATTTTAGCGAAATTTGGCAGTTTGTTCACGTTGAATTCCTGAGATTCTCCAAAGTGATCCTCCGTTTCCTGAATGCGTTGACAACGAAGGGCAAATGAGCAAGATTGACAAGATCTGCTGGAGATTTCGACTTGGGGAAAGGGTTCGCCTTGTTCGTAGCGTTGGAGATATTCGTCGAGTTGGGTGATCAGTTGGGTGAGATCCTGTTGGGTTTGTTGATGTTCTTGGCTATTGTAGGAAAGGGGTAAATATTGGGGGCCAGAGTTTTTATTCCCTCGCACAAACCAATAGGTCATCGAAACGTCTTCGGGTAAGTAATTACTGGTTTCGACTAACAAATAAAGATAAAGACGAGTTTGCCAATTCTTGATCAGATGATCAGAATTTTGAGGACGAGGATAGGTTTTCCAGTCGATAATTTGAGCCTTTTTTTGATCGGCGATTAAGAGATCATAAATGCCCAGGATAAGATGACCTCGAAAGTTTAGAGTTCGTTGATGTTCGGCTTCTCGAAAGGTTTGATCGGGAGAATTGGAATCAGAATTAAACAGATGAGGTGCTGCTTGAATTAAGGCTGTTAAGTCTTGTCCGAGTTGAGGATTTGCCGCAATTAATTGATCGAGAGGTAAGCCTAATTCTCGCTGCTGCATTAATAGGTGAAAGCGATTTCCCCAAATGATTCGTTCTTCTTGATCGGGGGAAGGCGGAGAAATCAGTTGATCTAAATAAGTCTGTTGAAACCGACGCGGACACACTGACAATGTATTGAGTTGTTTCTGCGAAAGTTTCATCGGCGGAGTTGGAGACTAACAAATATTATTTTTTCTCTGTTCTAATTGTAATCTTTTGGGGGGACATTTGTTCAGCGATCGCTAAATTTGAGTTAATTTTTTTGCAAATAGAGGGATCTCAATAATTGTCACCCTGAGTGAAATGAAGGATCGATGAGAGAGTCTTCACTTCCCCAAGAATGACATTTTATCCCCTACTTAGGGGTTTGATTAGTTGTGACCATAGGGATCTCGACAGCCTGTATAAGCGACTTGTAGTTCTTCTGCGGCATCTTCCGCTAAACCTTGCTGTCGTTGAAGAACTTGTTCTCTAAAGCGTCTAGCGCCAGCACGAGTGGTTGCACCTGTACTATCGAGTACCCAAGCTTGATCGCCGATTTTGTACTTGAAATAACAGACAATATCTTGTTCTGTGACTCGAATGGCTAGGGCGGGTAAACTCAGGTTTAATCCTACAAAAACCAGTGCAATACAACTGATTAACTTGTTCATGGTGTTCTCTCTCAAAGGATTAGCTGATCTTTAACCAATAAACTATTATTAATCTTAAGTTAACCTTAGCATAATCTAATATTTTTTTAAAATAGTTTTATATTGATTTCTTGAAAAGTTAAATTTTAGTCAACGATCTTTATTTTTTATATAAATTAAATTTGATATAAATTTATAGTAAAAACTTAGAGTTCAATTATTTTAAGTGTAATTGAATACCAAAAATACAAAATAAGCTTACCCAATTGAGTAAACTCATCTTTAAACACTCTAATTCAAAGAAAAAACTGTATAAAATCAATCAAAAACCATTTTTAATCAATTAATTTTGACCCCAAGGATCACGACACCCTAAATGAACAATTTCTAACTCTGATCCCGTTGACTCGGCTTGACTTTGGATACCCTCAATGATTTTGTTTCGTGTCTTTTTAGCATCCAAACGGGTTGTTCCACTAGCATCACCCATCATCCAATCTTCATTAGCGAACTTATAGTTAAATCGACAAAAACATCATTTTCTACCCCAGTTTGGGGATATTGAGCATTTGCAGGTTGGCTCGGAAACAGACTGATACCGATTGCAGCCAGTGCGACTAAACTAAATCGCTTTTTCATGGTTTTCTTGAGGATAAATATCTCTCTTGTACTGTTCAATTCTTACTTTAAGAGAAGATTATGAGAACAGATTAAACCTGAAGTGAACTGAGATTGAGGTAAAGATTAATTTTGACTGAATTTTACCAACGGTCCGTGCCGTCTCCGTCGTTTTACGGTGAACCAGTGCGGTAAGCGCGGTTACGCCTGCGTGGAGCAACTGGTGAACCCGAAGGGCGGAGTAATCTGTGACTGAGATTGTTTTCAGAATTTTGAATTGGTGTTAAAAAAAATTTAGAGAAGTATAGATCTATACGGACAATCAACCGACTCAACTGCTACCATATAACTAACCTAGCAATACCGAGCATAATATTACACTTAGCTCGCTCCTTGGGGTGGGCTTTTAATAATTTGGGTTATGACTCTAGAGCAACAAATCTGATAGAATAATTTTGGTAAAATTCGGATTCAAACATGAAATCAGACGCTCAAAGTACCCAAGGTGCAGATGCAGTAGATCGAGCGATCGCCCAGGGAATTGATTTAGATGGAACTCCTATTCCTCAAGACAAATTGAATCTCTACAATCAAGTCATGGGGTTAGAAGCTGGACGTCAGCGTAGTGGAGTATCGAATACAATGCGATCGCGGATTGTGCGGATCGGTGCGAAACACATCTCTCAAGAAGAACTCAATCAAATGCTAACTGAAGCGGGGTTTGAAGGGCTGAAACCCAAAGAAATAGCATTTTATTATGCAGCGAAGTCTTAATCTAAAATTCTCGAAATTTAGGGCGCAAACTGAACGCGCCCCTAGAAATTGTAGCCTATTCAAGCTGAATGAGTGGCTGTTTTACAGGGAGTTTCCGCGTGGGAACGAGGACAAGTTTCTAAGTCTTCTGAAATCGGAGTTGTGGAATTTAAACCAATCCAACTTTCGATCACATCGGGATCAAAGCCGACTCGATAAATTTCTTCCACTAAAATTAAAGGACGACGAATTAACAAAGGATCAGCGATCATTAAATTTAAGGCGGCTTCTTCATTGAGTTGACTGGGATCAACTTCGCCAGATTTAATCCGAGGTGCGCTGCTATTAAACCAGTCTGTTACAGGTAAATCACCGAAGAAAGGACGTAGTTTTTGGGGTGTCCAAGATTCAGTTAAGAGGTTACGAGCGTCTAAATTGTGGCCGGCTGATTGTAGTAAGGCTTTTTGCTTCGTGTTATTTTTACATCCGGGTTTTTCATAGAAAATAACATTAGCCATAATTCATACTCCTGGCATTTATCTATAATTTACAATTTGTTCTTTCCTCGCACTATCAAATTCGATACAGATTTAGCTTTATATTAACTTTGACGCTTAAATTAACTAACTTTAGATATTGACAAAATTGATATTTTGTGGATAAATCTGACTCCCAGAGGAATAAAAACAGCTTATTCAAGCAGGCTTATGAGTATATTTCAAAACTCGCTATGATTGCATCAACCAAAAGACTAACTTTATGTATTGGCGAGGGAGTCTTGAGCTTGCCATATTGGTATTGTGACTGGTTTTGTTGAGGTGAACTGGCTGATGTTGAAATATTCACGCTGCCAGTTCTATTTCTATATATCCTCCGCCTCTTGCTAACCCGACATCACTTACTGATTAGATTAATGGAACCGCTCAACTCATACATTCAGCTTTCTGCTGTGTTTGAGGTCTTCGTTAATCTTCTAAGTACCCAGACATAAATAAACAGCTTTGTATCAAGAAAGATTAAAAAGTGCTGAAATCCTTTACTGTTGCTTGTCTGTAGCAAGATTGCCTGACTTCACAGTTAACTTTAATTTTGTCCGACTACTTTATAAGTGCTTTATTTCTAGTGAGATGACTGAATAACCTTCCTAATAGAGTTTTCTAGAGAAATGTTACAGCAATGATTACCTAAAGAGTGAAAACTATTCTCAGACCTAAGACCCAAAAACTAAAATTAATATGAGATGCGGCTATACTGGATTGAGAGGCACATTATAGAGCTAGTAATTGGGAATGGGTGTTAAAAAACTTGTAGAGCTGACCGATACTTTAGTGAGTGGTCGGACAGGAAACCCTTTGAGCTATATCCATAAAATGATCCTGACCGAATCGTTGCAGGAGACCCGGAAGACCTATGATCAAATCGCCCTTGAAAATGGCTACTCTCCAAGCTACCTCAAAAATGGAGCCGCTCCGAAGTTATGGAATCTGTTGTCAGATCTCCTGGGTGAAAAAGTCACCAAAATCAACTGTCGTTTTCTACTCGAAAAAAAATTAATTCATTCAGTTGCTTTTAAGGATAAAAACTTCAATAAAATCTCAGATAGAGTCAGTCTAGAATTCCCAGAAGGACAAGTACCACTCGCCTCTGAATTTTATATTGAGCGATCGCCAATAGAGTCTATTTGTTATCAAGAAATTCAAAAACCTCGCTCTCTCATTCGCATCAAAGCACCGCGAAAAATGGGTAAAAGCTCGCTGATGGTGAGAATCCTGACTTTTGCAAAAAACCAGGGATTTAAAACGATAAAAATTAGCCTCAACCGTGCCGAAAGCAAAGTTTTCTCCTCAACCGAAAAATTTCTCCGCTGGTTGTGTGCCAATACCGCCCGACAACTCGGATTAGATCCCCAACTTGATGAATATTGGGATAAAGATCTGGGGGCTTTAGTCAGTTGTACTCTCTATTTTCAGGGATATTTACTCGAACAAGTTGACCGTCCGATTCTATTAGCTCTTGATGAAGTCAATCAGCTTTTTGAATATCCATTTTTGGTGCGAGATATCCTGGTACTGTTGCGATCTTGGCATGAAGAAACTAGAGATATTAGGGAGTGGGAAAAACTTCGCTTACTTTTGGTCAACTCAATAGAAGTGTATATTCCACTTGACCTTAACAAATTACCCTTAAATATTGGTTACTCGGTCGAGTTACCCCCTTTTACCTCGGAACAAGTTTTTGATTTAGCACAACGTCATGGACTGTATCTTTATACTGAGGAGTTATCACAATTAATGAACTTAGTCGGGGGATTTCCTTATCTGGTGAGATTAGCTCTCTATCAAAGTGTCTCTCAACAAATTGATCTAAAACAACTCCTTAAAACTGCAACCAGTGATAGCGGAATTTATAGCCTCCACCTCCACAATCAAGCTTGGTATCTCCAACAACATCCCGAGTTGACAATTTCCTTTCAAAAAATTCTGATGTCTCAAACGCCTATCTCCCTTGATCAAATCGAAGCCTTTAAACTCAAGAGTATCGGGCTAATTCATCTAGAGGGTGATCAAGCAAGAGTAAGCTGTGAACTCTATCGCCAATATTTTCAGTCGAGATGGGAACCTGCACTGGCAATGCACTCTAGAAGTTTTCACTGAGGAGATCTCAAGATTGCATAAGTTCGCTGGACTCAGAGATAGGTTGGGGTAGGTGTTCATCGGGGGTTTGAAACCCCTACCTCTATGTTTGAAACTCAAGTCGATTTTGCTCAAGTGCATCTCCTAGATCCAACAACTGGTGCTGAAATCCTCGATAGTACCCAATGGAGTGGATATTCTGAGCCTTTGGTTCCCTCAATTCTAGACTCATTTCTTCTAGAACCAACAATTATTACTGAGACTTCTGACTTTAGCCTAGACAACAACTCAAATCTGATCGCCACTGATCCCTTGACCGGAGACAGCCTCACCAATACCTTTTTGCTTCCAGTGGTGGATGATACTCTCACGACAGCTCAAGATTTAGGCACAATAGAAGGGACTCAAACGGTAAGTGATTCTGTCGGAATCGATGATTTAAACGACTATTATCGCATTCAGCTTAATAGTGCTAGCAATCTCAATCTCTCTCTCGATGGTTTAACAGCAGATGCAGATTTAGAATTAATCGCCGATTACAATAGTGATGGTTTTGCTGACTACAGTGAAGTGATTGATTCCTCCTATCGCGCAGGAACCTTTTCCGACAATATTTCAGCTCGTTTACCTGCGGGAACTTATTTTATTAACGTTGAACAATATAGCGGTTCTACGCCTTACACTCTGACTGTCTCTGCAACCCCTACAACTGTTGTTGAGTCTGTTTCTGATTTTGATTCGACTCAGGGGTACGGTTTAATTAATGCTTCTGATGCGGTTAGTCGTGCAATTGGTTCTCCGGTTTCTTTTGCAGATGTTCCTGATACTTATTATCCCAATTGGGGACTCAATACAATTAACGTCGCGCAAGTTTGGAGTCAGGGTTATACAGGCGAAGGCGTGGTTGTGGCGGTACTCGATACAGGAGTTGACTACACTCACCCCGATCTTGATGGTAGAATCTGGCAAAATATTGATGAAATTCCCAATAATGGGATTGATGATGATGGGAATGGTTATGCCGATGATGTCATCGGTTGGGATTTTATTTATAATGATGCTGATCCGATGGACTTTTTTAATCACGGAACTCATGTCGCCGGAATTGTCGCCGCAGAAGCGAATGAATTTGGGGTAACTGGAGTTGCTCCCAATGCTCAAATTATGCCTGTACAAGTCATGACTGACTATTTGGGTGGAGTTGAAAGCGTGGCTTCCGGGATTTACTACGCGGTTAATAACGGTGCGGATGTGATTAATATGAGTTTGGGTTTTGAGGATAGCTTCTACAATGACCTGACTCCGCTCCAAGAAGCTGTTCAATTTGCCGCCGAGAATGGAGTGGTCGTGGTATCATCGTCTGGAAACCAAGATTGGCCTTCTCCTTTATACCCGGCTCAATACGCCACAGACTGGGGAATTGCAGTAGGCGCTTCAAACTTTTACAATTCTGTAGCAGATTTCTCCAATGATGCTGGGTTTACGCCCTTAGATTATGTGGTTGCTCCCGGTGTTGGTATTTATTCTACGACACCGAACAACAATTATGAGTATTTCGATGGAACTTCGATGGCGGCGCCTCATGTAGCGGGTGTTGCGGCGTTGATGTTGAGTGCAAACCCCAATTTAACGGTTGCGGAAGTTGAGCAAATTTTGACAGAAACCGCCAATGACTCTGTTTTGATTGCGTGAATCTGAGCGACTTGTTAAACTCAGACGCAGAGTGCATAGGCTCAAAACTTCCAGAAATAAGTATTTGTGAAGGGGAAAACCACTCCGAGTTCAACCCAATCTCTCTTACGGTGAAATAATGAATTAAATCTTTCAGTCTGTTCTCATTCACTATCGCCAACTCAAACTTAAATCTCAATGGGTACTGCGTCAAAATACTGGAAATTGGTTAAACTCACAAGTTCAGGACAGCGGAAAATCTCTGAAATTCCGTCAGCTCAGGCATTTTTTCAGTCAGCACTAACCGAGGGGGCGACTCGTACAGAAGTCTCAGATGTAGCCATTCAGCAAAAATTGACTCAATGGTATCGAGAACCGAAAACGCTTCCTGATTCTCATTTAAGTTCAACTGATGCTCAACTGTGTCTTTTGTGTTTTATTTCTTGGGAAATTGAACAAACCTGCTTATATCTAGAAGCTAAATTTGGGACAGAACATGGGTTTAGTCGTCAAGATTTATTTCCTTTAGTTCTGGATGAATCGGGAGAAATAAACCCCAAAAATAGCTCTTATCAGTCTTTAGCTCGACAAATTCTAGAGAGTTTTGATCCCCAAAAAAGTAGTTTAGCAACCTGGACGAATCGCCGAGTTAAATACCATCCCGAACTGAACACATTTCTGCTCGAACGGGGAATTTATATGGTGAGTAATTGGGCAATATTGAACGATACTCGACCTAAACAACTAGAGCGAATTTTGAGCGAAGTTTATCAACTAACTCCCCTAGAAGTTCAACGCAGTAGCCAGATTTTATCCAGTTATCACAATGTCTATCGTCGTCAACGACTCCAACAACGGAGCAGTGGATTTAAAAGGCGATGTCAACCTCCAACTCCTGAACAATATGAACAAATGGCTAATGTTTTAAACGCTCAATATTATCTCTCAATTCCGACTAAAATGATTGCTCAAAACCTCCAAGAAATTGCGACTCAATTAAGAGATTATCGGATTTATAGTCGAGGCGGACAGTTTCCCACTCAATCTCTAGATAGTTCAAACTCCGAAGGGTTAGAACAATTGACGGCGACTGAACCAACAGAAGACAACGATAATACTCAAGCAGAGTTTTTAGAGCAGTACCGTCAGCAGTTTATGTCTTGTTTAGATCTGAGTTTATTAGAGGTTGTAGAGCAACGGTTGAGTAAATTAAAACGTCGCAACCCCGAAAAGTCAGAACAGTTTTTAAAAGCATTAAGTCTATTTCATTGTCGGGAAGAATCAATGGGAGAAATTGCTAAAAAACTCGGACTGAAAGCCCAATATCAAGTGACTCGTTTGTTAAACTTAAAAGAATTTAGAGCGGATGTCCGACAAAAACTATTGATTCAATTGCGTGACCGTATTCTTGATTTTGCTAAAAGTTATACCGATGTTCAACGCCTGCAAACTCTCGATCACCAACTCGATGAAGCTCTTAATGAAGAAATTGATAAGTTGATGAAAGAAGCGGAATCAGAATCTCACAACTCTCAAGAAAGTTCAACTAAAAGTTTATTTTCTCAACGACTTTGTGAGCAGATAGATTGTCAGTTTAACTGCTAAAAAAATTTATCTTTAATCTCTATGCTATCTAAATGTACTACAATAGAATCTTGCATCAAACCTGACTCATCCTTAACAAGAATAACTAGGAGAAACCATAATGAATAACTCATCTTTACTAACTGAAATTTCACTGGGCTTTGAATCTTTCTCAACTTCATCGATTGCTTTATCAGATGAACATATTAATCAAGCAATAGAACTCAGTCATCCCCTTCAGGATGAATCTCGAAAATGGTTTACTTATTTGAATGCTTTAGCTTTATTTGGTTTTGAAAGCTGGTTAGAAGAACGGGGCGATGATTTCACTGTAAATCGGGAAAATTGCTCTATTTTTCATCCAGAAGTAGCGAATACTATTGAAGCGGTTTGTAATTTATATGTTAATCAATTTAAAGTTTGTCTCGTTACCGTTGGAAGTTTATCTGATGAAATCGTTAGTATTCCTCAAGCGGTATTAGACTTACCCGAATATGCGGCTCAATTATATGTTTTAGTGGAAGTTCAAGAAGAACTTGAAACCGTTGTTGTCTCTCGTTTTATTTCCTATCCAGACCTGATCGCCGCCAAAAATAAGGCAAATTTAGAACCGGATTTAGATTGGACTTATCAAGTTCCCCTCCACTGGTTTGAACCCGAAATAGATCAGTTAATTCTATATTTTCGTTGTTTAGAAACCACAGCAATTTCTTTGCCCGAAACTCCCTCTCGTAAAACTTTACTCTCTACTCAACAAGCACAACTCAAGACTATTTTACCTCAACTTTCGACTCAAAACTCACAGTCAACTCCCCAATTGTGGAATCTATTAAACTGGGAACAAGGAATAGCAATATTCACAAATCCTGATTTGTTGCGATGGGTTTATCAGGTGCAAAATACAACTGATTTAGAACCTGAAATGAGCCAGTCAGAATTTATTCAAACTCAAAATAATTATCTTTCTGATCTGCTCACACTCTTAGGCAAACCCGCCATGAATTTAGGGCGTTGGTTACACGATGAACTTGATAATTTAGCAACAGAATTCTCCTGGGTTCTGATTCCAGAATTCTCGACAGCTACAGGGATGAGAAGTTTGAGATGGGCTTCCGAAGAATTTGAAGCCATTGTAGGAGAACTCAACAGAAAAGGAGAAGAAATTCCGACTCAAGCCAAAGCAGGTTCTCGCGATTTACAACTAGCAGAAACCACTTTACGCTTGTATGCTTTAACTTGGGAATTAGAGTCAGATACCGTTCGAGAATGGAAACTTTTACTGATTTTAGGAACACCTTCTCAGATGAGTTTACCCCATCAAGTTCGGTTAAGAGTAAGTGATGCGACTGGAATTTTAGTTGAAAAAGGATTAAATCCCGATGATGATTATTCTTATATTTTTACTGCGGTTATCGGAAGCTTAGACGAAAAATTTATCGTTACCGCGAGTCTTGGTTCTGAAATTCAAGAAACTTTACCTCCTTTTGGATTTAACCCCGAATCGTAAAATAACTATATCAACAGACAAGATTTAATTTGCATAGGAGGTTAACCTTCAGAGGTATATACGAGTAGAACACTCACCATCTGATCTTATTGAATTTTACCTCTAGATGTTGTTACATGAGAGATGAAATATTTTAGATCTTAAGACTAGGGTTTTTTAGATTATACTACAGGTGTGCATCATGAATATTTGTTTTTCTGAAACTAATCCTCCGCCTTCATTCAACCCAAAACAACAGAACTCAGAAGATCAAACGCTCAAACTTCTAGATCCTATTTCTCGACTTTTAAACACAAGAAATGGTAAAAATAGTCATCTTGTCAAAGCAAACTTACAGCAAGCGGAACTGACTGGAGTCAATTTAGCAGGGGCTGATTTAGAAGAAGCCAACCTCCAAGAAGCAAATCTTGTTAACGCGAATTTAAGAAATGCGAATTTAAAAAAAGCAAACCTCCAAAATGCTAACTTGAGTGGAAGTGATTTGCGGGGTGCTGATTTAAGTTTTGCGATACTCAAAGGTAGTAACTTAACTCGGGCGAACTTAGAAAATGCGGATCTAAAATCAGCCGATTTGGGGTGTTTTTATTCTCAACAAACTCTACTCAATCACGCTAATCTGAAAAATGCTAACTTTGCTCAAGCTAATTTACAAGGAATCTCTCTACAAGCGGCTAATCTCACGGGAGCAAATCTCAAAGAAGTGAATTTGAATCCATATTTATATGAAGACAATACTTCAAAAGTGACAATTGTGAGTGATTTAACAGCTGCAAATTTAAGTAACGCCAATCTCAGAAAAGCCCAACTTAACTCTGCGATTCTAGAGAGTACAAATTGTGAAAACGCCAACTTTAAACAAGCTCAACTTCAGCACACTATTTTCCGCAAAGCTAATTTAATGAATACTGACTTAAGTGAAGTGAATCTAAGTTTTGCTGATTTTACCCAGGCAAATCTTCGAGGTGCGAATTTGAGAATGAGTAATCTAGAAAGAGGCTGTTTAGTAGACGCAACCTTAATCAATGCTAAGTTAGAATTTGCTCGTTTAATTTATCTTGATATGAGTGGAGCGAACTTTAAAGGTGCTAGTTGGAGTCGTGCTGAATTGTCTCATAATATCATGGAAAATGTTACCTTACCCGACGGAACACAATATCATAAATTAACGGATAAAGAATAGAAGATGAACGAAAATCTAATCCTCTTAGTTTTAATCTTTTTGGCTAGATTTTCTTTAATCATATTTTCAACTCTGCTCATCTCAGAACAAAAGGGCGTAAGCTTTGCGCCCCTAAAGTTCACCCCCTCTGATTCAATAGAAATGGCTTAAAGTTTAGCCACAGATTCTCTTTCTATTACCCAAATTAAACGTATATCAATCTATCTTTAGGCTTATCTCGATAGCAAGATGTATTCAATTAAGCATTCATTTAAACTAGCTTTAATAACTATAGTTCAAGTTTAATTGATGGATAATAGTGGATTTTTAAGTAGCTACAGCGATGCAGTTATAACTTCTCTCAGCTTTTTCTGGAAGGCATTATGGGCATTTGTTTTAGGTTATATTATTAGTAGTGCTATCCAGGTGTTTGTTACCCGTGAACGCATGAAACAGACGATGGGAGAAGCGGGAAAAAAGAGTATTGCTCTCGGTACATTTTTTGGGTTTATTTCTAGTTCTTGTAGTTTTGCGGCACTTGCTACCACTAAATCTTTATTTAAAAAAGGAGCGGGTTTTGTGCCTTCTCTGGCTTTTTTGCTGGCTTCTACAAACTTAGTGATTGAACTGGGTTTTATTATTGCGATTTTCTTGGGTTGGCAGTTTGTAGTCGGGGAATATTTGGGCGGAATTATTTTGATTTTATTGATGTGGCAAATTGTTCGTTTAACTCGTCCAAAAAAGTTAATTAAAAAAGCTAGAAGAAGACTCAACGAACAAGAGGGACATGAAGACGAAAATCAAGAAGTTCCTGACTGGAAAGAAAAAATCCAAACTCAAAAAGCCTGGATACAGGTTGCCCATAAATATTTTATGGAATGGGGAATGGTTTGGAAAGATGTCACCTTTGGGTTTACAGTTGCGGGAATTATTTCGGCATTTGTTCCTCGTTCCTTTTTTCAGACTTTATTCATCGGTTCGGGTCAAAATACCTCTCCGGGTTTTTTCGCCATTTTAGAACATACGATTGTCGGCCCTGTGGCGGCTTTTTTCACGTTTATCGGTTCGATGGGAAATATTCCCCTTGCTTCGATTCTTTACAGTAATGGGGTGAGTTTTGCCGGGGTGATGGCGTTTATTTTTAGTGATTTGGTGGTGTTTCCAGTGATTCGGATTAATGCTAAATATTATGGTTGGAAACTCGCATCATATATTATCGCTGTCTTTTTGGCGGCTTTGGTGGGAACATCTCTGATGTTACATTATGGCTTTTCTTTGTTGAATTTACTCCCGGAAACAGGAGGTCAGAGTGCAGCCCAAAGTGAACGTTTTGCGATTGATTATACCTTTTGGCTGAATCTGGTTTTTCTGGGGCTTACAGGGGTTCTGGCTTGGTTAAATTATGGTAAAGATCAAGAAGATGAGGGTAAACATCACGGTCATAGTCACGGTAGCAAAAAAGGAATTATTGAAAATCTTTTATTTTATCTAGCAATTGCAAGTATTATTTGGCTTGTGGGGGGGTTAATCGTTTCGTTAATTGTTTGATTTTGGAGTTGAAAATTTGGATTAAATATTGTATAATATTTAAACTAAGATTAGTATCTTTTTTGGGCTAAACGCTAGCTTAAATTGAAAAAAATATCGAGTATAAAGTTGCACCCTGCCGGGTTTTCACATCAGATTGAGCAACTCTAATACCGAGTTGCTGGGAGAAAGTTGAGTGTAACAAACAGAAAATTGAGTATAATTTAATCCATTTTAGAACCATCTTCGATCACTTTTACCCGTCCTCGAGCCACAGAACGTAATAGTCTATCAATGGAACGTCTTTCTTCTTCGTTGAGAGACTCATCGAGTAAAGCCGCCATCAGTCCATAACGATCAGCTTGGGTTAGACAGTGGTGATCGGTGACAGAAGCGATGATTTCATTAATTGCGCCAGGGAGGAGATTGAGTTGATACATGAGAAATATAGACTCGACCCTATAATTGTCTCATTCCTTTGTAATTATAGGGGTGATACCCTTCAAGGAATTCTTGTGAACTCAACCCCAAAGGCTGGGTGATCTTGATCACTAAGTTGGATCAGTAAAGTTTTATTGAGAGGAAAGTGGCTTTTCATCGATCTTTGATAAGTTTTGTTCTAGGGCGATCGCTTCTGAGTATTCGAGAATTTCCGAGAGAGGTGCCAGAGTTTTTGCAACTTTAGTTTGTTGTTCTAACTGATCGGTATAGGCGAGAATATTCCCTAACCCATTGATAATTTCCCGTAAATTTTCACGAACTTTGGGATCACCAATAAGATCATCAACATCAGAAGTTAATTTTTCAACATTTTGGAGGGTTGTGCGAGCGGAGTCTAGGGTTTGTTGGAGTAAAATCAACGTTTCGGGATCATTAACCGCTTTAGATAAATCTAATAAATTTCCAGAAGCTTCTGCTGCATTCGCCGATAAGACTTCCAAGTTATTTAATAACTGTCCTTGTTGAATTTGATTGAGGATAGGGTTTAGACTGGCAACCGTAGAACTGAGTTCTCCTGTAATCGATTCGATATTATTGAGCGTTGTCGATAAACTCGAACGGTTACTCGCAATTAAAATCTGAACCTCATTACTAATGGTACTCACTTCATTGGCCGCACGTTGTACAGAATTTGCAGATTCAATCGCGGCGCGAGTGACTTCATTGGTTGAGTTTTGTAAGGTCGCCGAAATCGAACTTAATTCAGTTGAAAACGAGCCAATTCCCTGATCCACTGAATTACTAACACTTCCCAATTCCGTGCGAGCAATTTCAACTAACTCCGTCATTTTTGTACTAACTTTGGAGACTTCATCGGCGGCTAATGCGGTACGGGCTGCGGCTTGATTGAGATTTTGAAACAGTTCAGGATTGGTATAAAGTTCACTAAATTCGACCATCGAGGCCATTAATCGTTCTAAACTAACCCCACTTTCTCCAGAGAGGATGATCTCATCACAAATTACAGTTTCTGGACAGTCTGAACTGAGGGGATTAACCTCTTTCATTTCTTCCAATAGAGGAGATTTCGGAATAATATCAACAAAATTGTCACTCAATAATCCACTTTGGATAGAGCGAATCATCACATCCCGAGGAATGACTAAATCTGAGGAATCAATCTCTAATTGAACTTCAACTAAATTAGAAGTGGGCTTAATATTAGTGACTCGACCGACTTTTACGCCCCGATAGCGCACCGGAGTTCCGGGCTGCATTCCTGACGCATCAGGAAACTCGACCCGCAGTTGATAGCCTGTGTTATCAAGACGTAAACCTTGCACCCAAAAAGCAACTGCTCCAAACAAACTTAAGCCCAATAAAGTTAATAATCCAACTGAACCTTCTCGAACTGCTCGCGATCGCATGAGACTTTCCTTTTTAATATAATGGCTTTCAAACTGTCTTCAGACTAGAATTTGATCTCTATCCGTTCTTGAATTTTAGCGATTTTGGGAAAAACTTGGAGTCAAAAAACAATTCTCGTCGTTTTCCATCATTGTTTTAGGATGTTTTGACATGACAAGCCGTGCAAATTGTTACATAAATAGTGAATAAATCCTTAATTTAAAATTTTAATCGGTCCGTCTACGCTCCCACTAAAAAACTGTCGGACGATTGCATTGTCTGTACTGTAGGTTTGCTCAACATCACCCGACCATTTAATTTTACCTTGGTACAGAAAAATCACTTCATCTGCTGTCCGTCGAATCGTGCTATCTTGATGAGTTACCATCACATAAGTTTTGCATCCTCCTCCATTATTTTGGAGGTCACGAATTAAATCTTCAATCACTGTCGATGCAATCGGATCTAAACCGGCGGTGGGTTCGTCATAGAGGATAATTTCGGGATTATGAGCGGGATTTTCAGGGTTCGGTAAAATCGCCCTCGCAAAACTCACCCGTTTTCGCATTCCCCCGGAAAGTTCAGCCGGAAAGCGATCGCCAATTCCGGGTAATCCGACCATTTCCAACTTTTCATCAACTAATTTTTGAATGGTGCGAGCAGGCAATTTGCTATGTTGATAAAGTGAAAATCCGACATTTTCCCGAACCGTCAGGGAGTCAAATAAAGCGGCATTTTGAAACACCATCCCAATCCCAATCGGATCACGAATATCATCAACCCAGCCTTTGCGTTTTAGACCGTTAATATAAACCTCACCCGCATCGGGGATCAGGAGTCCGGCAAGAATTCGCAGGATTGTGGATTTACCCGTTCCCGAAGGGCCGATAATCGCCATGGCTTGTCCTTGATGAATATTCAAGTCAATGCCATCGAGAATGAGATTATTTCCAAAGGACTTGCTAATCCCTCGTAGCTCAATTAAAGTTTCAAAATCATGGGGCATAGAATATTCTGCACAAAAAACCACAGAATCACTTTGATGATCTATTGTACAGAGTGATCACAATACGCAATGCGTCTAGGACTACCAAACAGTGATGGGGTGCAGGGGGAGGTGGGGAGGTTGGGAGGTTGGGAGGAGAGGTTGCCTTTTGCCTTCTAATTGTTCTGTTGTCAGGGTCAAGGATAGTCGGAGTTGTATGAGAAGATAGATTCAGCATGGGGGTGCTAACATCACGCACGGGAGGGGACTGACACGGTTGAATAACTTCAGCCTTCCGTAATCTTGATTAAATCGGTTGTTCTAAGCTTGTTGATACCTCAGAGGTTTTCATCCATGTCAAATGGTTCATTGAAACATAACCTACGCAAGTTAGCAAAATCTCGACATTTTCTCAGTTGGTCGAATCGTTCTCCCCGTCGTGTACGACAGTGGTTTAAATGGTTAGCCCCCGGACTTTTGGTTAAACGCTGGTTACTCATCAGTGCGGCGGGAATGTTCCTCACCAGTTTGGGGTTAGCAGTGTGGACGGGAATGACACCCATTTTTTACCTGCTGCAACTGCTCAAAGATATTTTAGGGTTTATTACCACCGTTGTTCCCAATTTTATCTCCGGGCCTTTGGCGATTATTATCGGTCTATTGTTAATCTTTTGGGGTCAAACTCGCACCTTAAATTCGATTACTCAGGTGTTGATGCCTGAAGGCGATGAACAACTTGTGGATCGGTTGCTGGCCCATCGTCGTTTGCATCGTGGCCCGAAAATTGTCACCGTCGGCGGGGGAACGGGTTTATCGACGCTGTTACGGGGTTTAAAACAATACAGCGCTAATATTACAGCGATTGTCACCGTTGCTGATGATGGCGGGTCTTCTGGACGCTTACGCCGGGAAATTGGGGTGTTGCCTCCGGGAGATATTCGTAACTGTATCGCTGCTTTGGCTGATGAAGAACAGCTTTTAACAGAACTGTTTCAATACCGTTTTAAGGCGGGTGATGGCTTAAATGGTCACAGTTTTGGAAATTTGTTTTTAACGGTGATGAGCGACATTACAGGTGATTTAGAACGGGCAATTGCGGCGAGTTCTAAGGTTTTAGCGATTCGCGGTCAAGTGTTACCCGCAACGTTGAGTGATGTCCATTTGTGGGCAAAATTAGCGGATGGTCGGCGGATTTATGGCGAGTCGAGTATTACCGAAGCTAAAGGCAAAATTGTTAAAATTGGCTGCATTCCTGCCGATCCTCCGGCTTTACCGAAAGTGATTCAAGCGATCGTCGAATCAGATTTAATTATTATTGGGCCGGGAAGTTTGTATACGAGTGTGATTCCCAATTTGTTGGTGCCTGAAATTGCGACAGCGATCGCCAACGCCAATGTGCCTCGGATTTATGTTTGTAATGCCATGACCCAACCAGGAGAAACGGATAATTATACAGTAGCGGATCATATTTTAGCGATTGATAATGCTTGTGGTTGTCGTTTATTTGATGCGGTTTTAGTTCAGGGAAAAGTGCCGTTAGCGCAATCTTTAATTAAATATGCTCAAGAAGGGTCTTATCCGGTAGTTTTAGATCGGGATGTGGTGAAACAGTTAGGGCGAAGAATTGTATTAACCAATGTGATCGAAGTCGATGAAACAACGGGTTATATTCGTCATAATTCCGAACGGTTAGCTCAGGTATTGCTCCGTTGGTATTCTCGCACTTAAGCTTAAGATTGACAACAAATTACGCTTGATAATGTCTAGCAAGCTCACGATTTCTTTGGCTGATTCTCCAGCGACTTATCATTTAGGTCAGCGTTTAGGAGCATTACTTTCTCCCGGTTCTATCATTTTATTAGAAGGTGATTTGGGTGCCGGAAAAACAACGCTGGTTCAAGGTTTGGGCGCCGGATTAGAAATTCCTGAAAATATTGAAAGTCCTACTTTTACTTTAATTAATGAATATCATTCTGGGCGTATTCCCCTCTATCATCTGGATTTATATCGTTTAGAACCCTCGGAAGTTGAACAGTTAAATATTGAATTGTATTGGGAAGGAATAGAAGTTACACCTGGAATTACGGCGATAGAATGGGCGGAACGTTTGCCCTATCAACCCGATGATTTTATTAAAATTGGTTTAAAACATCAAGATGATGGGAGTCGTTTGGCGGAGATTATTTATCCCGAATCTTTACAATTAAAATTGTAAGGGGAAAATTCACCACAAAGACACGAAGATTCGCTCTTGTTGTTTTCTCTGTCGAGCGTGGTTTTTATTCATTCAATTTTTCTGTGAACTCCATAAAAACATTTATAGGAGTGTACCATTCGGCATGATTGTATTTGCAAAAATTGCTTCTTTCAAATGCTTTTCTGTAAGACCTAAAGCACCCGTTAAATTAGCACCCGTTAAATCAGCACCCGTTAGATTAGCACCCGTTAGATTAGCACCCGTTAGATTAGCACCCGTTAGATTAGCACCCCTTAAATTAGCATCGGTTAAATCAGCACCCGTTAGATTAGCATCTCTTAAATTAGCATCCGTTAAATTAGCATCTCTTAAATTAGCATCTCTTAAATTAGCACCCGTTAAATTAACTTTGCTGAAATTAAGATAAATAAGCTGACGATTTTGTAAATCAATACCACTAAGATCTAATCCGGGTTTTAGTATAATTGCTCCTAACTCCGAAGGATCAACTGTCTTAGGAAAGTATCGAAAAGAATCACTATCGAGAACAGCGCCCTCCCAACTCACTCCAGTCAAGTCACAGGAAAAAGAATCACTACCAAATGATACACCTGAAAGATTAGCGTTGCGAAAAGTTGACTGACTGAGATTACATTCATCAAAATACGCATCATAAAGATTGGCATTCGTGAAATTAACTTGGCGCAAATCAAGTAGAGGCTGACCGCTCCTATCTGGCCCCCACGAAACCTGAGAAAAACGAGCGTTACTAAAATTAGCTCCTGTAAAACAGCAATTCTCAAACCTAACTTCGTACCAATTTGTATCGCTCAAGTTTGCTTCACGTAAATCACAATCATCAAAATTAGCAGCCCAATTCCCTCCGGTATGACTGAGATTAGCTCTTTGAAAGTCTACCCCTTCAAAATCGAACTCTAATCTCGCATGGCTAAGATTTGCTCCTTGTAAACAAACATTTTTAAGGTTGCTTATCTCGCTGTAGCTGAGGTCGGCTCCTTCTAACAATACATTTTCTAGATACTCTATAAGGCTATGGCTGAGATCAACACCTGTGAGATCAATATCTTCGAGATCGCGAAATGTTCGTTGTCCAGCTTGATAAGCATCTATTACGTCTTGTCGGTTCATCGTCGTACTACATCATGTATTCTGATGATAGCACATTTAAAAGATCACAAGAGGTTTCAACTTGATGGGTTATGCTCACGCTAACCCATCCTGCTTTTTAATTAGTGTAAGAAATGACGCATTCCAGTTAATACCATAATCACGCCTAACTCGTTGGCGGCTTTAATAGAATCTTCATCTCTTACACTTCCCCCCGGTTGAACAATAGCGGTAATTCCGGCGTCTGCTGCGGTTCTCACTGAGTCATCAAACGGGAAAAATCCATCGCTGGCTAAATATCCCCCTTTGGCGTTTTCTCCGGCTTGTTCTAGGGCAATTTTAACCGAACCAACCCGGTTCATTTGTCCGGCGCCAACCCCCAACGTTGTCCGGTTTTTGGTGACAACAATGGCGTTAGATTTAACGTGTTTAACCACTTTCCAGGCTAACAACAATTCTGCCAATTGTTCAGGGGTGGGTTGTTTTTCTGTTACCACTTTCCAGTCTTGGGGATTTTCCACCGCATCGTCGGAAGTTTGCACCAAAAATCCCCCCGCAATTACTTTAACGGTTTCCGATGGCCCCCGGATTAAATCGGGTAAAATTAACACTCTCAGTTTGGACTTTTTCTGAAGAATTTCTTCGGCTTCGGGCGTACAACCGGGGGCGACAATACATTCTAAAAAGGTTGTTGTTAATGCGGTGGCGGTATCGGCATCGATAGGACGATTTAACGCGACAATTCCCCCAAAAGCGGAAACAGAATCGGCTGCAAAGGCTTTTTTATAGGCTTCTGAAAGACTATTTCCCATCGCCACGCCGCAGGGGTTTGTATGTTTTAAAACGGCTGCTGCGGGTTCGTCTGGAAACTCGGAAATAATCCGCCTAGCTGCTTCTAAATCAACTAAATTATTGTAACTTAACGGTTTACCTTGTAGGATTTTTCCGGCCGCCCATCCCGTCGCAACGGTTCCGGTTTGATACCAGGTTGCGGGTTGGTGGGGATTTTCACCGTAACGCAGGCTTTGTAATTCGGTACCGCTGAGGCTATAAAGTGCGGGGAGGGGCGTATCTTTCGGGGTTTCTTGTTGTTGTAAATAAGCGGAAATTGCCTGATCATAAGTGGCGGTATGACGAAAGGCTTTTAACGCACAATTTTGACGAAATTCTAAAGAGATATCGCCTTGATTTTGACGGAATTGTTCTAAATATTGGGGATATTGTTCGGGATTACATAATACCGTTAAATGGGCGTAATTTTTTGCCGATGCCCTCAACAAAGTCGGCCCGCCAATATCAATATTTTCAATCGCTTCTGCTAAAGTTACGCCTTCTTTTGCTATCGTTTGTTCAAAGGGATAAAGATTCACAACCACTAAATCAATCGGGCGAATTTCATGAGTTTCTAACTCTTTTAAATCTTCGGGAACATCTCGACGCGCTAAAATTCCCCCATGAATACGCGGATGTAAGGTTTTGACTCGTCCCCCCAAAATTTCCGGAAATCCTGTATAATCAGAGACTTTAGTAACCGATAAACCTGCTTCTTTCAAGACTTTTGCAGTGCCACCACTACTGATTAAATCAAACTCAAACTCTTTTACTAACGTTTGGGCAAATTCAATCAATCCCGTTTTATCGGATGTACTCAACAGAGCCAAACGTGCCATGATGCAAACTCCAAACTAGCAGACAACTTAACTATTTTGCCATTGATTCTGCTTTATACCTCATCTATTTCGCAAGTTAGATTCAAACGCCGCTAACATAGGAAATAATCGAAAGTTACCTGCTGCGGTTTTCGCACCTTCTGTTATGCCTGTATCTCGCTTTCTGCTTCTGATTTTCGGCTTCTGTCTGATTCTGGGGTTGATGATTTGGTTGGTGACTTCCATTTCTGGATTATACAGTCAAATCGCTTGGTCTGCTCATCCCATCTTCGCCAATTTGTTTTTGCTGTTGATTTTTGTGTTGTTGGGGCTGTTAATTTTTGCCTTCTTTTATTATACCGGATTATTCAAAAAAAATCGAAAATCTCGCAAAAGACGGGCTGCAAATTTGCGGGTTCCGGTTGATAAAACAGAAGCGGCTGAAGAATCTTTAAAAACCATTCGCCAACAGGTTCATCAAATTCAAGATGAAGTCGCCCGTCAAGCGATTATTAATCGAACAGATGAAATCGAAGAATTTCTATCTCGGGGTAATATTAAAGTTGTGATTTTTGGGACGGGTTCGGCCGGAAAAACCTCTATTGTAAATGCGTTAATGGGGCGGATGGTTGGTAAAGTGAATGCACCAATGGGAACAACAGAAGTAGGGGAAACGTATCATTTACAATTTAAAGGTTTAGAACGAGAGATTTTAATTACCGATACACCGGGAATTTTAGAAGCAGGGGAAGCCGGTTCTCATCGGGGAACATTAGCACGAACGTTAGCAACCGAAGCGGATTTATTATTATTTGTAGTCGATAACGATTTGCGACAATCGGAATATCAACCTCTTTATAGTTTAGCAGAAATTGGTAAGCGATCGCTATTAGTTTTTAATAAAATTGATCGGTATACTGAAGATGACCAAAATATTATTCTTTCTCGTTTAGAAGAACGGGTAAAAACGTTTATTTCATCAGAAGATATTGTTAGGGTGGCGGCTAATCCTCAAGCCGTTATTTTGGATACGGGAGAACCGTTTAAACCCGAACCCGATATCATGCCGTTAATCCGTCGAATGGCGAAAGTTTTACGGGCAGAAGGGGAAGATTTAATCGCGGATAATATCTTATTACAATCTCAACGTTTGGGTGAAGAAGCCCGGAATGTATTAGATACTCAACGCCGTCGCCAAGCCAATAAAGTTGTTGAACGGTTTCAATGGATAGGGGCCGGAGTGATTGCAGTAACGCCTTTACCTGTGGTTGACTTGTTAGCAACTGCGGCAGTTAACGCGCAAATGGTGGTAGAAATTGGCAAGATTTATGGCTGTGAATTAAATTTAGAAAGAGGACGAGAATTAGCACTTTCTTTAGCAAAAACCTTAGCGAGTTTGGGTGTGGTTCAAGGGGCGACTCAATTGGTGGCAACCGCCCTACAATTTCATTTTGGAACGATTGTGATTGGAAAGGGAATTCAAGCGGTAACGGCTGCTTATTTAACTCGAATTGCGGGAAGAAGTTTTATTGAATATTTCCGCCAAGATCAAGATTGGGGAGATGGGGGAATAGCGGAAGTCGTACAACGACAGTTTAAACTGACTCGAAAAGATGAGTTTGTTAAAAGTTTTATTCAAGATGCTATTGCCCGTGTGATTGAACCCTTAAACTTGAATTCATCACGAATAGAGGAAGATGATGATGATGATTATGAAGATGAATCGCAACCGGAATATCAACCCTCAGTTCAACTCAAAAAGGTTAATCCCTTTGAAAATGATTGGCATGATCGAGATTACAAGCGAGAGGATTGGTAAGTCTTGAATCATCTGCTTTTCTCGAATATAATTCATTTTCTATTTGAACTATGCTCCGAGCAAAGATAATACTATAACCGACTAAATTTAGTATTTATTGCATCATTTTTAAGCTCGCAGTAACATCATCTTGATCAAATATGTCCTTTTCTTTTTGTAAAGGACATTCAGTATTTTTTTGTGTTAAATTCGGTTAATAATCGTCTAGGTGAGTTAACGTTTTTTGATCTTTATGTTAAACTATCCTTAGACAGAACCTCTTGTTCAGCTTGTTCGTTCATGAGATGTTGTTGGGTTCTTACTGCTTTTTCGTGAGCAATTTCGCCTGTTAAATCATTTCGACGGGAATCAAGTTCTAATAAAGCCGTCTTACGACCATAAAGAATGAGCAAGTCAAAAGAACGAATATAAGTCGATCCATTCGGCGCACCCACATAGGTTTTATCCTCTCGTTCAATTCCGAGAACCATCACACCTTCTGATTTTAACCGCAGTTGATGAAGTTGTTTATTAGCCAGCCAATCGGAAGGATTAACTAGCAATTCCATAACCCGATATTCTCCTTTTAGATGCAGTAAATTTGCATAATCTCGCACATCTAAATTCGTCCAATTTCGCAATGCCCATCTCACCAGTCGATTAAGATATCGGTTAAATCCTCGATGTTGAATGACTAAAGAAAGCAAAGCTAATCCTAAGAATAATAGCATAAATCTTAAGAACCATTGATCAGAGCGAGCGGTGGTCACAAAAGTCAGAACAACAGAAGAAATAACGGTAATAATTCCCGCATTTCCTAAGAACATTAACCACATAATAATTCGTCGTCGTACCGGATGATTTACGACTCGTTCAGACTCCTGAGTTGTAAAACCGGAACCTGTAAACGCTGAACGAGCTTGAAATCGAGCAGACTGCCGAGACAAGCCTGTGAGGGTTAGTGCTTCGGAAGCAATTCGAGTTACCAATAAAGATAATGTCACTGCAACAAATAATGAAACAATTGCTGGCAATTTTCTTCTTCCTTCAGTTCTTCAACATAGAAGTATAAAGTAAAATCCCTGATATCTCAAACTCAACATGATCAAAGCTTGAAAGATTAATTGTCTATCTATTCAATTGACTTGAGATTCAGATATCGCACTCAAATTCAAACTCAAAGCAGAATCTCTCAAATGATAGATGTTAAACTATAGTATTTTTATTTAACCTAGTGAAACTAAAACTAGAGGTAAATATGAGCGAGAATAATCAAAGATTACCTAATCATCTAAAATCAGAAAATCTGACTAAATTATAAATGGCAACATTAATGGTGGCTCAGGGAATGTTAGCTAATCCAGCTTCTGACAAACGAGTAGACAAAGAAAAGTTTGCTGAAGATGCAACTGCTTTTGCTCTGTTACTTTTACAAGCTGCTCAAGCGGTATCTATAGAATTAGAGAATAATCAATAAATTTTTTTGAGGTCAGCAATCAAGCTAGATTTCCATAATATAAAAAAATATGATTAACCTATTTACCTTTTATCCAAATAATAGGTAAATTTTTTTATATAAGTTCGTAAAAAGTACAGCAGTAAAATTATAAGTTAAAATTGATCTAGTGTTAAGAATGCAATATTGATTTTAATCCTGATTTAATCCGTAATTCGATAATCTAAAATCAAAACATCTATATTACTTTCATTCTTTTCTGTTTGACTTTTATCCACAGATTCACTGCTCTTTGATTGGATTTTTAATCCCGGCAATCCTTCTAATTTTTGAGGCTGTTCTGAGGAAAACTTATCCGGAACAATTACAGCTAATTTACGAGGAATACACTCTAGTTCAATCGGTGTTTCTCCAATAATTTCTCCATCTAAAACCACTTTTTGAGGGGGATGTGTAGTGATTTTAATTCGTTGAGTTCGTAGATAACCAATATCATCCCGTTCGGCACCATCTTCGTGAATGGCAGACTGGAGTAAATGATAGGATGCAGCTACCGCACTACGGCGATTTGTTGGAGCAATAATTGTCACATCAAAAAGGCCGTCATCCATCACAATACCTGCTGGGCCTTGAGCTAAAATAGAAGAAGCAGGGGCTACATTTGCAACAGTAATTGCGGCTGCATCAACTTCAATAATCTGATCATCTGTTTCCAATGTAGCTTGAAAAATTTCAAATTTTTGCAACTGTTTAAAGGCAGAGAAAAAGTAAGCTAGCATTCCTAAACGATCTTTAGCTTCTCGGTCTGCATCCTCAACCAGTTCCGCTTCTACACCTACACCTGCGAGTAGTGTCATGGTTTTTCCGGCGCATTTTCCAAGATCAACAACTCGTCGTTTTCCTCCTAAGATTGTTTTGCAAGCATCTTCAATATTTTGGGGAATATTAAGAGCATTTGCAAAGGCATTAGCCGTTCCTCGGGCAATAATTCCTAAAGGAACATCGCTTTCCGCTAAAACTCCCGCCACCTGAGAAACAGTACCATCTCCTCCTGAAGCAATCAAACATTCTGCATTTCGTTCCAGGGCTTCACGAGCTAATTGTTGAGCCGATATTTCTTCGGTGGTAAATTGAATCTCTAAATTAAGATGAGGCTCTAAATGACGCTTAATTTCTGATAGATCCTGCTCGGAATCACTCTGACCTGCGACCGGATTAAAAATTAAACAAGCCGAAGAAAACATAAAAATTTACTCCTGTCTTTTAATAAAATTAAACAATATAATATCAGATCTTATTTTTCAAGTTTTAAGTTTGTGTCTAATCATAGCAAAAAAATGACACTCTGAAGAAGTAAAATCTAATTGATATCGTTAGAATAAACAATCTATCTCAGGAAATAGAAAGAAATTCAAGAAATTCAGCCAATGGGTAGAGGATAATTTGAAGATTACTAAGATAGGATGAGAGTTAGGATTTAATTGAGTTTAGTAATCTTTGGAGTAAATTATATGAGCTGGTTAGGTAGATTATTTGGTAGAGACGAAGAAGAAAAAGCCCGGAAGTCAAAAACGACAAAAACATCAGTTGCTCAAGCTCCTGCATCTACAGGTGGCGGATCAATTCCCTCCGAACGAGTGGGTTTGAATGGAGAATATGATGAAAGTGGTTTAGCCAAACGAGTTGCTTATGCGTTTGATCAAGACTCGGCAATTGATGATATTGAAACGCTTTGGGTTGCTCAGACAGGTAGCAAGGTGGTTCTGAAAGGAACAGTTCCCAGTCAAGATGTTTTAGATCAAGTGGTTTCTGTGGCTAAAAAAGTTGATGGTGCGGGTAGCGTTGACACTTCTCAAGTTACCGTTAGTTAACAAGATTTATCAAAAAACTAGGCACTGTCGTAGTAAGTTGGCTCGATAGTGCTATTCTATTTTTAAAAGTAGATAGGTTATATTGACGATTTTGTCTTGATTCTTCTATCATTCAAATTGGCTAATCTATAAGCTTTAAATACTCTAGAAAATTATCAATCCAAATGACCATGGCAGAATCCAAACAAACTTCATCTGATCGCTCTCAAAATGCAGCGTCTTCTCACTCCGATCTTGGAACTTGTATTTATGAAACGACATCAGATTTAAGGAAGGTAATTGATACCACGATAGAGACAGCAAATCAAGTCGCTAAAGCCGGGGCAGATCAGGCTCAAAACCTTCTTGAAATGGTTTTTCAAGGAACAGGAGATACGATGGCAGCGATCGCAGAAAATCCCCTCGTTAAATCGATTACAAAACTATTAGGGGCGGACTGGTTAAAAGTAATGTTGGGTCAAGTCAATATTGAAGAAGCCCAACGTAATGTGGAAAAATTGCGGCAAAAATACCCCAATGAAACTGCTGCTGAAATTGCTCACCGCATTATGGTAGAAAAGTCAGTACAAGGTGCAGGAATTGGATTAGCAACTAACTTTATTCCTCCTTTGGCTGCCGTACTTTTTGCGATCGATTTAGCCACAACAACTCGACTGCAAGCGGAAATGATTTATGAAATTGCCGCAGCTTATGGTCTTGATCTAAATGATGCCGAACGTCGGGGAGAAGTTTTAGGAATTTTTGGCTTATCTTTGGGCGGTTCAAGTGCTTTAAAAGTAGGATTTGGTGTGATTGAAGTTATTCCCGGTATTGGTGCATTTGTCGGGGCTTCTTCTAACGCCGTTATGCTGTATGGACTCGGTTATGCTGCTTGTCGGTTTTATGAAGCTAAACTTAAACCCGATGGCACAAAATTAACGCCTGCTGAGTTTTATCAAGAACAGGAAAACTATTTTCAAAAAGCATCAGAACAAGAAGCAATCATGGATCAAATTATGGTTCATGCGGTGTTGGCAAGTTCTCCTGAAAAATCTTGGTCTGATGTAATTTCAGAATTGTTACAGCAAGGAAATTTTAACTCTAAAACTGCCGAAACCATTGAAAATCACCTAAAAACTCCTCAGCCTTTAGATGATTTATTGCAGCAACTTCATCCTGATTTTGCACCTTCTACCTTAATGCAATGTTATCGAATTGCTCAAAGTGATGGTGTGATTACAGCACAAGAACGGGAAGTTTTAAAGGCAATTGCTGAGAAATTTGATTTAAGTCTGAATGAAATCGAGAAAAACTATCAAACTCAATTGAATTCAGCTTCACCATCATAACCATCTCTCTTAAGATAGGGTCAATGAATCTATCCTGCGGTAGAAGTAGGATAGATATAGACTCGATATACTGTGAACAGTTAGCAAAAGTCTTTGCTAAAGAAAGAATAGGAGATCTTTACTTATGAGTAACGAAAATAAAGTAGAAGCTACGATGAAAAATATGGAGGGTAAAGCCCAAGAAGCATTAGGAAATATTACAGGCGATCCTCAAGATCAAGCAGAAGGTAAAGAAAAGCAAGCAGAAGCCGCGGCACAACACACAGTAGAAAATGTAAAAGAAGCGGCAAAGCAAAAAATTGAGAATCGCTAAATTATAGAGTGGTTCTATTAAGTTAGTATTGCTCTGGTTGGTGGCTTGACCCCCGGTTTTCTGGGCTTTCACTGGAAATGTGAATTTAACTCAGAAGGTCGGGGGACTTATTAATTAAAATTACTTCCTGTTTTCTTCCAGATGCAAATGATGAATTCATATTCAAGGAGTCAATAATGGCAACTGAATCTTCCGATCAAAATCTTCCTCAATATCAAACTAAAGTGATTCCAGATACACCTGTAGCCGAGGCAATGGATGCAGTTCCTGAACGTCATGATACAGAAAGTCTAGCCGATGCAGTGGGAATTGATACACCCGATACTAAGCCGCTAGAAGTTAAATCAAAACTCGACCAACGAGATGAACAACGATGGCAACTTGATCCAGATTCGGCAGAAGATCATTAATTAATTCGCTCATTTTGTAACTCAATAAAATATCAGTATTGTCGGGGTACTGTCGTGAGTACCCCGATAATTTTATAGATTCTGAAATTAACAATAATAATATTACTATTTATTTTTGTAGAGAGTTTGGTATGATCAAAGTTTAGTTTTCAGTTTTTTCAGATTCTAGTAATCACTACCTATTCATAAAAGCATTTTTGAACTTATATCAAAAGGAAGATGAATCTCTCCTAGAGCTGCGTAATTATAAAAGATAGGTTTTACAGATCCAGTGTACGAGAGAGAAAACAATGCCTATCACATTAACTGATACCAAACGAGCGACAATTGCTCAAAAGCTAGCAGATATGCGAGCTATTCAAAATTTAATTTTGATGAGTGAACGTCAATTTATTCAAGAATGCAGCGACAATGATATTCGTAGTCGTTTGCAAGATATGATTGAAGATGACGAGAAAAATCTGGGCATTATTGAAACAACAATTACTCAGTACGGAAATCCGGCTGAACCCAAAGACAAAGTTCAAAAAATGGTGAACCAAGCACAGGAAATGATGCAAGGTTCCGACTTGAGTTTATATGAAAAAATGGCTCAACATGAGCTGCTTAAGCATGGTCAAGTTCTGTCGGGTTTAGTGGTTCACAAAGCGGCACAAGTTGTGGGTGCTGATGTTAAAGAAGCTCTCGCACCTTTAAATGCTGTTAACTTTGAAAATCGCGCTCATCAAGAGCAACTAAAAGGAATTTTAGAATATTTAGGTACTCGCGAACTCACAGGTCAAGAGCCTGATGATAGTATTTGGGGACAAATTCAAGACGCATTAGCAGCCATGACGGGTGTAATTGGAAGTGCTACTACTCAAGCTTCTGACGCTTCCGATATGGATATTTTGACCCTGATTTTCATGGATCATCAAAAGGCAAAAACCCTGATTCGTGAAATCGAAAAAACTCAAGATCCTAACAAAATTCGGGAGTATTTCGGACAACTTTATAAAGATTTAGTTGCTCACGCTAAAGCTGAAGAAGAAGTTGTTTATCCCCGTATTCGTTCCTTCTATGGCGATGGTGATACCCAAGAACTTTATGACGAGCAAGCCGAACTCGAAAAAGTTCTCAATGAAATGAAAGCAAGCGAACCCAATGCAGAGGCTTTTCAAGCGATGGTGAAGCGCGTTAAAGATATGGTTGGCGATCATACTCGTCAAGAAGAAAGCACCATGTTTGCAGCGATGCGGAAAAATATGAATGATAGTCAACGTGAGCAAATGGCAACTGAATTTAAAGAAGCGAAGAAACGCTTGCAAAATCAAATGCAGTAATTATCAATTTTAGAAAAGTCTGTTTTTTACGTTGTTAAAATTATTTAACAGTTCAGGTAAAAAACAGTACATCTCAACCCTAATTATTGCGATCTGAGTCAATAAGCTGGAAAGTTAATATCTCATCTTATATTAATTTTTCAGCTTTCTAAATATTCTCATTTTTTTTCTGCAACACAAAAAATCAAATAAACCCTCTGAAATTTTAGGAGTTATTTATGACAATTACACCCAATAAAATTCCCCCTCAATCTCAAGATAGACAACCTGCATTAGAGTCAGAAATGACTCCAAGACCTGAATATGATGATCCTAATTATAAAGGCAGTGGTAAACTGCAAGATAAAGTTGCTTTAATCACAGGTGGTGATAGTGGGATTGGTCGTTCGGTAGCGGTTTATTATGCCAAAGAAGGCGCCGATGTTGCCATTGTTTATTTAGATGAAACCAACGACGCTAAAGAAACTCAAAAAGCTGTTGAAGATTTAGGTCGCCGTTGCTTATTGATTGAAGGTGATATTCGCAACGAAAGCTTTTGTCACGAAGCCGTTCAAAAAACTATCGATGAATTTGGCAAGTTAGATATTCTTGTAAATAATGCTGCGGAACAATATTATGAACCGAGCATTGAAGATATTGATTCAGCTCGACTCGGTAGCATTTTTGCAACCAATATTTTCTCGATGTTTTACTTCACCAAAGCAGCTATGCCTCACTTAAAAGAGGGTAGCACAATCATCAACACTACTTCCATTAATGCTTACAAAGGCAATGCTTCCTTATTAAGCTATTCTACTACGAAAGGTGCTATTTTAGCCTTTACTCGCTCACTTTCTCAACCTTTAATTGAAAAAGGAATTCGCGTGAATGGGGTTGCTCCTGGCCCGATTTGGACTCCCTTTATTCCTGATGCTTTTGGGGGTGATGACGTGAGTAACTTTGGGAAGCAAGTCCCGATGCAACGTCCAGGTCAGCCGAAAGAAGTTGCTCCCTGTTTTGTCTTTTTAGCTTCAGAAGATTCCTCATATATGGCGGGACAAGTTCTGCATCCAAATGGCGGTGTTGTCGTCGGCGCATAAATAAATTCATTGAACTAGATTCGGGATTTGTTATCGAATCTTTTAGTCAGAAAGCGTATAATTATGAGTCATCATTTACCTAAAAAATCTCAATCCTTTTGGATCGATTCTACATCAGCATCTAACTACCCTTCCCTCACTCAAAATATCTCCGTAGATGTTGCAATTGTTGGGGGAGGTTTAGTGGGAATTTCAGCGGCAAAATTACTCAAACAAGCGGGAAAGACCGTCGCTGTTTTAGAAGCTGAACAAGTTGCTGCTGGCGTGTCCGGACATACAACTGCTAAAATTAGTTCATTACACCAGCTAATTTACGCAGATTTAATTAAACAGCATGGCGAAGAAAAAGCACGTTTGTATGGTGAATCTAATCAAGCTGCTCTTGAACAATATGCAAGTCTTATTCAAAGTGAGCAAATAGACTGTGATTTTGAACGGAAAGACATCTACACCTTTGCAGCTTCTCTAGATAATTTAGACAAAATAAAAGCCGAATATGAAGCCGCAGTTAAATTAGGATTACCCGCTTCTTTCGTTCAACAAACAGGCTTACCTTTTGAGATCGCCGGAGCCGTAAAATTTACAAATCAGGCCCAATTTCACCCCCGAAAATTCGTTTTACATCTAGCTAAAACCATTCAGGGCGAAGGGAGTTACATCTTTGAACAAACTCGAGTCAAAACCGTTGAAGGTGAACAACCTTGTAAAATCATTGCAGAAAATGGTTGTATTGTTACCGCTCAAGACGTCATTGTTGCCACAAACTTACCCATATTAGATCAAGGATTGTATTTTGCAAAAGCCTATCCTAAACGCTCTTATTTAATCGGAGCCTGGATCGATCCTGCTAAAGATCCACAAGGAATGTTTATTGGCTCGGGTCAAGATTATCACTCCATTCGTACCACTCCCCACGAAGGAAAAACATTACTTTTAATCGGGGGAAAAGGACATAAAGTGGGTGAAGTTGATGATACAGAAGTCTTATACAAACAACTGGCAGATTATGCTTATTCGACCTTTGAAGTTGAAGAAATTGCCTATCGATGGTCAACTCAGGATATGGTTTCTTTTGACCAACTTCCTTATATTGGTAAGCTAACTCCCATGAATAATCATACCTATGTCGCAACAGGTTTTAGTTTGTGGGGAATGAGTAAGTCAATGATGTCAGCGATGATATTATCTGACCTGATTTTAGGCAAAGAAAATCCTTGGGCTAATCTATATGATTCCACTCGTCCCACACCATTTGTGACTCAAGAATCAATTAAGAAAAATCTTGATGTTGGTATGCACTGGGTTGGTGATCGTTTAAAAGGTCTGTTAGATTCTCCTGAAAAAGTGGGCATCGATGAAGGTAAAGTTGTCACCGTAAATGGTGATAAAATAGGTGCTTATCGAGATGAGTCCGGCACTTTACATCAAGTGTCTGCTGTATGTAGCCATTTGGGATGTATTGTCTCTTGGAATCCGGCTGAAAAAAGTTGGGATTGTCCTTGTCACGGCGCTCGGTTTAACTGTGAAGGAGAAGTAATTCAAGCTCCTGCTGTTAGTGATTTGAAAAAATACTAATCATCTAAAACTACAGAGTTGGAGGTTGCTTAATTTGAGTAATCTCCAAGATAATTAAGGGTAAATAAAAGGGTTGATAAATGCGTCAGTTATGGGTTCAAGTACCAAACGGTCAGGGAAAACAAGTTCTGAGTATTGCTCAATCTCATCAGGGGGTTAACCTCGCTCGGTTTGCCGTAATTGATGACCAAGAGTCACAAGAATTAGTGTTAATTCATGTCTCCAATCAAAAAATTGAAAGTCTGCTCAACCAGTTAGAAAATATTCCTCATTTACACGTTACGTTGGTTCCTCATGGTATTATTGCACTCCGTCCTCCCGCTTCCGAAGCACCGGAACAAATCAAAGAAGTACAAGAACGTAGTCCTATAGAAATCTTCCTCGCAGGCATACAAAGTGTAGGCTCCTGGCGAGGATTTTTGGGTTATGCGGGACTCGCCGGAATTGTAGTTTGGATTGGTTTATTTACAAATACTAATTATTTGTTGGTTGCGGCGATGTTAATTGCTCCTTTTGCGGGGCCGGCAATGAATGTGGCGATCGCTACGGCGAGAGGAGATTTAACATTATTATGGCGGAGTTTATTGCGTTATTTTGTAGCAATTATTGTCACGATTTTTGTAGCAGCAATATTGAGTTTAATTCTCGGTCAAGAAATCCCTACTAGCTTGATGCTAACGAACAGTCAAATCTCCTCAGTTGCTGTGTTACTTCCGATTACAGCAGGAGCGGCAGGAGCGATTAATTTAATGCAGTCAGAACGCAGTAGTTTGGTATCAGGAGCCGCTACAGGAATGCTCGTGGCTGCCTCTCTCGCTCCTCCAGCAGGAACGGCAGGTATGGCGATGTCTCTCGGAAGAATGGATATTTTGATCGGGAGTCTTTTTTTAATTATATTGCAACTGGTCGGAATTAATTTATCAGCGGCAATTTTGTTTCGTTTTTATGGAGGTTTATCTTCAAAAGGAGCGCGTTATAATCGAGGCAAACAATGGGTATTTCCGATCACTTTAGGAGTCACCACTTTGGCTTTAGTTGGACTGTTGAATTGGCAATTTTTCAATACACCTGCTTTGGAACGTTCAAGTCGCGCTCAACGGGCTACCGCAGACATTCAACAAGTTGTTGAAGATAATCCCTTAGTCAAGCTTGTAGAAGCTAATATTCGCTTTACACGCTCAAATATTGAAGGACAAGATACATTACTATGTATTCTCTATGTACAGAGAGAACAAGATGTAACGATTTCCAAAGATAAAATTAGTGAACGTCTCGCCCGTGAAATTCAAAATTATGTGAATGAAGCTGGATATAATGTCACGCCTTTAGTTGAAGTTACTGTTCTCGCTCCGCCCACTTTATTTTAACCTATTTATTAGGAGTAATTATTTACCAAAAACTAAAGGTTTCTAGTTTTCTATGTGAGAAATTAGAAACCTCAAATAAATCTATTTTGAAACTTTCAAAACGGCACTAGAGTTAATTTTTAGTCATTCCTCTTTCGGTTATTTAATGATTACCGAACCTCAACGAGTTGAATGTCAAAAATTATGTCTTCATCTCCCAAAGAAGAATTCATAAGAGATAGGACTACATTTGATTCAGAAATCTCCATAATTATAGCGGGGATTGAAGCATGAACATTCGGCATACGAATATAAACCTTTTGACCCACTTCAATTGATGCGTCTGCTGGTAAATTTTGCCGCTCAACAACTACAGTTGATTCTCGATCAGGATAATCATAAGCTTGCTTTGCGGGAATGGTTATTATCTTTGATTCTCCCGGATTCATACCCATAATTGCCTGTTCTAAGTTGGAGAGAACCTCTCCTTCTCCTATGCAAAACTCTAAAGGCTCGTTATTCGCCGAAGAACTAAATACAGCACCATTTTCGAGTTTGCCAACGTAGTGGACTTTAACTTTACTACCCATTTCAGCCTGTGACATTTCTTTTTCCTCCAATTGTTTTAAATTGCTTTAATTTAATTTGATTAACAGTCTTGAAAAGCAGCCCGATTTTTTGGATGTTATAAACAAAATCATCAATCGAGAAACGGGGCAAGCGTTCCTCTTACTCATCACCTACTAACAGCCTGTGAATTTATGTTTTTAAATTGCTTATATCCATTCGGAAAAGTTCTGTACTTTCACACTCCTCAAAAAGCTTTTCCGTTACTCTATTGTCTAACATCTAGACAACTACTGCATCAATCTTGGGTTAGATCTTAGTATACCTGGCTCGATTATGAGATAATTTCCCAAAAACAATGATCCCTATGCTCGTTTAAAAGCGGCTAGTCGAATCGGTGCTATTATGAAGGCGATCAGTGAGATTGGTGATATCATTGAAAGTCAGTAGTCAAAGGCTAAAGTTTATAAAGTCATGAGCATTCCCTGGGGTTACAACTGATGCCCGTATTTAATTAGTTGTATGATATTTTGAGAACAATATCCTCTAGGCTTTAGAGATTTCTATTCTGCTGGCGACTACTCATGGATCATCATCAACTCATTAATAAACTCAAATGCTATCGTTTGATCACTGGTTGAGTATAATTCTGTTGATTGGGGCTTGTCTGACAATTGTAATCCTCATTGTTTTGTATATTCAAGGTGTATTTCGGCGAAGAATTCACTACAAAATTTTTAACTTTCCTTCCACAAATGCGCCTAATTTCGCCTTGACAATCGCGAGTTTATCTGATTCTTTTATCAGTAATGCTGAGGTTAAAAACTTTTGGGTGAAAGCAGATGAAATCCAACCTGCTCGTTTAGAGGCAATTCGTCGCGCCCAACATCGAATTCTGTTTGAAACCTATATTATGACTCCCGGTGAACGAGCCAATGCTTTTGCAACAGCACTGATTGAAAAAGCAAACGCTGGGGTAAAAATACAAGTCGTTGTTGATAGTTATGGGGCGAAATCTGTGACTGAACGATACTGGAAAAACTTAGAAATTCATGGGATAGAAGTACGTTTTTTCAATCCCTTTAGTTGGCGATCACCTTATGATTATCTCCAACGCAGTCACCGTAAATTACTCTTAATTGATGATCAAATTGCTCTGATTGGTGGTGCCGGAATGTCTGACTATTGGGATGGTATTCCCGAACAAGGAGATCGAGCGCCTTGGTTTGATTTTGAGGTTCAATTTGAAGGGCCCGTTGTTGAACGTCTTCATGGTCTTTTTATTCAACATTGGCTTGACTCCGGAAAAACGATTGATCTTAGTCAAAATCCTTTACCTCAAGAAACTTCAATTCAACAATTACAAACCTTTCAACCCACAGTATTAGTAACATCCGGTGAAGATCCGTCTTACCGAGATTCTTCTATTCGCGCTCTTTACCAAACGTTAGTAATGGCGGCTCAATCTCGAATTTGGATTGCTAGCCCTTATTTTTTGCCTTTTTCTAATATACAAAAACTGCTCATTGATGCAAAACATCGCGGTGTAGATGTACGCATTTTAACAATGGGATCGAAAACAGATAAACCCTTTGTTCACTATTCAGCACGGGAACTTTATAAAAACTTACTGCGTGAAGGAATAGAGATTTATGAATATCAACCCAGTATGATGCACGCTAAAACTCTGTTGATTGATGATTGTTGGGTTAGCTTGGGAAGCGCGAACTTCGATCCCCGTAGTTTTTGGAGTAATGATGAGTTAAATCTTTCCACTTCACAACCTTTTTTATGTGAAAAGATTGAAAACTTTCTTTTAAATGGTTTTCAGGAAAGTCAGCGTATTACTTATCAAGAGTGGAAGCGTCGTCCTTTAATGCAAAAAATTCGGGGGAAAGTCATGTTATTATTTTATTTGCTGTTATAATCTTGATCTTCGCTATCAATTATGTTAAATGGGTTTAAACAAATGCGAATCATTTATTCAGTTCTCACTCTTATTTTCAGCTTTTTATTTGCTTTCGTGATCCTCAAGCCTACTTTAACACTCCCCACTCCATCGCCGGAAATTCGCGGCGTTTGGATCACAAATATTGATAGCGAGGTTTTGTTTTCTCAACGGGGAGTTACAGACGCTATAAATCGCTTAAAAAACCTCAATTTTAACACGATCTATCCAACAGTTTGGCAGGGCGGTTATACCCTCTATCCGAGTGCAGTTGCTCAACAGTATTTCGGACATTCTATCGACCCCACACCCGGGTTAAAAGGACGAGATGTTTTACAAGAATTAGTCAAACAAGGACATCAAAAAGGTTTAACTGTTATCCCTTGGTTTGAGTTTGGATTTATGGCACCAGCTAGTTCAAATTTAGCCAAACAACATCCCGACTGGTTAACTCGTCGTTTGGATGGAACCTTGATTAAAAAAGAGGGAAATGACGAACGAGTTTGGTTGAATCCTTTTCATCCCGAAGTTCAACAATTTATCCTTGATTTAATTGTAGAAATTGTCACAAACTACAATATTGATGGGATTCAATTTGATGATCATTTTGGTTTACCCTCAGAATTTGGTTATGATCAATATACTGTGAGTCTTTATCAAGCCGAACATCAGGGAAAATTACCCTCGGAAGACTTTTATGAAACCTATTGGGTAAGATGGCGAGCCGATAAAATTAACCAATTTGTAAAACGGGTTTTTGAAACCGTTAAAGCTATCGATCAAGAGTGTATTATTTCTCTTTCTCCTAATCCGCTCCATTTTGCTTTACCTGCTTATTTACAAGATTGGTTTACTTGGGAAAGAAAGGGTTGGATCGAAGAAATTGTCTTACAGGTTTATCGTCCTGATTTAGAACGCTTTACCACCGAGTTAGAACGGACAGAAGTAGAACTTGCAAAAGATCATATTCCCTTTGCTATCGGGATTTTAAGCGGCTTAAAAAACCGTTCAACACCGATGAATATGATCGAAAAACAAGTCAAAGAAACCCGGAATAACGAACTAGCTGGAGTCTCCTTTTTCTTCTATGAAAGCTTGTGGAATTGGGCGGAAGAATCCCCAAGAGAACGTCAAAATAAACTACAAAGACTCTTTCCTAACTCAGCCTTACGTCCTTCGGTTTATGGAGCAAGTTAAACAGTGGAATCAAATACAAATAAAACGCATAGGGAAGACAGTGAAAATCACTCATCAATAGCGTCACCGGAACCAATCCCGCAATATTCCAAGGAATCAAAGGAGAAATCATAACAACGGTATTTTCCAGATCAACCGCTAACTGATTATTATTGAGTTGTAAGGTTTGATATCTTTTTTGTACCAATTGTTGGGTGAGTAAAATGGCAATTGTTTGCGTACAACCGTAGGCGGCTGAGAGAGTACCAATCAACATTGTACCTAAAAACAAATGCTGTTGAGATTTGGCTTGTTTTAAAAATTGTTCAATGAATTTTAAAATATGAGTTTCGGCGAATATTCCCGCTAAAGCGGTTGAGATCATCACAATTAAAACAACTTTTCCCATAGAAATAATTCCCCCTCCAATTAAAATAGATTGTAATGGCGAGGCTTCATGCAGATAAAATCCTCTGAAGATAAACTCTAATAGTTCTGAAACGCTATATTGTTGATAAAATACAGCAATTATACTCGCAATTCCGATGCTAATGATCATTGAAAGTTTGACTTCAATTTTAAAAAATGCTAAGATTAAAATAGCAAAAGCAGGTAATAAGAAAAGGGGCTGAGGATGGAAAGTTTTAATAATTTCCGAAAGCAGTATTTTATTGGTGATTTGAATCGGATTGAGTCTTGATAAAATCAAATAGATCAGACTCGTTAAAATCAAGGGAATGAATCCCGTTTTGAGCATATTTTTAATATTGGTATAAAGTTGAGTTTGAGTCACACTCGCAATTAAATTAGCACTTGATGACATCGGAGAACAGCGATCGCCAAAATAAGCCCCAGACAGAATCGCACCCGCCACTAAATTTGAATTCACTCCACTATCACTCGCCATAATCATTAAAGCAATTCCAATCGTTCCCACCGTTCCAAATGATGTTCCAATTAAGAGAGAAACCAAACTGGTTAAGAGGAATGCAAATAGGATAAAATAGTTAGGGTTAATGATTTGAATACCATAAAAAACCAGACTCGGTACTGTTCCGGCGCTCATCCAACTCGCAGTCACAGCACCAATTAGGAGTAAAATAATAAAAACTGGAAAAGACTTTTTCGCACCTGCGATCGCCATTTTGATCAAGTCTTTCAACAAAAACCCTCGCCTGACAAGAACCACAAACCAGAGTAACAGCGAAGCAAGTAAAGGATAAAAAATAAAGTACCCTTTGAGGGTACTAAAAATCAAAAAAACAAACGAAATAATCAGAGTAATGAGTAAATCCATGCAGTTGATCACAATAGAGAGGACTGCATACTGAGCCACATAAAATTATCAAATATAAACAGAAACTTCCTCCTTTTTCTGATGGAAATTGTTTCCTAAGCTGCTCAAAATAATTAGATATCTGAGGTGAGGATGTGTGATGCACCTGAACCCAAAAATTAGTTGAAGTTCTCAATTCTAATCGATTCTGAATCTTCACGGTTTTCTATTTCTGTTTCCGTTTCTAGATTCTCTAATCGCTGTTGTTGTTCATATTTTTCGAGCCAATCTTGCCCTAACTGAATCGTCACATCAGACTCTAAAAACCCGGTACTTTCAACCACCACTTTTCCAAATCCTAAAGCCCGTTGAATCGATTCTGCTCCCTCCGTATCACCGTCTTGAGCAACAATTCGAGTCACTTCTAAAGGTTGAGTCCAAGGCTTAGAAACCTTAACATTCCAGAACCCATCATCATTGAGTTCCATCACCAAACCATCAACCGCATCCCAATCATCTGTACTATCTTGAATTGCAATTCTCAAATCTCGGCTATCAACATTTTCAAAGCGCCAAGAATCATAGCCAAAGTCAAAATGTTTCGCTAAAATTGCATCTAAACGACTGTAGTCAGGTAGCCAATAACTCGCCTTATAATCTTTTGGATCGCTAAATTCTCCGGGAACCATTAACATCTCAATATTTTCTGGGTTCACATGAGTCGCAAAATTCACCAAAGCGACTAATTCCTCTAAACTTAAATTGGTGTCAATATGAGACTGAATAATCGAAACGAGCTTGGGAAGTCGAGAAATCGTCCCTACATTTAACGCCTGTTCCATAAAGGCTCGCATTAAAATTTGCTGTCGCTGAACCCGACCAATATCGCCTAAACTATCCTGACGAAAGCGCAAAAATTGCAACACTTGAGAGCCATTAAGATGATGTTGACCCTGTTCCAAATTAATGTACAAATGTTGACTATCATCGCTATATTTCATATCTTTGGGAACGTAAATATCTAAACCTCCCAAAGCATCAATCAGTTTTTCAACCCCTTGAACATTCACACGAACATAGCGATCAACTCCCACACCTCCTAACAGTTCACTCGTTGCTTTTGCACTTAAAGCCGGACCCCCATAATAGTTTGCATCATTAATTTTTGTCATACCCATTCCCTCAACATAAGTGCGAGTATCACGGGGAACAGACAAAACTTTTAACTTCTTTTCAGCCGGATCAAACCGAACCAAAAGCATGGTATCGGATAACCCTTTAAACGAATCAACGAGGGCGTGATATCCTAAATCTTCTTGAGATTCATCTTCCAAGTCCGAGGTGAGAACCTTAATCCCTAAAACCAGAATATTCACCGGGCGAGTTAACTGAGGAAAACGCAAATTTCCCCGAGCCATTTCGTTCTTAGAAAATACAGCAGCTTCCTCTGCGGTCAACTTTTGCTGCATTAACGGTGTCGTGGAAAGAGAGACGGCGAGTAATGCACCTGCGGTTGCAGAGATTGTCGCCACTCCCGTTAGCCCTAATGCTAACCCTAACCATCGTCCAGGGCCAGATTGGGAGAGTTTTTTGAGAACCGGTTGAGTTGTTTTCGGTTGACGCAATAGATGATGATGATTTCTACGAGCAGACACAGGCTTCCTCACACACAAAATAACGTTTTTTTATGAATCCCTGAAAACAGTGAAAAACTGTCTCCAGACTCAAGACAGATGCTTCTTCAGCACTTTTTCTGCCAGTTGACTCATTCCCGGCAACCAGATCGGCTGACGTTGCCAAAGACGAATCATTAGTCCAAAACAAACTATAAAATAACTTGTTGTCAATATGCTACTACTTAACAACAGAGGCATCTTTAAAAATTCCGTTGTACTAGAGCCTGCCTCTAATGCCAAATGTCCCAGAAGCCAACTTAGAGTCAAAATCACCGTCAAGCGACTGGTTGCTCTGTGTTGGGGTGTTCCCTGACGGCGATACAAAGTCCACAGCGCCGGGAAGACGCCGATGACTGGAACCAAATAAACAAACAGTCGAACGTGTTGGTCATCCGGATAGTCTAGCGGATCGATCTTACTCATAACATCTCCTGTCGTTCGTTAAGCCTTCTATCACATACGAGGGAGTTTGGGCTTCGGATTGGTGTTTCCTACAAAAAATCTTGATCCCTGATGGCTAGATCTATCAAACTCGTCAGTAGCCGTCCATACAGCAGAACAAATTCTGATACACTGAATACAACCCCAGATGTAGGAGAACATATTACACCATGACCCAGTCCAAAAAACAAACTGTTATCTCTCCATCTATATTATCCGCAGATTTTAGTCGCTTGGGAGACGAAGTTCGCGCAGTAGATGAAGCCGGCGCCGATTGGATTCACGTTGATGTGATGGACGGTCGTTTTGTTCCTAATATTACCATTGGTCCGTTAATCGTAGAAGCGCTCCGACCCGTCACTCGCAAACCGCTTGATGTTCACTTGATGATTGTTGAACCGGAAAAGTATGTTGAGGATTTTGCCAAGGCGGGCGCTGATATTATCTCCGTTCACGCCGAACACAACGCCTCTCCTCACTTACACCGCACTTTAGGTCAAATCAAAGAACTCGGTAAGCAAGCGGGTGTTGTGCTTAATCCAGGGACTCCTTTAGAGTTGATTGAATACTCTTTGGATCTCTGTGATTTAGTCCTGATTATGAGTGTTAACCCCGGTTTTGGCGGTCAAAGCTTCATTCCCGGTGTCGTTTCCAAAATTCAAAAGTTACGTCAAATGTGCGATGAACGCGGTTTAGACCCTTGGATTGAAGTCGATGGCGGTTTGAAAGTCAATAACACTTGGCAGGTTTTAGAAGCAGGTGCGAATGCAATTGTAGCGGGTTCTGCTGTATTTAAAGCCCCTGATTACGCCGAAGCCATTACAGGAATTCGTAACAGCAAGCGTCCGACTCCTGAGTTAGCAACTGTATAAAAAACCCCGTTAAAATTAAAGCTTAATCTGAAGCTTAAAATACACCATTTAGGAGTCAGGTTGATTCTGGCTCCTCTGTTTTTTTTCGATTAATATTCATAGATTTCTAAGGGTAAATTGTCGGGATCTTTGAAGAATGTAAACCGTTTCCCGGTGATTTCATCGGTTCTAATCGGTTCGGTTTCAACCCCTTTTGATTGCAGTTCGGTGACGGATTTATCCAAATTTTCGACCTCAAATGCTAAATGTCTTAAACCACAAGCTTCAGGACGGTTTGGACGTTGGGGCGGATTGTTAAAAGAAAATAATTCTATTTGATCTTGCTGACCTACTCTTAAATCCAGTTTATAGGAATTTCTCGCCGATCTAAAGGTTTCTTCAATAATCGTAAATCCTAAAATATTGACATAAAAATCTTTGGATTTCTCATAATCGGAACAAATAATTGCAACGTGATGAATTCGACTTGGTTTCATAGATCAAGAAAACACTGGTAAAAGTTCACTATTCACTGTAAAGACCCTTCATTTCATTCAGGGTGACATGAAACACTGGTCACTCGTAACAGATAACTGTTCCCTGTCCAGACTAACATCTGAAATTTTGGATTCTCTCACCTTTGCAAAAATAAACTTGATATGTTATGATTAAAGACTTAATTCTAAAATTACTCAATAAAAACCTACACTCCAAATCTTGTCAAAATTGGTTCAAAATTAACTAGACGAAATACTAGATATAGAGTTAAGATAAACAGACTATCCCGGCAAACACTATATGTAGAAGCTTTGGGACATTATAAAAACTCCAGAATCTAGGTGTAATCTATTATGTCTAATAACTTAATCACAGCGGGAATTATCGCTCCGGCTAAATGGCCATTAGCGCGAGTTTGGTTAGAAGTCTCAGCATGGCTCGGTGTTGCCCCCCGACAAATTGAACATCTAGAGTTATGGCCGCACCAAATTTGGGTTAAGATAGTAGGGTCAGGAGCAATCTTCGTGTCATATCGCTGCCTGCCACTTTGGATTGAACAGGGCCTAGAGGCAATTTCTCAATGTCGTGATCGTGACTGTCTCAAGCAACTCGGGGACATCTTCAACCAGGAAGTAAAACGTTATCGCCCCCAGTATAACCAAACGGCTGTTGAAAAATGGCGATCGGCTTGGGGTGAAAAAGCCAAGCAACTGAGAATAGATGAAGAACGGCTTAGACCCCTGCGAGAGCGTCAGCAAGCCTGTCAGCAATGGCAAGAGGGTTGGCGACAAGTCCTGCGTTACTGTAGCACTCTGGAGTCCTTAGAACGGCTAACACCGGAAATCAAAGTGCAAACCCAGCAGTTTGAAGACTTACCCGAAAGCCAAACTGTTATGCAACTCTGGCATCAACGAAAGCAGGAAATTACTCATGCAACAGCTTAGTTATTTGCAGTAATCTTCCGGACAGGACTGACATTTTGTAGGTAGAGACAAATAGAAAGTCTCTACTCTCTCCGTGTTATTACGCTGGTCAATTGTGGAGTGCAGGGCTACACTGTATATTAAATCAAATCGATACAAAACTTAAAGGAGGTGACCAGAAGTGTTGAAACAGCAGCAAAACAAATTCAAGACAGTTCAACTAACCGAAGGAGTATTGGTACTGACTTCCTTCGATGATGCAAGCATTCCCGCCTTACGTTCTGGATTTTCGGGATATCCTGTTAATCCTCGTTGGAATGCCGTTAAATTTCATGCTTGGAAAATCGGTCGTCAGTGGCGTGTGGCTCTCTCTAAAGGTGAAATGACCGTTCGTTCGACTGACTCAATGTTAGTCTCAAAAAGCGAAATCGAACAAACAACTGATTCCGAATCCTCTCGAAAGTCCAGTGAGAAAAGCTCACAACCTTTCTTTTATAATCATGCCGAGCGTTCAGGAGAATTAACTCTTGCTTGAACCACATAGGGTGTTGGGCGGTTAATAGCCGCCCTCTTAATTTGTTCTTTCTACTGCTCATTTCACCTGAATAGATTGGGGTTAAACATCTTCAACCCATAATAAACCCATAACAACTAACTGTTAATCAACTCTCGCTTCACATCAAGCTTTTATCATAACTTTACCCTTGAATAAACCCCCTCAATCGTCTAAAATAGCCTCAGTCTGGAATTCTAATCGGGTAAAACTTGAATTTATATGTCATCTTCACAACCTGCCAACCTTTCTATCGAAGCGGCTCAACAAACTCTAGAAGCCTTTACCTGTGCAGAAATTCAATCCGTTAATCCGATCAAAAATCCAGATCAGATTTGTGCGGCTCTCAAAGTTTTAGTACAGAATTCTGAATATCAAATGCTCGGAATTTGTGCAGATTCTTTAGATGCAGCCTGGAACGCTCTCGAACAATATTTGCAAAAACTGGGTTACAATATTACACTTGATCGCAACGCTGTAGAAGCAATAGAAGGCTCTGTTTACCTCAAGTTCAATGGTCGTAGTCAGTCTTACTATGTGAGTCCCTACACTGAAAAATATCGGGGTGTATTGGTGTCTTGTCAATCTACCGATGATACGGGAGTGAACGGCACCTATGGACATTTTCCCCTGGATTTATTTATCTAAACTTTTCTTTAAACTTACAATCAATTCTTTTTAATGACAACGCCAAACCATAATCACTCCATTATTACTCCCACTTGCTAAACATAATCCATCGGAACTAAAGTTCAGCGTATTTACACTATTAAAATGTCCGGTTAAGGTGCGAAGTAAATAACCCGTTTCAAGTGACCAAATCTTAATGGTTTGATCGGAACTTCCACTCGCAATAAACTTAGAATCAGGACTTACAGCCAAATCTAAAAGATCGTGATCATGTCCCGGTAGAGTTTGAATCAATTGTCCATCTTTGAGTGACCAAATCTCAATCGTATTATCCCAACTTCCACTAACCACAAATCGAGAATCTGAACTAATCACCACCGTTTTATAAGTTTGAAATGGCTCAAAAGTATGTTCAACTTTTCCCGTTGCCAGTGACCAAATATTGATGCTATTATCGACACTTCCACTATAAATTAGTTCAGAATCAGTATCAATAGTAATCGCATTGACAGAATTAGTATGTCCGGTGAGTGTTTTTTGTAATTCCCCGGTGGCGAGTGACCAAATTTTAATCGTATTATCCCAACTTCCACTGACAATAAACTGAGAATTTGGACTGACGGCTAACGCACTCACTGAGTATGAATGACCTATTAAAGTCTGCAATAATTGTCCGGTTTGTGCTGACCAAATTTTAATCGTACTATCAACACTTCCGCTAATAATTTGTTGACCATCCGGTGTCATTGCTAAAGCGGTAATTGAGTTAGAATGACCTTTTAAACTTCGGATGAGTTGTCCGCTTTGTACTGACCAAATCTTAATTTTATGATCCCAACCCCCACTGACAATAAACTGACCATCTGGACTGATTGCAATCACATTAACCACATCAGAATGTCCAGTTAAGGTGAGAAAAGCATTCCAATTTTGAGGGTTTTGTTTGGTTTTGATCTGTTGTTGTTCACTATCATTCTGAACAATAACTTGTAATTCTTGACGATAAATATCTCGACGTTGCTGTTGTAAATCTTTGAGAACTGAAACATAAGGTTTCACCCACATTCGCGGAAATTCTGAACTTAATTTATACAGATGGGGTTGATAGTGAGGATCAATACTGAGATAATACCAATCAATCAGAAAAGTTGCTAAAAGCTGATGAATTGTAACAATTAATTGCCGGACTTGACGAATTGCTAGATCCGGACTTAATCCTTTAGCAATCAATTCTTCTTGTGCTTTTTCCCAGTTCCAAGGTTGAATCGGAATTAGAGAAACATTTTGATTTTGTAGACCCCAAAATCCGACGTGAAAATGCACTTCATAATCATTAATATCACTGTATAATATAAATGTCGGCACAGGCGATAATACCATTTGCAATTTTCGCACTTCAATATCGCCTAGCGATCGCGTAAAATAGTCAGCATAAAACTCAACTGGACGCATCTTACTGTTTTGAGGATAATGTTGGTTGAGAAACCGTCTTAAACCATTACCAATATCTTTTTTAAGATGTCTTTGCATCCCTAGCGGACAATCCTCGCTAATATCAGGCGGTGCCATAAACATCAATAAGCGATGGTGTTCTTGTCCTTCTAATAAAATTCGTTCTGTTTCCTGACGACTCAGATTAGAAAACCATTTTTCTCGGTTCCAAATTGCATCGAGTTCATGCAGTTTAAGCTGGATTTCATTGGCTTGTAATTCCCGGAGAATTTCCCGTTGTAACCGACTAATTTCGCGGCGATCATTAATTTCTTGCTGACGAATTTGTAGGCGACGTTCTTCTTGAGTTATTTCTAAGGTATTAAACTCTTGAAGTCGAGTTTCTTTGCGTTGTGAATATTCAACTAAAGCCTCAACATAACGAGGATCTCCTTTCACTTGTTCAGGAATAGAAGGAAGATCTGATTCTGAAGAATGAGGCGAACGTTGACCATTCATGACTGACATTAACTGTCTACCCAATTGACGAGCAACAGGAATTAAAAGCGGAGCAGCTAGGGGATAAAGATAAGGAGGAATTGTCATCTAAATTTTACCTCTTTGCGGTGTTAAAATAATCCGCCTAAAGTCGATATTTAATTGAATAGATGCAAATTTTAAAGAATTAATCAAAATCAGTTTTGACTGATGTAATTGTTTGTTAATCACGAGACTAATCAGAGTTTAAAAAGGTTTAAAAAGAGCATTGATGAGCAAAATAAGCAGGTGTATTATCCCGATCAATCTATTCAAATTTGAAAAATACCATTCTCGAATCTCCGAGATTTTCCTCTATTTTGTGTACTTAATCCCATTTATTTCTAATGATTGTTGATAAATTCGCGCACCCGTTCGAGGTATGTTGGTGCATCTTCCAACATCGGAAAATGAGCCGTATTCTCTAAAATAGCCAATTCAATCTTATCATTCAATGCAGCCGCCTGTCGCCCCATTTCTGCGGGAATAATCTGATCATATTCTCCTGCAACTAATAAGGTCGGAACTGTAAATTGTGAAAATTGTTGAGGGAGCCATTCTGTCGCTTCTTTACTGACTGAGGTTAACACAGTACCATAAGCCGCGTCAAAATCCGCGAGCAAAAAGTCTTCTAAAAAAGCTTTACTAACAGATGTTGGTAAAGAACGATGTAAAAATCTTGCCATAAAAACTTTATCAGCTAAAGGGATTTTAGCTAACCATTTTGGTCGAAATAAAACCACATACCGACTAAACTTATGAAACGTCGTAAACGTCTTTTCATCATATTCAAAAATACCACTACAAGTGAACACCGCTCGTTCAACCCGTTCGGGATAAAGATTAAGAAATAAAGCCGCAATTGAACCGCCCATCGAGTGAGCATTCAGATAAACTTTCTCTAAATTTAGCGCATCCAATACTCCTTTAAGTTCGTGAGCATAATCAACTAATTCATAACTCAAAACCGGAAAAGAAGACTCCTCAATTGCCCGTGCTTTTGAACGACCAAACCCGCGTAAATCATAAATCAAACAATCAAATTGATCCGATAACGCTTGGGCTGTACTCGTCCAATAGCGACCCGAACCGCCCCAACCATGCAAAAACACCATCACAGGCTTTTTCTGGTCTTGACTAGGTGTTTTTATCCATTCATAATAATGTTGAACCCCGTTGACATTAATATATGAACTCTTTAAATCCAACTGCATTTGATCAATTCACCCCGATAATGGTTTAAGTTTTTGTTCTAAAGTATAATAGATATCTAAGATTTCCAGCAAATTTTTAAATGTGACTGAAAAACTGAGCCAGTTTATCCTGATCTAATTAACCGTTGGGTCTGACCCCATTACACACATTCAGCCTAAACGGGGCAACCGTTTCAACCGATGAAGCCACAGGATCACAATTCAACCCCCCAGCTAAAAATACAGGAATATTCACCAATTCCCGAATTTTCCGGCTAATTTGCCTCTCTAATTTGATTATTCATGGTGACGGGTTAACCAATCCGATAAAACCGTTTTTGCGGTAGCGGGAGAGGCGGTTTCAACCCCTGTTGAGGTTCGATGTAGCCACCAACCATAAGCCGTTTGCGGGGAACTCCACAAGTCTAGATGTTCGACAGGCGGATCAGCATAAAAGCTTTCAGTACCCCCTCCCAACAGCGCTGAACTCCAATAGGTAAAATGATCGTGACTGATACGGTAAATGGGAAAATTGCCCGCCAGAGGGACTCCCCAACCGTCTAAGGCGATCAACGCTTTGACTTGGCCCCCCGCCTGTTCCCACATCCAGGCCGCAGCGATCGCCCCGACAACACCCGCACTAAAACAAATGAAGACGATCGGTAATTTAACGTGATGCTGCCCAAAACTGCCGCTAGAAGGAGGGGAAAAGCTAGGAACTTGCGTTACACTACATAAATAGTTAAAAATGTCAATACCTGAATAAGCGGGATAATCCTGGGTGGGAAAGATCAACAAATTCCCCGACTGACAACGCGATCGCCAATCGCCGAAAAGCTGACTGACAAACGATTCTGTTAACTTCGGATCGTGAATACCCGGACAAATCACAACCGCCATAACCCAAATTCGGTTCAACTTCTTCTATACTGTAGATCAAGCTATCCCCCCCAGGGGGATGTTAAGCTATGGAGGGGAGTGAGTTTGATTATTTTAGTCCTAGATACTCCCAATTGTAAATAACAACTATTTTTGAGGATAACAACGTGGTTGCAACACCCGAAAAAACACAAGACAATATTTCTGTATCCGAGAGTCAACCTCAAGATCGAGTCGCTGTCCTGTTGATGGGATACGGTGAAGTCGAAAGTTATGAAGATTTTGCAAATTATAACGAACAAGCTTTGAACTTGTTAACGGCTAAATTTGCGCCTGTTCCCACATGGATTTATCCGCCGATGGCGAAACTCTTAGCAGCATTTGACTTGCATGAATGGAGTCATCAACACGGTAATTTTATTTCTCCTCATAACGCTATTTTTGAACAGCAACGGGCGGGAATCGAACACGAACTCAAGCACAAATGGGGCGATCAAGTTAAAGTTTTCAAAGCCTACAACTTCTGTAAGCCGTTCCTCCCCGAACAGGTATTAGAACAAATAAAAGCAGAAGGATTTGATAAGATTCTGATCTATCCGTTGTTAGTGGTTGATTCTATTTTCACCAGTGGAATCGCTGTCGAACAGGTGAATAAAGCCTTAGCCAACTTAGCAGATGGAAAAGAACATTGGGTCAAAGGTCAGCGTTATATTCCGTCATTTTATAACGAACCGGGCTATTTAGACTTGATGGCAAACATGGTCGAAGAAAAGATCAAAAAAGAATTAGCCGTCGCCCATTTACCCTCACAAACAGCGATTGTCTTAATGAATCATGGTTGTCCTCACAAAGCCAAAGGATTCACATCAGGAATTGATGAAAGCCAAGCGATGTATGAACTGATTCGTGAACGTTTAATTTATCGTTATCCGTTGATTTCGATTGGTTGGTTGAACCATGACACCCCGTTAATTGACTGGACACAACCTAACGTTAAATTAGCCGCCCAAAACTTAATCGAATTGGGTGCAACATCTGTTGTCTTTATGCCGATTGGATTTGCAACAGAAAACCATGAAACACTGTTAGATGTTGAACATATTATCGAAGGATTACGGCGCAAACATCCCGAGATTACCTATGTACAAATGCCTTGCGCTAACGATCATCGGGAGTTTATGAAAATGGCAGCAGAATGGGCAAATCCGCAGATTGAAGCGCTATTAAATGAAACAGCTTTGGCGGTAAATCCACAATTGGCGTCGGTTCAAGCCAAAGAAGTTCATAATCACGAACACAGCCAACATCACCATGATCACAGTCATGGTCATCACCACCACCACCATTAAACTTTAACTTTCAGGGGTTAAATAAAACCCCTAATTAACATTTATTCTCCCCTCGCCTCGTAGGAGAGGGGTTGGGAGAGAGGTTAAATTACCCCCCCTCAGTCCCCCCTAAAAGGAGGGAAGAATTATCCTTTTCCCTTTCCTCGTAGGAGAGGGGTTGGGGGAGAGGTGACAATCAAGGTTTACGTTTGGGGTGAATTTAAGAGAAAATAGAGATAAGATCCCCAACTATCTCACACCGTATGACGTGCTGTTTAAACCCCCATTGTCCCCAACCCAACAACCCCGACGTAAACCGTTATTGTCAAGCTTGCGGCGTCGAATTAATTCCTATTTTGAGAGGTCATTATCGAGTAATAAAACTGTTAGGGGAAGGGGGTTTTGGTCGAACCTATATCGCGGAAGATATTGATAAACTGAATGAATATTGTGTAGTTAAACAATTCACCGCAAACGTTCAGGGAACCGGGGCGTTAAACAAAGCCACACAACTGTTTGAACAGGAAGCCCGACAACTTCAGCAACTCGGCAAACATCCCCAAATACCCACATTATACGCCTATTTTGAGGAAGGGAAACAGTTATTTTTAGTTCAGGAATATATCGAAGGCGAGACGTTATCTCAATTAGTTGAAAAGCAGGGAGTTTGGACAGAATCGCAGGTTAAACAACTGTTAGAGGATTTGTTACCGGTTCTGAAGTTTGTTCACGAACAAAAGGTTATTCATCGGGATATCAAGCCGGATAATATTATTCAACGTCGGGGTGATGAATGTTTTGTGTTAATTGATTTTGGGGTTGCCAAACAGTTATCTACAACGGTTTTACAAACAACAGTTGGGACTCGTATTGGTTCGGATGGTTATGCTTCTATCGAACAAATGCAAGGCGGGGAAGCTTATCCGGCGAGTGATTTATTTAGTTTGGGGGTAACTTGTTTTTATCTGTTGACTCAAGTTCCTCCCTATAATTTGTTTTTAGAAGAAGGTTATGGTTGGACTCGCAACTGGGAACAACATCTTAAGCAATCTGTTAGTCAGGAATTAAAGGAAGTTCTCACAAAGTTACTGCAAAAAGACGTTCAGCAACGTTATCAGTCTGTTTCTGATATTTTAACAGCTTTGCGATCGCATTCTACAAAAAGTTATCAAACTCCTAAATCTTCTCCCGTTTATCAAAATCCAAAACCAACTTCTGTTTCCAAACCTTCTCAAACCTTAGCTTCACCTGTTTCTTGGAAAAATGCAACCTGTGTTGGAACTTTAACAGGACATTCACATTGGGTTGATTCTCTAGCATTCAGCCCCAATGGTCGCATTTTAGGCAGTTTGTCGTATTGTGGCAACACTATAATATTGTGGGATATCACAACTCAAACCCAAATTTCTACTTTTCCATCGAATTCATCTTATGTGTGGCAAATTGTTGGCTTACAAGATTGTCAGATTTCAGCTAAAAATAGAAACGAGCATATGGTATTTAAAAACCTAATAAAGCCCAGAAATTATGCAAGAAGTCACGAGGGTAACATCTCAGCGACGGGAAATGTTAGTAATACTATTCTATTGGACTATAATCGTATCCTTCCTCGATGGGAAAATCTCCAAACTCTAAGCATAATTCCTGCTGTGAACAATATCCGAACTCCAAGGAAGTTTCCTATCTTTTTAAAAGGTCATTCAGGTCGTGTCTATTCTGTAGCATTCAGCCCCGATGGTTGCACTTTAGCCAGTGGAAGTTATGACCAAACTATCAAATTATGGGATATGGAAACACATAGAGAAATTGCTACTTTAAAAGGACATTCAAATACAATTGATTCTGTAGCATTTAGCCCCGATGCTCAGATGTTAGCGAGTGGGAGTGATGACAAAACTGTTAAGCTGTGGGATGTGAAAACTCAAACTGAAATTACCACATTAAAAGGACATTCCGATCAGGTAAAGTATGTTGCATTTAGCCCCGATGGTAACACGTTAGCCAGTGGAAGTTATGACAAAACGATTAAATTGTGGCGACCTCGGTAGGTTGGGTATTTTGTCGCGTTTGGGGGTATTTTTATCAGGTTTTGGGCGCAAGCCTTGCGCCCCTACGGTTGGGTATTTTGTGAATAAAAAGGATTAATTTATCGTTGGGTCGAACGCTTTTTTAAATAGATTGCTAACAAAATGACCATCGAAAGAACACAGCTACTTTTCCACACAAACAACCACCAAGGACGCCACCAACCCCCGGTTTCTACTTCAACAATATCCGATAATCCAAATAGAAAAAAGGTGATCGCAGCGATCGCCCGATGAACTCGAACCCATCCCCTGTGTTTGAAAGCTGCAACTGCAAACCCCGCCGCAAATACACCCCAAATTCCCGCTTCGATATAATTTCCTTGCGTGTAAATTGCTTCTAAAATTCGGGCTTGTTCGTTGAGTTGTTCGACAGAAGAACCAGACATTAACTGTCTTGTCCATAAACCCAAACCCGCTAATATTAGAAATAATAAGGTTAAGCGAATAATTGCAGCTTTCGACATTTCACTAGAGGGAACTAAGAAACCCCAAATAAATTTAGTCTTAAAAAACCTCAGCCCCTTCAAACTGTTTCACATTCTGAACTTTAGCAGATTCTCCACAAGTTCGAGGCGTTGGAAATAGTTTTCCAGGATTCGCTAAACCCTTAGAATTAAACACCTCTCGCACCCATTTCATCGTGTCTAAATCGGTTTCATTAAACATTTCCGGCATATAACAACTTTTGTCCGAACCTATGCCATGTTCCCCGGAAAGACTTCCCCCAACTTTCACACAAATCTTGAGAATTTCGCCGCCAATTTCTTCAACAACTTCTAACGCCCCTTCAACAGAATTATCATACAAAATCAACGGATGTAAGTTACCATCTCCGGCGTGAAATACATTCGCTATCCGATACCCATATTTATCACTCAAAGCCTCAATTTCTTTCAAAACATAAGCCATTTGAGTTCGCGGAATGACCCCATCTTGGACATAATAATCGGGGCTAACATGACCCGCAGCAGCAAACGCCGCCTTTCGTCCTTTCCAGATTTTGAGTCGTTTTTCTGGTTCAGATTCGATGGTAATATTACGCGATCCGTTCGTTTTACAAATCTCCGCAATTCGTTGTTTGTTTTCCGCAACTTCCACTTCCAAACCGTCAACTTCAACTAACAAAATTGCCCCCGCATCTCGCGGATAAAGCCCCGTATTGACCACATCTTCCACCGCATTAATACTGAGGTTATCCATGATTTCCATTCCCCCTGGAATAATCCCCGCCCCGATAATATCAGAAACCGCAGCGCCAGCCGCTTCTATTGTGGGGAAATCCGCCAATAAAACGCAGATATGTTCCGGGGCTTTGAGAATCCTTAAGGTGATTTCTGTGGCAATTCCTAACGTTCCTTCCGAACCCACAAATAAACCTGTTAAATCATATCCTGGCATTTCGGGAACTTGTCCGCCAATCTCGACTATTTCACCTTCGGGGGTGACTATTTTTAAGCCTAAAACATGATTGGTTGTTACCCCATATTTCAAACAGTGAACCCCGCCGGAATTTTCCGCAACATTTCCGCCAATTGAACAAATAATTTGACTCGAAGGATCGGGTGCATAATAAAATCCCGCCCCGCTAACGGTTTGCGTTACCCAATTATTAATGACCCCCGGTTGTACGACAACTCGCTGATTTTCGAGGTCAACATTTAGGATTTTTCGCATCAACGCCGTCACAATTAAAACACAATCTTCGACGGGTAAAGCGCCCCCAGATAAGCCCGTTCCCGCCCCTCTCGCCACCCAAGGAAGGTTATGGCGATCGCATATTTTCACGGCTTCGGCGACTTCTTCAGTGCTTCGAGGTAAAACAACTAAAGCGGGTCGTTGACGGTAGCTGGTGAGTCCGTCGCATTCATAAACTAATAATTCTTCCTTGCGTTGAACCACGCCCCGTTTACCGACTATTGCTTCAAATAGTTTAATAATCGGTTTCCATTTCCGTTGTTGTGTTTTATCTTGGGTCAGCATTCAAATATATTTATACAAAATTTTAGTGATTTTATTATTTTAACAGGAATCCATCCCAAAACCCCATCCAATATAATTTCAAATTTTATTAGTATGTTTTGCAAATAAATAAAACTTGATTATTTGATTTATCTTGATAATAAAACTGCCGAAATGGGGTATAATATTAAACGAACGGGAAAGGGTTAATTTTCCGAAAATTCGGGCAAAATAGAAATAAATAATCACCCCTCAAAACCATGAGATGCTGCATCAACCCCCAATGTCCTAAACCCGACAACCCCGATAACGTAATTTACTGTCAGGCTTGCGGGGTGAAAATACCCGACCTGCTGCGGGGGCGGTTTCGCATCATTAAACTGTTGGGACAGGGGGGATTTGGTCGAACCTATTTGGCAGAAGATTATGATAAACTGAAAGAATCTTGTGTGGTTAAACAGTTTGTGCCGAGCGTGCAGGGAACCGCAGCATTACAAAAAGCGATAGAACTATTTGAACGGGAAGCCAGACAACTCCAACAACTGGGAAAACATGACCAAATTCCCACATTATCGGCCTATTTTGAAGACAACAACCAGCTTTATTTGGTTCAAGAATATATTGAAGGCGAGAACTTATCAGAACTTTTAAAACAGCAAGGCGTTTGGAGCGAACAGGAAGTTAAAGACCTATTACTCAGTTTATTACCCGTGATCGAGTTTATCCATCAAAAAAATGTAATTCACCGGGATATTAAACCCGAAAATATTATCCGGCGTCGGGAGGATGGTCAGTTTGTTCTGCTCGATTTTGGGGTTGCCAAAGAGTTATCAAAAACCGTGTTATCCACTCAAATCGGGACTCAAATTGGATCGCTCGGTTATGCACCTATCGAACAAATGTTAGGCGGCGAAGCTTATCCGGCGAGTGATTTATTTAGTTTGGGAGTCACCTGTTTTCACCTGTTAACCGATGTGAATCCCTACGAATTATCCCTGAGACAAGGTTACAGTTGGACGGGAAACTGGCGACAGTCTTTAAAGGGTTCGGTGAGTCAAGAATTGGGGGAAATTTTAGATAAGTTATTACAAGAAAAAATTGAAAATCGTTTTTCGTCGGTTGCAGAAGTTTTAGAAGCGTTAAAAATTCAATCTCCCGTTTCTCCTCAACCAAAAGTTGTTCAAACTTCCCCGATTTCTTGGCAAAATCCAACTTTAGTCACGACTTTGAAGGGACATTCAAATACTGTCTCGTCTGTAGCTTTCAGTCCCGATGGTCGAACCTTAGCCAGTGGAAGTTCTGACAAAACGATCAAATTGTGGGATGTGCGGAGTCAACGGGAAATTGCCACTCTCACCGGACATTCAGGTTTTTTCTACTGTTTAGGTTGGGTCAGGTCTGTCGCCTTCAGCCCCGATGGTCGAACCTTAGCCAGTGGGAGTTATGACACGATTAAATTGTGGGATGTGCAGACTAAACGGAAAATTGCCACTCTCACCGGACATTCAAGTTATGTCAGGTCTGTAGCTTTCAGTCCCGATAGTCGAACCTTAGCCAGTGGGAGTGATGACAAGACGATCAAATTGTGGGATGTGCAGACTCAACGGCAAATTACCACTCTCACCGGACATTCAAATAGGGTCATGTCTGTCGCTTTCAGCCCCGATGGTCGAACCTTAGCCAGTGGGAGTTCTGACGACACGATCAAATTGTGGAACGTGCGGACTAAACGGGAAATTGCCACGCTCACCGGACATTCATATTCTGTCGAGTCTGTCGCCTTCAGTCCCGATGGTCGAACCTTAGCCAGTGGGAGTTATGACTATACGATTAAATTGTGGAATGTGCAGACTCAACGGCAAATTACCACTCTCACCGGACATTCAAATAGGGTCATGTCTGTCGCTTTCAGCCCCGATGGTCGAACCTTAGCCAGTGGGAGTTCTGACGACACGATCAAATTGTGGGATGTGCAGACTCAACGGCAAATTACCACGCTCACCGGATATTCAAATTTTTTCTACTCTGTCGCCTTCAGTCCCGATGGTCGAACCTTAGCCAGTGGGAGTTATGACAAAACGATTAAATTGTGGCGGGGATGGTAAAACGTTTGTCGGGGCGGCTTTAACAATAAATTGACCTGAGACTGAAGTTCCAGGCTAATAGAGAAAGTCGGTGAAAACCGACTCAAATGCTGCTCATTTTTAGTCCGATAGCAATGTTAGCTGATTTGTAAAATTGTTTATGATTCTATTAATGAGGTGATATTACAATGAATAAACTAGAAAAATATCGTCAAATTGTTCAATCATTATTAATGAAGTATAGTCAGTTTAAAACGTCAGAAGAAAATATTGAAACTCAGTTAAAATTTGATACTGAACGAGACCATTATCAAATTTTAGAGTTGGGTTGGGAAGATTATGATCGGATTTACAATTGTATCATTCATCTTGATATTAAAGATGGGAAAATTTGGATTCAACGGAATACAACGGATATTCTTATTGCTGAAGAATTGGTAGAGATGGGTATGCCTAAAGAAGATATTATCTTAGGATTACAGCATCCCTATAAACGACCCTTCATAAAGTATAGTATAGTGTAGTAGCTTCGTGATCCTAGCAGACATTCTTGAGACAAGCCTACAAGCTTATCTGATTGTAATATATCTATTTTCATCGCTTCGGCGATCGCCATGCCTCAAAGTCCCTCGCCTTACCTCCCACCCCCATTTTTAAGGGAATCCCCCCGGCTTCGCCACCCCCCTTAATAAGGGGGGTTAGGGGGGATCAAGGGGGGATTTAGGGAGAGGTTCTAAATGCTAAATAACATGATGTCATTTCAATTCGATTATTTGCGGTGGCGGTTGTAGCCAAAGCGGGAATATTGCGGGGTAATGCTTGTAACACTCTGAAGAAATTTATCAAGCGGTTCTACCAATTCTATTAAAACATCTACAAGAACCGTTAGATGATAAATCTCTCGCCGAACGTTTAGATGTACAAATCGGACAAATGCGAGAATGGTTAAAAAAAGCGGTAGAAGAAGATAAAGTTAAAAAGCTTAAAAAGCCAGCAAAAACCTATGTTATTGCCGATAAAAATTTATTGGATTTTATCAATTAACCCATGTAGGGTGCATCAAATTCTCACAATTTTTGTGAATTTTCAAATAAATCGGTTTGACAGACCCTACCCGTTTTGGCTATTATAAAAATAGTGTTCTTGACCAAGTATCAAGAATTGAGATCATCCTCTTATCGCCTAATCCTTCAATACGCTCGATAATATCTCCTAGAGATTCAAACGGCTTTTTAGCTCGTTCACGTTCTATATTTTGAATAATTTTCTCAGCCGTTTTTCCGGTGATATTAGCAGTTTTCAAGCGAAAGGCGAGTTCAGATAAACTCAAAGTATTAAAAGCCTCAAGTGGTTGCGATTTTTTCGGGATTTGAGATTTGATCTCTTGTATCTCCCGATCAAATTTTTGATTAATGTTTTGGACAATTGAATTTTGTCGATCAAAGCCTTGATTTAGACGTGATTCTAGATTATTTTGGCGAGACTCCATATTCAATATTCGAGACTCAACGCCATCAAAATTCGTTGTACTGGCGTTATTCTCTCTTTTTTCTGGAACATTTAAAGATTGAGATTTCTTGAAAAAGTTGAGTTGTTGCTTGATAGATTGTTCTTGAGCGGGAGAAACAATAATTGCATTAATCATCTCTCCTTGACGCAAGTTTTTTTCCTTCGCTCTCACCGCAGCATAATATTCTAAATCTCCCTCAATCACTTTGTAGTGTTCTAAATCAACCTGTTGTAAGAATATCGGTTTTAACACTCCCTCACACTCTAGAATCAAATCGGCTAAAGTGTCAATTTCAGCTTCAGAAAATTCTGATCGCGGAACATCTGAGGTAATTGATTTAACATCCACATAGGAAAACTTAATCACTTTTAAACTCCCATTTTTCTTAAAACTTCTGTAGCGAGTGCTTCAAATTCCTCGATAGATTGACTAGCAGCATTACTTGCTGAGGAATTTTTTTCTGCGTATTTAAAAATAGACTGGGGTTCGGCAATTTCTGATTCTTCTGATAGAATTGTCTCATTTAGACATTGAGATAAAGCTGTTCTTTCAAAAATAACACTATCCATGAGTGGAAGTTCATATTTTTCAGGAATTACTTTTTTTTGTCGCGGAAATACATATTGTAAGTATCGAGCGTTAGTGGCTATTTTAGAAGGTAAAACACCCAAAAGATTAATGGGGGTTCGTCCGCTTGACTCCCGAAAATCGTTAACGTCTTTAATTAAAGTTTTAACATTAGATAATCCTTGATTCGCAAAAGGTTTGAGATCTGATGGTATAATTAAATAATCAGCAGCAATCAGAGGGAGTTGTGCATATAAATCACGAGAGGGAGGAGTATCTATAATCACGATATCATAGTCATTCTCTGCCCGTTTAAGTTTGCTGGGTAGTCTGAAAGGAGTGGCTTGAATATTCTTTAAAAAATCTTGATGTTGAATTAAGTCAATATGAGAAGGAATGACATCAATTTCTGGATCGTTAAACCCATTAGACTTTCTGGCAACATCAGAAACAAAGTCAAGTTCTCCAGATTTTAGGAAATGATAAACATAGCTATCTTTAATATTATCTTCTTCATCAAATTGAAACTTTACTAATCCCATTGCAAAGGTTGTATTAGCCTGACTGTCTAAGTCAATCACTAAAACTCGATAGCCTCTTTTACTGAAAGCTGCTGCTAAATTAACAACAGTGGTGGTTTTACCGACACCACCTTTATTATGATAAACGGCAATAATTTTCATGTTACTTGTCCTTTCCAGAATAGAACCTTGAGATACAACTGATGGAAATGGAGATAATTCTTGATTGGATTCTGTTTGTTCGTTTTCTGTTGAGATTGGAGTCTGTTCAAAAGTTTCTTCGGAAATCTGAGTCAGTTTTATGTCTTCATTTTCGACAATAACTGAACTCTTGTCATCTGATTCATCAGAAGATAATGAAGTAATTTCGGGTCTAGGTTTGAGCGATTCTCGACCAATTAAACCTCGAATTTCCTCTATTTTTGCTTCAATTTCCTCCCCACGACATTGAAAAACTAACTGAATATTATCAGAAACCCGTTGATAAATTCGGATTTCTTTCCCATTGGTAAGCAGTCCATATCTGACGCTCAAACTGGTTAAATAACGCCGCAGTTTTTGAACGTGACGATTCAAATTTTGATTGGGATGCTTCGCCTCCATCACAACACTTAATGGAGAATCAGCATCAACTCTAAATGGAATAACTTGTGCCGCAAAGGATAAAAAATCTAACCGAATATTGCCGAATGTTACCTCTTGATGCCAAGTGTTGGGGGTATATCCCAACTGCGGTAACAAATAACTAACAATCAGTTTACTCTCGACTTCCCTTTCATTTCGGCACAATGCAGGATTAAAACTCAAGGGTTAACTCCGTATCATGTTAATCTGATCGGATTGACTGGTAATTTTTTTATCCTACCATGAGACTTCCTTCTTGCTCATTTTTTTGAAGAATTAAATCGTATTTTAGAGAAAGCCTATCCACAAGCCATTAACAAAGCCTCTCTAGAGGTTGAAGAAGGACGCTATGAACCGCAAGAATTAGAACAACTTGTTAATCAAGAAAAACTTTGAAATCAAGCGATGAAGTTTATTTACAGCGAGGAGGTCTAAGTCATAATTCCTCTAAATAAAAAAAGACGCTCTCGGAGAACGCCTCTACAATCAACTTGAAATCAAGGTTTTATCGATTATATTCCTTGAAAGATTTATAACAGTTTTCTTCGTCGTAGAAGTGACATTGATCGGTAATCTCCGTCATCAATTCCCAAGAAAAATTCTGTTCAGGATAGAGATATTCTCCCCAATTTTCCTTGATGCTGCTGTAGGCTTTTCGCAGGTTATAAGACGGAATTGCAGTGGAGACGTGGTGAGGAACATGAACGTTAATATCGTGACAGAGAAACTCTACCCAACCCGGATAATTGCAGTGAACACTTCCAGATAATTGGGCGGTTGCTTCGTGCCACTTTTCGGGAGTGCTAAACGGAATATCAGGAAAAGTGTGGTGAACTAAAGTAAAGGTACTCATCCAGAAATGGTAGACCAACCAAGGCACCAACCAAAACTTAACAAATCCCCAAATTCCGGTAGTTGCAATTATTGTGGGAAAGGCAATGGCAGCAAATCCAATCACCACTAACGCCGAAAACTTCACCTGTTCTCGTTGTTTGCCTTCAAATTCTGGCCAGTAAAAATGGACATTTCCCCAGTGTAAAATAGAAGCAATCCACCAGGCCCGTCCTCGACCTAAGTGATAGGCTACCTGAGTCACTCGGTCAAAGTTTTCATAAACTTCAGTCGTCCAGGGATGCCACGCATTATCCTCACTCATTTTATTGGTGTGTTTGTGGTGGTGATTGTGACCAATTCTCCACCCATGAAACGGATAAATTAGGGGTAACATGACCAGATGACCCACTAAGTCATTCACCCAGCGACGATTGGCAAAAGAACGATGACCGCAGTCGTGGCCAATCACAAAAAAACCGGTTAATGCAGTTCCGGTAAAAATCCAAGCTATAGGAAGTAGGTACCACGGAGAAAAGGCAATGGCAATGTAGCCTAAAATCACGAGACTGACATTGATAATGACTACACTCCAAGCTTTACGTTTGTTTTTGACGAAAACTTCACGAGGCAAAGTTTTTATAATATCTCTCAAACGCAAATCAGACTTGTTTTGAGTCGATTTTAGACTCTCTGGACTTTCGATAGATAGGGTCATGGATGATTTTTCTCAGTAGAATCACCACACCAAACAGTGGAGTTGGCGTGTTCTTAATACAGTTTTCAATGACCAGGAAAATTAACCCTGGAAAAGACTCTAACTCCCAGATAGGAATTAAAGGGTTGAGGTGAAAGCTCAAAATAATTGTAGAGCAATTTTCCTACTTTTGTCACCCGAGAAAGCAGGGATAAACCCAATTTAACCGACGATTAAGAATGAGGTTAAATCGATGATGCAATGTTACCCTCTCCCAGTTTACAAGAGCAATGACATTTGCTCAATCAAATTGTACTCTTACTGTTGGTGTTGGCCTGATACGGTGTCGAGATCTTCTGACATCGGAGTAATCAAGCGTTGCTGCTTGAGAGTTTGCAGTTGCAATAGCAGCGTGTCCACCTCAGCTTGCAGGTGAAGCAATTTTACTTGCTGATCAACATTGTATGGACACTTAATCAAGCCGAGTTGTAGGGGTCTAGAAGCAGATGAGTCTGCCGGACGGCTAGCCTGTTTAACCGTTTCATTCAAGTTCTCAGGCCGGGATAAAGTAGATGAATGTGTTGACATCAGCAGTTGACTAGGCATCTAAATATATTTACTTACGAGTGTTAACTATACCGTAACCTAAACGTAAACTCTGATTAAGAGCAGTGCAAAATCGTTTTGTTTTTCTAATCAGTTGTGATAAACACGGTAAACTGGGATTAAGAATCGCATTTTACCCTCTCCTCTGTCAACTGATTGAGCATCCTAACGGTGAAAACTTCAATGATTCGCCACACTGCACTTAATCTTTGATTTGTCAACCCCCTTAAAAAGTACATCAAACCCCAAACTGAGATGACGCTGACTCTATCGCCAAATCAAGTTCAACTCAAGAACTGGCCTGGTTTAATTGAAACATATCGCCCCTACCTGCCTGTCACCGAAGCAACACCCGTGATCACGTTGCAAGAAGGCAACACCCCCTTGCTTCCAGTCCCGACCATTGCCCAAATCATCGGAAAACAAGTCCAAGTCTACGTCAAATACGACGGACTCAACCCCACAGGCAGCTTCAAAGACCGAGGCATGACGATGGCCATTTCCAAAGCCAAGGAAGAAGGATGCTCTGCCGTCATCTGTGCCAGTACCGGAAACACCTCCGCCTCAGCGGCCGCCTATGCACGTCGAGCCGGATTAAAAGCCTTTGTGATCATTCCCGATGGCTATGTGGCGATGGGAAAACTCGCCCAAGCCTTGCTCTACGGCGCCGAAGTTTTAGCCATTGAAGGCAACTTTGACCAAGCCCTTAATATCGTCCGAGAAGTCGCGGATCATTATCCTGTCACCTTAGTCAATTCCGTCAATCCTTACCGCTTAGAAGGTCAAAAAACCGGAGCCTTTGAAATCGTCGATGCTTTAGGCAATGCTCCCGACTGGCTGTGTATCCCTGTGGGCAACGCCGGAAATATTTCCGCCTACTGGATGGGATTTTGTCAATATCACGCCGATAACCGTTGCGATCGCCTCCCGCAGATGATGGGATTTCAAGCCGCCGGAGCCGCCCCCATTGTCGAAGGTCATCCCATTGCCCAACCCGAAACCTTAGCTACCGCCATCCGCATCGGCAACCCCGCCAGTTGGAACCTAGCGATCGCCGCCCAACAAGCCAGTCAGGGAAGTTTCTCCGCTGTCACCGATGAGGAAATATTAGCCGCTTATCGACTACTGGCCTCAGAAGAAGGCATATTTTGTGAACCTGCCAGTGCTGCATCGGTAGCAGGTTTACTCAAAGTCAAAGATCAAGTCCCCACAGGAGCCACAATTGTCTGTGTCCTGACTGGAAATGGCTTAAAAGATCCTAGCACCGCTATCGAACACTGCAATAACCCCTTTAAACAAGGGATCGCCCCCAATATTGAAGAAGTGGCTAAAGTTATGGGCTTTTAAGTTGCCTCAACCCGCGCCGCACCCCACTGTCTAGTCTTCATCTTCAGACTCAGAGGTAGACTCATCCGTTGGCGGAAGCTGAGGTAAAGGCAGTTGAGTCCCTTCGGGAAGTTGAGCAAATTGAGAAGAACTTTCTTCCTCAAAAGCCTGCGGAGATAACAGTTCAATTTGGGGTTTCTTTTGATCCCGATGAGCCGATGAAGATTGACCTTGGGCTTTGGTTAACAAATCCACAGTATCTCCCAAAGCCGTCGTTAAACTATTGCGGGTTTGGAGATGATTCGCCTTTTCTTGTTCGAGGGACTCGCTTAAGTCACGAATTTGATCCCGAGCGCGATCGCGATCGAGCATCACTTCCACTAACTTCGCCTTCAACTCATCTATAGAGGCCAGTTGCTCAATCTCCCGGTTAATCGATACCTTCGATAAAATTTCAGACGTCGGAACCGAGAACTTTTGTTGCAACTGTTCAAGCTGCGATCGCAAAGTTGCGATCATCTCTTGGTTACGTTTGACTTCTTCACGTCGTTGTTGAGCTTCGGTACTATAAAGCTGACGCCACTGGTTAGCACTCTCTATCGCCGCATCGAGATCCCGTTGCACCTGCGTCAACTGCTGCTTTAACCGTTTAATCTCATCTAACCACTGCCGGACATCCTGAGACATATCAAAATTTTCTGGGGACTGTTTAATACTGACATTTTAAAATGAGGATAGTTTAGACTTCGGCAAGTGTTCAACCTGATCTCGATTCATCGGCTCGTCGAACGGTTGGCAGAGCTAGTCGCCAATCTCTTAGTCACTCTATTTTCCTGGGTTTGGGCTATTCTCAAAACCTTATTTGAACGAGTGGCTCGACTGTTTGGGATCTCACCTGAGTTTAACCGAACAAAATGGCAGACCCTCTCTCATTCCAAACTCAAGACTTCACTCGAAGATGCAGCGGAGACAACGGCCGATCTTTTGATTCGTCTGTACCGCTATCTCAAACGCATTTTCGGAAAAATCCCCCAGGTGATCTTTCGCTTTTTTGGCTTTTTTCTTTATATCAACTGGACAACGATCAAGCAAGTCGCGATTTGCACTGCTGAACAACGCCTGAATGGTCTTTCGGCAGAAATGGCTTATAACTCTATTTTAGGTCTGTTTCCGGCTTTATTGGCGATTATTGCGGCGATTAGTTTATCGGAGTCCTTGCAGAATACCCTTCAGGAATTGGCAACTCTCGTCGCCGTTATTGTTCCCCAAGAAGTACAAGTTCAGATCGCGACGGTTTGGGAACGAATGTTGCTCAACAGCAGCGGGGAGGTGTTTTCCTTTAGTTTGGTTGTTTCCATTTGGCTGTTTTCTGCGGTGATCGGTTCGGCGATGGTGGCCCTCAACCACATTCATCGAGTCCCTAGAGATCGGCTTCGACCGTTTTGGGAAGCCAAATTAATTGCGATCGCCCTGGCGTTGGGTAGTATTCTATTGCTGATTGTTGCTTGTGGGTTAGTCTTTATCAGCGATCTGGTCGTTGATATTATCGCCCGTCAAAGTTGTATTCTCGAAACCGTGGGAACTTGTCCCCTCGATCAAATTAAAGACTGTCTGGAACAACCCCCCGTACAGCAATGTTTGTTAGTCAAAACCTTACCCAATACCTGGAAACAGTTACGATGGCCGATTGCTTTGGGAATTGTGGCGACTAATTTTGCTTTAATTTATCGCTTTGGGCCGAGTAAACGACAACCCGAAACGCCTCTTGTTCCGGGGGCAATTTTAGCCGCGATTTCATGGGCTGTGATTTCTAATTTGTTTCGCCTATACGTTACCCATTTTGGCAATTATAACCTCACTTATGGCGCGATTGGTGCGTTTATTATTTTGCTTTTGTGGCTTTACATTAGTTCATTAGTGATGTTGATTGGCGCTCAAGTTAACGTGACTGTCGGCGAAGCCATGCGACTCCGAAAATCTATCCCCAGACTTCCTCCGGCAAATCTTCCATAAAAGATTAGGTTCTGCTCGTAGCAGACTGTCGGAGTGGGATTTCAATGATAAATTCTGTCCCTTCACCCACAGTTGAAACACAATGTAATTGACCTCGGTGACGTTCAACGATAATTTGATAGCTAATCGCCAAGCCTAGCCCGGTTCCTTTCCCCACAGGTTTAGTCGTGAAAAACGGATCAAAAATCTGTTTCTGCACCTGTTCACTCATACCGATGCCATTATCCGCGATGCGAATTCGTACCGTTTGATTGATTGTTTCTTCTGTGGTAATCGTAATAGTTGCCGGAGTGTCAGCTTTGGGTTGACCGGATTTTAGAGCATCAATTCCATTGACAATAATATTCATGAATACCTGATTTAGCTGGCCTGGATAACAGTCAATCTGTGATAAATTTCGATAGTTTTTGACAATTTTAATCTCAGGTGAATCCGCTTTTGCCTTGAGGTTATTATGCAAAATCATTAAAGTGGAGTCAATCCCCTGATGAACATTGACTAATTTGACTTCGGCTTCATCTAAACGAGAAAAGTTTCGCAAAGATTCAACAATTTCTTTGATCCGAGTTGCCCCAATTTTCATAGAATTTAACAGTTTAGGCAGATCTTCAATCAGAAACTCTAAATCAACTTGTTCAATTAAGTTTTGAATAAATGTATTGGGTTCAGGATAATATTGCTGATAAGCTGTAATCACTTTTAATAGATCTTCAGTATATTCTTGAGCCGGAACAAGATTACCATAGATAAAGTTAACTGGATTATTGATTTCGTGAGCAACTCCCGCTACTAACTGTCCTAAACTCGACATTTTTTCCGTTTGAATCAGTTGAGTTTGAGTCTGTTTTAATGCTTTGAGTGTCTCGACTAAATCTTGATTTTTGTCATGAAGTTCTTGGGTGCGTTGCTGCACTTTTTGTTCGAGAGTTTGGTTGACTGTTTCTAATTCGGCTTTAGCTGTTGTTAAATTGTTATAGAGTCGAGCATTTTCTAGAGAAATTGCAGCTTGAGTTGTAATTAACTCTAAAAGTTGTAACCGTTCGGGAGTAAAGGCGGCTGTAATTAAATTATTTTCTAAATACAAGATACCAATAATTTGATTTTGCTTGGCAATTGGACAACATAAAACCGACTTCGGTTGTTGCTGCTGTAAGTAGGGATCATTCATCCAAGTCGCCTGAGTTGCCGCATCTTCAAAGACTAAAGCATCTGAAGTTCGCCAAACATAATTAATCACAGCTTGAGGAATATTAATACAGGTTTCTACCGCCAGAGAAGGACGATCAAAAGATAGTCGTGAAAGGGGTTGATCTTTTGAAGTCTGATCAGGAGCATAAGCGATTGCTTCTAAGATTAACTGCTCATTTTTATATTCTATTAAAGCACATTTTTGCGCTCCTGCATTTTCGATAGCCAATTGCATTAAGGTAGAAAGCAAGTTATCGAGTTGAATCTCACTAGAAAGAGCTTGACACGCTTTAATGACGGTGCTGGAATCGAGTAAATTCTGCGTTTTATTGCTAGAACTATTTGAATATCCAGTTGATGAAATAGAGCTATAACTGAGTAAAGGATCATCTTCGCTCTCTCGAACTAAAATAGGAGTCAGTAAATCTGGATAATATTGTTCTAGGTGTTGAACTTTTGCAGTGGCACCCCAAGCTAGATAACTATAATATGCTTCGATTAGATAGGTTTGAGCAATTTTAGTTTTTCCCCAGTCTAAATAAAATTTAGCCGCTAGTTCATTCGCCAGTGCTTCTTCTTGACAATATTCGTTTTCTTTGGCTAAGGTAATCGCACGATCATATGCTTCAATTGCTTCTATTTTTTCTCCCTTCACTCGATGATATTCAGCCTCAACTAAATGATATTTATGTAAGTAATTCATCGGAGCATGATCTGCAAAAAATTTTATTTTTTCTTGCTTTTTAGTCACTTGCGTTAAGATTTTATCTTGATCATTTTGCTCGGTTTGAGAAGAAGTTGCAAGTTGTGAAAGGCTACTGTAGAAGTAGAAAACAGGAATATAAATCATTCCCGTGACTCCATCAAGATATTCTTCTGCTAAAACAGCATAGTGTTGAGATTGACTGAAGTTATAAAATAAAAAAGAAAGAACAAGTTGATGCAAATAAGTTTGAAATAATCCATAGCGATCATTATTCTTTTTATAAATTGGAATAAATTTTTGAGCGTCGTAGATAGAACCCGATAACAAAAGAGTGTCTACATCTTTAAATGGTTCAATCAAATTTATTGCAGATTGATGACAGATTTCATTATAGTAATAGTTGTTGTACTGTTTTAACTTGAGTAAAGAATTACTGTACTGAGAGATTTCTGTTTCTAGGCTCTTCAAATTGATTCCAGCCCAGAAAGAGTAATTACAATAATGGAGAATGCAGTAGCTTCCATATTCCAAATCTCCAGTGTCTAAACCCACTTTATAACCTTCTATAAAAGGATCTAATGTATTTCTAACCTTGTTCTTATAATGCTCAATTGTACAATAAACAACATTTATTACTTTTGCTTTGTTGTCTTTATTTTTAAACTTTTCTAACAGTTTACAAGCCAATCTTCCAAATTCATATCCGGCTTCTATATTTTGTTCTAAGCTACATAAAATTAAGCCATAAGTAGCAAAAGAAAAACTTGAATTTTCAGAAATACCTGCTTCTAAGTATAAACGAACTGGCTCACAAACGACTATAGGTAATAAATTCGGTTGACTGACAAATGTAATCGAAAACAAAGTTGATAATATTTTAATCCGGGCTAATTGTAATTCATCTTGAAGTAATGGTAAGTTATATAAATCTAGTATTTCTCTACCTGTGAGAGCCATTTGTGTTGCTTTTATGTATTCATAAATCTCTGATTTACAGGGATATTCTGGCAATGAAATTCCTAATATTTCTAGAACAGATAAAGCCGTTCGCAAAGCACTTCGAGTTTTGCCTTTAGCAATCTCAGCCTGAATTTTAATTTCATAAACTTTGATTTTATCTAAAATGTTATGGCTGTTTTCTAGAACGGTATCGATCAATAAACTCATGGGTTCAAACTCACCACTTAAATAGTTAGCTTCTGCTGCTTCTTCGTATAATGAAAGAGCAAGATTATACTGAGTTTTCCAACATAGAGAATCTAATAAATTAATACCTAAATCTAAATAATAACTTGATGTTTGATAGGCTATTGATGCTTTTGCTTTTTTTCCAGCTTGTAGATTTAGACGTGCTAATTCTTCTCGTTGTTCAGGCTGAGTTATAAGTTCAATACCGTAATTAAGGTGATTAACAATATCAAAAATTTTTTCTTCTTGTTTTTCCAAGGAAAGATTCTGTAACAAAATTCTACCAATCGTTAAGTGAGTTGAGGCTTTTTGATCTTCAGGAATCAATGAATAAGCCGCCTGTTGAACTCGATCATGTAAGAAATGATAACTGGGATTATTGAGTTCTTGAATGGTTAAAGGGAATCTTTCGTCACAGCCTTGTTGATAAAATTTGTAACTTTTATCCTCGGGTAAAATAAACCCTTCTTGTAATGAAAACCACAACCCTGAAGCTGTTTCTGGCCAAGTTTTTTCCCAAATCAGTGACAAGGTTGCTAAATCAAACTGATGACCAATACAAGCCGCTAGTTGTAATATTTCCTGAGTTTCTTGGGGTAACTTTTTGAGTTGACTCGCGATTAACTCGATAATATCTTGATTTTGAGCTAAAACTTTTATAGGGTTAAGTTTATATTGCCATTGATTGTATTTTAAATCGTAAAAAATCAATCCTTCTGCTTGGAGAGATTTGAGAAACTGAGCCGTAAAAAAGGGATTTCCTTGGGTTTTACATTCAACCTGTTGAGTCAGAGGTAATGCTTTCTCTAGAGGACAGTTTAAGCTATCAGCAACTAACTGATTTAATGCAGATTGAGAAAAAGGCTGTAATGTAATTTGATTCACCGCAACTCCCAATTTTTTAATATTGTCAATCACCCCCATTAAAGGATGGGAAGAACTTACCTCATTATCTCGATAGGAACCAATCAATAATAAATGACAGGATTCACTCACTTCTGTTAGCAACTGTATTAACTGCAATGAACCTAAATCAGACCATTGTAAATCATCTAAAAAGATGACTAAAGGATGTTCGACTTGAGCAAATACACTAATAAACTTTTGAAATAATAAATTAAAACGGTTTTGACTTGCCGAAAAAGAAAGTTCAGTCACAGGTGATTGTTGACCGATTAACAGTTCTAACTCGGGAATAACATCAACTAAAACCTGTCCTTCTTCTCCTAAAGCACGCTGTAATTTTGCAGTAATTACTTGAACTTTATTTTCAGGTTCGCTCAAAATCTGCTTAATCAAATCTCGTAACGCATTAATCCAAGCAGAGAAGGGAATATCTCGTTGATATTGGTCAAATTTACCGGAGATAAAATATCCTTTTTTTTCAACAATCGGTTTATGTATTTCGTTAACCAGTGCAGATTTACCAATCCCTGAAAATCCAGCAATGAGCATTAATTCTAGTTTGGACTGACCACTGTTTTGTTCACGATGACATCGGCAAGAAATTCGCTCAAAAGCAGCCAATAATATTTTAACTTCTTGCTCTCTACCATACAGTTTTTCAGAAATAAAAAATTGATTTTTTGTTTTGTTTTTAGCTAACTCAAACTTTTCAATTTTCCCTGTTTTTTGCAATAAAGACAAACATTTTTTTAAGTCTTTTTTAACTCCTAATGCACTTTGATATCGTGCTTCTGGCATTTTTTCCATCAACTTAAGTACAAAGTCATTGATGACTTTGGGAAGATTAGAATTGAGTTTAATAATGGGTTGAGGTTGACGAGCAATATGACCATGAATGATCTCCATAGGGTCATCAGAATAAAAGGGAAGTTCACCCGTTAACAATTGATAAAACGTCACCCCCAGGGAATAAAAATCACTGCGATAATCAATGCCTCGATTCATCCGTCCGGTTTGTTCTGGCGATAGATAAGCCAGCGTTCCTTCTAAACGATTAGGGCTGCAAATTTCGGCGGTTTCCTTGGGAAGTTGAGACGCACAACTAAAGTCTATCAGTTGAATTTTTTGAGTTTGAGGATTTATAATAATATTATGAGGTTTAATATCTTTGTGAATAATTTGATGGTGGTGTAACTGTTCTAAAATTTCGGCGAGTTGTAGCGCGATTTGCAGAAATTCTGTTAAACTATTCCTATCATTTCCCCAATGAATACCCCGTTGATTCAGGTATTGGCTCAAAGAAACTCCACCCATATCTTCCATCACCAACATTAAACGTTGCTCAACGGGTTCAAGAGCCAGCATTCTGACCACTCCGGGTACATCTAAATTGGCGACTAAGGCGTAGGCGTTGCGATATTGAGCAAGCTCACGAAAACTGGGATAGAGATGGCGACAGAGTTTGACAACAACAGGTTTTTGATCAGATTCTCGGAGGGCGCGATAAACTAATGTACGAGAGCTGACATAAACTTGGTCGTGGAACTGGTAGCCAATGACGGGTTTCATAAAGTGTTACTCACAAGAGTTAATATCATTATATTTTAATGAACCCTGGAAAGAACAGTCTCCGTCTTCTGTTGAACAATAAAAATCCAGGTAGAAAAGGTTAACTTCTCTCCTACCTGTAACTGATCTTCGGCTGACGAGTCAAAAAACTTTAACTTGATTTAAGCCGCATCATCATCGTGAGCAAACCGATTATAGAGGAAATCAAGCGCATAGTTGCGAAGATTATAATACTCTGGGTCCTCCATGATTTGTGTGCGATCGCTTCGTTCGTTCAAAGGGAATTTCTAACACTTCACCGATGGTTGCATGGGAGCCATTTGTCATCATTACCAATCGATTTGCAAGGAATAATGCTTCATCAATATCATGAGTAATCATCAACAATGAATTTTCAATCAGACTGATAAGCTATTACTTATAGGTGGGAAAAATGGATAACAAATTACTGATAAATCAAGTTAGAATGATTACAAATATTAGCTAAACTTATCGCTAGCTCTCATCTAGACCCGAATAATGGCGATCGCTGACTCTATACCTTATATATAGAGTTGGGTGCTGTAGGATGGGATGAGTGAGGATAGCATCACCCCGGCTACTAGGCTATTGTAGCGTTCTAGGTTGTGACTTCGATAGTTTCGGGAGTTGACGCTTTTCCCTGTTGAGGAGACAATCGATTCTGAGAGACTCCATTAATTTATGAATATAGAATTCATCAGTCAACTTAATCAATCCCAAGTTCAGGATTTAGTTCGACTCTATCAGTCTACTTGGTGGGGTCAAGGACGAACAACTGAAGATGTTAACAAGATGTTGCAGCATTCTGATTTGATTATAGGAATTAATCACCCAGATCATCAAAAGTTAATTGGGTTTGCGCGAGTCTTAACCGATTATGTGTATCGGGCTGTGATTTGGGATGTGATTGTTGATTCGACTTATCAAAAGCAAGGATTGGGACAGACTCTGATTCAGTCTCTTTTAGATCATCCTCAGCTACAATCGATAGAAGCTTTTCTTTTGGTTTGTTTACCCGAGACAATTCCTTTTTATGAAAAGTTAGGGTTTACCAGCGATGTCGGTGAATTGAAGTTAATGAAGCGGGTTAAACCAACATCATCTTATTATTCTCTGTGATTGCTTGAAATAAGTTTTTAACAAAAAATGGGATACTGGAAATATCCTATTCTCACCAGGTTGATTTAATGGATAATTAAAGATTTTTTGTTGTAAGCGATCGCTAAGTTTTGTGTTAGCAATATCCTACAGTTAAAATCGCATTTTTGCTAATATTAAACTTGTGAATGCACTCAATTTATTGAATCAACGGAAGAATTTTCATCGGAACAAACTTCAAATGTAATGGCAAATTTGACTTGAGGAAGCAACCGTTTTAGGATTTTGAGGTGTTCTTCGGCATGATTGCGACGGCGAAACCGAGCAACTATCAGGCGTTTCAGGTTGGGTAACAGGCGATAGATGACCCAAGGATAGAGTTGTTGTTGGTAATTCATGGTTTTGTTGCGATCAGTGACAAACAAAATGAGACACTAGAAAGTAGGGGCAGTTTTGCCCCGTCTTGACTCTTAGAAGTCGGAAAATTTATATGTGAGCTAACAGTGTCATTATGACGTGCTAATTTGGTTATGTCAATATGACGCATAAATTTGGCATGAAAAAAGATCGAAGACCCCAGGACAGTCCCTCACCAATAGAAACACTCAGACTTGAACGAACTCAACTGTCTCAAGCGGAATTTGCCGTGTTGTGTGGGATTCCCCTGCGAACCTATCAGCGTTGGATTTCTGGGGAAACCGAAGCCAAACCGACTCCCCGCCAGTGGAAAGCGATGATACGGATATTGAAAATTGAATCTTTAGAGGAAATTCCCGATGATTTTGGGCCTGTTGACTTGACGGACGATTAGGATTAACGTGTTTGGATTTTGTCATGTTGCGCTATGCCTCAACGAAGACCATCAAGAGAAGGAGTGGGGGAATCACCCCTGAAAAAGCTAAGAGATGAACTGGGAATGTCTCAAGAGGAGTTAGCCAGACAGTTGGGTATTTCTTCGCGAACCGTCAGCCGTTGGGAAGCGGGGGATAATGTACCGACGTTCACGGTTCCGCAAATTAAGGCTTTAGCACGTTTGCTGGAGTCGAAAGGAAAAACGATAGAAGATTTACCGGATCATTTTGGGCCATCGGATGATTAGATGTTGTACAGATATAATATGAACTAAAGTGAATAATAGCTAAGTAAAAATGGGAGAAATATAAAAATGGTTAATGGAACTTTGCTAGAAAAAGAACCAGATCGGTTATGTGAAAGTACAGCCGATGTTAATAGTATACAGTTGATTTTAAATAGCTATCTAAATCCACATTCATTCTCCGATGAAATTGATGAGTTTTTCCGAGAAATTGCTGCACTCAGAGGCGAAAGTGTTGAAAATACAATAGAGCAAATGAAGGAGGGAACTCGCAAATATCTAGAAGCTGTTGATACAAAGATAGATTTTGAAGATGACCTTCCCAGCGATATCAATCTGTATGTCGAGAAGCTTGAAAAGCTTGCGGTCGGGATAGAGTTATGTTGGGATCTTTTCTCAGATGAGAGCCGCCAATTTTTTATTAATTGGGCATATCAATTTACCCGTCAAGCAAATTCTAAGTTTCTCGGTTTTCAAGGATTTATGATTCAGCTTAAACTCCTTATTCCTTCTCTTAAGACACAAGAAAATTTATACAAAAAATACAAAGATTCTTTTTTGCTGATACCAAAAGCCGTAGATAGAGCCATTGAACTGAGAAAATCAAAATCGACTTCTCAACTCTGGATAACTGCTCAAACTTTGCTCAAGCAAGTCAAAACAATGAATGTCAAACAGCCCAGTAGTTTGTTACCTTATTTAAAACATTTAGGACGAACTCCAGAAGAACAACTTGAAAAAAATCAGGCGGCTATGGCTTGGGCAAAATCGAGACTTCAAGAAATAGAAGATAAGCGAAACGGGAACAAAATTTAACACATGATTGTTATATTAGATTCAGGAGTGCTTGGCTTACTTGCAACTCCTATTCGAGATACATCTGAAGCTGAAGACAGCGAAATATATCAATGTAGAGAATGGTTTTATTCACTCTTGGCAAAATCGGTTTATGTAGTCACCTCAGATATTTCTGACTATGAAGTGAGGCGGGAATTAATTCGGATTAAAAGTCAAGGTTTAGAAATTTTAGATAATCTGAGAAATACGATTGATTTTCTCCCTCTCACAACAGAAGTAATGATGAAAGCGGCTGAACTGTGGGCTGATGCTCGTCAGAATCATATCTCAACAGCAGATGACAAAAATATTGATGCAGATATGATTATTTCTGCTCAGTGGATGATTCTCAAAGAAACCTTTCCCGGTCGAGCGGTATTGATTGCTACTAAAAATTTAAGACACATGAAAATATTTGCTCAAGATAATGCTCTGGAATGGATGAATATTAGAGTATAAGATAGCGATCGCCAACTCCCCGTCAGTAGAAAGCGATGATACGGATATTGAAAATTGAATCTTTAGAGGAAATTCCCGATGATTTCGGGCTTGTTGACTTGACGGACAATTAAAGATTTTTTGTTAAATGCGATCGCAAAGTTTAGTGTTAACTGTGTCAAATTTATGAGGTTTTGAGTATTTAGGTATGCTGATGTACCTCTGACTAAAGAAATCAAGCCAAGATCATATCCTAGAGAGTTTATCCGTAAATACACGTAACTAATTAAATCTTTTAAAATCCGTGAACCTACGGAAGACGGAGAATAAAAAACTTGCAATACTAAAGTTAGTTAACCTGCAAATCAATTAACTTATAACAGGAGCAAACATCCAATGCTACGCAAGTTTACTGCAATAGTTGTCGCTTGTACAATTACTTTTATAAGTTTTATAGGAAATGTGCAACCAGTTCATGCTGCTCCGAGTATGAACTTTCTAGATACCTCAGCACTGTTTGATACATCTGCTCAGACTGTTTCTGACATTGGTGGCTTCGTTACACGCTGTCTATTTAGCACTCCAGAAAATGGATTAGAGGAGATAAGTTGTAATGTTGCTAAACAAGTAGCAGAAGCAGGTATAATTGTTGGAACTTGCTATATAGTTAATGCAGGTGGATCTACTGTCTTTCCTCCTCTAGCTGCAATGGCACCGATGTGCAACTTAGGAGCAACAGGCCCCGTACTAGATACAGATTGGATAACTTGGATCAAGAAATTACCACTCCAGAAATTAGCATGGTAAATTTCGCTTCAACGATCAATTTAATTGTCTAAACAAGATTCTTAAAAGTGGGCAAATAGCCCATTTTTTTATTAACTTAAATTCCTCCAAAAAACCGAATTTAAAAAGATTAATTGGAAATATTGAGAGCTTTTTTTAATGCTTCTTGTACCGAAACGAAAAGATCATCAGGTAAAGTTCCAATTTTTTTCTGAAAAACCGAGGTGCTAACAGTTGCAATTTTTTCTGCTCTAATCAGCGATCTCTTTTTTAACCCTGTATCGGAAAAACTTGGGTAATCTTCTTCCACAACTACCCAAGTTTCGCGTAAAATTTCGAGAGAAACTTTTGAGAATATTCCTAGAATAATTAACTCCTCTCGATGAACAGCAATAATTAGTGCTGGTCTAACTTTAGTAGAAGTTAAATCGCTAAATGGAAACCGAACCAACCAAATTTCTTGTGCTTTAGGATTCGACATTGTAAATATCTTCCTCTGGTTCATTCCATTCTTGAAAACCCGTTTCTGCTAGATTCATCATAACTACGGTTTCCAGTCTTTCTTCTAAGTCTTCAAACAAAATAATTTGCTCGGTAATGGGTAACTTGAGAATTAACTCTTGAACTTGTTTTAAAGTTGGGTTGGATGTCATAACCTATACTCCCTTAATTTTAATTTTAAGGTGGGCAATGCCCACCAAACACGAACTACTTCAACCCCTCAACTAACTGAGTTTTTGCACTCTCTAACGCCTCTGATAACTTGCTGGCATCCCGTCCCCCGGCTTGGGCAAAATTCGGACGTCCGCCGCCGCCGCCGCCGCAAATTTTGGCGATATTTCCGATGAACTTTCCGGCTTGTAATTTCTTCTCTTTGTGAACTTTTGAACTAAACGCCGCAACCAAACTCACCTTTCCTTCTTCCGGCGAAGAACCCAACACAACCGCACTTTCTCCTAACTTTTGTTGCAACCGTTCCGCAGCCGTTTTTAACGAGTCCGCATCGACGCCGGGAAGTTCCGCCACCAGTATTTTAACCTCACCAACTGTTTCTGCTGTTGCTAACAATTGATCGGATTTTGCGATCGCCAATTCCCCTTTTGCGGCTTCCAATTGTTTCTGAGTCGCCTTCAACTCATTTTGCAAATTTGTAATCCGTTCCGGCAATTCTTCCGGCTTGGCTTTAAAGCGATCGCCCAACTCTTTCACCACATTATCCCGCACTTTTAGATAATCCAAAACCGACTGTCCCGCCACCGCTTCAATGCGACGAATACCCGAAGAAATACCCGTCTCACTGACAATTTTAAACAGCCCAATTTCGGCGGTATTATTAACGTGAGTTCCGCCGCACAATTCCATCGAAACACCCGTATAGTCAACTACCCGCACGACATCAGCATATTTCTCGCCAAACATTGCGGTTGCACCCTTCTTTTTCGCTTCTTCTAATGGCATTTCTGCAACCACAGCCGGATGCGCCTCCGCTATCCAAGTATTCACCTGATCTTCGACTTGTTGAACCTCTTCCGGTGTTAACTGACGGGGACAGTTAAAATCAAACCGCAGGCGATCAAACGATACCAAAGAACCCGCCTGAGAAATAGTCGGATCGACGATTAATTTTAACGCCGCTTGTAATAGGTGAGTTGCGGTATGATTGGCTTGGGCGCGACGTCGGCAAGCCCGATCAATTTGGGCGTTTACGGTCATCCCAACGGTTAATATTCCCCGTTCAACTTTGCCCAAATGAATGAAGATATTCGACTCTTTTTGTACATCTTCGACTCGCACCACAGTCTCCCCAAAACTGAGAAAACCGCGATCGCCAATTTGTCCGCCCGACTCTGCATAAAAAGGCGTTTGATCGAGAACAATTTGCACCTTTGTTCCCGCCTCTGCGGACTCTACAGATTTTCCTTCGACTAATATTGCTTTAACCAACGCTTCCGAAATCGGTTCCGAGTAGCCTAAAAATGCCGTTGGATGAATGTTTTCTGCCAATTTATCCAAACTGCCCTGAACCGTTAAATCAATCGTTTCGTGGGCATTTTGAGAGCGTCGGCGCTGTTCTTCCATCTCCGCTTCAAACCCTTCAACATCCACCGTTAACCCATTTTCTTCGGCAATTTCTTGGGTTAATTCTAAGGGGAAACCGTAAGTATCATATAAAACAAACGCATCTTTACCGGAGATTTTTTTCGGTTTCTTATCCAGAACTTCTGCCAACAGTTTTTCGCCCCGTTCTAAGGTTTCCAAAAACCGTTCTTCTTCCCGCTGCAATTCTGTTTTAATTAACGTTTCTCGTTCCCGAGTTTGAGGATAAGCTTCTTCGGACAAACGAATCGCCGTTTCCGCAACTTTGGTGGTAAATTCCCCCTCAATTCCAATTAACCGCCCGTGACGAACCACCCGACGAATTAACCGTCTAAGAATATAACCCCGACCAATATTAGATGCTGTTACCCCATCAGTAATTAAATGAACCACAGCCCGAACATGATCGCCAATTACTTTCAGCGAAACTTTGGTTTTATCATCGCTTTTTTTGTAGTCTATTCCCGCAATATCCGCCGCCGTTTTAATAATGGGAAAAATTAAGTCGGTTTCGTAATTATTGGGAACGCTTTGGAGAATTTGCGCCATTCGTTCTAACCCCATTCCCGTGTCAATATTCTTGTTTTGTAATGGGGTTAAATTTCCATCTGCATCCCGGTTATACTGCATGAAAACCAAGTTATAAAACTCGATAAACCGGGTATCATCTTCTAAATCAATGTTATCATCACCAAGTTCGGGATGAAAATCATAGTAAATTTCCGAACAAGGGCCACAGGGACCAGTCGGGCCAGACTTCCAAAAGTTGTCGTCTTCTCCCATGCGTTGGATGCGATAGCCGGGAATGCCTATTTTGTCGCGCCAAATTTCAAAGGCTTCGTCATCATCTTCAAACACACTCACCACCAAACGTTCGGGAGGTAAACCAAAAACTTTTGTTGACAATTCCCAACCCCAGGCGATCGCTTGTGGTTTAAAATAATCACCAAAGCTAAAATTGCCTAACATCTCAAAAAAGGTGTGATGGCGGGCGGTGCGTCCCACATTTTCGATGTCGTTGGTACGGATACATTTTTGCGAGGTGGTGGCGCGAGGAACTTCTGGAGGGCGTTGTCCGAGGAAAATGGGTTTAAAAGGCAACATTCCGGCGATGGTTAAAAGTACCGTCGGATCTTCTGGAACTAACGAAGCACTAGGGAGAATTTTATGACTGTGTTCGGCATAAAAGTTAAGGAATTTTTGCCGAATTTCTGAACCGCTAAGAGACTGTGGAGAAAAAGACATAATCGCTAAAGGTCAATACAGTACAATAATATCGGGTAAAAAAATTTTAATACCCGTAAATCGTGTAATCTCTATTGTAGTCCTGTAACTGACCTTTGGTGAGTCTGGTTTTGATGAATTTAAAATTTTTCTCAATTGAATTATAAAATCATCTGATCAACTCGAAAGTTATTTTCTGGAAAGGCGAGAGAAGATAGGCTGTTTTCGGGTTGAAATTGTTGAATGATCTGATAGTTGTTAGGTGTCGGTTGTTGATAAACTTGTAAAATATTTTGATTCAAATCTATTAACCAAACTTCTGTTATTCCACTCGCACTATAAAGGGGGATTTTGACTTCTTGATCGTAGTTGATGCTACTATCGGCGACTTCAACAATCAGAAAGATATCCGAGGCTTGAGGATGTCCTGACGCATAAAAATCACTTCGAGGTTGGAGTAAAGCGATATCGGGTTGGGGTTCGGATAAATTATTCAGTAATATTGGATTTTGAACACTGATTAAAATGCGATCACCTAAGCTTTGAGAAAATAACTGATTTAACCGATTGACACAAGCTGCATGACGTTTTCCAATGGGCGACATTTCGATAATTTCTCCGTTAATGAGTTCAACGCGATCGCTTGGTGTTAAAATTCCAACTTCTGCCATTTGATGATATTCAGAAATAGTAAACCGTCGTTTTAATTGTTGAACTGACATAATAAACTTGTTTATATTAGGGGTCAAATTAATCTTATTTTATCACGAATTTTTAGTTGGGATTGATCAAGTTTAATCGTTAATAAGATAACCCCGGATTAATTTGTGATTTCCACAACCGAAAAGGCTCAAAAATTATCCGGCAAACGTCAATCATAGGATGAAAGCATATTTTACAAAAAAGCGATGCTTTTCCCATCTCCCAACGGTTTAAAACCTATGAAAAATCCTGTTGTTTCTATTCTGGTTGCGGCGTTAACATTGTGTGGTGGTTGTGGTATTTTTCTAAAAATGGAACCGCAGCCGTATCCCTTACAAGCGGCGACACCAGAAGTCATTATTCAGCCAGGTGAAGTGCGTTCGTTACCGGGAAAACTGGATAGTATTGCGATGTTTAATAGTAATAGTCCGGAATGGGTAAAAAAAGAAGGAATTTTACTTTCGACCTTTCCAAGGGACGGGAAAGCCTTTCCCGAAGCACATTTAAACTATTCTTTTAACAGCAAATTTGAACTGTTTGCCCATCATTTTGTTCACACGCCACCGGAGTCAAAAACATTATATTTGGGAATAATTGTTAATAATCCCGGAACAGAAAAAGTAACACTCGATATTTTAGCAGCGGCGAGTTATCTAATGGAACCGGATGCACCATTTAAACAGAAACCACCTCTGAGTGAAAACCCGAAAGGAGAGGTTTATTCTGGCCCGGGTATTCGGGCTGTAGATACTGTTTTACGAGGGGTTCGACAAGCGGGTTTTCCTGAAAAGTTGGTAATTCCGCCTGGGGAAAGTCGAATGTTACTCAATCATCCCATTCCGGTTAAGGGCTTAGAACGTCCTGTCAATGGTCGTTCTACCTTTATGAAATTAAATAGCCGGGGCGATACACCCAATTCCCCTGCTGGGGTTTATGTTGCCAGTTTGGCTATGTATGCGAAGCAGCACCCGGACGGTAGAGAGATTGCCCCGACTTTAGTTGAGTGGCAACAATTACTCAACAGAGAAACTTTAGCACAACCTCGTGATAAAATGCCAACTCCTCCCGATCAAATTGGGGGTGAGTTAATTTATAGTCGAGTAGCGGGAGTTCAGCAGGGTTCTCGGTGGGTGGCGAATTTAGTCGATGCGGGTCAAGAGAGTTTAATAATTCCTGAAGTTGGAAAAAGATTTTCTTATGTAATTAGTACAGTTCGGGCGGGAACGTTGGGAACGAAACAAGTTCAAGCGGCAAAATTATTAGTTCGATATCCCGATACAGCCTATGAGTCTCATGGAAATTATGGGTTACATTATGATTTGAAATTACCGTTATTGAACCCCACGAATACATCACAAACGGTGACGGTAACGTTAGCAACACCCAATAAAGAAGAACGTCTTTCGCAAGGGGGCTTAATGTTTCGTCAACCGTCTTGGGATTTTCCCTATTTTCGGGGAACAGTACGGTTACGTTATCGAAATGAACAGAATAAAAGCAGAACTCGTTATGTTCATTTGTGGCAACGTCGAGGTCAACAGGTTGAACCGTTGTTAACCGTTACGTTAAAACCCCAAGAAAAACGAACCGTTAGAGTTGATTTTCGTTATCCTCCCGATGCAACTCCACCGCAAGTTTTAACCGTTGAAACTGATCCTCAAACCTCTAAATAATTCAACTTGTAGGGGCGCAAGCAAGAGCGCCCTAATTTGTTTTACCAACCCGCATAGATCTTTTCAGAACCTAGAAAATTTTTCGCGCCATTTACTGTTATATTATTGATTGGTATTTTGGCGAATTATTTTGCTCACTTATTTTATGTTAACGGTAACAACAATTAACCCTCAAACTAACTTCAACTTTATCGAACACCTTTCAATGACTATTTCCCAACTTCTCAAACTGATTAATGATATCATCTTTTTGGAAATTGGGGGAATGCCCTTAATTGTTATTTGGTTAATTTCTGGCGGGGCTATTTTTACCGTTTGGATGCGGTTTATTAATATTCGGGCATTTAAACACGCCATAGATATTGTTCGAGGAAAATATGATAACCCCGATGAAGTGGGGGAAGTTTCCCATTTTCAAGCATTGGCAACGGCTTTATCTGCAACCGTTGGACTGGGGAATATTGCCGGAGTTGCAATTGCCATTCGTTTAGGAGGGCCTGGGGCTTGTTTTTGGTTAACTTTGGCGGGTTTTTTGGGAATGACCACTAAATTTGTTGAGTGTACTTTAGGTCAAAAATATCGCTTAGTTAAGCCGGATGGAACCGTTGCCGGAGGGCCGATGTATTATCTTTCTGAGGGGTTATCCAAACTCGGCTTACCGTTTTTTGGCAAAATTTTATCTATTTTATTTGCTATTTTAGCGATTTGCGGGGCGTTAGGAAGTTCGAGTATTTATCAATCAAATCAGTCTAAAGTTGGCGTTGCCCAGGTTATTCCAATTATAGCAGAACGGGGCTGGATTTATGGAATTTTAATGGTATTTTTAGTGGGGTTAGTAATTTTGGGAGGGATTCGTCGGATTGCTTCTGTGGCGGCGACAATTGTACCATTTATGTGTGGGATATATATTTTGGGCGCAGCTTATGTCATCTTAACTCATTTTACCGCAATTCCGGCTGCAATCACCACAATTTTAACGAGCGCCTTTAGTTTTAAAGCGGCAACAGGAGGAACATTAGGGGCAATTATTCAAGGGTTTAGACGTTCGGCTTTTTCTAACGAAGCCGGGTTGGGAATTGCAGCAATCGCCCATTCGGCAGCTAAAACGGATGAACCTGTGCGGGAGGGGATTGTTGCGGTTTTAGAACCTTTTATTGATACGATTCTTGTTTGTAACTTGACGGCTTTGGTGATTATTCTCACGGGTGCTTATAATAATCCAGAATTTTCTAATTTAGGCGGTTCAGAATTAACCTCTGCGGCATTTTCTACGGTTATTCCGGGCTTTCCCTATATTTTGGCTTTGGCCGTGTTTTTGTTTGCCTTTTCGACGATGATTTCCTGGGGCTATTATGGTCAACTTTGTTGGGAGTATTTATTAGGAAGTCGCACAGCTATTATTTATAAACTTCTGTTTTTACTGGCGATTTTCATGGGGTCTGTTGCTAATCCCAATTCTGTGATTCAATTTAGTGATGCGATGTATTTGACAATGGCATTACCAAACTTGTTAGGGATGTATTTTCTTGCGAGTCAAGTTTCTCAAGATTTAAAGGATTATTTTTCTCGTTTTTAATCATAATATCCTCAAATCTCCGTTTAAACTCCAGTCTTGTTGATGGGAATGGATTCTTTACTTCTTACCGATGCGTAGCAAAATACATATTAATAACCAATAAACTGTATTTTAAGTTACATTTTTTGGTTTAATTTGATTTTGGTATAAAAGGTTGGAGTCCGTCCCGTTGCTTATTTCCGCCTGCTTTATCCTCTTTTCTGTCCTGTTCACCAATCTATCTCTAAATATTAACCACTAAATATTTACAAACATGAGGTATTTGTGAAAAAACGAATCAAATTTTTAAAGCTTTCGTAAAAATTTAGTCAAACCTCAATACAAAACTTTCATTAAATAACAATTCTATTTAGAATGAAAATGGAGTACAACTCACACTTGATAAATAACCGGGGTTAAGTGTTATGACTGGTATTTTTAAGTCCTCTATCCATGCAGCAGACAAATATTTAATGAAAGGATACCATTCAAATCCTTTCTCTTTTGGGAAAAGAATACATCCTTCAGTTCGTTCAAAATTCAAACGTATTCTTGATATTTTTGTTGCATTAATTGGATTAACAATTACTATTATTGTGGCTATTCCGATTAAAATAATCATGTGTTTTGATGATCCAGGGCCGCTTTTATACAGTCAAGTTCGCTGTGGTTTTAGAGGGAAACCCTTTCGGATGTGGAAATTTCGATCAATGGTTGTGAACGCCGATCAAATGAAACATTTGGTAGAAAACCAAGCTAAAGGTCATATTTTCAAGAATGATTGCGATCCCCGTATTACTCATTTAGGTCAATTTTTAAGAAAGACAAGCCTCGATGAGTTTCCGCAATTTTGGAATGTTTTGCAGGGAGAAATGAGCATCGTTGGAACTCGTCCTCCGACTCCAGATGAAGTTGAGAAATACGAAGATCATCACTGGCGACGATTAGATGTTAAACCCGGAATTACCGGAGAATGGCAAGCAAATGGTCGTTCAAGTATTGATGATTTTGAAGAAATTGTGATGATGGATATTAACTATCAACGCAAGTGGTCTAGATTCTATGATATCGTGCTGATCATCAAAACAATTACAGCCGTTCTCAATAAAAATGGAGCTTATTAATCACCCTTCACTACTCCATCAGTTGTCCTAGAACCCCTTAAATCTGTGATCACCCCAAGTCTAGCTGAGGAACTCCTGGCTAGATTTTAATTTTGCAAAAGTTATATACTCATAGATACGGTCTGAGAAAATTGGTTTTCTGGTTGTTGAATAGAAGGCGAGGAGTTAGAGATGAATTTACCCACCTGGATCACGTTCTCTCGTTTATTGGGTGTTCCCATACTGCTTTATGGGCTACATGAACCGACGTTAGAAAGTCGGTGGATTTGTTTTGCGGTTTTTGTTGTGGCGGCTTCTACAGACTGGCTAGATGGCTATCTCGCCCGGAAACTCAACCAAGTAACTGATCTCGGGAAATTTCTTGATCCGTTGGTGGATAAATTGCTGGTGTTGGCGCCACTTTTGGCGTTGGTTGAACTTGGACAAGTTCCAGCTTGGGGTGTATTTTTGATTTTAGCGCGAGAATTGGCGATCGCAGGTTGGCGAGTCAATAAAACTAAAATTTCAGGGGCGAATATTTGGGGAAAACTCAAAACGGTTGTGCAGATTATTGCGATTTGTTTGTTAATTGCACCTTTACCTTCTGAGTGGGAAATTGCAAGTATAGTCGGGTTTTGGGCGGCGGTGGCTTTAACGTTAATTTCAGGAATAATTTATCTGTTACCCGCTAAACCTGAGACAGAAACTTAGGACAGAAGAAGATCAGAATGGGGGAAACTCGGACTCAGAATTGTGATCTTTTGCTTTGGGAATGAGACGCCAGACGGTTGTATTTTCTTCTTGGGTAGGAAGTTGTTGAATTGTTTCTCCGAGTTGTTTTTGTAAGGCTTGAGTTAAGGTTAGGGGGAAATCAAGCTCTAGGTTTTGAGTCTGTACAAATTCTGAGAGTTGAGCAAAGGTGGTTTTTAGGGTTTTGCGTTGGGAACTGGATAATTTAAAGCTATCTGTCTGATCAACGTGTTGAGTTTTCATCGCTTGTTTGAGACGATCTTGAATGTGAGTTATTTCTGAGTCTAGTTGTTTCCATTGATGGGCAATTTCCTGATAACGAGTGGCGAGTTTGTTGAGATCTTCTGTTGTGGGATCGGGTGCGGCGAGGGGTTGGAGTTTGAGCAAACATTGATGAATCTGAGCTAAATAGACTACATCCATTTGAGCATATTCAAGCTGTTTTTCGGTAAGTGGGCGTTGTCCCCAATCGCTACTTTGTTCTTGTTTATCAATATTGGTAAAGTCACCGAGTTGAGTAGCTAATGTCTTGAGTTGATAGTTGGGAACGGGAAGCAAATAATAGGGGATTTTTTTTGCCATTACCAAAGTACAGGTGACATTTTTAGACTGTTTTTTTCCTAAGAACTTTAAGTCATAGTTGGCATTATGAAAGACTTTTTCAATGGCAGGATTTGCCATGATGTTCTCAATAAACAGAGTCGTTAATTCTGGTTGATCTAAAACATCAAAGAGGTAGAGATGATCGCTCTTGATCTCGTTGGGTGTTGTCAACACTTGAATCAAAGATAACCGAGGTTTGTTTTTGTAATCTGCAACTTCGGTATCGAGCCATAATGTTTGAGCCGAAGACAGTTGATAAATAACAGCTTTGATGGATTCAGGTGCGGTTAAATAAGACATAAATTTTGAGCAGATTTGAAGCTAAAATGAGGAACACAGACTTAAATTCGCGACATCATGATAAGTCGAACCATCTGGCATAATAGTATCGGTTAAATTGGCTCCTGTGAGATTAGCGCCTTCTAGATTTGCACTGCGTAAACTTGCACCTTGTAACTGAGCGCCTTCTAGATTTGCACCGCGTAAATCAGCTTTCCACAAATAAGTGTGTTGAAGTTTTGCGTTTGTGAAGTTTGTCCCTGCAAGGGTTGACAGATTGAGGTTTGCCCCACTTAAATTGGCGTTGGTTAAATTGGCGTCTGTTAAATCCGCTCGAAGTAAAACAGCTTCGGTGAGATTACTGTGTTTTAAAATAGCTTCAGTTAAGTTTGCTCCATTGAGAGTGGCTTTTGTGAGGTTCACTTGTGTCATTTGGGCGAGATGGAAGTTAGCGGCGGTGAGATCCGTCTTTTGTAAGTTAGCTTTTTTGAGGTTTGCTTCGGAGAAATCAACCCCGTTTAAATCCATTTCTGAGAAGTCTACTTCCACCAAATGAGCATGATTCAAAATCACCCCCGTCAGACGAGTTTCATCAAGTGTGACACCATTTAAACGAGCATAGCTGAGATTTGCCCAACAGAGGTTAGCCCCGGTGAGATTTGCTGAACGTAAGTTAACCCCGCTGAGATTTGCCCCACATAAGTTTACCCCGGTGAGGTTCGCTGAACGCAAATTAACCCCGCGCAAAATAGCCCCACTGAGTTTGACTCCCTGTAAGTTTGATTTCACCAAAAATGCGCCTTCGAGGTTGGCTTTGGTGAGATCAGCGGCGACGAGTTGTCCTTTACCCAGTTGAATATAATGAAGATTACTCGCGTAGAGGAAAGCATTATTGAGATTACTTTCGTTGAGTTTAGTGCGGGTGAGGTTCGCCCCCGCCAGGGAAGCTGACTCAAAGTTAACCCCTTGTAGATTAGCGTGAATAAGACGCGCCCCAATCAGATTAATTTTTCTAAAATCTCGTTCTCCAGTAGCATAACGCTGTAGAAGTTCTTTAATCTCCATTAATTAGGGTCTCCAAGTTCTCCTTCAATTGTGGCACGCCTCACTAGGGAAGTTACTCAGATTTGTTACGATTTGACACAGTTATTTATTCCCGTCGATCAGGTAATATTGCGCCTCGGATGTCTACATCTCTCATATTGGCGTGATCTAAGCGAGTATCAAGCAGTACCGCTTCAATCAGATTAGCACCGCTGAGGTTTGACCAACTCAGTTTAGTGCGGTAGAGTCGCGCCCGACTGAGATTAGCCCCGCGTAGGGTTGTCCAACTGACATTCGCCGCACGTAGGTTGACTCCACTCAAGTTGGCATCGCTCAAATCAGCTCCAATCATGGTAACGCGACTCATATCAGCGTCGGTGAAGTTGGCACTAATTAATAATGCACCACTGAGCGTCGCATTAATTAAATTCGCTCCTTCTAAGAGAGATTCTCTGAGAATAACGTTGGTGAGATTTGCCCCTTCGAGAACCGCCCCCGTCAGGTTTGCTTTCATTAAGTTAGTCCGAATTAGGGTCGCATTGGTGAGATTTGCCCCGACAAAATTGGCTTCGGCGAGATTGGCTTCGGTGAGGTTCGCATCGGTGAGATTGGCTTGGGTGAGACTAACCAACTTAGAGGAAGATCCCCGCAGATTTGATCCGGTGAGATCACAGCGATCAAATTTAGCATTGGTGAGGTTAGCGCCGATCAGATTGGCTTCCATTAAGTTCGCATCACTGAGATCAACCCCCATCAATTTGGCTTCGCGGAAATTCACTTGAGTTAGGTTGGCATTAATAAAGCTTGTATCTTGTAAGTTTGCTCGGACTAGAATGGCTTCGCTTAAGTCTACACCTCTTAAATCTACTCCAATTAAGTTAACGGCTCGAAACATCCGTTCGCCTGCTTTATATCGTTCCAAAAGTTCATCAACTTGCATAGAATTTACCTCTATTGATTCTTTTTAAGAGTTCGAGTTTATACTTCTCGTTCTGCTATCGTTTTCCGATACTCCCATCTTCCCAGAGGATTGAGGATAAAATACTGCCATCTTAACTGTGAGATTGGCATCGTCACTCATTTGCACTCTAACAACCTCAACTTGGTTGAAAAGAAATCTCCACACTCTGCGACAATAGAAATATAGAGAAAGGAAACGGGGTAACAATTGAGTTTAACCCGATTGGTAGATCATCGCGTACCACCGATAGATGGGAGAATCGCGCCCCACTTGCAACAGACCACAATACCATTAAACCTGGAGACAGGAGAGACTCATGTCAGATAACTTTAGAAGTCAAGCCGTCACCCAAGGAAAGAAACGCACACCGAACCGGGCGATGCTCCGAGCGGTAGGGTTTGGGGATGAGGACTTTAATAAGCCTATTGTCGGCATTGCTAATGGTTACAGTACCATTACTCCCTGCAACATTGGATTGAACGATTTGGCGCATCGTGCAGAAACGGCATTAAAACAAGCCGACGCGATGCCTCAAATGTTTGGGACGATTACCGTTAGTGATGGCATTGCCATGGGAACCGAGGGGATGAAATATTCTCTGGTTTCCCGAGAGGTGATCGCCGATGCGATTGAAACCGCTTGTAATGGGCAGAGTATGGATGGCGTTTTAGCGATTGGCGGTTGTGATAAAAATATGCCGGGGGCGATGATTGCGATCGCGAGGATGAATATTCCGGCAATTTTTGTGTATGGCGGTACGATTAAACCGGGGAATTTAAACGGTTGTGATTTAACCGTTGTCAGTGCGTTTGAGGCAGTCGGCGAACACAGCGCCGGGAAACTTGATGATGATCGTTTACTCGATATTGAACGCCAAGCTTGTCCGGGTTCGGGGTCTTGTGGGGGAATGTTTACGGCAAATACTATGTCTTCTGCGTTTGAAGCGATGGGGATGAGTTTAATGTATTCCTCGACGATGGCTTCTGAAGATGCGGAAAAGGCTGATAGTACCGAAAAGTCTGCGTTTGTATTGCGCGAGGCGATTCGTCAACGGATTTTACCTCGGCAAATTCTCACCCGCAAGGCGTTTGAAAATGCGATCGCTGTGATTATGGCGGTAGGGGGTTCGACAAACTCGGTATTACACTTGTTGGCGATTGCTTATGCAGCAGGTGTGGAACTGACGATTGACGATTTTGAAACGATTCGGGGACGGGTTCCGGTCTTATGTGATCTTAAACCCAGTGGGCGATTTGTCACAACGGATTTTCACAAAGCGGGTGGAGTTCCCCTGATTATGAAGATGCTTCTCGAACAGGGTTTGATTCATGGTGATGCTTTAACGATTACCGGGAAAACGGTTGCCGAACAGTTGGCTGATATTCCCTCTCAACCCTCTGCGGATCAAGAGGTGATTCGCCCCTGGAATAATCCGATGTACCAGCAAGGTCATTTAGCGATTTTAAAGGGAAATCTCGCCACAGAAGGCAGTGTTGCTAAAATTACGGGCGTGAAAAAACCCCAAATGACGGGTCCCGCACGGGTATTTGAGTCGGAAGAACTGTGTTTAGAGGCGATTTTAGCGGGTAAAATTCAAGCCGGAGATGTTTTGGTGGTTCGTTATGAAGGCCCCAAAGGTGGCCCCGGAATGCGAGAAATGTTGGCACCAACTTCCGCAATTATTGGGGCAGGCTTAGGGGATTCTGTGGGCTTGATTACCGATGGACGGTTTTCGGGGGGAACTTATGGCTTGGTTGTCGGTCATGTTGCCCCAGAAGCTGCCGTTGGTGGTAATATTGCGTTGGTTCAAGAGGGCGATAGTATTACGATTGATGCCTCACAACGGTTATTGCAGGTGAATATTTCCGATCAGGAATTAGAACAACGCCGTCAAAATTGGCAACCGCCTCAACCTCGTTATACAAAAGGGGTGTTAGCTAAATATGCGAAGTTAGTGTCTTCGAGTAGTGTGGGGGCGGTGACGGATTTAGACTGTTAATTGATTCAATGTAGGGTGCTTGCAAACTTGATCTTGCACCCGACTTGAACTGATATTATCTTGATTTGATGAGTGAAACATGACGCATGGAGTTATGTGAATTTAAGTCTTTTTTAGGAAATCCTGCTTATGAAGATCAGGATGTATTAATCTATCCGGGTGATTGTTTAAAGTTAATGAATCAATTGCCTGAAGGATGTTTTTGTTTGACGGTAACTTCTCCTCCTTATAACATTGGAAAAGAATATGAATCGGTGTTATCTGTAGAGGATTATATTGCCTGGATGACTGAATGGATTGCTCAAGTTTATTATTGCACATCAACAAATGGAGCTTTTTGGTTAAATCTGGGATATCTATCCCTTCCAAATCAAGCTAAAGCTATTCCGATTCCTTATTTGATTTGGGATAAAGTTCCTTTTTATTTAATTCAAGAAATTGTTTGGAATTATAGTGCAGGTGTGGCAGGGAAATTATTTTTTTCTCCGCGAAATGAGAAGTTTTTGTGGTACATTAAAGATGCCAATAATTATACATTTAATTTGGATGATGTGCGCGATCCAAATGTTAAATATCCCCATCAAAAGAAAAACGGTAAGCTCAAATGTAATACAAAAGGTAAAAATCCTACCGATGTTTGGCAAATTCCCAAAGTGACATCGGGAAAAAATCGCAGTTCAAAAGAAAGAACTCCTCATCCTGCTCAATTTCCAATTCAGCTTGTTAGCCGGATTATTCTAGCCAGTAGTAATTTAGGAGATATTGTTTTTGATCCTTTTTTGGGTTCGGGTTCAACCGCAGAAGCCGCTATCCGAAATGGTCGCAAGATAATAGGTTTTGAGATTAATGATTTATATATTGATATGGCAATCAAGCGAATTAAAGCATTTCGTGATGAACAATCAAATGGAGTTGAACAAAAAAGTTTATTTGAGTTACTTACTGACTACTCTTGATTGTAACTAACTTCAAACCAGCGATTTTACTGGCGATAGATGCTTGTTGTCCTGTTGGTTTATTTTGACCAACCCAATCTTGATCATCAATCCAACCAAAACGTATTTTCCATATTTTTCGTTCTAAATTATCTTCTTTGGGGAGTTTGTAGTTAATAATTAGATAATACCCTGTTCTGGACTTCAAGCGATTATCTGAACGATAACCTGTACTTCTATTTCCATAAAAGCTATTTTTACTCGAAGATGTTTTAATTTCAAAGGAATAACGATCATTAAAAGTACAAACGATATCTTTTTCTGATTTTGTTTGACCACCTCTCCAGCCCGAGTTTTGATGAGCCAGACGAACGGCGATCAAACGCTCTAAAATAACTCCAATGGCTTGAGCGGGTAAAAAGATATCTCGACCAATTTGTAATCTAAAATCCCCAAAACTCGAAGAATAAAGATCTTTCCATGCTTCCTCAACCGTAGAAATTATAACTTCACTAGAAAGTGGAAATTCATCGATCAGTTGTGTTGTGATTGCCGACCATTCACGTTCTGGATAGCCTGTATAGGGAGAGGTGAGCAACTAATCAACTCCTTCTAAAAGTTGACTGGCGGGGACATCCAGAGCATGAGCTATAGCGACAATATTATCCAAACTAACATTTCGCTCACCTCGTTCAATTGCACCAATATAAGTTCGATGTAGATCTGCTTTTTCTGCTAGTTTTTCCTGTGAAAGTCCTTGTTCCATACGAAGTTGTCTAATATTGCTCCCTAACTTTTTTCTTGGCTCATGCTTCATTCAGCAATGATGTTATCTCTGATGATCCTCTGTCTACAGACTATAAGTAGCAATTCACACAAGGATTCAATTAAGAGAAGTTTAGATGTCGATTCGAGGGCTAATATAGCTTATAATAAAGAAGCATAAAATTTGTTATAATAAATGTCTTTGTGAACTTGAAGATTCTTGGGAGACTCAATGACACCGAAGCGAATTATTTTAGGGATTCTGACATTACTGACGATTATACTGGTGGGGAGTTCATTAATTGATAGTATTACTCAACCGCAAATTCAAAGCCGTCTAGAACTCTATCAAACCAATCTTATTCTTCACGCAACAGAATGGCAATCTGATCCAGAGTTTAAACAAGATTTTAACACGCTGAAAACTAATTTAATTGGTGAAAATGCTCCCAAATCTGCATTAAAACAATATGAAAATTTACAAGAAGCGGCGCAAGATAATCTCGAACGAATTCAAACCTTAGAACCGGATTCTACATCCATTAATCAGTTAGAAAAATTACAGGATGAGTTAGAAATACGCATTGGAATTTTACAAGTTGAACAAGGAAAAACAGAAAAAGCATTAAACACTTGGCAGACTTTTATTGAATCGAATCAATCTTCTAAGACTCAACAACAGATTAAAATTGCTCAAGTTTTACGGGGAATTTGGAGCGATCCAGCGAAGATTTTACCGGAGGCTGAATCCACTCTAGAAAACAACTTAGAAGGCTGGTTTAGTTATCAAGCGTTGTCTCGGCTTTATGAACTTCAAGAACGGCAAGAAGATTTACAAGCACTGCAAGCAAAAGAACAACAAATTGCTGAACAAGCATTAATTAAACTTATAATTATCAGTGCAATTCCAGGAATTGGATTGCTTACGGGTGTGATTTTGTTGGTGGTTTTAGGGATTCAATTGCTATTGAAGGGAAAAGAATCTATTCTGGCTAAAAATACTGATGTCACTTGGTTAACGCCTTGGGATGCAGAAACAATGATTCAGGTATTTGTTGTGGGATTTTTCTTAGTTGGACAATTAGTTGTCCCCCTAACATTAGGTTTAATCTTTAACTTCTTAAATCTCAGTCCGGCGAGTTTTGATGTTCGCAGCAAAGCCTTTTATGTCTGGGCAAATTATGGGTTTTTGATGGCGGGTGGATTCTCGGTTTTATTTTTCTCTTTGAAACCTTTTTTCCCATTACCTGAAGGATGGTTTAATGTTGATTGGAAGAAAAACTGGTTTTTTTGGGGGTTAGGCGGTTATGTTTCTGCACTTCCTTTGGTGATTTTAGTCTCTTTAATTAACCAACAATTATGGAATGGACAGGGGGGAAGTAATCCGCTTTTACCGATTGCTTTGGAAAATCGAGATCCGGTTGCTTTGATCATCTTTTTTGTAACGGCTTCTATTGCGGCACCTGTGTTTGAGGAGATTATGTTTCGCGGGTTTTTACTCCCGTCTCTGACTCGATATATGTCGATGGGGAGTGCAATTTTACTGAGTAGTTTATTTTTTGCTGTCGCCCACATGAATATTTCTGAAATCATTCCGTTAATGACTTTAGGAATTGTTTTGGGGTTTGTCTATACGCGATCGCGAAATTTGTTATCATCTATGTTGTTGCATTGTTTGTGGAATAGCGGCACATTATTGAGTTTATATATTCTCGGAAGTGGTTCTGCTTAATAGAAACCTTAAATAAAGGAGAACAGGCATTTCTCCTAAATCTCCGGTTATTCGATAGACAAAGGTGTGATACAAACTTTTGTAAAAAAATTATAATAGTTTAATATTATTCACCTTTTGTAGCATCATTTTTTTTGAAATTTCGTTACAATAGAAAATGAAACGTCTCAAGTCAGTGGGAAAAATTAAAGCTGAATTGAAAACGTTTTCAGACAAGTTTGTGGTGATCTAACTTATGGCATATTACTTCACAGCTTTCACGGTTATTTTCTTTCTCGTCTGCTATGGTTATAGCTATCTGATCGTTAAATTGGCAAAAGAACGAGGCGAAGAATTTTTCTTATTTGGGATGTTAGGAGGTTTATTTGTTTTTATGGCATTTTGTGCGGCGGCTGTTCCTTTTTTGCACTGGATTTATGATTGATTTCTGTGGAGTTTCAGCTTCATAAATACTCGGTGTAGATGATACAAACTTATAACTTTCACTATTTTCGCACGGAAAACACCAGCTTACCAATTCTCTTGTTTTTACATGGATTTATGGGAAATGGCAAGGATTTTAACGCGGTCATTTCCCTTTTATCAGAAAAATTTAATTGTTTGGCGGTTGATTTACCGGGACACGGAAACACCCAAGTTAACGGAACTGATGAATTTTACAGCCTAGAAAATACGGCTAACGGTTTAATTTGCTGGCTGGAAGAATTGAACATTAAACGGTGTTTTCTCGTTGGTTATTCGATGGGGGGACGGTTGGCGCTTTATTTGGCTTTAAATTATTCCCAATATTTTCAAAAAGTTATTTTAGAATCTGCTTCTCCGGGATTAAAAACCGAGAAAGAACGAACTGAACGTTATCTATCCGATCTTCAACTCGCTGAAGAACTGGAAGAATTAAACTTAGAAGAATTTTTAACCTGTTGGTACGACAAGCCGTTATTTAAAACGTTTAAAACTCATCCCAACTTTAATACTATTTTAGCACGACGCCTGCAAAATAATTCAACCGAATTAGCGAAATCTTTGCGATGGATGGGAACGGGAAATCAGCCCCCGCTTTGGGATAAACTATCAACGTCGGAAATACCGCTTTTATTGTTGGCGGGGGAGTTGGACGAAAAGTTTATCAAAATTAATCGCGAAATGGCTAATATTTGTTCGACTGCAACGCTTGAAATTGTTCCCGGTTGCGGTCATAATATTCATGTAGAAAATCCCCAACGGTGGGTGGAAGTTGTGCAAGGGTTTTTGTTAAGTTAAATGGTTTATCGGTTTCAATTTTCTCCCTATTCTCGTCCGTTCAAACAACCGTTGAAAACCCATCACGGAATTTGGGAGAAACGGGAGGGAATTATTCTTCAGCTTACCGACAAACAAGGAAAAAAAGGTGATGGTGAAATTGCACCGTTGAGTTGGTTTGGTTCGGAAACGTTGGGACAGGCGTTGGAGTTTTGTCAGCAACTTCCCCAAACGTTAACGTTAGAAGATATTATCGAAATTCCTGATAACTTTCCGGCTTGTCAGTTTGGGTTTGAGTCGGCTTTGGAAGAAAACAGCGAGTTTTTAAGCAAACTTAAATTTAGCGGACTTTTACCGTCTGGAAACGCGGCGTTACCAGTTTTTCCAACGCTATTTCAGCAAGGGTTTAGAACGTTTAAATGGAAAATCGCGGTTCATCCAATTTCTGAAGAACTACAACTTTTTCAACAGTTAACCGAACTGATATTAACCACAATTAACTCGGAAACGGATAAGACAGAATGGGTTAATTTGCGGTTGGATGCGAACGGGGGACTCAGTTGGGAGGAGGCGAACAAATGGTTATCGGTTTGCGATGAAATAAAATCTGATATTCTCAAAATTGAATATCTAGAACAACCTTTATCCATCGAACAGTTTGATGAAATGTTGGCGTTGAGTCGGCAGTATTTGACTTCTATCGCGTTGGATGAATCTGTTGCAACTTTATCCCAAATTCGAGACTGTTATCAACGGGGTTGGCGGGGTATTTTTGTGATAAAACCCGCTATTGTGGGTTCTCCGCGAAAACTGCGAAAGTTGTGCCGTGAAAATCAAATTGATGCGGTATTTTCATCGGTGTTTGAAACGGCGGTGGGTAGACGTGCGGCTTTGAATTTGGCTGCTGAACTTTCTCATCCCAAACGTGCGGTTGGTTTTGGCGTCGAACATTGGTAATTTTACCCCCACCAACCTCCCCCTAAAAGGAGGAGGCGACTTTTGAACTCCCCTCGCCTTCTACTCCCCTCGCCTCGTAGGAGAGGGGTTGGGGGAGAGGTCAACGCAACCCTTCCAATATCTCATCGGTAAACGGATTTTCATTCTTTTTCAGAGACTCTATCCAACCGTTTCGCAGTGCTTTTTCCTCCTCATTTCCCCCCAACTGAACGAACATTTCAAAGTCCTCAACAGCGCCATTAAAATCACCCGTTAACGCCCTAGCTAAACCCCGACTACTATAAATCCATCCATTCTCAGGGGCGAGTTCAACGGCTTTATTACAAGCAAACATCACCTTCTCAGCTTGTTTATTAACGCTTCCTTGCCAACACAGTTTATTCCAATCTGAAGCTGTAATTTCAATATTAGAATCAAATTCTTGAGCTTGATTAAAAGCTGCAATTGCTTCATCAAATTTATAAACTCTTACTAACAAATTTCCACTTCTAACAAAACTCGCTGCTGCCCAATCTAAACTATACTTGGGGTCAAGTTTAACCGCTTCTTTAAACTGAGAAACCGCTTCATCAATTTTACCCTGTGCGGCTTGATGTTCACCCTGCAAAAACAAAGCGGTTGCCGAAGCTTCCACTTCACAAAAGCGACGTTCATCTTCGGTGACATTCGGGTTATTTTTCAGGTAGTCACTCATCCAACTGCAAGCGTGTTTGAGGAGTTCATCTCGGTTAAAGTTCCACAGTTTCACCGTCTTGTCATCACTCCCAGAGGCGATCATATCCCCGTCTCTGCTGAATGCCACACTGTTGACAGGACTCTCATGCCCTTTGAGGCTGTTGATTTCTTTATGTCCCGACCAGTCAACGATTTGTCGCAGCAAGTCTGCACCTTGTATCTCGATATCTGATGTTGTTGCTATTGCCCGTTGCTGCAATTTTTGATTGAGTTTGATAACATCCATCTGCACAGCCAAGCTAGAATTTAAGCGAGGTTCTAAGGTTGCTATTTCGGCTCTGAAATTAGCATTGTTTTCCCCAATAAGTGCGTTTTCCTTGCTGATATTTGCTTCTCGCCACTGCCATACTGCTACTGCTGCTACTCCAGAAATGGTTACAAAACTTGCGGTCAAAAAGCCGATAGTGCGTTGATGTTGACGTTGTTTATATTTCTGACTTTTTTGAATAAATTTTCGTTCGTTTTGAGACAGTTCATCACCCCGTTTTTTGAGTTGTTCGGAAGCCAGAAGCAGCGCCGCCCCCCGCAACAATAACCCATTATCTCGGTTCATTTCTTCCCACTGACGTTCGGACTCCCGCAGTCGTTCTTGCCAGGTTCTAAATTCTCGGTCGGTTTCCATCCATTGTCTGAGTTGACCCCAGTTTTTTATTAACGCTTCGTGGACGACTTCGACGGTTTCCTGTTCTTTGATATTGTCCGGTTGGGGTTGGGAATTTTCTGTTGTTTCACGGGCGATAACCGTGCGACTGGTAACAACTAACCGCTCATCTGCTAATTTTTTTACCAAATTCCAATTTGGCTCGTTTACATCTGCTTTTGTTGCCACTCGTCGGGTGTCTTCGGTTCCCGCACCGGGTTGTACTAACTGCACAAAGATTCGCCGAACTTGTTCTTTTTCTTCTACTTTTAGTTTACTAAATTTATCGTCAGCGTAGCGAGTTAATGCGCCGTCAACTTCCCCAATTTCTTCATAAGCTTTATGAGTTAATTGTTTGCCGTTTCGTTTTTTCCAAAGTTCGGTTAGGGCAAATTCTAATAGGGGTAAATTTCCTGGATTTTTATCCACATCTTTGAGAATGCGTTCAACCAGTCCGCCTTCAAAACTCACCCCCAATTTTTGCGCGGGTTTTTCAACAATATCTCGCAGTTCATTTTCATTCATCGGCCCTAACATAATATTACCTTGTTGCAATACATCAGCTAAAGGTCGATAAGACAGCGCATTTCCAAGAAAATCCGCCCGCATCGTGGCAACTAAGACAGTAGATAAAGAAGATTGTTCGGCAAGAGTTTTAAAAGTATTTAAGAGTAAATCTAGAAAATTTCGTCGGATTTTTTCGTCGTTACAAAGGGTGTAAACTTCCTCAAATTGGTCGGCAATTAATAAAGTACGATTTTGATGATTATTCTGTTGAATAGTTGAAAAAACATCCGATCAAGGAACTGTATTATCTTGAAAATATCCTGATAATTTACGAGCTTGTGCAATGAGTTCTGTTTTCTCAAGGTTGGGTTCATAGAGCGGAACTAATGCTTGTGCGAGGGCAAGAAATGGCTCGTTTCCCGGTCGAAAATGGGTAAATTGCCAGCGTCCGGCTTCGACTAATTTCGGCACCAATCCCGCTAAAATGACCGAAGATTTACCGCTCCCAGACGCACCCAACACCGGAATAAAATTGCGGGTTTCGGTATATTGATAGAGTTCTTCAACAAAGACCTCTCGCCCAAAGAAATATTCAGAATTTTCTGGATTAAAATGATACAAGCCTTGATAGGGACAGATTAAGTTATCATCGAGATCATCTTCGGTGGATGTGGTAACGGTGCGTTTTTCATAAAAATAGTTGTAGATAATAGTCCGAGATTGATTAATACTTGTGGTTCCCTCCGTTGTATTCACGAAGTTCACAAGCGGATCTTCATTGCCTGAAATTGTTACATCTCCTGCACTCTGACTTTTATTTAAGAGCGGTTTATCGTTTGTTTCTTCACTCATCATTTACTCCAGATATACAGTTTATTGTTAAACCTAAATCCTCGCCCCCTAAATCCCCCAATAATGGGGGACTTTGAGTTAATACTCCCAATTCTGATACTATTTGCGAATTCGTAAAACTTTTATAGTGCTGTATTTTACTCCCCCAGAATTGGGGGCTGGGGGGCGTTAAATCCAAACCCCTGCTAAAATTGCCGCCACTTTCATCACAGGTTCAGCCAGGGTTTCAACACCTTCTAATCCTTTTTTAAGTGCCTCAACTGCTTCATCTATTAAACCTTTGTCGGGTTGCGGTTTCTTGAGTTCTGTTTCTATCATTTCAACAGGTAACTCTGCTTGTTTTTTCTGAATAGAGTTGAGTGCATTTGTTGCAGAAATTTCCTGTTTCAGCTTTTGCAGTTCATTTAATGCTGTTTATAACTTAGAACTTTCTCCGACGGTTTGGGTATAGCTTTGATCAAGATTAACCTCAGAATCTACCGTATTGATTGCTTGAAAACCTTGATTATGGGTTCCACTATTTCCACTAATGGTTATGTTACCAAAAGATTGAGATTTGTTCATAGTAGCAGGATTTTATTGAGGAGATGGTATCGCTTTGTTAGATTCCTGATTAGAACTCATGGCTAAATTTTGCGTTCTGTCTCGATATTTAATTTGAGGTTTATCAACTTCAGAAATAGCGTTTAAATCAATTAAAGTTTGACCCGATTCAAAACAATTATCATAGGGTTCTCCCGCCCCCAACGCCCGATAAAAACCGACTGCAAATTTAATCGCGGCTTCGTCTCCTATCGCTTGATTCATCCCGATAACACAATCAATATGTTGATGAATGGCTTTGGCTTGAATTTCACTATAACAAGCGTTTAACAAAACACATTCAACTTTTGTTTGAAACCCTTTAAATAATCGGGCTAGTGCTTTCTCACTCACCAATACGCTTCGACCCGAATTGTCTTCTAAAATTAACCTATTATTTCCCGAACCATGACCCGAAAAGTGTACAATGGTGGGATGATGATCATAGAGTGTTTGTTGTAAATCATCAATCCGAACCGCTCCCATTGGAATCACAGTAAATTCGTCTCTGTGATGTGATTGTCTGAGAGTTTGTTGAATTTCCCTGACTTCTGTATCCAAACGTAAACGGCTTGTATCTGCGGGATTAGCCGAGAGAATTAAGATAGTTTTCATAGGTTAGATGCACAGAGTTAAATAGAGGGCTTGGGATAGACGTTGCTGAGTATTGGTAATCTAACTCGATTTTTCCTCCAATATTAAGGGATGTCTAATGAGTTCAAGACGAATCTCATTAACTCTTTATGTTTAGATGTCTGCCCATCTCCAAAATAGATGCAATAACAGCCCCGAAGCAAGCGACTGTGTTCAACTGCTGAAAATACCTTTTTATCTTGATTTGGCGATTTTATAGGGTCGTTCAACTTGGGGGAATTCCCCGAACTTTTTTATCGTTTTTCTGATAAAGTTATCTGATAAAGTTACAGACAGGAAGATTAGAGTTAAAAATTAGCGTGGTATCTTTTCAAGTGAAAATCAGTTGCCCATCTACTGATGTTAAAAATTATATCAATTTGAGAACCGATGATTGGTTGATCGGATATAATAGCTTTGAGTTTAATAAAATCTATCAACAGCGTCTTCAAGACCTGACCGAATTTATTAACGCTCAGGGAGTTCGTCCGAAAATTATCCTCGCCGAACCCGAACCCATTGCTTTTTTAGCGACGTTTCTAGCCGCAGTTGTCGCCAAATGTCCGGTTTTTTTGTGTAACCCCAACTGGGTGAAAGCGGAATGGAAACAGGTTTTTAAAATCGTTCATCCCGATGTTATTTTCGGCAATTTAGAGGAATTTAACCCGTCCTACATTCAGACTAATTCTGTTATTCCGACGCCTGCCAACTCAATTATGATTCCCACTGGCGGTTCGTCAGGAAATCTCCGGTTTGTGATTCATACTTGGGAAACATTAACGGCTTCGGTGCAAGGATTTCAACAGTATTTTAACTTAAAAAAAGTCAATTCTTTTTGTACATTACCATTATATCATGTCAGTGGATTAATGCAATTTATGCGTTCTTTTACGACGGGAGGACGGTTAGCAATTTTTCCGTTTAAAGCGGTAGAAACCGGAGAATTGATTGAGTTTAATCCTTCAGAATTTTTCATTTCTCTTGTTCCAACTCAACTCCAACGTCTTCTCAATCGCTCTCAAACTCCTGGTTGGCTGTCGCAGTTTAAAACCGTTTTGTTAGGGGGAGCGCCTGCTTGGTTAGAATTATTACAACAGGCTAGATTGCATCAAATTCGACTGGCTCCTACCTATGGAATGACAGAAACAGCCGCTCAAATTGCCACTTTAAAACCTGATGAGTTTTTAGCAGGAAATAACAGTTATGGTCAAGTTTTACCCCATGCTAAAATCAAAATCTACACTGAAAATAATCAAGAATTGGGTATCAATCAACTGGGAATTATCTCGATAGAAGCAGACTCTCTAACGTTAGGATATTATGGTCAAACATACAATCCCAAATGTAGAATGCAAACGCTCAAATCTGATGATTTGGGTTATCTCGATGAACAGGGATATTTAACAATTGTAGGGCGAAATAGCTATAAAATTCTAACTGGGGGTGAAAATGTGTATCCGGTGGAAGTAGAAGGGGCGATTCGTTCAACGGGTTTGGTGGCGGATGTAGGAGTAATTGGTTTATGTGATTCTCATTGGGGACAGGTGATTACTGCGGTTTATGTTCCTACTTTTCCCGATGTTTCTATCTCCAGTTTGCAAACCGCGTTGCAAGACAAACTCAGTAAGTTTAAACAGCCTAAATATTGGGTAGCTGTAGAGTCTTTACCTCGGAATGTTCAAGGAAAACTCAACTTGAAACAGTTAGAAGAACTGGCTGAAAAGTTTCTCAATCGTGCGACTGATTCTCGCTAATTTCATCAATTTAGGAGTCAGGTGATCGATTTTTAAAATCAAGAAACTTGAGTTGTCGGTATAGCATAGCAATATGAGGCAAATCAACACCTTTTTCTGTCGCCATTCGCAAAGGATTTCCGATAATTGCTTCAATTTCTAAAGGGCGTTTTCTATCATAATCAAGTTTCATACTGGTAAGATAAGGTGTCATTTTCTCCGTATGATTCAGCATTTTTTGGATAAATTGTTCGGGAATGATGCAATCACATCCTTTGGCTGCGTTGACCACTTCTCGCATAATTTCTTCAACTAAAATTCGACTATCTGGAGAGTTCATCAATTCATCTGTTTTTGCATTGAGAACTACAGACAGTCCATTATAGGGAATATTCCAAACCAACTTTTTCCAACGAGCAAGAAGTAAATTTTCACTTAATTCTGTAGGGATTCCGGCATGATTAAAGTCTTCTGCAATTTTTTGAATTCGGGGCGTAATTTTTATCGGTTGATAATTTTCCTGATATTCTCCTATGGTAATCATCCCATAATCTAAGTGACGAATATGACCTTTTCCGACTTTATTAGAACAGATAAAACACATTCCCCCAATGATTCGTTTAGAGTTCACAATTTCAGCAACTTGGGGTTCTATTCCTAATCCATTTTGTAAGACGATCACGACACCATCTTCTTTGAGAACGGGCGGTAAAAGTTGGGGTAAAAGATGATTTTGGGTTGTTTTTAACGCGATGATCACAACATCACAAGCAGGCATTTTTTGAGGATCATGATAAGCTTGAACGGGAAAGAGAGTAAAACTTCCCGTCGGAGATTCTATCAATAAACCCTGACGACAAACCTGTTCATAGTCACTATTTAAGAGGAAATGTACATCGAGTCCAAGCTGTTGTAGTTTTGCACCGTAAAATCCTCCAATTGCTCCTGTTCCTAAAATAGCATAGCTGCGAGTTGACATGGATCTAGATTAATCTAAACTTAGACGTTCAATTTTTCTATAAGAGTTGACACCAAAAACTTAACCAGTTGTCCTTGATTTTTTTAGGATAACCTGGATCGGTGCAATTTCGATTAACATCATAACAAATATATTCATCATCTCGAAAGAAATAAGCTTTACCATTTTTCCAGACGGCTGCGGCATCAATACGACGAGTAAATTGTTTTGGCCATCCCTGCCAATGAGTATCTGCTATTTTTTTAGGATAGCCTAATTCAGTGACTTCTCGATACAAATCATAGCAAATATATTCATCTCCTTTGAAAAAATAAGCTTTGCCATTTTTCCACAATGCGGCTGTATCAATACCACTATAAAAATGTTTTGGCCATCCCACCCAAAGTCCACTATTAAGTTTTTGAGGATAACCTGCTTCTACCTGATCTTTATACAAATCATAGCAAACATATTCATCTCCTTTAAAAAAGTAAGCTTTGCCATTATTCCACACTAATCCGGCATCAATTCCTTGAGTAAAACGGGCGGGAAAACTTGCCCATCTTCCCTGACTAATTTTCTGAGGATAACCGTAATCAATACAGTTCCAATTTAGATCATAACTGAGATATTCATCGTCTTTAAAAAAGTAGGCTTTGCCATTATTCCAAACAACAACTGCATCAACACTATTCAAGATGCGTTCAATTGTTTCTACATTTAACCAATGCAAAATTTCATCGGGAAGTTGCTGTCTGATCCGGCTATTTGGATGAATACAAACGTGCTTGGTAATGGCTTTAGCAACCCATTTTTCGGAATCATGTAGAAGTATATTGTAGTTAATTTCAAATGTGTTTTCTGTAATCTGTTGAGGCATTAAGTGAATCAGGAGGCGATCGCCACAAAAAAGCGGTTGAAAGAAATCAACACTTGTATGAACAATGGGAATCGCAAAGTCGGGGTTACAAAAAAATGTTTTGAGATTAATTTTAGCTGCTGCTAAGGAAGCTTCATAAGCTTCGTGACAAATCGTTAAAATATTGGCAAAGTACACCACTCCAGCAGCATCCGTATCTTGAAAGCGAACTGTTCGGATGTAAGCCATAACCTTTTAAAATTACACATTAGAGAAGGCAGAATTTTAGATAAAAATCTAATTATAGATTAATTAAACTCAGAAAACCAGGAGAATATTACCCTAATTTCAGAAATTAAGAAAGTTAAAACGGTCAATAATGCTTTTGGCTAAAGTATTTGAATAAAGCCCTGGATCAACCAGGGACAAACAAGTTAATTTTTGACACCAAAATTGGGTGAAATTACCCCTTGTTTTTGATCAACATGACATCTATGATCTTTGTTGCTATGTCTTCTGATATCCCTAAAGCATTATAAAGAGCATTTAACAACTCCTCTTCTTCATCGGCAAGATCTCCATCTGAGAGAATAATATCAGTCGCCACAGCAAACGCTGTATCTTTGAGATTTGCAGGTAATTTGGTGATCGCAGACTGCATCAGAGACTCATAGCCGTGGTTTTCAATCTGTTCCAACAATCGCTGGATCATTTGAGTTTTATTTTCTGCGGTGTACTCACCAAATAAATCCATCCGGGCTAAGGTACTTTTGATAATTTGCGATTCACTATCGGTAATAATACCATCAGCAGCAACGGCGGTTAATGCGATCGCAGCAAAAGCTTCAGCAGGAGTGAGTTCGATAGTATTGGTCATGCTAGAAGACATAAATTTATCCCTACTTGCTACTATTTTTTAGCTTAGAGTATTTCCTCACGATAATAGATGTTGAGCAAGGATGGCGATTTTTTCCAATAGAGTTAAGAAACGCGCATCGGGGAAGCCAGAGGAAGCAGTGTAGGGATAATTCTATTCATGATCTCTACGATTCATGATCTCTACGATGACTGGTGACTGAAAATAGGGCGAGTTCAGCCGTGAGGAAGTCTACAAACTGACGGGCGCTGCGTCCAGAACGGCCATTGTGACGAGTGGCCCATTGGAGGGCGCGAAATTCTAATTCTTGAGTTTCCAGACGAATACCCGCTAAAGCCGCTAGATGATCAACCATTTTCAGGTATGTTTGTTGATCGGGCGGTTCAAAGGTTAAGGTCAAACCAAAGCGATCGCTAAAAGACAGCTTTTCTTGGACGGTATCCCAAGCTTGAACTTCATCTACCTCTCGGGGTTGGGGGCGGTCTGCAAAATATTCTCGCACTAAATGACGACGATTGGAGGTGGCATAAACCACCACATTTTGAGGACGAGCGGTAATATTACCTTCGAGTACGACTTTCAAGGCTTTAAATGTATCATCATCTTCCTCAAAGGAGAGGTCATCGACAAAAATAATAAATTTGTGAGGACTTCCCCGCAACTGTTCGATCACGATCGGTAAATCTTGAAGATCGGACTTCGCGACTTCAATTAAACGTAAACCGCGATCGCCATATTGATGTAATAATGCCTTAATTAAAGACGACTTTCCTGAACCCCGACTCCCATATAATAACACATTTTGCGCGGCATATCCCGCTAACAAAAACTCAGTATTTTGTAATAAAATTTGCCGTTGAGACTCATAACCTATTAATTGACTGAAATGAACCGGATCAGGATGAAAAATACCGAGCAATTCTCTATTCTGCCAACGAAATGCTTGAGACTTTGCAAATAAACCGATGCCAAACTGTCGATAGTGAGCCGCTAATTCTTCTATTATATCCCCCCAATTTTCCAACTTAGCGAATTGAGATTTTAGGGGCAATTCTTCTATTTTTTCAACGCGATCCGGTTCTGGTTGCCAAACCACCGGGGCAACAGATAACGGAATCAACTGTTGTATCCATTGACTCAGTTGTTCACCACTACATTGATAGAGACTTTGTAAACAGTGTAAATCTGACTTTGCGGCTGCCACTAAAGACGAAGGCAAATTCTTTAAATCTGTTTGTTGAGCTTGTTGGGTAAAAGGGTTATCCGCCCGGAGAATTTGAGCAATTAAATAGTCTTGCCAACATTGTTGATTAGCCGCTTGTTCTTGGAAGAAAATTCCATAAGCTTGTAGACAATCTAAAGCATTACTTTCCTGTTCTAAAGCAACAAGTAAGTTAATAAATGCTTGTCCTATTGCATCAGTTAGCAGCGATTGATAGAGAAGTAAAGAGGCAGCCTGACGTTGTAGAAAACGCACCTGAGCAATGAGTTGAGGATTAAGAGAAGACATTCGATTAATTTTAAATTTAATTGAAAGTTAAAAAGAAAAAAGCTGTTTAAGTGATTGAAAAGTTGATGCTACTGTATTGTATCGGATCGTGGATCGGATAACGGAGCTTCTCAACTGAATTTACAATTTTGATAAGTTTTGTGTCAGTTTGGTGTCAAGATTTGATAAATTCTGGAAAAATACAGAGTGTTTGACAACATCGGTTGTATAACTGAAGTTCGAGATGACCAGTCAGAGACAGTAGCAGATGAATATTGGCATTGTAGCAGCGATCGCCTATGGGTTATTAGCTCTAGTCGGCGGGGTTTTGGGATATACCAAAGGAAACAGTAAAATTTCCTTGATTTCTGGCGGAATTTGTGGGTTTTTGCTGATCGCAGGCGGAGTCTTGCAGTGGCAGGGTATCCCTTGGGGATTAATTTTAGCAACGGCCATTTCTATTTTATTAGTCGTTGTGTTTATTGTTCGTCTGATTAAAACTCGTAAGTTAATGCCAGCTTTATTAATGATTATTGGAGGTTTAGCCGCAGCAGTTGCGATGATTTATCAACTGCAATTATCGATCCCGGCTTAACTTTATTCTGGTAATTTTAACCTGACTTTTGTTGACCAAAGGTTTTCTTAGGTCAGCTTAACTGTGGTCGATGAAAAGAATAAAAGTATCGGATAAAAAAACCGGAGAAGTAAGCATGACGGAGTTAGTTAAAGCGGTAAAAACAGGTAATTTGGCTGAAGTTCAAGCCCAATTAAAAGCTAATCCAGAAGTTAACGCCCCGGATGAGGAAGGGACAACCCCGCTGATTGCCGCCGCTGGAACTGGAAAAACGGATCTGGTGGCTGCATTGCTTGATTCAGGTGCCGAGGTCAATGGTTGTGATCCCGATGGTTGGACAGCTTTGATGGAAGCGACCGCCGCCGGACGAAGAAAAGTGACTCAACAGTTACTCAATGCGGGGGCTAATGTTAACGCTACCAGTCAGTTTGGAATAACGGCTTTAATGACGGCGGCGGCGAAAGGTTATCGAGAGATTGTACAGATTTTACTGGATCATAATGCGGACTTAACGTTGAAAGATAATAATACTTGGACTGCTTTAATTTGGGCTTCCTCAGAGGGACATTCAGAAGTTGTAGAATTGCTCAAACAAGCGCGCGATCGCACTAAAAAATAAAAATTGATTTTCAAGTATTCAGGCTGAACGCATAAAGTGATGGAATCAAACCATCTTCGCTGCTCAGTCCTCTCTCTAAAGACATAAATTTGAAGAAGTAAGCGGTTATTCTATCTTTAGGATGACCGAGTTGAACTTAGATTTTGTCAAAATAGGAATAGACCTTGGATTGAGTTTGATTTGGGGAATCATTAACTATGTCGGAATCTGAAAACGTTAAACAGAAAATTACAACCAATTTACAGAAAGCGAAAACAGAAGGCCAAGTTCGCTCAGAAAAAATTAGAGAAATTGTCCAAGACGCCATTTTTCAAAGTATATCAGAAGTCAAAGCAGGTTCGAGTGAAATTCGTTCTGTTGTTAAAGATGCTATTTCTGCGGTGGTTGAAAGTTTAGGTGATAAAGGCGGAGAACTCAAGGAAGAAGTTACCGCTTCGATTGAGGGGGCGATTGAAGCGATTAGTCGTACCCGACGCCAAGCTATTTCTAAAACACAAGTTGAAGTTAAACAGCTTCAACAAAAGATTGACAGCGAAGAAGATAAATTACAAGCAGAAATTGACAGCACCTTAAGCGATCTTGCCGAGTCTAGTCAAGATAAATCTGAGCAAGTTAAAACCTCTATTAATTCGGCTGTTGAAACCGTTCAAAATAGTGAAGAAGTGGCTTTGATGAAAAAGCGATATGCTCAACTTCAAGCTCAACTCGCGATTGTTCAAGCCAATTTATCAGCTCGTTATGGAGAACAATACGAGCAAGTTAAGGATTATCTAGACGACGCTAAAACTTGGTATGAAAAAGCCCAAGAAGATCCAGATATTGTTAATGATAAAGTCGCCGCAACTCGCACAAACTTTGAACAAAAACTGGGTGAAACCGGAAGTGCGATCGCCAAAAAAGAACGGCAAGTTAAACTCCGTCTTCAAGAGTTATGGGACTCTCTATCTGAGTCCTTTAACCGTAAGTCTGACGGGAGTTCCAAATCTTTAGAAGGAGAAAATCCTAAAGTTTTAGAGGGAAAAAATAAATCCGTCTAACTGATAAAAATAACAACCCGGTTTTTCTCAAAGAACCGGGCTTTAAAAACTTTATTAAACTCACTCTAATCTAAGATTAGTATGCTCTTTCATCTGCTCTTTCGGCGTGTTTTGTGATCACCCAAACTGCATGGATCGAACCCGGAAGCCAACCCAGAAGGGTGAGTAAAATATTAATGATTAGAGCCGAACTCGCTCCAACGGTGAGGAAAACGCCCAAGGGAGGAACTAAAATACCCAAAAGAATTCTTAAAAGTCTCATTTTTTCTTAAATCCTATACTTTAATGTTTTCACTAATTTATATTATCTCTAATTAAACGGATTTCTACCTCTATCTTTAGCTATATTGTTTGAGATAATCTTTTCTTTCTGTTAAAAAAGATTAAGTATAAAAATCTATCGAAGTGAGGAAGTCATTTGGAACGAGTTTAACTTATTATAAGTAAGAGTCATAAAGATTGAAGTTTTTTGAAAAATTTAACAGGGAGATCAAAATAATTATGATGATTTTGAAGACACTTTTGCCCCTACTAGCAACAGCTTTAAGTTTGCTGGTTGTTGATATTATCTTTCCGGGTGTAAATTTAGCAACTTTTCCGGCTGCGTTAATCGCTGCGGCTTCTATCGGAATTGTTAACGGGGCTGTTAAACCCGTTGTGCAAGTTCTATCCCTACCTGTCAATATTGTCACCTTGGGAGGCTTTTCATTGATTGTAAACGGACTGTGCTTTTGGTTGTCTTCCATTGCGGTTCCTGGGTTTCAAGTAACTGGTATTCTGTCTTTTCTTTTAGGGCCAGTAATTTTGTCTTTCGTTAATACTCTGTTAACGAACTACTTTGTAGAAAGATATCCAGAAGCTAACCTGGAATAATATTCTAATTTAATTCAAGTCTGATTTGAATTAGATTTCCGACGGTATTAACTCGTTTTCTGTGGACGGTTAAGTTGCAGAATAAAGTTTAAGATAGATAGATAAATGTTGTGCATTTTTTGTCTCACCGTCGGATTCATCTATTTAATCACTAAATTTTATTATTGAGAATTTATAGTCGATCAAAAATTTGAGACAAAGAAGTTAGTTAAGTATTCAAAAGGAATGATCAAAGCTGAAACGCAAACTGTTATTCGTAATACGGGTTTATTGGTTCATATTCCTGGAGGAATGGCACTTTTATCTTTACCCATCTGTCTAATCTTTCAAGAGTTCTATTGTATTTTACCTTTTATTGTAACCGCTATTATTTCAGTGGGTTTGGGTCAACTATTCTATCGTTTGTTTCGGAAAAAAGCAGAAACTCATCTGCGAGAAGCGATGCTGACAGTAGCGTTAAGTTGGGGATTAATTCCCTTGATAGGAGCTACTCCTTTTTTATTAACTGTCTCTCAATCTTCTCCTGATATTTCATTAACAGTCTTAGGATTTAATAATCCTTGGAATGCTTTTTTTGAAGCATTTTCAGGCTTTACCAGTACAGGCTTATCGATGGCTGTTTCCCCCAGTAAACTTCCTCATAGTTTGCAATGGTGGCGTTCTTTTATGGAGTGGATTGGGGGTGTAGGAGTAATTGTATTAATTCTCTCGATACTCGAACCTAGTCTAAGTAATTATAAACTTTATTCCGCCGAAGGACGCAACACAAATCTGGCTGACTCAGTAACGGATACCGTACGATGGATTTGGAAAATCTATTTACTTTATACGATTATTAGCATTATCTTATTGCGAGTTGCTGGAATGCCTTGGTGGGATGCGATTAATCATGGGATGACAGGCATTTCTACAGGGGGTTTTTCGATAAAAGATAACAGTATTGGGAGTTATGATCCAATTATTCAAATTGCCACGATTATGATTATGACGGCGGGAGCTATTAGTTTTTATATTCATTCAAAGCTGATCAAAGAACGGCGGATTTCAGTGCTTTGGAGTGACTCCCAACATCGCTTATTCTGGTTAATCTTGTTTTTTGGAATACTCGTTTTAGCTTGGGAAAATAGACAATTTGAAGGAAGAATTTTAATATTAGATACAATATTTCAATGGGTTTCTGCTTTGGGAACTTGTGGCTTTAATACCGTAAAGATTCAAGACTGGAGTGCTGCCGCAAAATTAATCCTGAGTATAGGATTATTTACAGGTGCCGCCGCAGGTTCTACCGCAGGAGGACTAAAACTCAGCCGGGTTGTTTCCCTCGGAAAAGGAATTCTTTGGCGAGTTCAACACATTCTCAAGCAACCTGATGGTATACCTCACTATGAAATTGATGGTCAAAAATTAACAGAAGAAGAAGCTAATAATCGTGTTCAAGGGGCTGCCGTTTTAGCTGTATTTTGGATTAGTTTAATTGTTGTAGGAACCATTATTTTAGTTCATTTTGCTAAACCTATTTACAGTCTCAGTGATGTCATTTTTGAAGTCACTTCTGCGTTAGGTGGAGTGGGTTTGTCAACAGGAATTACTGACCCCTTGCTTCATTGGGCCGGAAAATTGGTTTTAATGATGTTCATGTGGATGGGCCGACTAGAGGTCATTCCTGTGGTTATCTTACTCACTTCTCTATTCGCTTGGGTGAGAGTGCGATTTGAGAAAATCTTTTAGTTTGATCTCTATCTGTGGATAGATGAAGTTTTCACAGAGAAGCAGTATATTAGAGAAAAACATATACTCAGCTTCCAAACAAAAAGTTGTAGTTTTAAGTTTAGGGGGCTATTATATAGATGCCCATGTATTTTAGCTCAAGTTCAGACCTAAAAGCCGTGGCTAGATAAGGGAAAAAATAGTAGCAATTGGTTGAGAAAACAAGCCACTTTTTAGTTTCTCTCCAATTCCTATTATAGCACCCTTATATGAATAATGTATAGAAAGAAAATAAAAGCTGTTATAAAAAGTAAATAAAGCATTCGTTCTAGAACCACTAAGCGTCTAGATACTGAGTCTTTCTTCTACTCCCGAAGATAGAGAGATAAAAGCAGACAAACCCGCAAAGTTCCCACTCCAGACAGACGATCTTTGGCTGGTAATCCGAGATAATACTTTCATCTTGATAAGATTTGCTAGATATATTCACAGCAGCAATCTTGTACTCATTACTTTTACACCTACTCATTCACTTAGAAAAACAAAATGAATCTAGGAGAACTTACTACACTCAAGCTAATGTCTCATCTGAGTTGGCTAGCTCAAGTTATCGTCGAACCTCAACCTGAAGCTGTAGAAGATGCAGCAGCGGTCTTTAGTGGACCCCAATTTTTCACCGCTCTGATCGCGGGGATTGTCTTAGCGTTTGCCTTCCAGATGTTACTGACTAATTTGGGAGTTGCAACAGGTATTTCGGTACTGGCTAGCTCATCATCCTCAAATCACCATCATGATCACGATCATTCTAATTCCCATTCTAAATCACCGGGAAAAACAATTAAAAAAATCGGTTTAGCATTAGGTTTGGGTACCCTTATTAGCGTCACAATCTCCCTATTTTTTGCCTGTTTATTTGCCGTAAAACTGAGTCTAATTATCTCTGCTGCTTCTGGAGCGATAGTCGGATTAGTCATCTGGGGAGCCTATTTTTCGCTCTTAGTTTGGGTGAGTTCAACCACCGCAGGAACCTTAATTGGATCAGTTGTTAATAGTGCAACTTCTGGATTTCAAGCGTTATTTGGAACAGCCGTTGCCGCGTTTGGATCTAAAGCGGCATCTCAACAAGTTGTCGCTACCGCTGAAGCCACTGCTGCTGCTGTTCGTCGAGAATTAACAGATGGACTTGATCCGGTTTACTTACGAGAAAAAGTAGAAGACTATTTCGATGCGTTACGTCCTCCCCAACTTGACCTAAAAAATATTCGTTCTGACTTTGAAGATCTTCTGCGTGATCCGCAACTCCAAGAAGCTTTAGCAAGCGGCGACTTACCGAATGTAAACCGTCAAACATTTGTTGATCTCGTTAGTAGTCGTACCGATTTATCCGAACAAGAAGTTGATCGTATTGCTCGACAATTAGAAACAGCTTGGCATAAAACATCTTCTCAGTTACCCAGTCAAAATAACTTTTCTAAATTTGTTGATTATCTCAAATCTGCGCCTCGAAAATCATTACTAGGCGAAGATTTTTCGGATAAGTTAGATTCCGTCATTGAAGAAATGCGGAAACGCCGCCGCGCTCAAAGCACAAATCCTTTAACTCATGGGTTAACAATGGGATTTCATAGTCTGACGGGTATGGTAATGGGACGGACAGATTTATCCGATATCGATGCCGAAAAAATAATCGGACAACTGCAACAACTCAAAGAATATGTGAGCGATCAACCGGGGAAAGTTAAGGCTCAATTGGTTGGAAGTCGCCCAACTTACAACCCCTTACGAGCAGATATTGAAAATTATCTCTCTAACGCTCATGTGTGGCAACTCAAATCCACCAATTTACATCGAGAGTTTCGCGACTTGCTTTATGATACGGAAGCCGATCCGGGTCAAGTCGCTGAACAATTAGAACAAATTAATCGCACCGACTTTGTAGACTATCTTGAAGAGAAAGGACTGCTCACTCAGGATGAAATTGAGCATATTTCTCATACCTTAAATGGAATTCGTTTAGAGGTGTTAAATACTGCTGTAGCTGCCAAAGAACGGGAAGAAGCGATTGCTTTATTAGCAGAAGTTGAACGATACTTACTCTCAACACCCAAAGAAGAATTAACTCCGGAGAAAATTAATCTCAATTTCCGACCTATTCTCAAAGATCCGGATACCGATTATGAGCATCTTAATAACCGTTTAGCTCAATTAGACCGCTTAACTTTTGAACGAATTCTATTACATCGCCCCGAGTTAACCCCTGTAGAAGTTGCGGCGATTGCAAACGAGTTAGAAATTGCTCGTGATCAGGTTCTTAAAGAAGCTCATGAAGTCGATGCAGCCGCTCAAGCTAAAGCCGAAAAACAATGGCTCAAATTTCAGTCTCATCTGCGAGATACAGGTCGATCTGAACTCAATCCTCAAGCGATTGAACGAGAACTAAAGCTATTACTTGATGATCCCCAGGCAGGAATGTCGGCTTTAAGAGCGCGAGCTTCTCGATTTGATCGGGATACTCTAGTACAATTACTGGGTCAACGTAATGATTTAAGTCAAGAACAAGTTGATAAAATTTTAGATCGAGTTGAACGAAATTGGACTCGCATACGCTATAAGCCGCAGCAACTTAGCGCTCAAGCTCAACAACAGTACGAACAAGCAAAATCTGCGATCGCAGACTATTTGTACAGTACAGGTAAACCTGAATTAAATCCCGATGGAATTCAACGAGATTTGACTCAATTACTTGAAGATCCAGCCGTCGGAAGTCGATCTATTAAGAGACGTTTAGCGGAGATGGATCGGGATACTTTAGTGCAGTTATTAGCGCAACGAGATGACTTGAGTGAACAACAAGTTAATCAAGTTATTGACGAAGTACAAAACACGCTGAAAACAATTGCTAAATCACCCCGTCGTCTGGCTCGTCGTACCCAGCAAAAAGTGCAAGATTTTCAAGGTGCGATGGCCGATTATTTACGATCTACTGAAAAATCAGAGCTGAATCCTGATGGTATTCAACGGGATCTGAAATTATTACTTGATGATCCGCGTCTAGGAATGGAAAGCTTGCAGGATCGCTTATCCCAATTTGACCGTTCAACGTTGGTTTCACTATTATCTCAGCGAGATGATATTTCCGAACACGAGGCTAATCAGATTGTTGATAATATTTTAAGCGTGCGTGATCGCTTCTTTGAGCAGTTACACACGATTAATACTCAAGTTCAATTAGTGCTTGATCGCATCTTTGCCAAAATTCGAGCTTATCTTAATAGCTTAGAACGACCCGAACTAAACTATGAAGGAGTGCGTGATGATTTCCGCACATTGTTTGATGATCCCCAAGCCGGTTTTGATGCTTTACGAGAGCGTTTGTCTCAGTTTGACCGGAATACTTTAGTTGCATTAATGAGTTCTCGCAAAGATATTTCTGAAGCGGATGCTAATCGGATTATTGATCAGGTTGAACTGACTCGTAACCGAGTTTTACAAAAAGCAGAGCGTGTTCAAAAAGAAGCTGAATTACGACTTGAACAAGTTAAACATCAAACTCAGAAACAAGTTGAAGAAACTCAAAAAGCCGCAGCCGCAGCCGCTTGGTGGTTGTTTCTAACTGCGTTAATTTCAGCCTTAGCTTCTGCTGGAGCCGGAGCATTAGGTGTGACAGCATAAGAATATCGAGTTTATTCTGTTGAAATTTCCCCGATTTTTAGGGGATTTTTTTTATCCACAAATCTAGAGTTAAAATTTTTCCAACTTCAGATAGATGAATTTTTGCAATAAAAAAATCATAATATAAATATAGAAATGAATATTTGAAGATAAAAAGGTTAAATGATGAAAGCTTACAACTTAGACTTAAACTCTTTAAAAAGAACACTGGGATTAACTGCACTAGGAGCATTAGTAGCAACCTTGATTATGCCTGTAAAAAGTGCAAAAGCTCAGACTTCTACAGTTCCCGGAAGTAACTGTCGGGAAGCAAAAATCTCTAATTTAATTATTAGAGATCAACCCGGAGGAAATGAAATCGGTCGATTACAAGAAGGAGAAAATATCTATATTGCCAACGAAGGAAGAAACGGTTGGGCACCGATAGAAAATCCTGCTAGTGGTTATGTTAATGCAGAAAATCTCCGTTCTTGTACCGGAGCTGATAGTATTTCAGAAGTTCCCGATGGAGAGGCTTTCTTGACTCCACCTGTGAATGGTTGTCGTGAAGTTAATGCTTCATTAGTAACGCTCAGAGATCGACCTCAAGGTAAAATTATTAGTACCTTAGAGCGAGATGAAAAGGTTTATATCGAAGACGAAGGCGAGAATGGTTGGGTTCAAGTTCAATATCCTGTCGAAGGTTATGTAACCTCAGCAAACCTGGCTTATTGCGATACAGTAGGCTCTACTTTTCCCACAAGTAGCTGTCGGGAAGTTAATGTCAATACGCGGTTAAATGTTCGCTCGCAACCCGGAGGAGAAATTATTGGAAGTCTAGAAGCTGGACAAGACATTTCTATTAAAAATAGAGGTAAAAATGGCTGGGTTCCTGTTTTTGCTCCGATTGAGGGATATGTCGCCGCTAACTTTCTTGAATTTTGTCCATAGAATTTAATTTAATTCAGGGGTAAATACAATAGACACAACGTAAATTTAGGAGAATAAGCATGAAAATTCCAACAGAAATTACTTATCATCATCTCGAAAAAACTGAAGCGATTGATTCTTTAGTTCGAGAAAAAATTGCCAAACTTGAGCAATTCTGTGACTACATGAATAGCTGTAGAGTGGTGATTGAGAAAACCCACGATCACCCCAAAATGGGTTCTCCCTATCGTGTACGGCTAGATATTACTGTTCCTCCAGGTCACGAATTAGCAGTAGATCGCAGTCCCGACGAAGGGATTCAATACGAAGCGTTAGAAACGGTTATTCGAGAAGCTTTTGATGCAGCACGCCGTCAACTTGTGGAGTTAGTTGAACGTCAACGACAATGGGATAGAAACTCTCCTTCCCAACAACAAATGGTTGCAATTGTTACTCAACTGTTTACTGAAGAAGGATATGGTTTCTTGCGAACTATTGACGTAGATCGTGAGATTTATTTCCATAAAAATAGTGTTCTAAACAATGACTTTGAGCGATTAACAGTCGGTACTGGTGTACGATATGTTGAAGAACAAGGTGAAAACGGCCCACAAGCAACAACAGTAAAAATTGTAAATAAACCGGGAGTAAGTGCTGAGAAAGCTTCTCAAACTGAGATGGAAACTCCCTTAGGATGGAACTCCTAAAAGGGGTTAAATTTCCTCAAGTAAATAATTGTAAATTGGAGATGTAAAGTATGAGTATTTTATCGACAAACGAAATTAAAGACTTAATGGAACATCGGGATAAAAATTGTATTTCGATTTTTATGCCTACACATTCTGCTGGGCCAGAGATTCGCCAAGATCCAATTCGCTTTAAGAATGTTCTGAGTTTAGCTGAGAAAAAATTAGTGCAGGCGGGTTGGCGAGATACTGACGCTCAACAACTTTTAGAACAAGCTCACAAACTTGACCAGGGTGAGTTTTGGCGAAATCAAAATGAAGGACTAGCTTTATTTATTTCTCCAAATGAGTTTCGTTATTATCGTCTTCCGCTGAATTTTAATGAAGATGTGATCATTAGTAATCGCTTTCATCTTAAACCCCTAATGCCTTTGTTAATGCACGATGGACAATTTTATATATTAGCTTTGAGTCAAAATAAGGTGCGTTTATTTCAGGGAAGTCATTATCAAATCAGTGAAGTTTCTCTCCAAGAAATGCCTTTGAGTTTAGAAGAAGCACTGAAATATGATGACCCAGAAGAACAGCTTCAGATGCACACCGGAAATCCTTCAACGGCAGGTGGTCAATCTTTAATGTATCATGGTCAAGGCGTAGGAACAACGGATAATAAAGATCAAATTCGCCGTTTTTTACAGAAGGTTGATCGCGGTTTACATGATATTCTAAAAGGTGAACAAGCTCCGATGATCTTAGCTGGAGTAGAATTTTTGATGACCATGTATAAAGAGATTACAGTTTATCCGAATGTTGTAGAAGAAGGGATTGCTGGAAATCCAGAAAATACGAGTCCCAAAGAATTACATGAACAGGCTTGGAAAATCATTCGGTCTTATTTCCAAGAGTCTCAAGAAAAAGCAGCGACTGAGTATCAAGAATTGATGGGAAACAACCCCAAAAAAGCTTCTCGTGATCTCAAAGAAATTATGAAAGCAGCTTACGATCAACGTATTGATTCTTTATTTGTGGCAATAGATGAGCAGCAATGGGGTCAGTTTAATCCTAAAACTCATGAAATTACATTGCAACGAGAAGATCAACCTGAAAATGAGGATCTATTAGATTTTGCAACGATTCATACTTTCCTTAATGGTGGTGCAGTTTATGCAGATGTTCCTGAAAAACTTCCGGATCATGCTTTAATTGCTGCAACATTTCGTTACTAAAAATTGAGAGTAATTGTATAATAATTCAGAGTTAAGACAGGAGTTAATCTTCTTCTTAACTCTTGATTTTTTAGCTTTTTTATATCGGAATAAATTTCATTTTATGATGTAGAGAGAGAAGAATATTTTAAGATAAACCCGACTAACTCTCTTAATATAAGTAGAGGGTGAATGAAGATGGGTTTAAAAATAACAATAATTATGCTATAGTTAAATGTTAATCACAAAACTACATTCAATTCTTCTAAAATTAAGTTCAAATCAATTGCTTTTTTTTAAGATCACATCAATTCAAGGAAATCACAAGTATGAAGTTTCAAGTGGGATGTCAATTAAAATACGATCTGACAACCGATAGCACATTTATTTTTAATATTAGTGCTGTTAATAATGGTTCCCAACAAGTATTAGAAGAACATCTTCAGATTGAACCTGCAATAAACTCCGAAGAATATGTGTCATCAACGCTGAAAAATCGAATCTTGAGATTAACCGCTCCACCCGGAAAATTGCAAGTATCTTATCAAGCGACTGTGGCTCTTTGTTTAGGAGAAGATAACCCTAATCTAATTCCCGAAATCCCACCCAAAAAACTCCCCTTAAGAGTCTTAAATTATGTCTATCCTTCGCGATACTGTGAGTCCGATCAATTATTCAATTTAGCAAACAATGAATTCGGTCATCTTTTGCCAGACTATTCTAGAGTGACTGCAATTTGTAATTGGATTTATGATAACGTTACTTACTTATCTGGAAGTACAGATGCTCATACTTCCGCGTATGAAATCGTCACTCAACGTTCTGGTGTTTGCCGTGATTTTGCTCATTTAGGTATAGCATTTTGTCGTGCTTTAAATATTCCTGCTCGCTTTGTCAGTGGCTATGCTTATGGTTTAGAACCACCAGATTTTCATGCGGTTTTTGAAGCTTATTTAGGCTCTCGCTGGTATTTATTTGATGCAACTCGTTTAATTCCTCGTAAAGGATTTGTGCGAATTGGTACTGGACGAGACGCGGCTGATATGTCATTTGCTACAATTTTTGGAACAGCTCAACTTGAAGGTCTCAACGTTTCAGTAGACTGTTTAACTGAAGAACCTCCGCAAGCAACATTAGGGGCGATTACCTGTGTTTAGGCTGTTCGTCATTGAAACGAGATGACTAACAATTACGAAATCAATCATATTAAACGTTTCTAAAAACCTGGTAACTTCGGCGAAACCAGGTTTCTCTCCAGTTCTCTCGACGATGCGTACAAGCGAAGCGAAGCTTGGTTTCGGGAGAAATCACAGAAGTGCTAGTTTTTGAGCATATTCATCCTGTGTCAAAATCCCATTGTCTAGAGCGGCTCTTAGTTTTATCATAACTTCCTCTTTTTCTTGTTCAAGCCGTTGATCAATCACCTGATGTCTCAGTTCTTCTTCAACTTGGTGAACTTTAGCCTCAAATTCATCTGCTGTTAAAATCCCATCTGTAAACGCTTCCTGAAACCGAATCAACTTTTCTTCAATTATAAACTCAATTTCGTATTCATCGATTTGATTCTCTACATATTGCTTTTTAGCGGCAAATTCTTCTTCGGTTAGAATATTAGTGGCTAAGGCTGCTTTGAGTTTTTTTAAGTCTTGATCTGCTTTTAATATTGCTTTTTGACGAGCAGAATTATTTTGAGCTTTATAATGATTCTCTTTTTTGGACGAATGAATTGAGATTCCTAGAGGTTCAAGCTCAGATGAATTCATAGATTTTTGAATCTTTTTAAACTTCAATTCTTCTTCAATGTAGGTGATAATTTCATTTTCTACGACTAAAGCCCAACCCGCTCCAGCTAAACCTGTCAAGACAGTCAATCCTCCGAAAAACATCGCAGTTACTCCGGCTCCAGCAATATTTTGTATCCATTTACCTGTGCTAGTTTCTACAACAAATTCAGGCGGATTCGTGAGGTCATTGGACTTATAAACTTTGACTTTAAAAGCTAGATTTGTCCCTAGCACAGTCCTAATTTTACCAACTTTTTGCGCTTGAATTAAGTAAATACCATCAGCTTCTGTTCCTTCAACTTTGTATTGCTTATCTTTAAACCAAAGTAAAAGATTTTTGTAGACAAATTCTAGAGAATCTTTATTGTTTTCTAAGTAATAGTTAATCGCCATTTATTTCTCCTTTAAGCTGATTGATTGAGAAGTAGAGAGATGAATATTTCCGAGAAATATAAGCTTGGTTGTGCCAGTGATAATCTCAAAGTTTCTATCTCTATCTTTAATGTTAAAGTTGTATTCTTAAATATGCCAGCGTAGAATCACTGAACTTTCAAATTTTGTATGTACTAAAAATCTCAGGGATCTCAGTAATTTTACGAGTTGATTGATTCAGCAAGTCTGTACCCCTTTCAAATACACCTCACCAGTTTCGTAGGGGCAGGTAGGTTCCACCTAGCTAGATCGAGGGAGCGAGGTCTCTAACAAATAACCTCAGCAAACCCCCCCCACTAAATTGTCTATCAGATACCTAAATCTCTCGGAGGCGTAGCCGTACCCAGTTTTTTTCTTATCCCTGTTCCCTCTCTTCGTCAGCATTGTAAGCGCCCCTTTGGAGAGAAGGTTTGAGCGATCCGATCCGCTATTGGCTGTCCCCTGTTCTCTGTAAGGGCGTAACGCCCTGACTTCGAGGACTATGCCACTCCTAAAATTGGCTACTGACGGAGAATATCTTTCCTGAGTTAACAAGCGTTTAAACAACCACTCAGAGCATGATGATTAGAATGAATAACATCAAAAAGTCATCACCTTCTGCATGACACCTGAAAGAGTGGCTCAGGAACGCATATAACCGTTAGATAAGTTGATTAAAATAAAGGTAATGTATCTATACTAAAATGATCAACTTGGGGAAAGATCTCATGGAGAACTTAACTGTTAATCATCCTGTGAGTGAGTGGGCTAAATTTTATATTTTAAATGAAAATAAAACCCTCAAAGAACTTGAAGATTCTGATCTAACTTCCGGGCGTCCTACTTATGTGATTACTCATGGCTTTCGCGATAATCCCGGAATACCTAATGAGGTTGAATCAGATAATTGGATGCGAAAAATAGCAACCGAAATCTCTAAACAAGAAGAAGATGCTAACGTTATTTTAGTCAGTTGGGATGCAGGTCAAAAAGTCACAGATTTTTTCAACTATCCTCAACAGGCTCAAAAGACAGAATTTGTCGGAAAAGCGGTTCAAGAAATGCTTTATCGATATGTTAGTTCTGATGTTATTCAACCCGAAACAATTACATTAATTGGTCATAGTTTAGGCGCTCAAGTTGCTGGATTTGCTGGACAATATTCACCGGATGATCAGAAGATTGGAACAATTATTGGTTTAGATCCCGCCGGGCCAGGGTTTGAAAATGCAAATTTTAATCAGAAAACATTAGCAACTTTTCAATCTATTCCAGAACGCTTGGATAAAGGAGATGCAACGCGAGTCATTGCAATTCATACAACGAGTAATCTCGGATATGAAAATCCTCTACCTGTACTGAATTTTGATAATGAAAATACCCTCGATCTTTATCTTAATCAAGGTGAGGCATGGAATCAACCCGATTCTAATCGATTTAATGACTGGTTTGGAGCAAAAGCACATGGTTATGCTCATCGTTTTTTTACTCAATTACTTGCAGGTGAAGGGTTTAATTTACCCTCTGATCCATCTGTTAGTGGTTCCAAAAATTTAGACCAACTTGATAATCCCTTCGTTGAAAATAAATCTGAATTGACTTATCCTTTAATTTCTCTCAATACCCTCAGACAAGGAATTGTAACCGAAGATGAACGTGCTAATCGAGGGATTGTTGATCTCAATACTAAAGATAAAAAACAGGGAGTTTTCTTTAATACAGACTTAAGTTTTCAAGGAACAAATAACAGAGATAATCTTGCTGGAACCAATCAAGGAGATGAATTAATCGGATATGCAGAAGATGACTTAATAAGCGGTTTATCGGGGAATGATGTAATCTGGGGAGGTGAGGGAAATGACACGAGTTATGGAGGGATTGGTGATGATTTGATTAACGGAGATGCAGGTCGTGATATCTTGATTGGCGGTTCAGAAAATGATCAGTTATTTGGGGGTTTTGATGATGATATCTTAAGAGGAGGTACGGGTTTTGATACTTTACAGGGAGGTCAAGGAATAGATGTTTTTATTTTAGAAATGAATGAAGATACTGATCAAATTAAAGATTTTGAAATCGGTATTGATTTTATTGGTTTAACAGATAATCTAACGTTTGAACAGTTAAGCATCGAACCTATATTGCAAGGGACTCAAATTAGTTTTGGCGAACAGATACTTGCTGTTTTTAATCCCGTTGTATTGACACAAGAGGTTTTTATTGTAGTCTAGATTAACTCTTTTTAAATAACTTCAAGGATACAAAAGCGTAGATTAAATAACTCCTCTACGCTTCAATTCTTCCTTTAAACGATCTGTTGAAACTTTATCCCAATCAATCAAATCTTCATAGGATAAACGGTTTTCATTCACAATTTCAGCAATAGGATCACGTACTGATAAAGCCCAAGAGCGGTTCCAATTTCGGTTAGCGGTTTTTCCACTCCAAGTAAATCTTTCTTCTAAAGGAGATTCGAGATCGGCTCGAACTTGATATAAGCAAACGTGAGGATACCAACGTTTTATAGAACCTATTTCATCGTAGGTGAGTAAAAAATTACCAATTTCTAATTCAATTAATTGATCTGCTTCTACTCGATATCCTTGAAAAGCATATCCGTTTGTCTGATTGAGATCGACAAAATCAATTACGCGCCGCCAATATTTTTTTCGTTGACCTGCTTTAGAGGGAACATGAATAATCATTCTAAATTTTTTAGTCTAGATTATTCTCTTACTATTATAACATGAACTCACATTTCTTTAAACAGACTTCAGAGTGGAGATCTGTTTTCTTCAGATTTTAATTTTTGAGTCGAGATCCCAAAAAAAAGTAAACTAGCCCAACAAGAAAACAACCAATCATAATGACTGTAAATCTTTCAGTATTAGCAATTAACTTGATGAACATCCAGAGTAACCCTACAATGAAGAAGATAGAAGATGCTAAATAATAAGTTTTTTTCTGCATTTTATTTAAGGTTTATTTAGAGCATATTCAGCCATTTTCAAAGATTTAGAATTAAGTGTGATTTCAGAATTTTCGTCAGCCTAATACTCACACTCAATGTATTTTAATGCGGTTTATCTAACTTTATTCTCAAGTCAATCCATTAGCTATTAGGTGCTGTTTCTACTCCCGTTGCACCCTCTACTCCTTTTGCAATTTGCTCTGCTTTTGCTAAAACCTCCTTCGCGTCTTCATTATATTTCAAGACAACAGTGCTACCTTTTTGCGCGACCCAAAGACCCACATTATCTGAAATATTTGCATCATCTAATGCTTGAGCAACACGTTTGGCTAAACCACTTTCATCAAAGTTACCATCAATCCCTACTTTTTCGGGTGCAATAGATTTTTCGGTTGCTGCTTTTGAAACGGCTACTTTGGGTGTTGAGGCAGCTTTCTCCTCTTCTTTTTTCCCAAATAGTTTTCCTAAAAAGCCCATAAATTTATCTCCTATTTTCTGTGTTTTTCTTAACAAAAATAAACACAATACAGTGTCTAACACTGCAATTATAAATGTATCTCTCTAGAATGATCTAAATTTATGAAAAATTTAATATTTTTCACAGGGGCCACCACAGAGATCACCGATACTTAATGGATTCTAAACATTTTGGAGAAAAATGCGATCCACCCCCCGGAATCGATCCAGAACAATTTTCCTCATTTCTCTTTACCCATAAATACAGGTTATTGGTAAAGGGACAATATTGAACTCAAATAAAGTTCGGACTCCTTGGGCCAGGAAGGTGTGATCCGTTTTAAGAAAAATTAAGATTATTTCCCTGAAGTTTTTGGTGGAATTAAACTACTGAGAACTGTAACTTTGCTGTTTTCGGGGAGACGCAGTTTGTAATACTGAATGAATCTCAACTTCGTGAGGTAGAATCTCATAGTCACAAGCTAAAGAGGATTTAAGTTTTTCTGGAGAAAGATAATTTTTAGAGAGAATAGTAACGGTTTGAGGACGGCTATTGATAGCAAACAGCGAGAATTGGATTTGAAATTGGTAGATCATAATGCACTCCTAAAGATGGCAGTTTTGTACACTTAGACTCTAAACTGCTATTTGGTGAAAAAAGAGTCTCTAGCATAGCAAACCCACATCAGAAGTGACAAGTTTTGAGCAATTCCGCTCCTTTGCTAAATGAGTAAAGTTGTAACAATCGTTAATATTTAACGTTTAAATTATAAGATTAAGTGACAAAAAAACAAGTTTTAGAGACGCTCAAAGAGAACGTCTCTGTGCTGATTTTAAGGAAATCAAGTGAGTTAAAGTTCACCTGTTGCTAACATTTGAATGAGTCGCGGCGTTCCTGGATCAAATCCTGCAATATCCCAAGAATTTCCATCTTCTGGATCAACTAATGTGATATTGTAGGGTGCAAGCGAAACATAAACCGCCTTGATGTTTGGATTGATTTTTTGACGGTATTCTGCTAACGCTCGACTCGTGTGTTTAATCCCCGCCCAAGTTTCGTTATCCGTCCAAAAACAAATCATATCCGCTTTGAATTTATGACGAATCATCCAATTATAAGCCACGCTTGCATCCGTCCCTCCAAAGTTACTATTATTTGCTTTTGTCATTGCCGTTTTTAAGGAATCTTTTGCTGTAATTCCTAAATCGATGAACTCGGTAGAAAATCCGCGAATCACATAGTTTTTTTCCGCTTTTGCGGTCACTAAAGCCATAACTGTGGCAATTTCACAGCAGGTTAAACCGATGGAATAAACGGTATTCCAAGACATCGAACCGGAGATATCAACGGCGTGTAAAAACACTTTATTTGTGGGTTCAATCACATCAAATGATAACTCAACAGCCTTTTCCAAAATATGAACAATTTGAGGAACAACCGTCCATGTTTTTTGGCTTTTTCCTAAACTTCCCCCAGATTGATAAGTTTTTAGAGCTTTTAACACATCTATCGGGTGAATTCGTCCTTTTTTCAAGTGTTCACGGTTATTTAAAACTTGAGCAACTCGTTTGATATTTTTACGTTCCTTAGAGGTTAAAATTCTTAATTCTGTTAAAGAACCCAAGTTTCTCAACATTGCCCCTATCGGCATTTCATAGAATAGTAACTGCCAAGCTCGTTTATCCATTTTTCCCACAGGAGCAGCCATTTCATGGGTTAAATGACCTTGAGAAATTGCTTTGTGAGTTTGATCGGGATGACGTTTTAACCACTCATACCACCAAATTTGTTTTAACGCTTCAGACGGAATTTGTGAAGGCAATTCATCCCAACCATTGATCACCCAATTAAACAGCAAATTATGGTCTTCTGTGGTTGGTTTTACATGAAATAAACGCAACGCATCACGGTGAGAAAATCCTTGACGTTGTTGATACTTTAACAGTTGATATGCGAGTCCTTTTACATCCTCATTAGTCAGCCAAGCTTTCCCCGCTTCTCGGACAATTTTTCCAAATCCTCGCAGGGCTTTCGTATAGCTTAACCATTCGTAGAAATGGCTTCCAGTACGCACAACTTGCGGAAATATTTCTGTAAAGGCAAGTTTTGCTTCAGGGGTTTCTCCTATTGATAACAAAACCAACGCTAAAATCGGAGCGCTATTATTAATAGAACGTCCATCAGAAGCATAAAGAATTTCATCGGCAACTCGACGAGGATCGGCTTCAATTGCAAGTTGAATTGTATCCACAAATTCTTGAGTTAATTCATGTTTTCCGGCATAATAAGCACCATTGGCAGTTCCAATTAATAAGCAACGCCGTAAGATTTGCCAGATATCCGCTTTGAACATCCATCCGCCCGAACGTCCTTGAGTCATTTCGGCTTTACGACCCGGAAGCGGTTGATTTTGAGGGGTTTTGTTTTGAGAGACAAAAAAGTTATATTTCATGGTTTTCTTTCCTTGCTTTTTGAAAAATTATTCGTTATAATTACACTCATAAAAACGCGAACCACCATCATTAAAAACCGGAGGCTGACGTTTAGATAAATGAGATTGACGATGATTGACAGAAGCCCAGACTTGATCGAGATTAAGAGTGAAGGCGATCAAGCTGACTTCAAATATTATTCGCCAAAAAATAGTATGATTAAACATTTTTTCCTCCGGCCCCTAAAGGCAAATTGGTTTGAAAAAACTTCTGTTTTGGGATGAATCCCAATTGGCAGGGCGGGATTTGTTGGCGAAGCCTTCTCGCAGAGTACCCACATCTCTCGCGGGAAAGCGATAACCCTCATTCTTCGGTCTTTTCAGACAAGGAGTGAATAAGGAATTGTTAGTGTTCTACCGTTAAACTACCTGCCAAAAATTGTTGAAATTTTGATTTTAATTTCCGAATTTTATTTGGTGTAGCGGAGCGGGATTTGAACCCGCATCACTCGTCCATCAGACGATAACCCTCAATTCTTCGGCCTTTTCAGACAAGGAATGAACAAGGAATTGTTAGTGCTTTTTCCTTTTAAGCTACCCGCCACATGAATTATCAGAAATTAAGCTTGATTTTCGGACAGAAACTATTGAACTTTATTTGGTGTAGCGGAGCGGGATTTGAACCCGCATCTCGGCGATTAAGGGGGGATTCGTAGTATAGACGATAACCCTCAATCTGCGTCCCAAAGGGCAAAATTGCGCTTTACCAATTAAGCGACCCGCCACATAAATGACTAGCAATTAATCGGATGAAAACCTGCATTATTTCTAACTTTTGGTTTGCTTCCCGTTTGCTATGTTTATAAGATAAAGTGACAACATTCCCCTAATCGAATTTTGATCTTGACACCGCAAAGCTAGATGTAGACTACACTTGAGAGATAGGGGAAGTTGTTGAGATGGGGGATTCCCCCAACTTTGTGGAAAAAATGCCGCGAATCAGTTATGGCCCACAAGCCAAAAACCGTACTAAACAGTTACTTACCGCTTTGTTGGACTATGCAAACGACGAGTTAGATTGTGATGAAATCGCTTTAGAACGCTTGCAACGAGAGATTAAAACCGATTGGAAGGATGAACGGCAATTAATCGTACAAACAAAGCTGCGGTTTCTAGAAGCGTTGATCAAACTGACTGGAAATGCGCTAACAGTTCCTCAAATTAAAGAAGCGTTAAACCGTCTTACAGATTTTTTGGAAATTTTAGAAGATCATCGTCCCGTACGGCGAGGATCAGAAACATGGCATTTTACGTTAAAGTTTTGGCATAAACGAAGGGATCGCACAGCGATTTTACACCAGTTTAATCAGGAATGGGAACAACGCCGTCCGCAAAAATCTAAACAAGTTGCTGGCGATCAAAAACTTTTTAAAAAGCTCGAAAATTCTCAGGATTATTGTGTTCAAGAAGATGTTAATAATGAAGACTGTAATTCTTGGTTAAAATATTGTCGAGAGAGTTTACAGACCCAACAAATTGAACGTTTAACTACAAATCCTTTAACAGTAAGTGATGGTGTGAAGTTTGAACTTCAGGAAGTTTATATTCCTTTGGGTTTGGTCAAATGGCGATCGCAAAATAAACTACAAAGTGATCAAAGTTGTGAATTTAATGATGCTGAGGATATTGAAACTCAAGATATTATCAATCCTGAGTTATTTCTACAACAGCTACTTACCTCTAAAGACCCTCAACGCCTTGCCATTATCGGAGAACCTGGATCTGGAAAAACGACAGTATTACAACGAATTGCTAATGAATTACTCGAACATAATTTTTTTCCAATTTGGATTTCTTTAGCGGATTTACAGGGAGAGACACTCGAACAGTATTTACTCAAAGATTGGTTAAAAGCTGCCACGCGCAAAGTCATTATTTCACCTGAAAGGCAACAGGAATTTGCCGAATTATTTCAACAAAAACGGGTTTGGTTGCTGTTAGATGCTATTGATGAAATGGGGATTGAATCCAGTGTAGCGTTAAGTTCAGTTGCGCGTCAACTGCGGGGGTGGATAGCAGATGCAAATATAATTCTTACCTGTCGAATTAACCTTTGGGAAATGGGTAAAAATCCCTTAGAAGATTTTGTTACCTATCGTAATTTAAGTTTTTGTGATCATGATTCTAAGTCCTTAAATCAAATTGAACAGTTTATTAAAAAATGGTTTCAACATCAGCCACAACTCGGTGCTCATCTTTTTACTGAACTTGAAAAACCCGAACGTCAGCGAATTCAAGATACTGTTAAAAATCCTCTCTGTTTAGCCCTTCTCTGTCGGATTTGGACAGTCATGCAAGGAAGCTTTCCGAGTACAAAAACCGCCCTTTATAATCAATTTGTTAAAACGCTCTACGAATGGAAACAAGATAGATTTCCGACCACTTTAGCCCAGCGACAACGACTAAATCAAGTTCTCGGAAAGTTAGCCTTAAATGCTTTTTCTCAAGTCGAGATGAAGTTTCGTTTTAGTCAATCTTTTATTGAAACCGTTCTTGATACTGATGAAATTAACTTATTTTCTTTCGCTTTACAACTGGGTTGGCTGCATCCTGTGGGAATTTCAGCGACAACTGGTGAGCGAATTTATGGCTTTTATCACTCAACTTTTCAAGAATATTTTGCAGCACAAGCGATTACAAACTGGAAATTTTTTCTCGATAAAGTAGATTCTCATTATCACATTTTTGCAAATCAATGGCAAGAAATTATTTTACTCTGGTTAGGTCGGCTTGATCTAGAAAATTCAGAGAAAGAAGAATTTATTCAAGCTTTAGTCAATTTTGACGATGATTGTGGTCAATTTTATCAATATCAAGCTTATTGTTTAGCCGCTTCTGGACTATCAGAATTTTCAGAATTTAGTCAAGCCGATCAAATAATTGGTCAATTAATTCATTGGTGTTATGGTGAATTTAATCCGACTCAGCAAAAATGGTTAACTTTTCCAGCACCTATTTTAGAACGAGCGAGAATTGCTTTATTTTCTACTGATCGACCGCGAGTGATTAAACAGCTTGAAAAGCATATACAATCCTTAAATCATTCCCGAATTTGTTGGCTTATTGCCTATAGTTTAGGAAAAAACTTTGCTCGGGGGAACAAAGTTGCTGAAAACACGTTAATAAAATTATTAGAAACGGCACCTGATGAAATTACTAAAATGGAGATTGCTTGCAGTTTAGGACAAGTGAGTATCAGTCATCCTCTTGCGATCAAGACTTTAACAGAAATTCTGCACTCGGCTTCCCAAGATAGCCTTCGCCGTAAAGCCGCCTATCGACTGGGAAAAATAGATCCCGAAAATACAACTGCAATTAACACTTTAGTTTATCTGATTCAATCACCTTCAACTCCTCAAAAAATTAGATCAAGAGTGATTAAAGATTTGTCACAAATTGAGCCTGAACATTCTCTCTTTAAAACACAGTTTATTCTTAATCCTGGGCAAACTAAATCTACTCACCTTCAGACTCAAAAACCGCAGAAAAATCCAGATAAAGCACTGATTATTTTAAAGCAGAAACTGGCGACAACCCCTAAAATTAAATCTCAACGTAAATATGCAATTTCTTTACTTAAACTACAACCTGGGTATCCAAAAGCAATCTCTGTTTTAATTAAGAGTTTACAGATTCCTGAACAAACTCAGAGAACCTATAGAACCACAATAGAAGCTTTGAAGTTAGGATTGCTTGAAGAACAGCTTCCGTTCATTGTCACGAGTTTAAAAGAGTATGCAATTGCTGTAAATCAAGGTAATCGCTCTCCTCAAGCTCTAGAAATTTATAAGTTGTTGTGGTATGCTGCTCAACAGATGTCTTATGCAGATTTTTATGCTGCTTGGCATCAGGTTTAAACTTAATTTGATCTCTCCTCTAATTAACTTTAAACTAAAAAAATAGAAACTTTACTCATTTACAGAGAATAAAAAATGGCAACTTATCTCGTGACAGGAGCAAATCGAGGAATTGGGTTAGAATATTGTCGCCAACTTCAACGTCGAGGAGATGATGTAATTGCGGTTTGTCGTTCAGCTTCCGATGAACTCAAAAATTTAAACGTGCAAATTGAAACCGATGTAGATATCACGTCTGAAACGTCTATTTCTGAGCTACTTAAACGTTTAAGTGATCGCCCCATTGATGTATTAATTAACAATGCCGGAATCGTCGAAAGAATTAGCCTAGATAATCTTGATTTTGAAAGTATTCGTAAACAATTTGAAGTAAATGCAATCGGGCCTTTGCGCTTCACTCATGCACTTCTTCCAAACTTAAAACCGGGTTCAAAAGTCATTATAATGACCAGTAGAATGGGTTCAATTGAAGATAATACCTCCGGAGGTTCTTACGGTTATCGGATGTCAAAGGTAGCCTTGTCAATGGCGGGAAAATCCTTATCCCTTGATTTGAAACCTCGTCAAATTGCAGTTGCTATCCTGCATCCCGGATTAGTAAAAACTCGGATGACTAACTTTACTGACTCGGGAATTACCCCGGAAGAATCAGTCAAGGGATTATTAGCGCGAATTGATGAATTAAACCTAGAAAATACTGGGAATTTTTGGCATTCTAATGGCGAAGTGTTACCTTGGTAGTTCGTTTTTCATTAATGTTGTAAATTTTAATATTAGGATGGATTATGAGGAGAATAATCAATAAATTCCCAATTAAGGGATTGGGTGAGTTGAGTCTCTAAGCAGTATTTTAGGGTAAAATTCCAGTAGCGTTTTGTTCCTCCTGTTTCCTGAGTTGGATCATCGAGTTCCCACAATATTTCAGGTTCACCTGTGAGTTGTAAAACGCGATTACTCTGAAAATCTAAAAATATTAATCCCGCCCGAGGGTTAACAGCAAAATTTCCGAATGTGTTAAACATACTATTACCCAAATAGTCAGGAATTCGTAAAGTTTTTTCATTTAAAACACGCACAAACCCCGGATTTCCTCCTCGATGAGAGGTGTCAACACCTCGACTCGGATAAGCACTCACGACAAAGAATGTATCTGCTGAACTAATTAATATTTGTTGATCGGGTTCTAATTGATTACCTTGACGTTTGAGCGGAGAATACTTTGAGGGTTTAATCTCCACTAAATGTCGTCGTTGAATATATTTTGAACAGTTAGGATAGGATTCTTCTACCGCAATCTGTAAGTGTTCATTTCCCCGATCAATAATACGTCCATTAATTCGCATTCGGCGACGGTTTTCTAACTCAATAAACAACAAACCTACCTGATAATGATGCTGAATATTAGTCCAAAATGGATCATCAAAATTGGGAAATGTGCGAGTTAAATCAAGTTTAACCGTTTGTGAATTAACGACTTCTGCAAAGCCGGGATCACCCAACAATACCGACGCCCACAAATTTTGTTGATCGTCAATACTCCCAAGTATCACCATTGGTTGTTGTTTAATAAATTGGATGACATTTTGAGCCATTGAATTGGTAATAATTCGACCATTCTTTTGCGCTGACTGGGTTTCCCTAGCCCGTTGTTGTACGTGTAGTTCACCCTCGTGAAATGGAGACTCTGGATTCATCTGTTACCTGTGGTTGGAGTAGCTGAGTATAAATTAGCCTAATCTCAATTCAAAGCTGCTTTCATTGAGAATACACGTTGAATCTGAATAAAGGCTGATAATTTTTTGAATGTCATTCTGAGCAAAATCAAGCATCTCACCGATATGTGCGTTACACTGAAAATCACAAAGAATAATCTATCTTAAGATAGAAGTAAAATTTTACTTAATAATTTATCTTGTTCATATTAATTATTGAACTTTGATTTAACTTCAACTTTAATCAAAATTATCTAAATGAAATATTTTAAGTTATTTTTACTTCAAAAACTTAAGCTTCCCTTTATTCTTTTTATTAGTATAACGATATTTGTTCTCATTACACCCCTGAGTATTGCTCAAACTGAAGATGTTATCGTTCCTACTCCGCAGCAATCTTCAGCGAGTCCAGTCAATCAAAGTCAAGATGGCTTATATTTTTCAGATGTTTTAGTGCGAGGAAGACCAATTTTTCAGATTGGAAGTTTGGCTGAAGTGAGTGCTAGCGATCGCGCTAAAATTATTAACCGTAGAATTGCTAGTTTACTCTCTCAATCGGACTCAATTCCCCCTGTTTCAGTTAATATCAACTCTAATCAAAATATTGCCACATTACAGGTAAAAAACCGTGTTTTAATGACCGTAACTCAGCAAGATGCTCAAGATTTTGGTTTAGAATTAGAAGTCCTGGCGCAAAGGTGGAAAGAGCAACTCAATATAGCCTTTGATAAACGTCCTTTAGCGATTGATGTTGGACAGCGCTTATATGAAACCATTCGCCAATTTTTTAGAGATACGATTAGCAATTTACCTGCATTTATTGGTGCATTAATCGTTGTTTTTTTTACTTGGGGAGTCGCGAGCGCTGTTCGTTATGCAGCATTCAAATGGGCGCAAAAAACAGAAGGCGATTCTAACACCGAAGTCTTAATTGGGCGGTTGAGTTATGGGGGTATTTGGGTATTGGGAAGTGTAGTTGCGTTAGGTGTTTTAGGCTTAGATTTTGCGGCACTTTTGGGTGCTTTTGGACTAACCAGTGTCGCAATTGGTTTTAGTCTCAAAGATGTTTTAAGTAACTATATTTCTGGAGTAATTTTACTCGCGGCTCGTCCATTTAGAATTAACGATCAGGTAGTGATTGAAGATTTTGAAGGCACGATTACTCAAATTCAACTGCGAGGAACAACACTCAGAACTTATGACGGACGTTTGGTTTATATCCCTAATCAAGAAGTCTTCCAAGCCAGCATTATTAATAATACAGCTTCTCCTCGTCGTCGTAGTTCAGTCATTGTAGGAATTGATTATGGTGAGGATCTCAGTACAGCGCAAAAAGTTATTTTAAATGCTCTCCATAATATGCCCGAGGTGGAAACAAATCCGGCTGCTGATATTTTAGTTAAAGAACTAGCGCCCAGTACCGTTAACTTAGAAGTACGGTTTTGGGTAGATTCTCGACGAGCGGGCTATTTAGCCACAACTTCTCACGTCACTCAAGCCATTAAAGAAGCATTAGAACAGGCAAATATTGATATGCCAACGGATATTTATACCTTGGTTTTTCGCAATCTACCCAATCAAGTCAATGGCAATGTTACCGCTCAATTAAATCAAGAATAAAAGATGGGTTACACTACGTTAACCCACCCTACAAATTATGCTGCGGTTAATTCTGTGAGTTCGGTTTCGTTGTTTGTCTCAGAAGGTGCTGCATCTTGAACCAACGATCGCATTTGGCCTTGACGTTCGACAAAGTTACTCACCATCGCTAACAACGCATCGACTTTGCGAGAGCGCCACTCATCGATAATGTTGGCAACCTCAGCAGGAGTCAAACGACGATGTAAGGCTTCTAACAGGTAAGCCGCGTGACGGGTTTCATCTTGGGCGACACTCAGAATACCTTTTTTGGTGCTAGCCGTCACCAGATCATCATCCGGTAAAACGTTCGCCATGCGTACAAAGTCCTTGCTGGCGTCAAGTTCGAGGATATAGGTACTCCCCATAAACACGATCCAGTCGATGTTTTCCGCTTTGAGTTGTTCAGCGCTATAGTCTTTAAAGTACGCATCAAAAAACGGACTGCGCTGACGTTCTTTTTTGTCTTGTTTGTCTTGTTGTTGGGCTTGTTGCTTGAAGTCGATCACTTGTTTATCGTGACGTTTGAGGGCCTGGGCAAAAATTTGACCATGACGTTTTTCGTCGTTGGCATGACGTCCCAACTGTTCAGCAAGCCAAGTGTCTCCTTCAGCGAAGGCGCGATCGCGAAGTTTCTCCAAAAACGGAACTGAACCTGACTCCGCTAGTTGAAAGCCAGCCAGTAAGTTCGGGCGAGTTTGAGTATCCCGCAGGTTACGAGCGGTAATGTAGGCACTCGCGCCACTCCCAACAATGTGAAGAACTTGAGTCAAAAGGTTCATATCAAATCAACTTAATTTGTATTAGCACAACTTATCTTTAAGTATGACAAGTTTTACGAAAATTGGTACAAGAATATACTGCAAAAATTTAGGACTTGTACTAAGATATAGGCAAAATTCTAATACTTAGATAACCATGACTCAGTTTAAATTCTTAATCACCGCTCTTTCAACGGTTTCCATCGCGGGAAGCCTCATTTTGGGTTCCACTTCTGCGGAAGCTTGTTTATACAATAAGTTAAAATCCGGCTCTAGCAGCTTCAACTCAACCGATAAAATTTCTGTCAATTGGAAGAACTTATTGACTTCTCAAGATATCGCTAAAGCAGCCGGAATTGCTGCGGCTACTGGAACTGCGGGTTTTCTCGGACTCGGTTTATTTTATTACCGTCGGCGTCAGGCTGAATTAGCAGCGATGTCTTTTGAGAGTGTTGATGAAGTCAATGATGTGGCGAAAGTGCATCCAGAAGCCCCAGGCGGCGAACTAGAGATGCAAGAGAATACCGCAACTTCAAAAGAAGAATCTGTTCAAAAAGAAGTTGTTTTTAGCAAATAACTCCAAGAATTAAATTCTCTTATTTGTCCAATATCTTTTCGTTAACTTAACGGTAGATCATCAGCTTGAATGTCCTTTTTTACTGTTAAGTTAACTTTATCCTTGATGTAAGTATTTCCCATTTTTTGAAGCTTGATTTTGCCATTAGCTATCTGTTAAGGTAAAGACCTTAACTCCTGATTAAGGGTTTGATGAGTGAATGCTACTCAGGATGAGGGGTGTAGAATTTTTCATAATCATACACCCCTTCTTCTTTTTATTGTTCTTCTGAAGCATCAATCACTTTAACCCGAATATACTTCAAGCCATTAACACCCGGTAGAGGTGCAACAGAACCCATTTCCACGTGAGATTCTACCCAGTTTTCACGGGTTAAATACCGTAAATATTGTTGATATTCATCTGATTCTTCTTCAGTGGAATAGACAATCGTTAATTTTCCCGGTTGGGTAATTCGTTCTTGAGTTTCTAAGTCAACCCCTTTATCAATCCGCTTTTTAACAATTTCATAGCGAATATCTCGAGTTCCTCTAACATCAAACACTCGTTCTGTATTCTCATCGTGAAAAATGTCAATCGTCGTATGCTGAACTAATATTAGATGCGCCAACTCTAAACTAATCTTCCCTTCTGCTTTCAATTTCAACGCCGTTCTCGCACAATCACAAACCGCTCTTAACTGTTCATAACGCAAACTTTTGAGATGAAAAAAACTAAACCGAGTATCAATTGACTTCCCGACATACAGCATATGATCCATTCCATCACTGCACTCAACATCACAGTAATGAGGAATAATCTTTTGCATCTCCTCTTGCCATTTATTCCAGCTTTTTTGCAGACTAACTGTAATTAAATTCAGCATCTCATCATAGCGCGAGCGCTCAGTATAAACACATCGATGCTTATTATCACAAGCCTCACGATAAGCATAAACTGCGGCTTCTACCTCCGCAGAACATTCACAGAAATAGTCAAAATAAATTTCTAAATGAGTCATTAAATAATCAGTCGCTCGCACTTCACCATCAACCGTTATTTTTTCTTCAATCTGAGTAATATATTCAATCAGATCTTGACGCAATTGTTCACCGAGAGCCGTCTGTTGAGCCTGACAAACCGCCTCAATCACCGCTAACCCTAAATGAAACTGGGTGAGTAAATCAGCCTGAATTGCGTGATTTCGTTCCTCCGACGAACCCCGAATATCAGAAATTCCGTAGAGAGGATTAACCTGTTCAAAAACAATGGGTTGAGGTGAAAGTCCCCAACTCCGACGTTCAGCTTCTTGTAAAAACCGCCATTCAACAGAAGGATGAAGATTGCGAATATTACTCAATCGTTGCTGAGTTGAGAAGTGAAAAGCTGTAATTAAAGCTGGAATTAGTTCTTGAGCGAGTTTAATATCATTGGGATGAAAATGATCGCTCTGATGACTTCCCAGTCCAATAATTCCTAAAATTTGTTCCTCTGGAGAAGAACTAAAATGAGATTGAATCACCAACGGAATCAGTAACAAAGAGCGAATATCTTGATTGTAGAGTAGACGTTCACATTCAGTCGGAAAATCCCGTTGCAATTCAGGAATAATCATCACTTGATTACCATGAGCCGCCTCAAATAAATAAGAGTCTTTTAAAGTTTCTAAGTTATAAACAGTCGGAGCTGCGGCGTTAGTATCTAAACTAAAAGATAGCTTGGCTTTGTTTCCTTTAAACCGGAGAAGAATACCATAATTTGCTTGAAACAGCGATCGCAAACTTTGTTCGATTTGTTCCCAACCTTGACGCTGACGAATTAAATTGCGATTAAGCAGTTGATCAATTAATAGACGCTTTTGTTCACTCAAGGTAACATCTACGCCTTCAAGAACGATCATTCCTTCAATGCGGTAGTTATCTAGTTGTAATTGTTGAGCGATCGCAGCGAGTTTACCGGGTTGTTTGAGTTGAGAAAGTTCTAGTTGTTCGCGGATTTGAGCAAACTCATCAAGATTGGGATCAATACGATTAATTTCACAACTTTGGGAGTTTAACCAAAAACGAATAAAACAGTTATTTTTTTTAGGGGAAAAATGAGGAGAAACGAGAACAGATTGATCGATAATCTGTAAAAATTCGAGATTTATATGATAATATTTAGATAAAATTTGTTGCAGGAGATGATAGCGATAAAGTTGTTCTAAGCTAATTTCAGTAACAGATTTAAATTGATTAAAAATGTTCAGTTGATGATCCTCTGAACACAGGTAAGCACTGTCAATTTCGAGTAACTGACAAAAAGAACGATTCCCATAGTGGAGCCTAAAGCTATCCGGTTCTACAACAGCCAGTAGAGTGCGACTACAATGCTGAAGATTAAATGGAAGTTGCCAGGCTTGCAGTTCGGTTTTGGGTTCGGGTTCGGGAGTAATTGGGGATAAGGAAGACAATTCAGTAGACGACTGAGTATTCAAACGCTTAGATTTTTTCGGAGTCAGAGTCGTTTTTTCTAATGGGGATTGGTAGTGTTCAGAATTAGACACAGAGACGCACATGAGCGAGTTTCCCACAGCAATAGCGGATTCAGTTAAAGGGTGGATAACATCAAGGATGTCACTCCCTAATTGTCGCGATCGTAGCACAATTTTTGACTGACCCGTTACCATCAACCACCAGATAGATGCCAGAATGCACCTTTAGAGTTATTTGTGAGTTCGCCAAAAGAAATAACTTCTAGTTGAAGTTTGTCAAAATGCAACCCAAGCGAACCAATTATGAGACAATATTTAACGAGATCGTCTTAAATTTGTCAGTCATCTCTTAAAAAGACTTGACAAGTTGGCATTTTTCTCAATTGCTACGTCTAGCTAAGTTGTAATGCAAATTTCAAACCCATCAACTTCCGCTCAAAGTGATCGCTCGTTACTCGAAAAACGGCTGTGGATCGAACATCTCGTTAGTGAAGCGGCTTCTCTGGAGTCGGAGATTGCTCAAGCAACCGATGTCATTCACGGGTTAACTCAAGCACCTAAAACCCTCTCGCCTAAGTATCTATACGATGATCGCGGTTCGGTGTTGTTTGAGCAAATCTGTGAGGTTCCGGAATATTATCCGACTCGCACAGAAACGACCATCCTCCAAAACTGTACCTCAGAAATTGCTCGTTTAACAGGGCCTTGTGAACTGGTTGAGTTGGGAAGTGGGAGTTCGACAAAAACTCGAATTCTGCTGGATGCTTACCAAAGTTTAGATCATCCTCTACGCTATTTACCGATTGATATTAGCGGGGGAATCTTAGAAAAAAGTGCTTATGAATTGTTAGAAGATTATCCTTCTCTCCAAGTTCACGGTTTGGTGAGTACCTATGAACAAGCACTCGCCCAACTCAATCCTTCTCCTTTACCGACACGGATGATTAGTTTTCTCGGGAGTACCTTGGGAAATCTTTCTCCTGTGGAGTCGGATCAATTTTTTGCTGACATTACCACCGCATTACAACCCGGAGAATATTTTCTTTTGGGGATAGATTTACAAAAACCTCCTCAGATTTTAGAAGCGGCTTATAACGATGCTCAAGGAGTGACTGCGGCGTTTAATTTGAATCTGCTGCAACATCTCAATCGCCGTTTTCAAGGGAATTTCAATTTACAGCAGTTTGAACATTGGGCATTTTACAATCAACAAGAGCATCGGATTGAAATGCACCTACGAAGTCTGCGATCGCAAACGGTTCAGTTACGCAGTCTGGACTTAACGGTTGAGTTTGCAGCCGGAGAAACCCTTCGCACTGAAATTTCTCGGAAGTTTAACTTAGACCAAATGCAGGCTTACCTGAAGTCTCAGGGGTTGACAACCTTAAAAGTTTGGACTGATTCTCATCCCTGGTTTGCGGTGTTACTGTGTCAGGTTGAAGCGAACAGTTAACGGGGTGTCAGGTCAATCAAATTGCCTAATCTTTTCCTGAGCCGGACAGGTCGCAGTCTGTTTAATCGGCCTGATTGTGTGTCGGTGCATTAAGTGATCTCATTTTTCCTTTGACCGGATTGAGAGTAGTTCATTTGATGCACCCTACTTTTAATGATATAAGATTAATAAAAGTCTATCTGTTAAATTGATTACATATTGGAGTTAACTGTGCAAATTCTGTTGCAGATTTCTCGACTGATTGACCAATTTAATGAATTTATTGGTCGGATTGTTTATTGGCTTGCCTTATTAATGATTGGTGTAGGAACTTGGAATGTTGTGGGTCGTTATATTGGGCGATCATTCGGTCAAAACCTCAGTTCTAATGCCCTGATTGAAACGCAATGGTATATTTTTGATGTGATCTTTTTGTTAGGTGCTGCTTATACTTTAAAACATAATGAACACGTTCGGGTTGATGTTATTCAAAGTCGCCTCAATACCAAATACAAAGCCTTAGTTGATTTTTGGGGAAGTGTATTATTTCTGATTCCATTTTCGGTGATGGTCATTATTTATTCTTGGGGAACCATTAGCAATTCCTGGAAAATTTTAGAGACTTCACCCGATCCCGGCGGTTTACCTCGTTATCCGATTAAAAGCTTAATTATTGTTTGTTTTGTGTTATTAATTATTCAAGGCATTTCTGAGGCGATTAAAAACTTCGCAATCTTCAAAGGGATTCTCTCACCGGAAACAGAAGATCCAAGTCGCCGATCCTTAGAATAGAGCATACAATCGAGTTGATCTAGAAATTCTATCACAAAAATTTGCCAACTTAGCCAAAAATTCCTCAAGTTTTTTAACTGAAATCAGATTAAACGTTATCGCATTCTATGAACCCGGATCTATTAAGTCTTGTGATGTTTGGGGCGGTATTAGTCTTCCTAGCCATTGGTTATCCTGTCGCCTTTTCTCTAGGAGGAGTCGCCCTCATTTTCACCTTTGTGGGGATGGCATTAGGAATATTTGACCCAATTTTGTGGTCAGCAATGCCCCAACAAATCTTCGGGACAATGAATAATTTCACCCTACTTGCCATTCCCTATTTTATCTTTTTGGGGTCAATGTTAGAAAAATCTGGCATTGCCGAAGATCTCTTAGAAACCATGGGGATTTTATTCGGACGAGTACGGGGAGGATTAGCCGTTGCGGTGATAATTGTCGGGGCCTTACTTGCTGCTACCACAGGGGTTGTTGCGGCTACAGTGATTGCGATGGGATTAATTTCTTTGCCCACAATGCTGCGATATAGCTACAACAAAAAACTCGCAACCGGAGTAATTGTCGCATCAGGAACCCTCGGACAAATTATTCCGCCCAGTGTGGTTTTAGTCGTCTTAGGCGATCAACTTGGGGTTTCAGTTGGCGACTTATTTATGGGGTCTTTAATTCCAGGTTTGCTAATGACGGGAGTGTTTTTAGTTCATGTTTTAATTGTTGCCTTTTTACGCCCAGATGTTGCCCCCGCTTTACCTCAAGAAGTCTTAGATGCACCTGGACTTGGAGGCCGAATTGTTAAAGTTTTAATTCCGCCAATTTTACTGATTACCTTGATTTTAGGAAGTATCTTTTTTGGGATTGCAACTCCCACAGAAGCAGGTGCCGTAGGTTGTGTTGGGGCGATGATTTTAGCCGCAGCCAATCGCCGACTCAGTTGGGAAAATCTCAGTCAAGTTTGTGATGCCACCTTGCGAACAACCTGCATGGTGATGTTTATTTTAATCGGTTCCAAAGCCTTTAGTTTAGTGTTTCGTGGACTGGGCGGCGAACAATTAGTCCGAGACTCCCTTTCTAATACACCAGGAGGAGAAATCGGATTTTTATTGATTACGATGTTATTGATTTTTATTCTGGGATTTTTTATCGACTTTTTTGAAATTGTTTTTATTGTCGTGCCGTTACTCGTTCCCATCGCCCAAAATTTTGGGATGGATTTAGTTTGGTTTGGAGTCGTCATCGGCGCCAATATTCAAACCTCGTTTCTCACCCCACCGTTTGGATTTGCCCTATTTTACTTGCGAGGCGTTGCACCACCCGAAGTCAAAACCGAAGACATTTATCAAGGGGCAATTCCGTTTATTATCCTGCAATTAATTGTGTTAGCACTGATTGTTTTCTTTCCCCAAATTGTCAGCTTTTTACCCTCGCTGGCAGCAAGTTAAGGGTTGATTTTCACTTGACAGGAAATCAGTAATGTCTAAGTTGTAGCTATAATAAAAGTATAAACAACAGGCAATAAACTATGACCAAAGCAAAACCCTACAAAGTGGCTGAACATCCATTGAAATGTTTAGTTTGTAGTCATGACTTATTCCAAGAAAGATCGGTAAAGTTCCAGAGAGATTTAACGACTCCACCATTTAACATCGATTGGATAGAAGATTCCTCGTTAGCTCTCTGTCTAATCTGTGAGCGGTGCGGATACATTCATTGGTTTTTACGTTAACTAACCTTGATCGACAGAATTGTTTCGCTGATGAACACAATCAACTCAGATTTCCTTAATAAAAATTGAACATACCGAATCTCTCACCCTAGAATCCTATAATAATATCAATCGTTCAGTTAACGTTTTGAGCCAGTGACCACAACACCCATTCGCCCGGATTCTCAACCCACCTCCACCCAACGCCCCGACCACCTCGGACGCTTCGGCCAGTTTGGGGGCAAATACGTTCCCGAAACTTTAATGCCCGCTTTGGCCGAACTGGAAACCGCCTTCAAACAATATCGCAACGACCCCGAATTTCAGCAACAATTACAACAACTGTTGCGGGATTATGTTGGGCGTCCGAGTCCGTTGTACTTTGCCGAACGTTTAACCCAATATTACGCCAAACCCGATGGCAGCGGAGCGCAAATTTACCTCAAACGGGAAGACCTCAACCACACCGGCGCCCATAAGATTAATAATGCCTTGGCTCAAGCGTTATTGGCTGTCAAAATGGGGAAACAGCGGATTATCGCTGAAACCGGGGCAGGTCAACACGGTGTCGCCACAGCTACAGTTTGTGCGCGGTTTGGCTTGAAATGTGTGATTTATATGGGCGTTCACGACATGGACAGACAAGCCCTGAACGTGTTTAGAATGCGGTTGTTGGGCGCGGAAGTTAAACCCGTCGAGGCGGGGACTGGCACCCTCAAAGATGCCACCTCAGAGGCGATTAGAGACTGGGTAACGAACGTAGAAACAACACACTACATCCTGGGTTCCGTTGCCGGGCCTCATCCCTATCCAATGATGGTGCGAGACTTTCATGGAGTGATAGGCGTTGAAACCCGCATCCAATGTCTGGAAAAATGGGACGGTTTACCCGATATTTTAATGGCTTGTGTGGGCGGGGGTTCAAACGCGATGGGACTGTTTCACGAGTTTGTCAACGAACCCTCAGTGCGGTTAATTGGCGTTGAAGCCGCAGGTTCAGGGATTGAAACCGGAAAACACGCTGCTACCTTGACAAAAGGACAAGTTGGGGTGTTGCATGGGGCGATGAGTTATCTGTTGCAGGATGATGACGGACAAGTGATCGAACCCCATTCTATTAGTGCGGGTTTGGACTATCCGGGAGTTGGGCCAGAACATAGCTTTTTAAAAGACAGCCAACGGGCAGAATATTATAGTGTCACCGACCAACAAGCCTTAGATGCGTTTCAACGGTTATCCCAGTTAGAAGGGATCATTCCAGCGCTAGAAACCGCCCATGCGATCGCTTATTTGGAAACCCTTTGTCCGCAGTTAGAAGGCAGTCCCCGGATTATTTTAAACTGTTCAGGACGGGGTGATAAAGATGTTCAAACGGTTGCGAAGTTCCTCAATTCTAAAGATTAAACCCAAAGCCAAAGATTAAAACCCCAATCACCTCCTCCTAAAAGGAGGGCCGTGCGCGTTCTAACCCTAAAACTTGATTTGTGGGGAGGTAGGGAGTTGGGGGGAATTTTGACATCTATTTTTTGAATCGGTTAATGATTGCAACAGTTTAGTTTTTATGCAAAAACTTGATAAACCGCTAGACTTTTTTCTTTACCCTTCAGCTTTACTTTCCCAATAAGTTGTGTAGAAAATTGATGATAAACATATTGATAAGTTTCTTCAGAAATAAGGATGCGACAGATTCCATCTTGCATCGACTTCTCATAACTTTCTAACCGGGCGGCGAGGTTTACAGTATCTCCAATTGTTGTATAATTTTGTCGGCGCAGACCTCCCAAACTCCCTGCTACAACTAAACCTGTTGCAATACCGACTCGCATCGCAACTGTGGGCAGTCCTTTTTGATGCCAATGTTGATTTAGGGTTGCTAGCTGTGTACCCATCTCTAAAGCACAACGAACCGCCGCAGTTGCATCTTGACTAATATCTTCTGATGTGGTTCTCGGAATGGGAATTCCAAAGACTGCCATCACTGCATCACCGATAAATTTATCGACAACGCCATCATGATCAAGTACAATTTGTGAGTCAAGAGGTTCAGGAGGATGCCAGCGAAAAAACAGATCCAGCGCCATCCATTCTAATCCCTGCAATTGTCCTAAGCTGCGGAGGAGTAAAACCAGTCCAACGACTGTCGAAAAGATGACAGCAATATTTCGTCCTTTCCAAAGCGACTGTTTTAGTTTTTTCCGAGTAATGTTAAATTTCAACTGCCTACTGTGGATGTAAAATCCCCATTTAATTGTTCGCCTTGAGTGTGCCACATTCAATCAAGGGTTGAGTCGCAATTAAATCAAGGATAGGTTCAGACTGCAACAGTTGTGTCCAAGTTGCTAGGCTTTGGTTATTTGGGTTAGAGCATTGGAGTGTTGCTAAAGTCGCCACCGCATCATGCCAAATCCCATATTCAGCATACAATTCAGCCCGTTTTAACGGTTCGGCTTGGTCAAGTTGGCTTTTTTGGGTGGGGGAAAGTTCTGTCAGTTTAATAGTTCCCACATCAACAATATCTCGATCTCGACTGTCTGCGTCGCAAATAATCGCAAACATCCACTCATAATCTTTACCCACGTCTAACGGGGTTTGAGAGTCAGGGAGTTCAACTTTGATAATACCGCCAGTTTTCGGTAAGGTATAACGGGCGCGGTATTCATAGTCTCCGTTGGGATCTCTGAGCAAAAATTCTGCTTCTGTAGCTGAGGTGGACGGTACATACACAAAAAATTGAGGACGAGCTGCGATCGTTAGCCCCGACTTATCCCCAGGAAGTAACAAAGTTAAGGGGAGGTTTGGGTTGTTCTTGATCGAGAAAACAGGTGGTTCGAGTTCCTCCTCCAACGGTTGCTTTTGGTTTTCCCTGTCCGGCGGGGGGTCGGTATCGAATCGCTATTTTTTGACTCTCTCGACGGGATGTCGCAGAAGAGGGCTGCGCTTCTACTTTAACAGACAAGTTGCTCAGAAGAAAAACCGCACAGCTAACAGCGAAGATTCCTGTAAAACCGTGTAGAAGGTGTTGACTTGACATCTGAAAATTGCTCCTATTAGATGCAACAAAACATAAGATTGAATGAATTAAGAGCAAATACACCCTAAGTTTGATCAAAACCAGTTACCCACTAAAATAAAGGGCGCCCAGTAAAAGGGCTTTCGATATCCACGTTCTAGAAGGTCAAGTTGAGCCAGACGCAAAGCTTCTGCTTTACTAATATTAGGCTGGGTCAGCTTTTGATAAAACGTTTCCATCAATTGAGCAGTTGATTGATCGTTGACTGACCAGAGAGTAGCTAAGGTACTGCGAGCGCCAGAACGGACTGCGACTCCTGCCAATCCTAGTGTAGCTCGATTATCACCTGATGCAGTCTGACAAGCACTTAGAACTAAGAGTTCAATGGGGTTAATTCCGTTTTCTTCTCGAGTTTTCAGTAAACTTTCAAAATCATTAATCTTAATTTTATCGTTGGCTGTGAGAATAAAGGTATCTTCTCGGTTTGAACTAAACTGACCGTGAGTGGCGAGGTGAATAATGGGTGCATTAAGCCGATTGATTTGGTTTTGTAGGTTCGGTGTTGTAAACTCATCGTTGAGTAGCACTTTTGAGGAGGGAAACTGCTGAGAGATCTTTTCTATTTCCTCTTGAACAGCAGGGAGAGGGGGAAAGTTTTGACTGGCTTCACTGAGTCCACCGATGAGCAGTTTTAAGGCTTTGGAATTGAAGGCGTTAGGGTTACGCAATTTTAATCCTGGTAAGGCGATCGCAATGTTATAGTTTTCGATCAAATACTGTTTACCATCCTGTAAAAATGCCATTGGAATATTTCGCAAAACTCCATCGAGAACAAAAACTAATGTTGTGATGTTACTGTTTTTAAGTTCGGTTCCAATAGGACGAATTAACCAGTTATAGAGGTTTTGAGTCTGAGGTAAAATGTCTTTTTCGTTGAATAATAGTCCTAACTTTCTACGGATTTCGAGATTAATCTGTCTAACTTCATCGGCAGAAACAGGGGTTGAGTAATGACGCAAGGGTTGTCCGGGTAGGGCAATAATAACTTCTAAACGATTTGATAAAATGATTGGATAAAATACCGCAGCAGTCGGATCGGCTTCGTCTATTTGAGTCGCTTCTTCATCGATACAAGCAATTTTAAAAAAGTTGTTCAGTTCCTCAATTTGTAAGGATTCAATTAAATTAATCGATTCTCTCAAATCAGATTGGGTTTCATCCGCACGTTGTAAGCGCAAGTCAATTAAGTCTCGATAAACGGGTTCAACATTTTCTTGAAAGTTAAACCGACTGTCTAAGTCAGTCGCCACAATATCCTGGCGAAGACCTTTGAGTAAATCAACCGCTTGGGTATAATTAGAAATCGCTAGTTCTGTTTTTTCGGTGGCTTTGCGAATGCGTCCGAGTTGCCAGAGAAATTGATAGGCAATATCGGGTTGATTTTGATAGCTATCTAGGGTATTTAGGGCTTGAATTGTTGAGTTTTCTGCGGCGTCGAAATCTTGCTTGAATTCATAGAGTTTTCCCTGTAAACCCCAACTATAAGCCAACCCTCGTTTAGAGTTTATTTGTTGAGATTCTTCGGTAACGCGGGTTAAAATTCCTTGGATGTCGGCTTTTATTTGTTGAAATTGTATAACTTTTTGTTCATTTTCTCCAGGTTTGTAAGCTAATAAATCTAGAAGAATTTAAATTAAACGAATTTGAGTATTAATTCCCGACTGACTCAGAGGAACATCAGTAACTTCTGCGGTTATTTCTGAGATTAAAGACTGTAGATTAGTCCATTGTTGGGTCTGAACTAATAAGTTGACTGTTTCGATTTTAGCTTGAGTTTGTAGTAGGGGTTGAGTCGCACTCTCTATCGCTTGGGTATAAGATTTTAATGCTACATTAAAATCTTGTGCAGCCCTTTCTTGATTGAAAAAATTACTGTTTCCTTGGGCTTGGTTGGTTTTCCCTAAACTTAGATAAACTGCGCCGATTTGTTCAGTCTTCTGCAATACTTTTGCCTGTTCTAATGCAGTTAATAACACTTGAGATGAAGCTGGAAAATCACCCAACACTCTAAACACTTCACCCAGTTGTCTGAACGCTAAAATATTCTGAATATTAACAGGTTTTGCTTCAATTTTTTTCTGAGACTCTGAAGACCATTCACAGGTTGTATTACTGAGTTCTAAAGCATTCATTAAGGCTTGACAAGCTTTTGGATAAAACCCTAACTCTTGCATGGCTTGTGCTTGGTTAATTTGGCTATTAGTTCGGCTATGATGATCACCAATTTTAGTATAATATTCAGTGGCTTCTGTCCAAGTTGAAAGGGCTTTTTCTGGTTGTCCAGTTTCCAGGTAAAAATTACCCTGTATGCTCAAAATTTGAGCCAAAAGACGAAGTTGAGTAGGTGATGAAAATTCGGGATCAACTCCTAAGCGGTTTAGACTTTGAACAATAGCTTCTTCGGCTTGTTTCCATTGTCCTAATTTTTGATAACTCAAAGACAGATTACTCAACGCCATTGCTTGATTTAAAGGCTGATTCTGGGCTGTGAATTCAGCAACAGCTTTTTGCCACATTTCAACCGCTTTCTGATAATCTCCAGCTAAATAAAACGCTCTGGCTTGTTCAACAAAATTGGGTTTAGTTTGTTGAATTTGTTGCTGCTGAACTTCCATTGCGCTTGAATGTCTAATTTCAGCGAGTTCTGGAAATATCACCATTGAGAGGAAAAACAACAGCCCAAAAACTAGAATTCGCCATCGAGTTTTTCTCATTTTTCACGTTCCCCTAAAAGGGAATAATCACAGGTTTTAGACTGTTAATTTGAACGTTGAACCTGAGTGCCAGTCGGATCATAACCGACTAAAATAACATCGCCATTTTCAGTCCGTATCCATCCCCGTGCAGGAACAATATCTAAACTTGAAATCGGTTGTTCTGCTGTTTTTCTTGAAGATTGTTGGCGTTGAATTGGATTAATAGATGTCTGTTCCGTTTCAGGAATTTGCTCGCTTAATCCCACACTCACCGCCGGATTAATTGTTTCTTGAGTCGGGTTAGGGGGTAAACCGCCTCGTCCAGTGATAATAAACTGACTCTCTTGATTTGGACGACAGGGATTTTGAGCTATTATTGCTTCTGGATCTATGACATCTTGAGTAAATTCAACAGCAAATCCCGACGAATCAAACTCACTATTAAAATCAATCGTTCCACTAAACTGAGTTCCCAGTTGAGAGGACGCTGTAATATCACTGGCTGCGGTGGGTTGAGTACGAATTCGAGTTCCTAAAACGGCATCGGCATTAATCGAAATCTTCCGATCTCAAACGCTTGTTCTGCATTCGCCGTAATATCACTATTTTCTATCGCAATTAAACGGTCTGTATCAATCGTAATACTTCCCCCCGTTGCTTCTCCGGTTGCGTTTGTGGTAATGCGACTGTTGCGGCGCAGTAGAATTTCTTCAGAATTGAGGGTAATATTTCCCGAATCTCCTGCGGAAGTTTCCGCGCTGAGGGTGGCTTGGTTATCGAGGAGAATCACCGGAGAACGAATTTCTAAGTTTCCTGCGGCGCCTTTCCCATCGCTATTGACGGTGATTTGAGCTTGATCTCGAACGGTTAACTGTTCAGTGGTGATTTGAACCGTTCCTCCTGCACCACTCCCAGAGGTGGAAGCCGAAATTTGCCCTTGATTTTCGACGGTTAACGCTCCAGTTTTTAGGGTTAAATTTCCCGCCGAACCCGTTGAGTTGGTGCTGGTAGAGGTTAAGATACCGCTAGCTGCTAAATTATTGGGAGAGCGGAGAATCACTTGGGCGGCGTTTAGGGTTAAATTTCCTGCATTCCCAGACCCATCGGCATCTGTCGCAATTCCCGCCCCATCTTCGAGTATCACCCGACCGGTGGGTGCATTGACTGTTAGTTCTCCTCCATCGCCCGAAGCACTACTTCCGGAGAGCAAGCCTGCAAAACCCCGCAATTCTAAAGATTCGCTAACGTTAACGGTTAAATCTCCCGCATTTCCCTGGCTGGTGGTGGTGTTGCTCGAAGAGATAGAAACACCATCCTCAACGATAAATTGTCGGGTATTAATTTGTAAATTTCCTCCTTGTCCGATTGCGGTTGTTCCGGTGGTAATCCCCGTTGTAACCAACTGATCGCTGGGTATGTTATCGACGGGAGTGAGAGGGCTAAATACTGTTCTCAGTTGAAAGGGTACTGAACGATTGGTTTGATTGCCGATCACTTCTATAAAATTCGTTGCGTTGATGGTTAAATTCCCTCCATTCCCTCTACTGGTGGGTAGGGTTGATGTTGTAATTCCGGTAATATTTTGACTCTGATTGCGAATCGTTAATGTGTTGGTTGTAATCGTAACATTTCCGCCGTTACCTGTACCGAGTGTACTGCTTGCTAATCCAGTTAAAGGAAACTCTGAGAAAATAATATTAAGGATCTGGTTATTTAGTTCTGAAATACTGCTTAATTTTCCTTGATTTGAGATGGCGACGGTATCAACTGCATCCAAGTTCAGATTTCCTCCTTGTCCTGAAGCGATTGTCAAGTTTAATACTACGCCAAAATCTCTGACAGAAATTGATTGCCCTGAGAGTTCGATATCGCCTCCGATGCCGTCTCCTGCGGTTACACTGATGAGAAATCCATCATTAATTAAAACATCACTTTGACTATTGAGAATAATATTTCCCCCTGAAACTCCCAAAGATTCAATCGTTGAACCGGGGTTGAGAGTAATATTGCCTTGAGCAAGTAAAGTCACATCGCCACCATTGCCCAAAAAGTTAAAAGCAGGCAGAAGTTGAGGTACAAGTTCTAGATTAATATCATCAAGGTTAGATAGATCGTCAATTCCCGGAGGAAGGGCGGATAAATCAATTGAAAAAGGTGCGGAGGTATTGACTGTATTTGTTAGTGAAATTGCACCCCGAGCGTCAACAATTAATGAACCGCCATTGGCATTATTAGAATCGTTACTTTGGTTCAAAAGTAGGGCGGGGCTGGTCGTAATCGTACCCACATTAACTTCGCCGGAAACGGAGGAATTGGGTTGATATTGATTGCTCAGAAAAATGAGTCCGTTGGGTTGATTTAAGGTAATGCTTCCAATATTAATATTTGCTCCCGTTGAGGGATTTTGACTCGGAATTAAATTTCCCGGATGAGTCACTGTTGTTCCCGCGCGAATATCGACGGTGGGTTGAGCGCTACCATTAATCGTAACCGGGGTTATTCCATTTGACAGAATAACGGTTTCTGGGATGGATTCTGAACTTGCGGTTCTGGTAATATTAATTTGATTGATGTTAACGTTTCCTCCGGCTAAAATACGCAGTGAACTTCCGTTATAACGGTCAAAATTGACATCGCCTCCCGAGTTTATTTTTGTCCCGTTTGGACTGGATAAACGTCCGAGATTTCCATCCAATTCTTCAATCTGAAAGTTTCCCCCACTCCAGAATTGAGTATTGCCTCGCACGGCTGCGGGAGAACGCAACAGCATATTTCCCCCAGAAAAAAAGCCACTGTTGGGATGATTTTGGGCAGAGATTTCAACTGAATTTCCTTGTAAGACTAATTGCCCTCCGGCTTCGGCAATAAAAGGATTGTCTACACTATCACTAACCTGCACTGTTTCTTGAGCTTCTAGAGTTAAATTTCGACCTGCTTGGAGTTGACCTTGTAAGTCTAGATTCCCTCCAATTAAAGTTAAATCCTCCCCCGTTAACAAGTTTCCCTGATTGGTAATGGTTGGATTGGGTTGTTCGGGGCGAAGGTTCAATCCAATGGGAATATTAATGGTTAATAATGGTGGTGCTTGGGGATTACTTGCAGAAAATTCAAAGCCATTTTCAAATAAGATTCCATCGGCTGTTGTAGCAAAAAATGAACCTCCAACATCTAACCGTGCGTTTGGCCCGAAGACAATCCCGTTGGGATTGATTCAAAATAAATTTGCATTTCCTAAAACACCTAATACCCCCAAAATATTGGAGGGATTTTCACCTGTTACCCGACTAAGAATATTTTGTATTCCTTCGGGATTGGAAAAATAAGCACCTCGCCCTTCATCAATATTGAATTCTTGAAAGCTATGAAATAGATTGTTTCCTCGAACTGCACCCCCGTCAATGCGTTCGCTTCGTATCCCTCGAATGGTTTGGTTCGGAACAACTGTAGAATTCTCAGTTCCTAGAGTATTATCGGGTAAAATCTGGGCGTTAACTTGCGCGACTTGAACAGTATAAACAACACCGATGAAAACTGCTCTAGTCGTCCTGGATAATGAGGAAAAGTACATGAGAGCAAAACTTTACAATGATTGTGAGGGGTTGATCATACGGATGCTCCCTGGAGAAAAAAAATTAATATCAGTAGAAGTCTAACTTGTCTTCAGGCTTAGTATAGCCTATATTGCCGACTTTTTTGAGATATTGGTTGCGACATCACCGAATACTACTGCGATTCACTGACGAAGGGTAACGTTCGCAAGCCCCGCTTTGTACTGAAAGATCAGCATCGGGACGGGGCATATAAAGACTTGGAGTTTTCCCGATTAATTCGGCTCATTTACATCGTTTGCAACAATTCCCGTGATTCTTGCTTTACTAAACCATCAACGGCTGCATTTTGAAGTTGAATAAAAGCTTCAAAATCTTCTTGACTATATTTAGTCGTTTGTAGCAGTTTCCTTAACTGTTTTTCAGTCTCTAAAGTTAGATATCCTGTATCGAGCGTTTTTTCGACAAGCTCGTGTATAACACCCATTTTGTATCCGATCTCCTGTATGAAAAAGCTTATACCTTGCTCAAGTTTACTTATTAGTATAACTGAATTGTAACAAAGCTTTATCACAAACCATATAACCATTGTTTAGAATATTGGCAACTATACAGAAACTTTACAATATGAACTTAATCTATTAAAAATAAAATTTGTTTTGAAAGCAAGATCAAAAATAAATTAAGGCTTTTGCCAAATTTTTACCTGACCATCCCAGCCCCCACTGACGATTGTTTGTCCATCAGGGCTAATATCAACAGTATTTACATAGCTAGAATGACCTGTTAAATTTCCTTTTAATTCTCCTGTTTGCAGATCCCAAAGTTTAACCGTTCTATCCCAACTTCCACTCACTAAAGTGCGATTATCTGCACTAATTACCACTGACCAAACACCATCCGTATGACCACTCATTCGACGAATAGGTTGAGCGGTTTGCAGATCCCAAAGTGCAATTGTACTATCTGCACTTCCACTGGCTAATACTTTACCATCTGGACTAATTGCTAAAGATAAAATCGGGAGAGTATGACCTGTTAACGTATGAATCAATTCTCCAGTTTCTAGATTCCAAATTTTAATCGTATTATCTTTACTACCACTGGCTAATATTGTACCATCTGGACTGATTGCAATCGCACTGACCATTTGAGAATGTCCGATCAGGGTATTTAATAATTCTCCGGTTTGGGTATCCCAAATCATAATCATATTATCCCAACTTCCACTGGCAAGTTTGCGACCATCGGGACTAAATTCGACGGATAAAACAGCGTTTGAATGTTCTTTTAAAGTGTGTAATAATGGTAATGTATCGGTATTAATTGCTGTTGTTAAATCCCAAAGTTTAATACTACCATCATCACTCGCTGTTGCTAAAATCTGACCGTTTGGACTCACCGCGATCGCATTAATTGAACTGTCATGACCTTTCCACGTTTTTCGGAGTCCACCTGTGGCTAAATTCCAAACGGAAATACTGCCATTACTATTGCCAGTAATCGCATAAGGAGGTACAATTTCTATTGATAGAATCTCTCCTGAACTTTCCTCTAAACTGGTTGCTAAAGCATAAGTTTGATTGCCAGTTACAATGCTACGATTGGCTGGAGTAGCTGGAGGTAAATTGGATGTCATTTGAGGGGGAGAAGAAGACGATTGAGCCGCTAAACGTTCCGGAACGATGGGTAAAGTTGTGGCTTGTCTCCAGGCTAAAAACTGATTAATTTCGATTCCGGCGGAAACAATTTGATCTGGATTAACGCCGAGTTGAACAATACCATTAATTCCGATTACATCTCCGACTTCATTTAAGACGGGGCCGCCACTCATGCCACTTCTAACTAAATTGTTGTAAACTAAAGTGTATCCTTGGCGGGGTTTTTGCCGATATTCTACCGTTCCTTTTGTACTCAAAAATAATCGATGTCCCAAGGTACTGGCTGAACGAGGCCATCCGGCAACATAGACCACACTTCCTTCATCAACACTGTCTGAATTTGTTAATTTAGCGAGGGGATAACGTGATCGAGTTTTAAACGGAACAACGGCGAGATCCAGTCCGGGAATTTGACGAATTAAGCTATAATAAACTGAATGACGTTGACCATCTGGTGTGACGATTTCATAATCCCCAACTTGACTAACCACGTGCCAATTGGTGAGGATATAGTAGGTATTTTCTTGCTTTTCAATAATCACTCCTGATCCGCCTTTTGGCCCCTCAATTCGCACAGTAATATCACTGGCAATTTTGTTAATATCTGTGGGGGTTAATGCAAGCTGTTGGGGAAGATGGGGGAGGTCAGAAAATCGATGATCAGCTTCTTGACTCCAGACGGGAAAACTGAGAACAAGGGTAAAAGTGAGTCCCGTCAAACTCAGGCTTTGAGAGACTATTTGAAACAGGTTTGGGCTTCTCATTTTGAAATCCAATTTTGAAATTCAAAGGTTCAAAAAAATTGCTGTTTTCAGGGAAGCGAACAAATGAAATCTAGGGATTTCTGATCACGGATGAACGTTTCCCTTTGGCATAATCGCCCCCTGAAGTTCTGTTTTACTCAAGTCTACAGAGTTGAGAGTTGCACCTTCTAAGTTCGCATTTTGTAGATTTGCTCCTCTCAGGTTAGCATAACTCAAGTCTACTTTTTCTAAGTTGGCTTGTCTCAAGTCCGCGCCTCGAAAATTTGCCCCTCTAGCATCGGCTTGATAAAGATTGGCTTTACTGAGGTTACTAAATCGAAAATCCGCCCGTATTAAATTAGCTTCGATGAGATTAGCATGAAATAAATAAGCCCCGTTTAAATGAGCATCCATCAAATTTGTTTTGTACAAGTTAGCTCGATAAAGGTAAGCAGCAATTAACTCCGCTTGATGGAGGTTTGCATGATTCAAATTAGCATGACAAACGGTGGCTTGATGTAAACAGGCTTGTCTTAAGTTAGCCCGTTTCAATTGAGCATTACTCAAATCGACTTGTTTGAGGTTGGTATGGCTGAGATTGGTACTAATGAGATTTCCTTGACTCAAATCTGCTTGTTGTAAATCACTGTAGCTTAAGTTTGAACTCATTAAGTTTGCTTCACTGAGATTAACACCAATTAAATTGGCATAGCTGAGATTGGTTCCAGTAAGATTTGCATGGTGAAGATTTGCATTTTGCAGTTGGGCTTGATACAAGTTGGCATGACTGAGATTAGCTTGAGATAAACAAGCATCAATCAGTTGAATTTGAGAGAGATTAGCACCTTTGAGATGAGCGAATTTAAAGTTAATTCCTTTGAGGTTAACCCCTCTGAGGTTGGCTTCGTCTAACTCCGGTTCGATTTCGGGGTGAGTGGTTCTCCAAGCAGTCCAAAGATTTTCACCTCGTTTTAATAGGGCAAGATGTTCGATATTAACCATACATAGCTATTACAATTGACAATCAAAAAAGGAAAATTGTTTCTCAGAGTTGAGAATACTTATTCATTTTTATTAGCGTTATCACGAGAACGACCCGAAACATTTTCTAAGGCGGTTAAAGCGGCTTGAGAACCCGCGAAAATATCTTGTTCTTCTCCTCCGAGATAAAGCCGTCCAAAACTCCCAACGGCTTGAACTTGAAGGATATTAATTAAAGCTGCTTTTTCGGCTTCATTGGCAGCTAAAGCGGCATAGGCTGCGGGTTCAACTTCGAGAACATAAAGGGTTTGACTCGAAAGCAAAAGTTGTCCACGACGATTTCGGTTAATCAGTTGGGCTTGATGGGGATCAATATTACGAATAATTTGACTGGAGATCACTCGAGGTTTGAGACGATCCCGTTCTTCTACCCCTAAAGCCTCTAAAATTGCTCGTCCTGCGGTGACAGTATCGCCTTGACGACTGGAGTGAATTTCTAATAGTCCATAGAGACGTTCAACAAATAGAACACCTGGACGAACGGAGGTTGATTTGAGTGCAACATCGGTAATGCGATTAATTTCAATTCCCGGTGAAATTTCAATCCATAAAGAAGCGTCCCCAGGTAGGGGCAAAAATCCTAGCGCCACTGTTCCGATATAGGCGGCGTGTTGAGATTGTAAATTGTCTAGATAGACATAACTGCGTAATTCTACACCCAAGACTGAACTCTCCGTTTAGGGGGCTGTTAATGATCAAATCACTATAAACTCATTATGCCAGACTAGAAAACGATAATCTACACTCTCAAGAATAAATTGTTTTTTGGTTTTATGTCTGGCCTGTATGGGGAAATAAATTTCCCCGAGAGATCGAAAAATAGATCACAGATTAACACAATTTTTCAGCCTTATAGGTGTGAGGTTAAGACGGTTTCTACTGGGGAAAGTTCGACATCTGTTTTCTCCTCTATTTGGGTATCAAGTTTGGCACTTCTCAGGGCGATATATTCGGCGAGTTGGGCTTCTATTTGTTCTCGAACAGCCTGACGATATTCTAGGAAATGTTCGTTGTGGGCGCAAATGGTGAGATAATGTTCCCAGACACCGGGATTGTGTTTGAGAATGCCGAATAAATGATGCCAAAATTTCCATCGGGTCTGACGTTTAAAGCCCTGTCGCCAAAAGACAATAGCGATGGCTTTTAAATCGGATAATTCGGGAGTTTTAAAAGGGGCTTTGCAAGGAGAAGGAGCGAGTTTCAAGAAACAGCGATAAACCCGATCTAAGTAGCGTTCAGGTTCGTAGAGTGTCCAAAATGTTGTGATAAATTCTTGAGCAATTTCTTCAATGGGACGAGTCGGAATAAAGTTGATTAATGTCGTTTGATTGATATCTTGTTTGGAGTCAATCAGTAAACGATTTTCGGTTTCTAAACGATTCCATAATGCGGTATTGGGTAACGCTTGTAGCATCCCAAACATAGCAGTGGGAATTGCAGCTTGTTCAACAAACTGAATTACGCGCTCACCTGCGCCTTGTTTCTCGCCATCAAACCCGATAATAAATCCAGCCATCGGTCGCAATCCTACCCGCATGACTTTATCGATAGAATCGCTGAGAGAACTGCGAGTATTTTGAAACTTTTTCGTGAGTTTTAAGCTGTCTTCGTCGGGGGTTTCAATTCCCAAAAATACGGCATCAAAGTTACATTGAAGCATCAAATCCATTAATTCTTCATCTGCGGCTAAATCAATAGATGCTTCGGTATTAAATCGGAATGGATATCTATGCTCTGCTTGCCAAACTTTGAGTTCTTTTAACAACAATTTTACATTGCGTTTGTTGCCAATAAAATTATCATCAACCATAAATATTCCCCGACGCCAACCGAGTTTGTAGAGGCAATCTAATTCTTGTAAAAGTTGACTGGGTAATTTGGTTCGGGGTTTACGACCGTAGAGAGTAATAATGTCACAAAACTCACATTGAAACGGACATCCTCGCGAAAACTGCACTGACATCGAATCATAAGCACTGAGGTCTAATAAGTCATAACGAGGAATGGGGGTTAACGTAATATTGGGTTTTTCTTCGGATCGAAATACTCCCGAAGTTTCGCCTCGTTGTAAAGCCTCTAAAAATAGAGGAAGCGTCATTTCTCCCTCATCTAAAATGAGAAAATCAGCCCCAGCATCTAAAGCATCTTGAGGAACAGAGGTGGGATAAGGGCCGCCAACAGCAACTAATTTACCCCGTTGTTTTGCCGCTTTGACTTGATAGATTAAATCACTTTTATGAACGATCATTGCTGAGATAATGACCAGATCTGCGCTTTCCCATTCAGCCTCAGTCACTTCTCGAACATTGCGATCAACCAACGTAAAATTCCAATCTTGAGGTAAGATTGCGGCAACTGTAATCAGTCCCAGAGGAGGCAATAAAACCTTGCGGTTCACTAACTCCAGAATTTTGTCATAAGACCAAAATGTTTTTGGAAATACGGGATAAATTAGTAAAACTTTCATTGATCTTGAAGCCTCCCACAATCCACACTAATATGGAATGATAATCTTAACGTTTGATGATCCAAAAAGGGTTGGGGTCAAACCAGAAATCGAAGTCAATTTAATAAAAACAGGACAGAATATATTCCCTGTCCTGAAATTTAATCAAATTAGGAATTGGGTTAAAATTGAGATTTTAAAGCTCAATAATCATTGGAGTAGCGACCCCGTTGACGATTTCCCCCCCCAAAAGAACCCTTATTTTCTCGGGGTTTGGCTTTATTGACCTTCAGGTCGCGGCCCATCCATTCAGCCCCATCTAAAGCTTCGATAGCAGCATCTTCTTCGGACTCTGCTCCCATTTCCACGAATGCAAAACCCCGAGGGCGTCCTGTTTCCCGGTCAGTAGGAATGCTCACGCGCTGTACAGCACCATATTCGGCAAATACTGATTTCAAGTCTTCCTCTGTAACCTCATAAGCGAGATTACCAACGTAAATAGACATACATGAGCTCCAAAGTCATACTGAAAATGTAGAGAGATTTCGGATGTCAAGCTCTGTTTAATCAAACAGAACAACAGATTTGCACTGAAAGCAGAAGCGAGAACCTATGCCTAATCTCGAAAGCTATTGTAACACGGGCAGTTCAGCGATGGGATAACGGGCAAGTTTGGACAAGATCAGTTTCATCCCAAATTTTGAGGATCAAAATGGATAAAAGAAAGATTAAGATATCACTTCAGTACCCCTATCATCGTGCAGGTCTATGAATTTAACTCAAAAACTACCTCGTTGGTTTTACCTGGCTTTAGCTTTTCCGTTGTTATTTATCAATGCTTGGTTTATTTTACTGTTGTTTAACTATCTACAGCCTGTTCCCAGCATTTTATTAACTGCAAGTCTGATTGCCTTTTTACTCGAATATCCAATTGTTTTTTTAGAACAGCGAGGCGTACCGCGAGGATTTGCAATTACAGGAGTGATTCTGCTGGCTCTTGTATTTTTGGGATTTTTAGTCTTTGTTTTAAGTCCTTTGGTATTTCAACAATTGATTGAATTTGTGAATCGTTTACCCGCTTGGATAGAAGAAGGACGAAAACAGTTGGATACTCTTGATGAACAGACGGTACTTCAATATTTACCGATGGATCTGAGTGATTTGACTGCTCAGATTAGTAGTCAACTTTCTCGAACTTTAAAATCTCTGACGGCTGAAATTATTGACTTAACCTTAAACACGATTAATAGTGCTTTGAATTTGATTGTTACGGTTGTACTCACAATTCTTTTAGTTCTCAATGGTGAGAAACTCTGGGATGGACTAATAAGCTGGCTACCGAGAGAGTGGGGCAATCAAATACAGCTTATAATTCAACAAAGTTTTCGCGGTTATTACTCTGGACAAGCGATTTTAGCGTTGATTCTTAGTATTGCGTTATCCTTCGCGTTCTTGATTTTTAAAATTCCCTTCTGGTTACTATTTGGCTTTGGAATTGGTTCATTAAGTTTAATTCCTTTTGGGGGAACTTTTGCTGTTTTAGTCATTAGTACCTTATTGTCATTACATAATGTTTTTTTGGGGCTGAAGGTTTTAGCCATTGCTTTGATTATTGGTCAAATTAATGAGAATGTGATCGCCCCTCGGTTAATTGGCGGAATTACGGGACTCAATCCGGCTTTAGTGATTGTTTCTCTATTAACCGGTGTCAAAGTTGCCGGGGTTTTGGGTTTACTATTAGCGGTTCCTACTGCGAGTTTAGTGAAGAAAATTGCAGATAATATTCGGGGTTTAGAAGAAATTGAACAATCAAGTTCAGTAGAAAAGGCTGAATCGTTTTAGCCTATTTTTGGGAAATCAAGAATAACTTTACCTTCTTATAGTCGGATCAGAAATGGATCAAATGCTCGAGCTAAATTCTAGTAAAAATCAATGATGTAGAGAAGTTAATCTCTCTAAAGTATAGGAATGAAGTTCACTTTAAACGCGGTTTTATGGCGGGATAACGACTCAAATCGTTGAGATTATCACTGGCAAAAATGGGCGAAAATCAAGGGTAATAGAGATTTTCAGGTTCAACTTGAAGGGGGATCTTGAAGATTATTTGGGTCTGGGATCATTTTTCCCTCAATTTTCTGGGGTGACTCAACCAGTGAACTCGGAGGTGAGTGGGTTGTCAAAACCTTCTCAGCAAGTTGAAAATGCCCATTCAAAAAAGAGAGAATTGACGATAGGATATTCATAATATCTCAATCTTCTTGTCGCCAGATCGGGAGGATGCACTAAGTTGTCGCAAAACGTTGAATCTTTCTACCGTCTGCTAGATAGAGATTGAGATGATGAGTTAGTGCAGTGATCAATTTCCGAAAAGGGCTGATCGGTTCATCACTCACCGGATGACTCAGAGCGGTATAGCGCAGAGGTGTTTCCAAACTGCATCAGCTTCAAAGGCTGACATCTAGAGATTAAATACAGTCTAGAAACCGAGAGGAGGTCAGTGAAGCTCAAAATTTGAACTCGCTTTGTAATTCTTTTGTTGCAGGAAACCTTAAGTTATGCCTGATTTTCAAGGTCGGGGTGTTATAGCATCTTATTCACACCAGAACCGCCAAACATCTACCTCAATGAGTTTAAATAGAAATGCTGTGTTTATGGGTGTCTTGTCGAGATATTGGAAGATGTTCCGAATTCATCCAGCTAGTGAAAAGGTTGGATATCAAACTGATGGGATTACATTAGCACATGAATTTTTGGAACAACTACTGCTCAAATCCGATCATTCACCTTCGTGTAAAGAGTCTTTTGAAACCCTACTTTTGAGTTATTTAAAAGCTCAAAATGCACAAATAGACTTGCAAACTCGTGCTTTAGCTGGGCTTTGCCTACGTTGTGCCGTTTCTGAACCGATTTTGAGAGCTTGTCAAAGAATTGAGCGTTTATTTGGAGGAGGACACAGTTTTAAGTACCGAGATTTATTACCTTTTGTTCTCAATGATGATGGTCAGCATTTGATTATCCTTGATGACAATCAAAAAACTCAATTTATTTTTCAAGAGGATGGGAGTCTTAAGCCTAATACTTTTCCATTTTTTTCGGTGGAAATCTTACAAAGTTTTCAGGCCGATCACCCCACCAAAATGAGTTTGAAAAATTGGGTTTATTTTAAAACGAAACAACATCCAGATATTAAGAAGTTTTTATCTGATTATGGATTTAAAAAAATTAGTGATTGGGCGTTGTTAAATCGAACTCGTTCTAAACAACTTGAACCCCTTTCAACTCGCGATCGCCTGTTAGTAGAAGCTTTTCATCAGGTTTATCGTCGCGATCGCCGTCAACAATCAAAAGGAGCCAAAAAATGTCCTGATCCATCTTCTGAGCAACTGCAAGAAATATTAAGTAGACTCCAAAAACATGAGGTAATAATTAGTAGTGAAGAACAACTGTTTAAAGATCTCAAGCAAGTTGCAAAACAACTCAGACAATATGAAGTTTGGAGTAACCGAGAATGTTTAGAGGTCTATAACAAAGACAAAAATCAGTATGAAATTCGCTCTGATCTTCAACAAGAGTATAAACCCAAAATTGAAATTGAACACCAAGAAATTGTGGAGTTTTTACATCAAAAACTGAGGGCAATTTTAAGCCAAGCTATTCAAAAAGAAGTTCAGCACAAGATTCAACAACTCAAAAAAAGTCGAAAATATGCTGAGAAAGCTTCTCAATTTATTCCGGGCTTACAACTGTATTATAATCAAGGAATGTCCCTTAAAGAAATTGCTCCTGTATTGGGAATGACAAGTTGGGATCAAACCCGAAGAATTTTAAATCCGGGTGAACTTTTAAGTAAAATTCGCACGATGACAGTTCAAAATCTTTTGGAAGAAGTCTTAAAAAAAGCTCAAGAAATGGGTTTGACTTCAATTCCGCCAAAACCGGATTATTTAAACACAATCATACAAGCAATTGAAGCTTTTGCAGATCAGGAGGTTTTTCAGAATGCTTCTGAAGAAATGAGAACTGGAAAAAACCGTTCTTTCAAGAGTATTTACGCTGAATATTTACGTGCTTATCTTAGTCAACTTATCTAGCTAATTGGAGTTTGTCATGTTTACAAATCAAAACCCCACAAAAGATTTAAAATTCACTGTCTCAGAAGTTATCACGCTAGAATGTGAGGATTTTGAACAGGCGATGGTTTTAAGTAATCCGATCATTGAGGAAGAAAAGCAATGGCAAACTTACTTAAATGCTTTAGCATTATTAGGTTTAGAACGATGGTTTACAGAACGCTTGTCTCCTGGAAAAATTCATCATAATCTTGATTCTAGCCAAGAAGAAATTGGTCATTTTCAGTTTGGAAAATTCAAGATTGGTATTATTGCTGTTGAACACGTACTCAATGAATTTATTTCTTTCCCTCAAGAGATTTTTTTGAAACCCAAACACTTGGCTGATTTTTATATTGTTGCTGAAGTGATGGAAGAAGAAGAAGAAATGCTGTTTAGAGGTTCAATTTCTCAGGAAAAACTTTTAAGATTTACTGATAATTATCGCTTCAAATCATCAGAAATAGATTATTTAATTCCGTTAGATGAATTTGATATTGAACCGAATCATTTGTTGTTTTACTGTAACTTTCTACAGCCCAATATCCAGCCTAATATTTTACGGAATAATTGTGCCAAAATTTCTGATTGGTTTCAGAATATTTTTGAGTCGGCTTGGCAACCCCTCGAAGCTTTAGTTTCTCCTGAACTAAATTTGGCTTTGGGAACTCGTTGTGTCTCTGAAGAAATTAGTTGTGTCTCCGAAGAAATTAAACGGGGAAAGCTGATTAACTTGGGGATGCAGTTAAATAGTCGCCGCTTTATAATGTTAGTAACAGTCACTCCAGAACCAGATGAAAAACGACGGATTTTGGTGCAACTTCACCCGACTGGAAAAGATGAATATTTGCCACCTTCTGTGCAATTGACTTTGCAATCAAAAGCAGGTAAAATCTTTCAAGAAGTAACTTCCCGCAGCCACGACAACTATATCCAACTATATCCTTTTAAAGGAAAATCTGGAAAAAAATTTACTATTGAGGTCAGTTGGAATGATACCCGAATTAGAGAAGAATTTGAAATCTGAACTCAGCCAAGTGGTTGTGTTGTCGTTGGGGATGGGTAGTTTACACGTCGGTTTTCCAAGTATTTGTGTACAAATTCGCAATCAAACATCTTCTGTTTTAGCACAATTTGTCGCCAGTTTACCGCCAGAACCCGCCTTAATTGAACTCTATCAAAGCTGGAAAATTGTTTATCAAAGTCTGTGCCAGCGTCATGCTTTACTTTCTCTAAGCGATGAAGAAGACGATGATGATGATGATTTTGAAATTGAACTTGGAGGGGTGACAAATGTTTCCCAAGTCAGTTTTGAAGACTTAAATCATCAATTTCAAGTCCAACTCAATTCTTGGCTGAAATCCGAATCTTTTTCTCACCTCGAAAAACAGCTTCGTTCTCATCTAGACTCTACTCAAGAAATTCGAGTCATTCTTGAAACACCAGACGAAATTTTACGACGCCTTCCGTGGCAAAATTGGGAATTTTTTCAGGATTATCCCCTCGCAGAACTCGCCCTGAGTCAACCGGAATATCGCATTCCTGCATCTTCTCAAGCTAACTCTACAAAAACTGCCGTTAGAATCTTAGCTGTTTTTGGAAATAGTCGAGGAATTGACTTAACAACTGAGCGGAAAATGTTGCAAAATTTAAGCGATGCAGAACCGCAGTTTTTAATCAATCCCACTCGTCAAGAATTTGAAACACATCTCGCAGATAGTCAGGGTTGGGATATTCTATTTTTTGCAGGTCATAGTCAAACCAAAAGCCACAGATTACTCCGCCGTACAACGACGGAGCCTGCTGTGACCGTTGGCCAAACCGGGCGCATTTATCTCAACGACCATCCTACAGATAATAACCTCACTTTAGAAGAACTTTCAACTACTCTCCAGCAAGCCATTTTTAATGGATTAAAACTAGCAATTTTCAATTCCTGCGACGGTTTAGGACTCGCTAAAGCGTTGGAACATTTGCATATTCCGACTGTAATTGTCATGCGCGAACCCGTACCCAATTATGTCGCCCAGGAATTTTTAAGGCATTTTTTAGAAACCTTTGCCATTCAACGACTCTCTTTTTATCGTTCAGTTCAACAAGCCCGTTTTCAACTCCAAACTCTCGAAAATGAATTTCCCGGCGCCTCGGGTTTACCGATTATTTGTCAAAATCCCTCCGTTGAAGCTCCGACTTGGTTACAATTAGGGGGAAGTCCACCTTGTCCTTATCGGGGTTTGTTTGCCTTTAGTGAAGAAGATGCAGACTTATTTTTTGGGCGAGAAACCTTTACTGAAACCTTAGTTTCTGCGGTTAAAAATAATCCTTTAGTTGCTGTAATTGGGGCGAGTGGAAGTGGAAAATCAAGCGTAGTATTTGCAGGATTAGTGCCTCAACTTCGTCAAGATATCACTCAACAATGGCAAATTATTTCTATCCGTCCGGGTCAAAATCCAATTGAAGCTTTAGCCGTTGCATTAGTTCAGGCAATTCACTGGAAACCCCAAGAAAATACAACTCAAAATCAACCCTATCATCATCGTTTACTCGAACTCGAATTAGCCGTTGAACTCAAGCAAGATAAACACGCTTTAGCAGAAATTATCTATCGCTATCTTCAAAACTTTCTGCATCGAAGAATTGCCTTAATTATTGATCAATTTGAAGAACTTTATACGCAAACCAGCGACGCGGAACGTCAAGCTTTTTTAGACGCAATCTTAACCGCCATCAGTCTCGTTCCTCGCTTCTCGCTGATTTTAACATTACGAGCTGATTTTTATAGTTATGCTTTATCTTATCGGCCTTTGAGTGATGCTTTGCAAGGTTCAGTTTATAACCTCGGCCCAATGAGTCGGGAAGAATTACAAACCGTTATCGAAAAGCCTGCTGATAAAATGCAGGTTAAACTCGAAACAGGACTCACCGAAAAACTAATTGCAGCAACCTTAGAACCCGGACGTTTACCCTTATTAGAATTTGCTTTAACAGAACTGTGGCCGAAGCAACAACAAGGCTGGCTAACCCATCAAGCCTATGAAGAAATTGGAGGCGTAGAAAAAGCCCTCGCTCGACACGCAGAAGAAGTCTATAATCAACTCAATTTCAGCGATAAACTCAGAACACAACGAGTCTTTTTACAGTTAGTTCAACCCGGAGAAGGAACCGATTTTAGTCGTCGAATTGCTACGGGTGATGAAATTAATCCCGAAAACTGGGATATTGTTACTCATCTCGCTTCTGCCCGTTTAGTAGTAACAAACCGCAATGAAATTACCGCAGAAGAAACTATCGAAATTGTTCACGAAGCGCTGATTAAAAATTGGAAACGACTGGAACAATGGATAAAATTGGATGGAGACTTTCGCTCCTGGCAAGAACAGTTACGCACCTTATTTCATCAATGGGAAAAAAGCGATTATGATGCAGGTGCTTTGTTACGGGGAAGACTACTAGCCGAGGCTGAACATTGGCAACAGCAACGTCCTCAAGAATTAAGTTCAAGCGATCAATATTTTATTGAAAAAAGTATCGCTTTGCGGAATACGGAAACTCAGCAAAAAAAGCGACGCCGACAATTCACCCTTTCTGGACTGAGTGGAGGTTTGTTTTTAGCGGTGAGTTTAGCAACAGTTGCAGTCGGACAATGGCAAAATTCACTGACGAATGAAATCAGAGCAATTACTCAATATTCTCAATCCTTATTTACTTCAAATCATCAGTTAGATGCGTTAGTTGAAGCCCTACGCGCCCAGCAAAAATTACAACAAGTCACGGGAAAAAATCCCACTCTAAAAAATAGAGTAAAACAAGTTCTAAATCAATCCCTTTATGGTGTAGTAGAATCTAACCGTTTAGTCGGACATCAAGATTGGGTTTGGCAAGTTGCCATCAGTCCAGATGGTCAAACTATTACGTCAGCGAGTTCCGATAAAACGGTGAATTTGTGGAATATTGACGGGAGTTTACACACCACTTTAAAAGATCATCAACTCGAAGTTTATGCGGTTGCTTTTAGCCCCGATGGTCAAACTATTGCTTCAGCCAGTCGAGACAAAACCGTTAAATTGTGGAATATTGATGGCAGTTTACGAACCACAATAAACGCCCATGATGCAGAAGTTTATGCGGTTGCTTTTAGCCCCGATGGTCAAATTATTGCTTCAGCCAGTCGAGACAAAACCGTTAAATTGTGGAATATTGACGGCAGCTTAATTAGTGTTTTAAAAGGTCATCAAGGCCCCGTTCGAGGGGTTGCTTTCAGTCCCGATGGTCAAACTTTAGCATCCGCCAGTGAAGATAACAGCCTCAAACTTTGGACGATTAAGACACTCAAAAACCCAATTTTACAAACGACTCTCAACAGCCATCGGGCGGGAGTCTGTGGAGTTGCCTTCAGCCCCGACGGTCAAACTATTGCCTCCGCGAGTTTTGATGGTACTGTCAAACTCTGGAACCGCGATGGCAGCTTGCAAAATACCCTGATAGGGCATAATGATCAAGTGTATGCCGTGGCGTTCAGTCCCGATGGTCAGACCTTAGCTTCAACCAGTGGCGACCAAACGATTAAACTCTGGAACCGCGACGGCAGCTTGCAAAAAACCCTGATAGGGCATGACAATGAAGTTTGGAAAGTAGCGTTTAGTCCCGATGGTCACACTCTGGTTTCGGCCAGTGGCGACAAAACCGTGAGACTCTGGAGACTTCACAACAGCCTGCTAACGCGGTGGAACGTTTCTGATGATGAGGTTTGGGGCGTTACCTGGAGTCAGGATAGCCGGACAATTGCCACCGCCAGTCGTGACAAAACAGTGAAACTCTGGAACCCAGACGGCAGCTTACGTTCAACCTTGAAAGGTCATACTGCTGAGGTGAGTGGGGTCGCATTGAGTCCCGATGGTCAAACCCTGGCTTCGGCGAGTTGGGATAGAACGATTAAACTCTGGAATGCTGACGGAACGCTACGCACGACTTTAACAGACCATCAAGACTTGGTTTACGCGGTTGCCTTCAGTCCCGATAGTCAAATGATGGTTTCCGCGAGTTCCGATAAAACGGTGAAATTGTGGAAACTGTCCCCAAAGAATCCCCCGATTGTCTTAAAAACTCTCAACGGTTTTGACACAGAGGTTTGGGATGTCGTTTTGAGTCCCGATGGTCAAACGATAGCAGCCTCAAGTCGGGGGGGAATCGTTAAACTTTGGGATGTTAACGGTGTTTTGTTAGCCACGTTGGAGGCCCATCAAGGGGGAATGAAGACTGTGGCGTTTAGTCCCGATGGTCAAATGTTAGCAACAGGGAGTGAAGACCACACGGTTAAACTTTGGACATTGCAGGCCAATCAACCCCCGATGCTAATTCACACCTTGAATAGCCACGATGGTGAAGTTTTGGGTATCGCGTTTAGTCCCGATGGTCAAACCCTAGCGTCCGCGAGTCAAGATGGAACCGTGAAACTTTGGGACAATCAAGGGGTCTTGCTTTCCACTCTCAACGGTCACAATGGCCCGGTTCGGAAAGTGGCGTTTAGTCCTGATGGTCAAACGTTGGCGACCGCCAGTGAAGATCAAAGTGTGATTCTGTGGAATATCCCCCAAGTTTTGGATCAAGATCAACTGTTACATCAAGGATGTACTTGGGTACAAAATTATTTGCAACATTATCCTCAGATGAGTGAAAGCGATCGCTCTATTTGTGATGCTTTTAATTTGACAACCGATTAAGATTTAGACACCAGAACTCGAATTAAAGATTGTTATCACCAGGGGGAAATTTTATTTAAGCAACTTTATCCCAGAGATTGGTTATATGAAATCCGGTTAATCAGTGACTAAGCGTTGAGGTCAAAATAATCATCAAAAATTTTCTTTGGCATAATCATAAAGTTTTAAATCATATTCACAAATGTTTTCTATTTTTTTGATGACTGACGCTTCAATTTCAGGTTGGGAAACTGGATTTTTATTCATGTGCGGAATCTTAACAGTTAAATTGAATTTATCTTGTAAATCATTTCTGAACCGATCTAAATCATCTAAAAAAGAAATCAAAGATAATTTTGATAAGTTTTCTTTAGCCGCCTCTAATCTTGTTGACAAATCAGTGCTATCGTCTCGGGAAAAATTGCCAAAGTAGTTAATATAATTTTGTCCTCTAAACTTTCCCCTTTCGGTGTCAATAAAATCCTCTAAACTCTCGCTAACCCGGGCGTGATCTTCCGGTTTGTACGCATCATAAAAATACTGAGAGATCTATCGTTTTACCGGATTTCTTAAAATAGTAATCCAAGCATATTGATCGCGATAAGCTTCCCAAATATCTTCGTTAAAATGAAAATGACCGGAAATATATTTTGTTCCTTTAGCCATCTCGTAAATCAAAAGGGATTCTCGGAGTTGAAATTTATCAATTTTACCGTGAATTTTCCCGTTTTGAGTCACAGCTTTAACCGCATTACTGGTTAGTATGGGGTGAACTTGGTAACTATTTTTTTTTCCATAAACCATTCTCAGAGAGCGATCAACTGATGTCCCTCCTGTTTTAGGAACGTGCATAAAAATAATCTTGGGCTTGGGAGAACTAAAAATATTTTGGACTTGAACTTTTAAACTTTCAACTCTCATAAATCCATACCTTTTTAGAGATCAAACTGATTAGAGATGGTCGCTTTGTTGGCTTGCGGTATTGACTAAAGTTGTCGGGAAGTCACTGGCTGAAGCTACTTCAGTCTTATGCTTGCTCGGGGAATGAGACTTTGTTATCTCAAGCAAATGTTGACCAAGACGACGGGCGAGAGCTAAAATAGTAAAAGTAGGTGAATAGGAAGGCCCCGTTGGGAAGACGGCAGAACTCGCGACATACAGATTATCCGTGCCAAACACCCGACAATTAACATCAACCACTCCCTCTTCAGGACAGCTACCCATGCGCGTTGTTCCCATTTGGTGGGCGGCGTCGGTCATATTATCGATACAGGGCGAATCATCCCCAAACTCAAAGGTGCCAATACCAACCTCAGCAAAACGTTGGGTCAACAATTCCAAGGTTTTCTTCATGGAACGATGATCATGCTCAGTAAAGCACCAGTCAACCTCTAATTTTCGTTGACCAAGGGCATCCAGTTCAGTACCGAGCTTAAGACGGCTATCTTTTTGGGGAAGTTGCTCCGTCACAAACTTGACTTGATATGCAGCCACCACTCCGTTATTATCCTTGCAAATCGGCCGACGTTGAATGATTCGTTTGAGTCGGTCTGTTAGTTTTTCATAGATTGGCTTAATATATAAAACGTGTTCGAGAAGCTTGTGTTGACGCTGAGTCTCATCATCTAAAGCAAAACAGATACAAAACCGAGGTTTAGGGGCATATTGCAACTCAGGGGCATATTGTCGAGTTAGATGACCAGGCAAGAGGAAGCCAGTATGATGTTTCGGGTGATCGGTGTAGAAACGACCCACAAGATCATGAGCATTACCGATACCATTGGGGATTTGACGGTCAGATGCCAATAACAGACGTGCTGCTTCAAACGCCCCAGTCGCCAGAACAATGGTATCACCCTCAACCAAGATTTCTCGACCTTCGAGAGAGCGACAAACCACCGCAGTCACTCGCTGGCCTGAAGGATCGAGTTTTAACTCCGTTGCTGTCGCACCTTGAATCACTTGTAGATTCGGCGATCGACGCATTTCTTCCCCAAAACGGATTGCTGTGCGGGTGGGGGTTTTCTCCCAATAAAAACTGCTCATTTTCAAGCCATAGGCCGCAATTTTGGCTCGAAGTTCCAAGATTTCAGGGCGTACCGCTTCGGCTTCTAAATCACCAAATCCATAATCTTTGGCAGCAGAACGATAATGTTCTAGGAGATCGGTAAAGTCTATCGGCCAATCACTGTTGGGTATCCAATCTCTTCCGTCGAAGTCAGAAGGCTGTAGATATTTCCATTTCCCGGTCCAGACGTTACTGGTTCCCCCAAACTGACGTACCCGACTGACTCCCCGTAGCTCAGGAGGTAAGTATCGATGATAATATGTATTCGGATTTAACTCGCGGTGGCGTTTCCCCAGAAAGATTACATCGTTTAAGGCTTGAATCTCGGGATCAAAGCGATCGCGTCCACTTTCGAGTAATATTACATCCCGGCCATGACGGGCGAGATGGGTTGACACTTCAGCCCCCGCAATGCCGGAGCCAAGAACAATTACTTGACCTTTTAATGTCGTTTGCTCATCAATTTCTAAAATGTCGCGAATCATGTAAGCTCCTATATAAATATTGTTGACTTGGACAAAAGATAATTAAGAAGAAGTTGAAGCCGTTAAAAATAGCCCTTCTACCTTCTTGATAGTTGAGAAAAAGCAGACCAAGCGCTCATAAAAAAGGTGTGAGCGGGATGAAGTTTCAAAGCCCAGAGGTAATGAGTAAAAGCGGCTTTATTCTGCCCCATTTCAGAGGAGGTGACGGCGTGTTTGTAGACAAACTCAGCAAACATTTTAGGATGCTTTCTAAAGACATCCTGATGTTTTTTAATCAAACGATAAAAGCTTTCTTGTCGTAGCTGTTGATTGCCTGAGACTCGCTCTGTGCTATGAGAGAGGAGATGATAAGTTACGCTCGGTAAACCTATTAGAGTACATTGGGGATTTAGTCGTAAAAAGAATTCCGAATGAACACGGGAGCGAAAGGTTTCATCCCATCCCCCAATTTTCAATACCAGATCCCGCTCCACAACTAGGGTTTGTTTGGTGTGAAAAGAACGCCCGGGTTCTGGGGTTTCTAAAAAGAAATGGCTTCCTTTCGGAGAAAGAGCGGGGGGAATGCGCGTGGCGATCGCTTTACCCGTCTCATCTACTTTTTGAAGTCCTGAAATGACTGCAACAGGGGGATTGGCGGTTGTTTTTTCCAATATTGACAGAGAAATTTCTACCATGTTAGGTAGTAAATAATCATCGTCATCTAAGTAAGTCACCCAGCGTCCTAAAGCGGCTTTAGTTCCCACATTTCGCGCCCCCGCTCCGCCCACGTTCTTTTCTAAAAAAATAACTCGCAATCTGGGATCGTCTGGGAGATATGCACGTTCTTGTGAAGCATCATCGACCACAATCACTTCTAAATTTTGGTAGGTTTGATTCAGCGCACTCTGAACCGCTCTCGGTAATAAATGAGGTCGATTATGGGTTGGAATAATAATACTGATTGGGGGATGACTCATAACTTTACCTCCCATAAATTCGTTGTTAAGCGCATAGTTTTAATGGATTGGCTTTGTATGATTTACCTTGATTTTATAACCCTTTTATTTTATCACCAAAAAACTTTCAATGCAAAGAGATTTGAACTCTGTTCAGACAAAATCAATTGTTTTCAACGGGAAGCGGAGAAGGATGAACTTTTGATTTGGAATTTATGCGTTCCCAGAAAAAACCCAAAACATTGGCAACTTGGGAGACAAAAAACAGCATAGAAAGGATTAATCTCGGTTGATGATGTCCGGGTTGGAAAAAGGGATAACTCAGCAATTTAAAGTAGAAGGATAAGGGTTCAACTTTGATTTCTCCCACCCCTCTTTTAGCCCGTAATTGATGAAAGTGAAAAGCCCCTCGACCGTAGTTAAAATGTTGTCGCCAAAAGCTTTTTAATGTTAAATTGTGAGCATGATAAATTTCGGCATCGGGGACGGCTGCCATTGAATAACCTTGATACAACCAGCGATCGCAAAATTCCCGATCTTCCCCGGCAGCGAGGGGGAATGTTGTATCAAACCGCCCGACTTGATGAAAACTATCTGTAGAAAGGGCAAAGTTATTAGACGCAAAAAAGCTGGCTTGTTCGCGGTCAGCGTTGTAATATTCGTACAGATAATCTATCAGTAATTGACTGGCGGTTGAATACAAATTATCCGTTCCGATCTGTTGAGGGTTTTGCCTCCTAATAAGCTTTTGGGAGTCCGGGTAAATTGAGTTTCTAAACTGTTTAACCAATTGGGTTTCGGTTGACAGTCATCATCGGTAAAAACAATGAATTTTCCTCGGGCTTTAGCCGCCCCCGTATTGCGTGCAGAAGCCGGCCCTGCATTGGCTTGAGTGATGAAAGTGATCTCAATTTGTTGATGAAAAGGAGTGACAATGGGTTCTAAAGACATCGAACTTCCATCATCAATAATAATCACTTCAAAGCGATCGCGGGGATAGTCGAGGTTGCTGATAGATTGAAGACAATTTTTCAGTCTATCCGGGCGGTTATAGGTCGGAATAACAATGGAGAAAAAAGGCTGATTCATCATTTTTACCTGAGTTTTTTTGTTCTGGATTTTAGTTGTCTAAAGGGGTTTCAATTTCTCTGGCGGTGTAGATGTAGAACACATTTTCATAGGGTTCTATGGTTGGTTCAACAAAACGCTTCAATTCAGTAATTTTAATGTCGTCCGGGAAAACCGAATCTGATTCCAGTTCATAAGTTAAAACCAGTAAAGTTTCATTGGGATTATCCCGAATGAATCCTTCTATTGTTTTGATTTTTTCCATCTTAGTTTCGCTCGTCCAAAAACTACCAAATTCACCCAGATCTGGATAATAAATGGGTTGCTTGAGATAGCCGGATAAAACGGCCGCTTGTCTGTATCGTTGACCGACTATGGTTAACTGGTCGAGATTGTTATCTTGAATATATTGAGCCGTTTCTCGACCGACAGAAAAAGGATAAAACAAATCTACAGTGTAAGCATGAAAACCTCCGAGTAAATGAACCGAAAGAATTACCGTTAAAAATTGACTTCTGAATTGACTTGGTGCTTGCTGTTTTGAAGTTAATTTTCGCCGATTCAATAACTCTTTTTCAAGCAGCCACAGACAGGCTATTAACAATATAAACAGATGGCCTCTGTGCCGCATAACCCCTTGAAAAATTAGGTAGTTAAACGCAAAAATACTACCCGTTCCAAATAGATAAATTGTCAGCAGTAGCCGTTTTTGATATAATATTTTGATACTAATTGCTAGAAGAATTAAAGAAGCTAATCCGGCAATAATTGCACCCAATGGTATACCCGCAACCGAGGGAAAATTTGTATTGTGAACCAGTATGTTAGTATTCCAAAACTCATTGTCGAGGTGAAAGGGAATCGGTACATAACTTCTCCAAATATCTGTAACAGCCGTACCCAAACGCTCAATTTCTTGCAATAAACTCGGGCTAGATTGAATCTGTTCGGCCGAAGATTGGATAGGACGAATTACTTTTTCTTGGGAAATTAAAGGGCGGATAATTTGTAAAAAGGAAATCGCCCAACCCGAAGTTAAAATCAAGAAACTAATTAAGAGTTTTTTTCGGTTGAGTTGATTGGCTTTTAACTTAAAATAAAACTCGTCAATTAAAGTTAATGAGAATGCAAAACTGAGAATGAAAGCAAAAGCATTGGCATTAGCCATCAGTGCTAATAACGTCGCCAGTAATATGGGTTTAACCTTTGATTTTGAATAGATGACGCAAAATAGAATAATAAATAAAACACCTAAATTGTAGTTTCTGCTGATAATTGTATATTCATAAAAAAAGTAATATCCAAAACTGAGTAAAAATTTCTGTAAAGGAGAAAAAGGAGAAAATTTGACAATTAAACTAACAATTACAACGGATACAGATAAATGAAAAATCTGCATGATTAAAGGATTTTGGGTGATTCGGCTTAACCCATATAAACAGAGATGCCATAAACCCGGATGTCCTTCAGACCGCATATTGTGAAAAAGTTCCATTAGGGATGCACTATCTCTAGCCAATAACCAAGCTTGAAATTCATCCCGCCAAATTTCGTGGTGAAGGATACCCACCAAGCCGAAAAAAATAAAAGCAACGATTATGCTATTTTCGATTAAAGCTTGGTTTTTAGAGAAGCTGAAGTCTATTTTGAACGGTAAATTTAGTTGTGACATAAGCGGTAATTTTTAGGATTAAATTCAAGCTATGATTTTATACTTAACGATTTGAAAACTTTTTTTTGGAAGATTTTAGCATTTCTAAAATTTGAAGTAAATCTTCAAAAATCGGAGGGTATAAGAATTTAATAGACAATCCATATATTATTATACCGATTGCCGTACCGATTAGGATTAATAGCTTTTCATCAAGTAAATCGATTAGAAAATATTTATAAATTAAAATTCCTACGACCATAATAACCGAACAAATAATCGGACTGATAAATTGCTGTAAATACTTCCTTGCGGGAACATGAATTAATTTGCCAATTGTCCATTGACTAACCGGAAAAGCCAAATAGCTACTCACAACATAAGCGAGAGCGACTGCAACAATTCCCCATTGTACCGCCAACAAACAAGCGATTAGATTGAGTACCGCATTGAGCAAACTTAATCGCAGTTTCCACGAAGGTTTACCCATCGCCATAAATACAGAACCATTAAAGTAAGAAATCGCATTTAGAATTCCCGCAAAAGCCAGAATTTGCATGATGGGAACTGAAGGTAGCCATTGCTCTCCAAATAGTGTAAAAACCAATTCTCGGGTGAAAATAATCATTCCTAAAAAGGTGGGAAAAGCAATTAAACTGGTGAATAGGGTAACTTTATAAAATGCTTGTCGGAAGCGTTCAGGTTCGGTTTGTAATCGAGAAAACGTGGGTAAGGCGACCTGCTTTGTTGTGCTGACGAGGAGTTGACTCATCACCTCTAAAACCCGAAAAGCTATCAGATAATATCCTAAAGCCACCTCTCCTAAAAAGTAACCAATGAGTAAATTATCCGTGCGTTTGTTGCAAAAAGCTAGGAACTTTAAAGCCAGGATATTCAAGCCAAAATTTAAAAAACCTTGCAAATGTTGGAAAGAAAATCTGAGTTTGGGTCGCCAGTCAATTGCACCCCAAATGATAAAGACTTCTACCGCTTCATAAATAAATTGCTGACTAACCAGACTCCAAACCCCAAACCCAGATAAAGCCATGACAATCCCTGCAATTCCGCCGATAATAATACCGATAATTGTCCGAAGCGCCATGACTTGAAACGCAAACGTTCGGGTTAAAATAGCTTTATGAACATGACTCAGAGACTTAATGAAAAACAAAAACGAGAAGCATTGAATGATGGGGATAAGCTTGGGTTGATCAAATATTTCTGCAACCAACCCAGAGCATAAAAAACTAATAATTGTCAGCAACAACCCACTCAATACATGAGTCCAAAAAGCTGTGTCTAGTTCTTCTGGCTCAATTTCCTCGCGTTGAATTAAGGCTTGGGAAAATCCTTGCTCCAGAAAGATTTGCATGAACGCAAAAAAAACATTAGCTAGACCAATTAAACCGAAGGCTTCTGGAGTCAGCAAGCGAGCTAGTATTAAGAATACAACCAGCGAACCTGCCTGACTGCCCCAGTTTTGGATGACAGACCAAACAACACCTTGAATTGCCTTCTGTTTGATGCTCATGGCTAAGTTTTAGGATCTTCCATCCCAATAATACCTTAATCGGTTTAAGGGTTCGTTGACATTGATTGATGAAGTTTACGTTGCTGATGTGCATGGCGGCTCGTCAAGAAGCGATTAATAAATACATGGTCAATTTTACCGATAATTCTGGCTAAAAGATCACTGCCCATACCCCAAGTTAAACGCAAAGCTAAGGGAACAATAATAGTGCCGTATCGACGCCACCCTACCTTTTTATATTTGCTTTTGAAATATTCATCCTCTGCCAAATTCCACTTATCTCTTAAACGGTGCAAACTTGCTAATTGCCAAGCATCACTCCACCGCAACATATAGTAATGTAAATCACTCCACTCTAAAGGAGGGCCTGGTACATAAGTTACTATACAATTGGGTTCAAAATAGACTTTTCCTCTGGCTTGACGAACCAACATACAAAAGTCTAAATGTTCTTTTGTATTGAGCATGGCTTCGTCTAGAAAACCAATTTCATCAAAGATTGAACGACGAACTAAAACACAATGAAACTCAGCTAATTCGGTTTCTTGGCGTTGTAAGCGATCGCGAACTTTACTCACTTTTTGACCTTGCAAACACATTTTTTCCCGAAACCGTCGCCGACCCGTTTTATCAACCCAAATATGAGAGTCTCCGCCAGCACAGTGAACAATTTCATGCAAGGGTCTTTCTTGGCACATGAGAGGGCCGACAACTGTCGCATCTGTTTCTTCGGCGCATTCTATTAACTGAGTTAACCAACCGGGTGTGACAACAACATCGTTATCAATGAAGACTAAATATTTTGTATGAACTTCAGCTAAACCTATATTTCTTGCTTGGTTGGGAGATAGATAATAATCGGTTCGTAGGATTTTAAAGCCTTTCGCTTCAGCTTTTTCTTGCAAGTAAGCTCGAATATGTTTGGGAGAATTTCCATCAATATAGACTAATTTAAACGGTATCTTTGTGTGTTCATAGATGCTGTCTAAGGACTCACGCGCACAGCTAAACCGTTCGCGAGGAACAGCAATGATTGTAACTTGGGGTTCAGTTTTTGTTGATAAGTTTTCCATTTTGATAACCTCTGTAAAATGATTAAAGTGATGATTGAGTTATACTCTTAACTGACGGTGGAATCTGAACATTTAAGTTCTTATTCTGCCAACCCGATGTAAAACTTTTTCGGTATAGTTCGACTAAAATATCATTCAGTTTGTTGAGATCGTAGTGTTCTTCAACATAGGTTCGTCCAGCTTTTCCCATCTCTAGCCATAATTGCGAATTCTTCACCAGAATACCGAGTTTTTCAGCTAGAGTATCTACATCTCGTTCAGGAACTAAGAAACCTGTAACTCCATCTTCTACTAACTCTGGAATTCCTCCATGATAGGTACTAATTACAGGTAAACCCATCGCCATCGCTTCTTTTAAAACATTGACGGGAGCATCTTGATTTCCATCGGATGCGGTCACGCTGGGAGCCATAAAAATATGGGATTGATTGAGGACTTCGATAATTTCATCTTCATTTTTCCAACCCAACAAATGAATAAATTTGCTGGCGTTTAATTCGTCAATTAATTTTTGTAGGCTTTCCCTTAAAAGGCCATCCCCGATAATATTATACTCTAAATTTGGGTTGACTAAAGCTTGTTTGGCTACGGCTCGAATACTGTATTCAATTCCTTTTTTTTCTACTAACCGACCTGTGGTAACAATCCGAATTTTTCCATCGACAGGATAGGAACGAGGAGTAAAAGGAAATCGACGACAATCTAGACCGGAACGATGTACAAATACTTTACTTTCATCACACCCTAGCTCTACAACTCGACGTTTAAAGAATTCGCAATTCGCTAAAAATAAGTTACCTGTCTTGAATAATTTCTGATAAATATTTTTGCCTTTTTCTTGGACAAATCGACTAATATCATCTCCTCGAAAGGTCGTGATTAATTGAGCATTCGGAGCGTTAATTGTCCGAAAGGACATTCCTCGATAACTTTGAGTTCCAAATTGACAGTGAATGATGTCATAGTGGCGATCAAATTTAGGAATAATCGTGAAAAGCAACCACAGAGAAAGGGCTTGCTGACCGTATTTGAAAAAATTTAAAGCATCGAGAAAACGCCCAGGCTCTTGATAGCCTTGAGTGAGTAGTAATCCGATTCCTTTCCAAATTCTCAGGAGAATATTGTCGGGAACTTGAGGAAAATAATAAGTGCGATCCAAGAGATGGTATTTAGCGATCGCCGGATGAACTTTGCTCGTATCACCGGGAGAACTGGCGTAAATATCAACCTGATGACCTCGTTCAATTAAACCCGTAATTTGATTGAGAATAAAGGTTTCTGACAATTGGGGAAAATGACCAACAATAAATGCAATTTTCATCGTTATTAACCGTTCACTACTCTCGGGCAGATAATCCACCAAATCTCAGTCTGAGAACTTCCCAAGCGCTAACATATCGGACAAAAAACATCACTAGAGAAACCTGACATTTATGTTTTAGACTTGTCAAGCGCTCATCTAAAAATGTACTAACTACAAAGTTCAAAGGGGGAACTAAATTTTTCAGCAAGAGGGAAAGAAAAACGAGATCTTTTGGGAAGTTTCTAGTGTTTTTCTTTTGCTGTAAATCATAGATTCCTCCCATGAGCCGAATTGTTCTTTTATACAATTCTCGCCAAGACGTTCTAGCAGGATGTTGAACACAACTTTCCTCCGCATAAACTTGCAGATAACCGCTCTCAAAAATTCGCCGACACCATTCGACATCTCCACTGGACTTTAATGTTGCATCAAAAACACCGACCTTTTCTAAGACTTTTTTCCAAGTAAATAAATTACCTCCGGCGCCATATTGATATTTTTCTAAAAGTTCTTTTTGGGGAAAAGCTGTAATACTTTCATAGAGTTCTACTGGTGTGATTTTATCAGAATTTTGAAAGAAAATCTCTATTTTTCCTACAACTAATCCACAATTTAGAACCTTTTGCAAATTCGTTACACCCTGTTCGAGCCAATCTAAAGCCGGAAGACAATCAGCATCAGTGAAAGCAATAATTTCCCCTTTGGCAACCGATATTCCGTGATTTCGAGCAGCGTAGGAACCTGGAGTGCTTTCATTGATACAAAACGCTTGATTAAACAAAGCTACAACACGGTCTACTTTTTCAGCCGGATCAGAACCATTATCCACTACAATCACTTCATAACAGCTTTGAGGATAGGTCTGCTGATCCAGTGCTTTTAAACAGTGTTTTAAGCGTTCCGTATCATTATAAACAGGAACAATTACGGACACGAAAGGTCTAGATGAATGTTCCATTTCCAGGAAATTTTAGCTAAGGCTTTTACCAGAGAAAGCAAACAGATAAAGAGTTAATGGGAATTATCGAAATATTAACCCCATCAACTCATTAATTTTATTTCATTACTAATTCAGGTTTTTCACGACCTTTCCATTCTTCTTTAGTAAATTCTTCGTGATAGGAACGCTCTGTGTTAACATTCCAAAGATCGTGATCGTCACCGAGTAAATTTTGTGCGGCTAACAGTCCAGTTAGCATCGAATGGTCTTGGTTATTATAACGGTGCATTCCGTTACGACCAATGGTTTGTAAGTTATCAAACTGGGATAAATAATCTTGAATAACTTGTAAATGACGGCGATAGTCTCGGTCATAAACGGGGTAAGCTTTGGGTTGACGGAGAATTGTTCCATCCTCTACTTGACTAGCTTTTGCTAAACCTAGCTTTTCGATTTCCCGAGTGGCTAAATCTAAAAGTTCGGTGTCTGACAACTTCCAAATTTCATCGCCTTCTGTACAGAAATATTCTAAACCCAAACAGGTTTTTGTTTGATCCGGAACCATCGCCGGACTCCAGTTTTTAAAGTTTTGGATTCGACCCACTTTAACTTCTGGACTATGAATATAAATCCAGTTATCTGGAAATAGTTTAGCCTCATCAATAATCAAAGCAACAATCAAAAAGTCTCGATAAGACAGAGATTTTGCAGCGTGTAGAACTTCATCAGGAGGTAAAGGATCAAGTCGATTAACCAATGCAGTGACAGGCATACTGGAAATAAAATTCTCGCCTGTGATTGTCATTTCTTGACCGTCTTGATCAGCTGTGATTTCGGTAATATGATAACCTTCTCGCTTAACACTCATCACCCGAGTATTAAGGGAAATTTGACCGCCTTTTTCATCCACTTTTTGTTGGAAACGTTCCCACATCATTCCCGGGCCATAAATTGGATAGTCAAATTTTTTGATTAAAGTTTTGGTATCATTGCTGCCAAATAAAGCATTGATTACGGCTTTTTTCAGAGATAAACCTTTAATCCGTTGAGCTGCCCATTCGGCTTCAATTTTGTTGCAAGGAATTCCCCAAACTTTCTCAGTGTAGGTTTTAAAGAATGTTCGATAAAGCCGACTTCCAAAGCTATCTGTAACCCATTCTTCAAAGGTTTCCGCTTCTAGATCGGGTTGTAACTTGGCTTTGACTTTTGCTTTTAAATAGCTCATCAAAATTAACGAGCTTTCAATTACACCTAGATTTAAGAGTGTATTGTAAATCGACAGCGGATAATCATAAAATTTGTTCTGGTAATAGATGCGAGACAGTCGAGGAACTTGAATAAACTCGTCTCCCAGAACTTCTTGCCACAATTGATTGACAACATCTACTTTAGTAAAAAAGCGATGACCACCAATATCAAAGCGATATCCTTTATAGATCTCAGTTCTAGAAATTCCTCCTACTTGACTTGCTGCTTCTAAGACATGAGGATGCACTCCTCGCTTTGTGAGTTCATAAGCCGCAGTTAAACCAGCAGGGCCAGCTCCAATGATGACAACGGGGTGATGTAGCATTTGTAACCTCTGATGACGTAGTTTTTGCTGAACTTGAGATAGGAAAGATGTGTCTGCCGAAAATCCTGAACTTCTGAGCAGTTTAGACGTTGCTAGGCGCAGTAGAGTTCAAAATTTAACAGATGGTATTTTCAGGAGTCTTAGGAGAACACTGTAATTTTATAGGATGCTGAGTACAGAATTTCGCACACATACAAAAAAAATTAAGAGAAATGGCTTCAAAAAATTGCGATGATTCGCTTACCTCATCAACCCAAAGCAAACCTTACCAATGGCCAAGGCTAACCCCCCTCAACAATAATCATTCAAACTAAATTCAAGACATGACATCGGAAGGATCGAAAGCTTTAATGGAGTGATATTGTCTTGGGCAAGTTTTAAAAGCTGCTGAGTTGATCCTAAAAAAAGGTCGTATTTCACGACTTTATGCTTTGCGATAAGTGAGTTGTACTTGAAACCAATGACGAACGAAACCAATCCCAAACGCTAACCCACTATAAAAATAGTACAGCCAGTGCCAAGGCAAAGCTCGAAGGGTAAAAAACAAACCTCGTTTGTTATGAAAAAATTGGTAAACTGGTGCATTCAAAATGACAAACGCTAAAGCAAAGATACAGGCAATGATCGAAGTTTGAGATAACCAAGGTGTTGCCAGTAATGCACCGATCTTAGCATAAACTAAGACAACACTCATCCGATTTGAGTATTGTAGGTTTAAGTCATTATTTAACTGGCGATCGCGTAGAATCAAAGCAGTCCAAGGCAATGCTCGACAGAAAAAGTCTGCTTTTACCATGGAAATCGGTCGCCATTCTTTCAGATGCTTAACTAGAATACCTTTCCGCAAGCCAATACTGTAACCTGCTTTTTTAAGTCGATAGCCGAGTTCAATATCTTCAATGCAAGGAAGACGATATTTTTCGTCAAAACCTCCAACGTGCAAGAAAACCTCTTTACGAACGGCACCACAAGCTCCCCAAAATGTAGATGCTTCTTCTTGACTGATTTGGTGAGTATAGTGATGAAATAAATTTCGGTATTGGGAGAGAAAATTCTCTGCTCCCGGTGTATCATCGTAGGAACCAATTAGAGCTGATAAATCTGGCTCATTTGTAAACACATTGACGACTTTTTCAATCGTATCCGGATAGATTTCTACATCTGCATCTATAAAGAACAGAATATCACCTTTTGCAGCCTCCGCTCCTAAATTACGCGCTCTAGCAGGGCCTCCTGCTTTGGGGAGTCGAATCACTTTTGCGCCAAAGTTCTCAGCGAGCAACCAAGAACCATCTGTATCTCCATCAGCTACTACAATCACTTCATCTGCATTAAGAGAAGTTTTTGCCAAACTTTGAAGACATCGCTGAAATTTTTCGCCGCCATTATAGACAGGAATAATAACTGATATCGTTGGCTTAGGATCTGAACAGTTGTTGATCATACTTCCTTTGATGGTGATCTTTTGTTTCTTTTTCTCTTCTATCATCTTAAACAAAATAGTGAAAAAAATCACCATAAAGATAGAGAAGCGTGTAAAGCTTTTGTAAAAAAAAAAAAAAAATGATAAAGCTTTTGTAAAGCCAGGGTTTTTATCCAATTGAGCCTTATAATTCTTGACAATTTTGCCAATAGGGAGAGAGTTCGTTCTAATAAAAATTGATGTGATCCGTGACTAATATCCGTTTACTAATTCGTTAGCTTGAGTGATGTTTCGATTTGATTTGTTCTCAACTCAGAGTATGCTCAAACGGTTGACCTGAGTGAATGACAACACTATCTCCGGAGGTAAGATTTTGAGCAGGTTCTCGGGTTAAATTGACTTTCTATCACATGATACCGGATGAGAAAGAAAAAAAACTATATTGACTTAGCCTTAAAATTACAGAAGATTTGTGTGATCGTCTCACGCACTCAGGGGATTTTCAACCCAGCTTGATTAATTTGGCTGTTATGACGATTAATGCTTGCTGATAACCTAGCCCTGATATGAAATTGAAAAAAAGAATACTACAACTCACCATTCCGGCGGGTTGGAAGCCCACACCATAATCTTTGATTTGGTGTGAGGAGGAAAACCCGCACAGCGATTTTCGGTATGGTAATATATCATTATGTGAGTTTTGAGTTGCCGTGAAACAAGTCAATCACGCTAGTTGTACGCCTTCAACCCACCCCAGAGCAGTCTCAATTAATCGAGAAAACTGCGGTGGCGTTTGCTGATGCCTGCAACTGGATCAACGGCAACGTTAATTCAAATCTGACCAACAGAAACTCCATCCAAGCAATCTGCTACAGCGATGTTAAGTCCCAATTTGGATTGACAGCCAATCATGTAGTTAGGGCGTGCGCGAGGGTCGCAGCAAATCGATTAACTGCCAAACGGAAACGGAGAAAAGTCAGGGAATTTAAACCGACAAGTTTTGACTGCGATGCCCGAACCTTTCGGATTATTGAAGAAGGGTATTTGGTCAGCCTCAGCACGACAGAAAAACGGATTAAAGTTCCGATGAGGGTTAGCAATTACCACATCGGAAAACTTCAAGGACGCCCATCCACTTCCGCTCAGGTCTGCAAGCATCGAGATGGCAACTTTTATATCCATATCCAACTAAAATCCGATGCGCCCAAGCTGAAAAAATCCAAAAATGTAATTGGGGTGGATTTTGGCAGGCGAGATATTGCCGTTACCTCGACGGGTAATTCTTGGTCGGGAAAAGATATCAGCAGCATCCGAGACAAGTATTTCAGGACTCGGACATCATTACAGAAAAAAGCGTCTCAAGGCACAAGATCTACACGCCGTCGGGCGAGAGAGATTTTGAAACGGCTATCGGGAGGGGAAAAAAGGTATCAATCGTGGTTAAACCACAACATTTCCAGTTCAATCATTCGAGAAGCTATTGCCACTGACTCAATTGTTGCCGTGGAAGATTTGACGGGAATTCGAGAGAGAACCAACCAAAAACCCAGAAACAAAACAGAACGCAGGCGTTCCAACTCCTGGGCTTTTTATCAATTGAGAGCCTTCCTCGAATACAAAGGGATTAAAGAAGGGGTGAAAGTGATAGCTATCCCCCCGTCTTATACTTCTCAAACCTGTCAGAAGTGTCTGCACATCGGAACCCGAAACAATAAGTCTTTTAAGTGCGAAAACTGCGGCAATAATTGTGATGCTGACTACAACGGCGCGAAGATGATTGAACTGTGGGGCTGTTCTGTAAACCAGCCCAGAGGCTCAGAGCTATTGTCTTGCGACATTAACTCTAGGGCTACTGAAAGCCTACACTTACCCTACCGGAAGTGTAGGTAGTTTACTCTCCCTCTCTCCTGACTCCTGACACCTGTTTACAGGTACTCGCTCTCACGGATCACGGTCTCCGAACCTCACCCATCAAATTTTAGTCTGACGAGCGCGCATAGCGATACTCAGAACTCGCTGACTTGAATACACCTTATATATATAGTGCAACTAAACTCAGTGAGAACAACAGTTCTCCTTCCTGACTCGGTTCGGGTTGGAAAATATGTCCTCAGCCAAGCTCATAGCACTCTATATAAGATACAAGGCACGCAAATGCTGGATCATCATCTGACTCGATTAAAAGCAGAATGTTTAAATTTTTATATTTTGTAACTTTAATTACAGAAATTTACTGATTGTTTTCTTTTTTTTGAGCTATTTATCTAATAAAAAGAGAAACGTTAATGATGAATAATTTTTATTTTTTCTTTGATTAAATAATTAAAACAATGATAAAATAGCTTAACTTCTTTTTTAGAGCGATAGAGTGTAAATCCTCTCCTCAAAAGATATAAAATCACTCTATATTGGGTTTGTATCCTAATTATCTAATCTATCTATAACCTTTTCATATTCGTTACTCTAGAGAGAGAAAAATCCTAATAATCGACTGAACAGAGACGCTAGATAATTCCTCTCATCAAATTTTAAATAATATTTTTTGCCTTTATTCAAAAAGTACAAATAGGAGTAAAATTACTTATATAACCCTAAAGAGAGAAAGAAGTAGCCTTGAGATTGTAAGAAGAAATACAACACTCTCAAATCTCACTTACTTTTCGATCACTTTTGGCTAACTTTCAGCTAACACACCCACCCAAAAAACTTCTAGAACACATTACTTTGTTCTTACTGACAGGGCTATAGGATTGTTTTAATCTTAGAACATACCGAACAAAACAACCTCTCTTTAAAGCACCTGGAGGGTCTAACTCATGAAAAGCACAATCAAAGCATTCGTCACCACTGCTATCGTCACTGCTGGTTTAGTCGTTGGTATTTCCCAAGCCAAAGCTCAACCGGATACTTTTACTCAAGAACGGGTTGTCTTTCAAACTGTTGAAATCGACGCCGAAAACAATCAATATGGTACGGTTCCCATGATTGTACGGGAAACCTACGACACTCGTTATCCTGGTCTTCTCGGTGGAAATTCTTTACTGAAACGGGAAGTCGTCCAGGTTGCATCTGAACCTTTAGTAATTTGGCAAGTTACTCTTTCTTCTAGTGATCCTCAAGGATCTTACACTCCTGACCGTCGCGCTGCGGCAGTTAGCACTCGTTTAACAAACTTGGCTGACTCTTTAGGCGTGACCAGTTTAGAAGAAATGTACCAAGCCGGAGTCGTTAACTACGAAGGCGTAATCTTCGCCTCAGAAGAACCCGGTGACGCTAACTTCCAAAATGTAGTGTTCACTTTATCTCCAGGAAATCGGGATCAAGGCGATGTGTTCGTTGAACACCTCCAAGACTTTGGAGATGCAACTGCGAGTGGTGAGCCGCTTTACAACTAATTGAGCTTACCCCAGAATTTCAGGAGTTGTCAAAAACCTCTCAATAGATACAGACGTTATTCTGCAACTCCTGTCTTTCTCCAAAGCTAAACGCTGCTCAACTCATTGATCGCCTTGATTGAAGAATCGTCAACCTTTAGAACTTCACGAGGGCTAACCATGAAAGCAATACAACTCACTACCGCACTGCTTCTATTGTCTAGCTTTGCCAATCCCTCCGCCGCTCAAGAAGAAATCTCCGCAGTGACAACAACTTCTTATTCTAGAGTGCAAGAGGTTCACGAGACTAACAATCAAGTTATTGATCAAGATCTCAACAATAATCAGTTGAGCGTCAGTTTAGATCAATTAGAAGTTCAGTCTCAACCTGGGCTATCGCGCAACAATCTCAATCAAGTGAGTGAAAATATTAACTCACAGATGGATAAAAATCATCAGAGATGGGAAGTAGAAGTTGACTGGGAGAATAACAAACTCAAACGTTACTTCTAGTTTCTATGAACTCGGTCAAGAAAGCATCTATTCCACAGAGGATTGAAAGCTCAAACCTAACCATCACAGAAGCCTGCATTATGGCGATCGCCATGATTACCGCTCTCAGTCTTCAGGCTCATGCTAAGTCACAAAACCGTCAACTGGCAGCGAACCTCGAATCAGACTTTGAATCTTTAACAGAGTGTAAGACTTCTGAGATGAAAATCTCCAATCAAGTTGGACAATGAAGCTTTCTGACATCTAGAAAAAGTCCATCACCTCAGTGCTATTCACCCTGCAATTATCTCAATTCAACTATCTCAACCCGATCAACAGGAGAATCTATCATGTTTGGCAGATCCATCAAACCCAACAACCAAAGCCTGAATAACCCCTTCAAAGTTTCTGCTGCTCTTGCTTTAGTCACGATTGGAATGATCGGCGTGATCTCTGAAACTCCGAGAACACCTTCGGCTCGATACCACAGTGAAGATCATACCGAAGAAATCAATCGGATTAGACAAGGTGGAGTCACTATCTATCGCTACGAAGTGACAGACCCCACTACAGGTTCAGAGATTTCTGTCTCCAAAATTCAAAACCAGTAATCTTGGAAATGAGAATTTCTCAGGTAAGCAGGTACAAGAAGTAGAGTGACAACAATTGAGAGATATCGGTTGATTGACGAATCATCGACCAACTCACCACAACCACAGGCGGGTTAAAAATCGTTGATAAAGCAATTAAGACAGTCCTTGTAACGACAGATAAGAAACCGGAATTGCCCAACTCAGTGTTTTCATTTGTTGAACTTGTTCTGGAGAAGGGCTAGAGCCATCACTATAACGATAGACCTTATCTGCGGAGAGGGCAAACTTAGAACGACCGTTAATCCCAATCAGTTCACCGCGTTGGTTAAATACCGGGCCACCACTCATTCCACTACGAATGTCGTTGGTATAACCCAGTTGATACCCTTCAACTAAGCTTCGGTTCGGTACCATTCCCACTTGACCTTGAGTGAGTTGAAACGGCCGATTTCCCCACTCCCGAGTGTCTTGCATCCGTCCTGGACTATTCAACCAATTCGGAAATCCCGCAGCAACGACTGTTTCTCCGACTGCAACCCGACTGCTATCTCCCCGCTTTGCCACTTGATAGGAGCCACTACTATTAAACTGTAGTACCGCAACATCAAGATTTCGAGATGAGGAAACCAGGCGGCCTCCGTGCATTTGGCCATCTGTGGTCAAAATCATAAAATTGCCGGAGTTATTTTCAACAACATGAGCATTTGTGACAACTGTGTATCCTTGTCCAGAACGATTGATAATCACGCCCGATCCCACACTTCGGTTAGCAAAAATTCTTACTGTTACCTTTTGGGCCATTTCAGAGATCGAAGCCGGGACGTTTTCAGAAGGAGAAGGGGAAGACATCGTGTAACCCACAGAATAGGAAGGAGTTTGGCTCTCTGCCGCCGGGAGATTAGCCCCCAGGAACAATAACGATGCGCCAATGACCTGAGTTCCCAATAATACAGTTTTTAAAAATGAACGAGAAGCTTGAGAAACGGCAGCAAAACGGTTTTTATTTGATTTGTATTGTACAGAAAGCATAATATTCAGTGTTTTTGTTGTAAATCGTGTTTTTTTGAAAAAAATATTGAGATTGCAAGAGCGCGATCGGTGTTGATCAGCTTCAGTCAATCCTTTCTAAAATCAGGATGCCCAAGTTTAAAAAGATAAAATTCAGATCACCGTCTTAGTCAGCTAGCCTAGCAGTTAGAGTCACAAACGGCAAGATCAAATTCAGGATCAAACAAGCCGAGCCGCAAACTGCTGATGATTGGCCGAGTTCCTAAAAATGCAAACGTTGATTCTGATTCAAAATCTATCCAGAGAAAAAGATCTCAAATCAATCATATAGGAGAATGACTCCAAATGTATCCGACTTGAGGAGAGTTTGAAAAAAACCCAAAATCGCGCATCCGCTAGAACACATCGCTAAAATAAAGGTTGACTTTCAGCACCATGTATAGTGTTGTCACGGGAAACTTACCCATCAGGGACTCGGGTTGATTTTTCAGAGGGACTAATGGAATATATCAGGCGACCGAATCGCAATACCAGCAAGCCCAGGCTTCGCGATCACAATAATTTTCAATCATCAGGTGCAGCGTCCTTTCTATCTTGTCAACTTCCCGATGGACAGACTCTGAGTGAACCTTTCTTTCGACAACAGAAAACTTTTGGCCCCAACTTTTCGACAACGCTTGATCTCGATTGGCTACTCGCTGCTTATCAAAGCCTCTCTCAAGAACTCGAACTTGACAACCTTCTGCTGACCCTGATCAATCTTATCCTCGAAACCGAAGTGGTCAGTAAGGCGTGGTTGATTTTAGAAAAATCCGGTGATTGGGTCATCGAAGCTTCTGGAAGTCTTGAGTCTCATTCTGTACAAATCTTAAAATCCCTACCGTTAGAAACAGCCGAAAGTTCGCTCTTGATGCCGATTGTCAGTCGTGTCCTTCACCTTCAAACTCCTCTGGTGTTGAATGATATTTCTCAAGAGGTTGATCTGAGTCCAAGTTGTCTGGTTAAGCCCCAATCTTTATTCTGTTTTCCCCTCCGATGTCAGGATAAACTCATTGGGGTTTTGTATTTAGAAAACTATTTTATTACAAACGCTTTTACACCTGTTTTTAAAGAACTCCTCAACCGCTTGTCTCCTCAAATAGCAATTGCATTAAACAATGCTTACCGCTACAATAATCTTCATCAAAAAGTAGCTGAACAGACTCAAGCACGAGAACGGGTAACTGGCGAATTAAAACAAACACAAAAAAAACTTGTACAATCCGAGAAAATGGTCGCTCTTGGACAGCTAATTACTGGCATTGCTCACGAAATTAATACTCCTTTAGGGGCAATTTATGCTTCTGTTCAAAACCTATCTAACGCCCTAGAACATACGTTAGAAAAACTGCCACTTCTCCTCAAAGAACTTTCGACAACTCAGCAAGAAGATTTTCTGACTCTACTCGCCGCAACTCGCCCCAGTAATCTCCCCCTCTCTTTTCGAGAAGAACGTCAGTTAAAACGAACATTAGAAAAAGAGTTAACTAATCACAAGATCGAACAAGCTGAAACTCTCGCTTCAATGTTAGTCGAAATGGGAATCACAGATGTAGAACCTCCTCTATTACGCCTTTTACAAGCGTCTAACTCGATGATGATTTTAGAAACCGCTTATTATCTGGTGTTGCAATATAGAAATAGTGAAAATATTAAATTAGCCGTTGATAAAGCTTCAACGATTGTTACGGCACTGAAACAGTATGTGCATTCAGATCGCTGTAGTTGCATGATTACCGCCCAAATTTCTGAGGAGATTGATACTGTTTTAGTCCTTTATCAACATCAGTTTAAACAAGGTATTCAAGTCAGTACCAACTATGGAAATCTACCCGGAATTCGGTGTTATCCTGAACAACTCAATCAAGTTTGGGCTAATCTCATTCAGAATGCAATTCAGGCGATGGGAAGTCAAGGGAAACTAGAGATTACTGGAACTCGCCATCAGAATTTTATCCGGGTGCAAATTACCGATTCTGGTTGTGGGATACCCATCGAGATTCAAGACCAAATTTTTGACCCATTCTTCACCACCAAAGCAGTAGGAGTTGGAACAGGTTTAGGATTAGATATTTCTCGCCAGATTGTCGAGCAACACCAGGGACATATTGAAGTGGAGAGTCAACCGGGACGGACAAGTTTTACAGTATGGATACCTATTGACAATACTGCTAAATCTTAGATGGAAATTTGTTCAGATTGAACTGATCAGGTGGAAATTTTAGCTTATCCTCTGATCAAGGTGGGAAAATAGTCTGTCTTTAAATCGGCCATTTGCGCTCGGGTTAATCGCATCATTCATCCGTTGACTCGCTCATCCGAGGGGGTAAATTTAGTCAGGAATTAATTCTATACTCTGTAAAAATTATGATCAGGATTAAGATTTCCTTGATTAATTTCAATCCGTCCACATCATGAACTATAATATGCACTTTAACTGATCTTTTGTAAATCTAGACCTGAAAAATAAAATCAAAGTTAAAAATCTCTATAAAAGTTTCTAAATATCCCGGCGAAAAGATTAGAAAGACCTCAACTCTCGAGGGGAAAGTGATGGGAAAACCTACTATTATTTGTGTAGATGATGAACGAGTTGTGCTGATTAGTCTCCGAGATCAGCTCTTACCCTATTTGGGAGAAAAATACAACATTGAACTGGCAGAAAGCGGAGAAGAAGCATTAGAAATTATCGAAGAACTACAACTCGATCAGGTTGAAATTCCCCTGGTTATTTCTGATCTAATCATGCCCAAAATGACAGGGGACGAACTTCTCAAGCAGATTCACGAATGCTCTAGTAAAACCTTAAAAATCCTGCTCACCGGACAAGCAAGTACCGTCGCAATTGGCAAGGCTGTCAATTCTGCGAGTCTGTATCGCTATATTGCTAAACCTTGGAGTGAAACTGATCTTTGTTTAACGGTAACAGCCGCTTTACGAAGCTATCAACGAGACAAACAACTCTCGGAACAAAACGCCGCCCTCCATAAAATTAATCAAGAATTAGAACAACTCAATGTCTCTCTTGAACAAAAAGTCGCTGAACGAACTTGGGAACTCGAAGAAAAAAATCGCCTGCTTAAACGTGAAGAAGAACAACTGAGAAAAAGTGAAGAACGCTGGCAACTCGCCCTACGAGGAAGCAATGATGGGATTTGGGACTGGAATGTTCAAACCAATGAAAGCTTCTATTCAACTCGTTGGAAAGAAATGTTAGGGTATGAAGATCATGAAATCGGAAACACCCTGGATGAATGGTCAGATCGAGTTCATCCTGAAGATTTACCTCCAACTTTAGCTGCAATTGAAGACCATATTAAGCGCAAAACTACTTACTTTACATTTGAGTTTAGAATGCGCTGTAAAAATGGTGACTATAAATGGATTTTATCTCGTGGACAAGCCTTATTTGATGAAAATGAAGAAGCCGTTCGATTTGCCGGATCTCATGCCGATATTAGCGATCGCAAACGAGCCGAAGAAGCACTCGAATATCGCGCCCAAAAAGATAACCTGCTCAGTCGGATTTCCGAACAGTTTCTCAACCAAGATACTGATACAGCAATTCATCTCACCTTGCAAGCCACAGGTGAATTTATAGGTTGTGATCGGGTTTATGTTTTTCGCTATACCGATAATCATACGAAGCTCACCCAAACTCATGAATGGTGCGCCCCCAATGTTCCGTCTTTCATTCAAGATTATCAAGGCGTTCCGATTGAAGTTTTTCCTTGGTTTGTGCAAACGATTCTGAAAGGGAAACCTTTTCAAGTCTCTAGTATCGCTCAGTTGCCTGATGAAGCCGAAGCCGAAAAAGCTGAACTCAAGCGTCTGACGACTCAATCTTTATTAATTCTTCCCATGCAATTAACCGGGGCAGATGTTAATCAAAATGTGGGATTTATTGGTCTTGATAATGTGCGATCGCCCAGAGTTTGGAATCAAGAGGATATTAACTTAGTGCGACGAGTCGGAGCGTTAATTGCGATTGCTCAAGCTAAAAATGAAGCTGAACGGGCTTTACGAGACTCAGAAGCCCGATTTGCCGGAATTTTAGATAATGCAGATGAAGCGATTATTTCCATTGATGAAACTCAACATATCACTTTATTTAATCAAGGTGCAGAAAAGATTTTTGGCTATTCTCAAGCCGAAGTTCTCGGGCAAGCCCTGGATATTTTACTCCCATTACGATATGTTGACGCTCATCATCAACATATCAAAGATTTCACTCAAGCCCCATTATCGGCTCGCAAAATGAGCGAACGAAATACGGTATTTGGACGGCGACGCGATGGTGAAGAATTTCCGATTGAAGCTTCAATTTCTAAGTTAGAACTCGGAAATAAACGAATTTATACTGCATTTGTTCGGGATATTACCAAACGTAAACGAGCTGAAGAAGAACTCAAACGGGCTAAAGCGGCAGCTGATAGTGCGAGTCGGGCAAAAAGTGAATTTTTAGCCAATATGAGCCATGAATTAAGAACACCTTTAAATGGAATCTTAGGATATGCTCAAATTTTACAACGGGATAAAAACATTACCCCACAACAACGAAAAGGCTTAGGAGTGATTAAACAATGTGGTTCTCATTTGTTGACGTTAATTAATGATATCCTCGATCTCTCTAAAATTGAAGCTCAAAAACTTGAACTTCATCCGACAGATTTTGATTTTTTAACCTTTCTTTGCGGTGTCTCAGAAATTTGTCGAGTTCGGGCTGAACAGAAGAATATTTCTTTTACTTATCAAACCAGTCAACATCTCCCTAAAAGTCTTCATGCGGATGAAAAACGAGTCCGTCAGGTGTTAATTAATTTGATTAGTAATGCCATTAAGTTTACCGATACAGGGGGTGTGATTTTTTCGGCTGAACTGATCGAAAATGGCATGGCAACGGTTTGTGATGTCGGACATCCAGATCAATGTTTTACGCCACCTCAATGTGCAACTCACAAAATTAGATTTTTAGTTCAAGATACGGGAATTGGTATTCCTTCTGAACAAATAGAGAAGATTTTTATTCCGTTTGAACAAGTCGGCGATCGCTTTCGTAAAGCTGAAGGCACGGGATTAGGATTAGCAATTACCCAAAAAATTGTCTCGATGATGGATAGTACATTAAATGTGGAAAGTGTTGTCGGAAAAGGGAGTAAATTTTGGGTTGATTTAGATCTACATGAATCTTCAGAATGGGTGGATGCAAGTTTGCTCATGCCTGCAATTATTAGAGGGTATAAAGGTAAAAAATACACAATATTAGTGGTTGATGATCGCTGGGATAATCGCTCAATTCTGATTAATATGTTAGAACCACTTGGTTTTCAACTGGTGGAAGCAACTCACGGTGAGGAAGGTGTTGAAAAAGCAATTATCTGTCAACCTGATATTATTATTACAGATTTAGTCATGCCGCAAATGGATGGATTTGAAATGACTCGAAAACTCCGCCAAATTCCCGAATTCAAACACACTAACATTATTGCGACTTCTGCAAGTGTTTTTAGTTTGGATCGTCAAAAAAGCCAAGAGTCAGGTTGTGATGCTTTTTTACCTAAACCGTTACAGCTTGAAGATTTGTTAGAAACTTTACAAAGTTTACTGAAAATCTCTTGGATCTATGAAGATAATGAAATCCCAATAGGCATGAGTTATTCTGCAAAATATGATAAAAATGTAGATGTCTTACTTCCTTATCGTTCAGAGTTGATCACTGTAAAAGAAGCCTTAGAAATTGGTGATTTTGAAACAATTGAGCAAGAAGCTGAAAGACTTAAATCTCTAGATCAAAGTTATGTTGGCTTTGCTGTTAAACTTTTGGAAATGGCACAAGAATTTGATGAAGAAGGTATTATCAATCTGATCAAATAAAGTTACTTTAGAGGAGTTAGTTATCATGGAAAACAGGCAACAAGAACTCATTTTGATTGTTGATGACAATCCCACAAATATTAAAGTATTATCTGATTTTCTAAAAGATTTTGGATTTAAAGTTTTAATTGCAAAAGATGGTGAAAGCTGTCTCCACAAACTCGAAAAAATTAAGCCCGATTTAATTTTGTTAGATGTGATGATGCCTGGAGTTGATGGGTTTGAAACCTGTCGCCGCATTAAAGCTTTAGACGCAACAAAAGATATTCCCGTAATTTTTATGACAGCTTTAACTGATCCCGTAGATAAACTTAAAGGGTTTACTTTGGGTGCGGTTGACTATATTACAAAACCTCTACAACACGAAGAAGCGATCGCCCGAGTTAATGTTCACCTAAAATTACGCAGTCTCACCAAACAACTCGAACAACAAAATCACCTACTTGAAGAAAAAAATCAGCTTTTACAAGAAGAAATTCGCTATCGAAAACTCGCAGAATCCGCTTTTAGACTCTCTGAAGAAAAGTTTTCTAAAGCCTTTCGCTGTAGTCCACATCCTCTGACGATCAGCACCCTCGCAGAAGGACGCTATATCGAAGTGAATGAAAGCTTTTGTCGTTTAACGGGTTATAGTTTTGATGAAATCATGGGAAAAACAGCCGATGACTTAGACTTTTGGGTGAACCCAGATGATCGACAACGAGTGGTTCAACAATTACAATCAGAAGGAACAATTCGCAATCAAGAATTTAATTATAGAACTAAATTAGGAACAATTAGAACCATACTCTTATCAGCAGAAATCTTGGAATATGACGGACAAGATTATCTACTCACTATTCCCAATGATATCACCGATCGCAAACAAGCTAAAGCTGTTGTTCAACGCGCAACTGAGGAGTTAGAACGGATTACAACGATTGATGATTTAACCCAAATTGCCAACCGTCGGCGCTTTGAAGAATATCTAGGTCAACAATGGGGAAAACTCGGACGTGAACAAGCTCCTTTATCCTTTATCTTATGCGATGTTGACTACTTTAAACACTACAATGATACTTACGGTTACGAAGCTGGAAATGACTGTTTAAAAGTCATTGCTCAAGCCCTTTTACAAACCACTCGTAGCCCGGCGGATCTTGTTGCTCGATATGGGGGTGAAGAATTTGCAGTCGTTCTTCCCTATACAAATTCCTCAGAAGCTTCACAAGTCGCTGAAACAATTTGTTCTTTCATTCAACAACTCCAAATTCCTCATAGTCAATCCAATGTTAGTGAATTTATTACCTTAAGTTTAGGGGTTTCTAGTATTGTTCCCAGTTCAGAATCTTGTCCCGCAGAAGCCTTAATGAGTGCTGCAATTAGAGCTTTATCTCAAGCGAAACAACGCGGACGAGATACCTATTCTTTACACCCAGAACCTCAATTAGCTTGAGAGCGAAAATGCTCTACATTCAGGCGTCTATACTCAACTTTCATCCAGCGATCTATAATCAGATTTAAACCAGAATTATCGGCAATTTCAGTTACGGTTTTATCAATAACTCCCAATTGTCCCCAAACCGTTTTTGCTGGAACTGCGATCGCTTCTGAGACTATTTCAGATCAAAATCAATCTTTAATTTATCTCTATTGATTGCCATTTGCGGAACAACTAGATTATCTTAGGATTGGCTAATGTTTACATTTCTTAACTCCCGTGTCAGATTTTGCCTATTCCAGTCCGTCTGATTCTCGTTCTCGCTATGATGGTTGGTCTTTAGATGAACGCGATCCCGATTATATTAACGCTTTAATGCCCTTTTGGGAATGGTTTTATCGCTACTATTTTCGAGTTCAAACCGATGGTTGGCATCATATCCCCTCTGAAGGAAAAATTTTGCTCGTCGGTTCTCACAATGGCGGTTTAGCCTCACCCGATACACATATGTGTCTGTATGACTGGTTTCGGCGGTTTGGCAGCGATCGCTTACTTTATGGGTTGATGCACCCGAATATGTGGAAAGTCGCCCCTTCAGTGGCGAGTCAGGCGATCAAATGTGGTGCTGTGGTTGCCCATCCACGAATGGCGATCGCCGCTTTTAAACGCAATGCAGCAGTGGCGGTTTATCCAGGGGGGGGCGAAGATGTTTTTCGTCCCCATTCTATGCGAAATCAAATTTATTTTGCTGGACGTAAAGGCTTTATCAAACTGGCTTTACGAGAGGAAGTTCCAATTGTTCCTGTAATTTCTTGGGGCGCTCACGATACTTTAATTGTTTTAACAGATTGTTACAAAATTGTCAAACAATTGCATGATTGGGGAATGCCTTGGTTAATGGATATTGACCCTGAAGTTTTTCCGATTTATCTGGGTCTTCCTTGGGGAATTAGCATCGGGCCGTTGCCGAATTTTCCTCTACCTGCTCAAATTTATACCCGGGTTTGTGCGCCCATTCACTTTGAACGCTATGGCCGGGAAGCCTCTCTAGATCACGATTATGTTGATGTTTGTTATCAACAGGTTAAAACGCAAATGCAGCAAGAACTTGACGCTTTAGTGGCATCAGTTGAGGCACAAAACCGCTAATGATATTAAATTAATCTTGGTAGCGCTTTTTGTGTGATTTGTTAAACTTTTTTTAAGTATTTTTGAGAAGGAGCTTTAAACTATCTTCATAAAAATATTTGCTTTTTTTTAGAGAAAACTGTGATAAGATGCTCTATTAAATCAGTAAAATATACAGAATTTATCGTAGGGGATCAATGAAATATGCCGAAAGAAGGATTTGTAGGGGATGTCGTAGATGAGAAGCTATATGGATAAGTAGAAAAAGATTTATCCTGCTTTTCTATGACTCTAGAATTGTCGGAATGATAGAGATTCCTATCGGTTTACATCCCCACAGTCTAAATTCGGGAATAAATTGAACCTCACTTTAAAACCTTTACTCAATTACACAATCGGTGTTTAAAATGACGACTACAACACAAAAATCCATTCAAACGGTAACAAAACAAGCAGTTCACTGTCCTAATTGTGGTGCATTAGCCGAACGTTGGCACTACAGCGATCGCACTCAAACTGAATGCGGAGTCTGTGACTATTTGATGGTAACTTGTCCGCAAACGGGAAATGTGATCGAAGCGCAAGCACCCGGTCTTTATGCCAGTAATTTACAGTCTGTTAAATCTGTTGTTTTTGATGTGAAGTAGCCTTTAGAAGCTAAAATAAGGAGGGGTTAACTCTCCTTTAACTTCATCTCAATACTAAGGTTTTCAACAAGAGAAAAATATCCTTAGAAAAGAGTCAAAGTGTTTGCTAATTTTGAGAAGCATTGACTTGAGAAGCCCGTAACTGTCCACAAGCTGCATCCGCTTCTAAACCGCGAGAATACCGCACACTTACCGCAATATGTCGCTCTTTTAACGCTTTCATAAAGGTATTAATTTGTGGTGAAGTCGGACGCTGATAATCCACTTCAGAAATAGGATTATAAGGAATTAAGTTCACATGGCTTTGAAAGCCGCGTAGATGAGTTGCTAGTTCAATCGCGTGTTCCGGTTTATCATTAAAACCCGCCAGAAGAATATATTCAAAACTGACTCGTCTTCCGGTTTTATTGACATATTCTCGACAATCTGCAATCAGTTTTTCGAGGGGATAATGGTCAGCACTAGGAATTAACTTTTCTCGTAGCTTTTGGTTAGAAGCGTGTAAACTGACTGCCAGAGTAACTTGAAGTTGATAGCCCGCAAAATCACGAATTTGTTGGGGAATTCCTACAGTTGAAACCGTGATCATTCGCTGTCCGATACCTACATCTTGATTAAGAGATTTAATCGCAGCAACGACATTTTTTGTATTCAGCAGGGGTTCTCCCATTCCCATAAATACAATATGGCTAACTCGTCGCCCAAAATCTTCTTGAACCGTTAACACTTGATCGATAATTTCATGGGTTTCTAAATTGCGAACAAATCCCCCTTTTCCCGTCGCACAAAAATCACAGGCCATCGGACAACCCACTTGAGAGGAAACGCAAACGGTGAGGCGCTTTTCGGTGGGAATTCCAACGGTTTCAATGATATTATTATCCGCTAACTTTAACAGATATTTAACCGTTTTATCCGGTGCAACTGACCGATAATGAATTGTAGAACGACCAATAGAAACATTAGCCACAGTTTCTCGCCATTGTTTCGGAAAAACTGTAATTTCGCCTAGAGATTTACTTCCCTTCTGATAAATCCATTGATAGAGTTGTTTACCGCGATAGGAGGGTTGTCCTCGTTCTTGAACCCAAGTGGTTAATTCGTCTAAAGATAATCCCAATAAAGGGGCTTGAGAGGATTCAATTGTTAACATAGAAAGTGATTATAAAAATCAAATTTATAGAAATAATAACACAAAATAACAACCCCACTGTCGGGGCGGGCTGTCTAACAAATTTTGAGACGAACAGATCACCTCAATAAACCCGCTAAATAAACCCGCCCAACTCAGTATTCAAGATGCAGGCGAATTAGTCACAACCTTTTTTTGATGACTCAAAAAATCTTTTAATCGCACTAAATTAATCGTTTGACCTAAATTCAACGGAATCACAGAAATTCCTTCAAGTCGGGACTGAATCCAACCCTCACCCCAATACCATTCGTGAAAACCATCTATTCCCTGACTCAACAGAAAACGAAGACAGTTCGACTCTGCCACATCCACATAATGCTGAATGGTAACAGGCCCGATAGAACTGGTAAACCTCATCCCCGTTTGAAACTGTTCCGGAAGTCCGGGTGAAAACTGTTGAGGCCATAACCATTTTTGAAGCTGACTTGGACGCAATAAACTCTCGCGAATCGCCACTTCTGACGCTTCGACTTCAATACGAAGATTGCTTTGTTGAAAAGTACCCAGCATAGTCTTTTAAAGTTGTTAGTCAGAAGTTCAGGAGTGTAGTCACAGATTACTCCGCCCTTCGGGTTCACCAGTTGCTCCACGCAGGCGTAACCGCGCTTACCGCACTGGTTCACCGTAAAACGACGGAGACGGCACGGACCGTTGGTCAGGATAATTGAGGAATTACCCGTACAGGAGTTCAAATGGGATTGATAGCTTTTTACTGAAAACACTAAATCACTGCCTTATATGTTGACTTCTCCCCTTGCTAAAGCAACGCTTCGCTAGGGGATTCTAATAAGGTTGTTTCAGGACTGGCTGAAGCCGAGTCCTTCCACGTTTTTATCTTATTAGCTGACCACAGTTTTATCCTGTGGGGACGAGTCAAAACGCCCCTAGACAGTCGGCTAAGGTCAAGCCCTAGCATTCTGCTTACTTTTCTGAGTATATTTGCAGCACCATTGCAGTCTGCGTTGATATACCACCACTTGCTACATACTCGGTACAAGCCACGCTTCGTTCTTTTTCCTGACGGTTTCCAATCTTCGGGTTTCTCACCGTATTTAGGCAGATAGTCGCCATCTAAAAACGAAGCTTTGCTAGTATAACTTTCTTCAGTTTCAATAAACTGAATTCCGCACTCTAAACAAAGTTGTTCGATTCTGTCTTTTAATCTCGCTGTAGGTATCGGAACAAATTCAGAGTTATTTTTCTGGCCGATTTCTATCTCTTTTTTGTGACCTTTGTTCCAGCCAAAAACTATTGTACCGATTTGATTTTTCAGGCAGTAATTAATAACAAGACGAGCAGCTTTATTAATTCCGTCTCTTACTTGTCTGTTGCGTTTTTCGGTGATAAATGCTAGTTTATTATTCCAAAAACCTGGCGACTTTCCTTCTTTAATTGTCGAAACTTGCTTGTTATACCAGCGATTCATTGACTTAATATGTTTGCCGTCGATGATGAAACTAATCCCAACATTAGAAACGCAAGTTAGCCAATTATTTAATCCGGGGTCGATACCTAGTACATTTTGTTTGTCTACTTCTGAAGCCTGTATTTCTTTTTTGTAGACAAATTCCGCATAAAAACATTTATTTCTTGGCAATATTCTAAGTTCTTTAACATTAGCTAAATTCATGTTGCTTGGCATAGGTAGATAGAAACTATCTAGTCCAAACCAACACTTAACTTGCTTGCCTAACGGTATTCGGATCTGCCCATCTCTTAATTTTAAAGCTTGACCAGGATATGATACTAACGCCAGACCTCCAAACTTGCGGTATTTAGGGAGTCTCGGCTTATTTTCTAACCCACCTTCTCGATAGGCTTTGACTAACTTCTTGTAGGAAACAAAAGACTCATATACAGATCGTAGTATTTGTTGTGCTGCTTGGGAATGGAAAACTTTGTAGTGGAGATTATTCTTGTACAGCTTTTCTAAGTCGTATTTTCCAACGTAGCGTTTAGCTTTAAGGTAGAGTTGACGTGCATAGTAGATGCCCATGTTGGTCAAACTATGTGCTTGTCGGCAAAGAAACTCTAAAATAGCGGATAGTTCTTTATCTGGTTTGAGAAGCACTTGCTGGCATCCGTACATTCGGCTCACCTCCTTGTTGGGTGCATTATACTATGGACTGGCTACTTAAAAGTAGCCGACTCGCACTCTCGCTTGCTCGGTTTCATCCCCTGCGTGAACGACAGGGGCTTTCATCATCGCTGTTCGGTAAGCGATTGACGCGCGCTGCGTCACAGGCGGAGCCAATCGCACTCGACCTCAGCCAAGACCTCAGAAAAAACTACAATAGTGAAGAATAGGCAGTGTAAAGAAATGTAAGCATGGCTGATCAACTGATTCGCGCTACGGCGGCGTCCGATGGAATTCGTGCGGTGGGAGTCATTACTACCCGCTTAACCGAAGAGGCCAGACAACGCCACCAACTTTCCCCTGTTGCGACAGCCGCGCTAGGTCGCACAATGGCAGCAGGATTATTATTCGCTTCGAGTATGAAGCAACCGGAATCGAGAGTCAACATTCAAATCAAAGGAGACGGCCCCCTCGGTCGAATCTTCGTTGATGCCGGGTTAGATGGTACTGTCCGAGGGTATGTCGAAAATCCTGATGTCGAACCTCGATTCAAGGCAAAAGGAAAACTTGATGTTGGGGACGCTGTTGGTCACAATGGGTTTGTTCATGTGGTGCGCGATGAAGGCTATGGCTACCCTTATTCGAGTACCGTGGAATTAATTTCCGGTGAAATCGGCGACGATTTAACTTACTATATTCTCAACTCCGATCAAACCCCTTCTGCTTTAGTCTTGGGGGTGTTTGTCGATAGTGATGGCGTCCAAGCCGCAGGAGGAATATTACTACAAGTCCTGCCCAAAGCCGCAACCGATGAAGAATTAGTAAAGACCCTAGAATCTCGTGTAGAAAAATTATCAGGGTTTACTCCCTTACTACGTCAGCGTCATACTCTACCCGACATTTTCCAACATTTGTTAGGAGACATGGGCTTAAAGATTCTACCGACCGCGCAAATTGTCCGTTTTGATTGTAGCTGTTCCTTTGAACGGCTCTTGGGGGCTTTAAAAATCTTTGGAGAGGCGGAACTGCAAGACATGATCGAAAAAGACAACGGCGCCAAGGCTACGTGTGAATTTTGCGGGGAAGTCTATCAAGCCAATTGTGATCATCTCTCTCAATTGATTGAGGAGTTGCGATCGCGAACCGATTCACCTAAGATTCGGAAAAGATCGATCCTATTTTGATGGCAGCTTGATAAAGTTGCATATTGTGATCGGATCGAGATTAAACTTAAAACCCTGGTCATGCCAAACCAGGATGGGGGAGTCAGAGAGCATCGGAATTATCGAGTTAGAGCGGTTGTCTACCAATGGCCGCTATACTCTGAGCTTGAACCTCTCTCCCCCTTCATCTTACGGTAGATGATCGCCCCGACTTCTACTGTTGGGTCGGGAGTCAGGCGTGTGTGTGGTGAGAGCTGTTTTGGGTTAGCGTACCTATGAGTGAAAAGCACAACAAACAAAGCCGTTGGATAGAACGATTATCCGCGCAACCAGAAAAAGATCCTCAATTATCCGCACAACACTCGTCGCTGCGGAAAAGTCGCGCTGAACGACTTAAGGAGTTGCGGGCGTTGTTGGAGTCGGGGGTTGAGGAAAAATCAACTCAAACGCCAAAACCAGACCCCGAACCAGACCCCGAACCGCAAAAAGTGATTCCGCAAAAAGTGATTCCGCCAACTTTGACGATTCCTCCGGCTGAACCCATTCCGACACCGCCACCCCCGACACCCAAACCGTCTAAGGGAAAGTTGTTACTCAAGCTAACGCCTTTGTGGTTGGTGTTGATGATTGTCACGCCAGGAGGAGTCGGATATTTTGCCAGTTCAATGCTATTGCGATCGCCGTCGTTACCCAATTGTCCGAAAATCTTCTGGCCAATTGCTTCGGCTTCCTTGCGTCTTTACTGTGCAGAAACCGCCGCCAAAAAAGAAACGGTGGCGGATTTGTTGGTAGCGATTGAATTGATCGATAGTTTGTCGAAAACTCACCCCTTGCGTCCAGAAATTAACCGTCGGATTGAACAATGGTCGATGGATATTTTAGACGTGAGTGAAAACTTGTATCAAGCAGGTGAACTCAAAAAAGCGATCAACAGCGCTCGCCAAGTTCCTAAAGATACTCCCGCATTAGCGAAAGTAGAAGAACGGATTAAAGAATGGAATTTGACCTGGAAAGACGCTGAAGAAATTTATCGCAAAGCTGAAGATCATTTGCGCCAAGAACAGACGAATTTAGCTTTTCGGGAAGCCAGTCGTTTACTGAATATCGGAAATCAATATTGGGAAACGACAAAATATCAAGAACTCACCGATTTTGTGCAAATTGTTCGAGAAGAAAGCAAAAAATTGGCAGCCGCCCGTCGAACGGCAGAAGAAGGAGGGTTTGATAATATCCTGACAGCGATCAAAGAAGTGGAAGTCATTGGCTCAGAAAGCTATCTGTATGATCGCGCCACCAAAGATATTACAGAATACAGCAAAATCGCTCTGAAACTCGCAGAAGATAATTTAAAATCAGGAGATTGGCAACGTTCGATTAGTATGGCGCAGCAAATCCCTAAACGAGCAAAATTGGATCGAGAGATCGAAGATTTTATCGTCTTGTCTCGCGCTCATATTCCCGCGTCTTTGGATACGGCTGAAGGCTTGAAAGATGCGATCGCTCAAGCTCGACAAATCAGCCGAGGTCGTCCTTTTCATAATAAAGCTCAACAATATATTCGCAACTGGCAACAAGCAATTATTGATGTTGCGACTTTAGAAAAAGCTCGGAAATTAGCCCGTTCAGGCGCCGTCAAAGACTTAAAAGCTGCGGTTGCTGAACTCAGAAGTATTCCGACCTCTAATCCTCGGGGCGAAGATGCACAGGTTCAGATGGTTCGGTGGACTCAGAAAATTGAAGAAATTGAAGATCGTCCTTTATTAGAAAATGCTGATCAACTCGCCAGTTTTGGAGATGTAAAATCTCTCAAAGAAGCCATATCTCAAGCCAAACAAATTGGCCAAGGACGGGCGCTTTATGATGAAGCTCAAGATCGGATTTCTGAGTGGACAGAACGAAGCCAACGTTTAGAATATCAACCTATTTTAGATCGAGCCGTTCAAATTGCTTCCGATGGAGATTTAGCCCGAGCGATTTCTGTTGCTGAACAAATTAAACCCGGAATTGTGCTTTATCCTGAAGCCAAAATGAAGGTTGATGAATGGAAAGCTGAACTTCAAGATACTAAAAATGTTCAAAATGCAGAAAATATCGCCGCCAGTGGTACTGTCGAAAGCTATGTAAAAGCAATTCAATTAGCCTCTCAAGTGTCTCCTTCGAGTTCTTGGCGAGGACGGGCGGATAATTTAATTGGTCAATGGAGTCAGGAAATATTAGAAATTGGTTTGGATGAGTCGGTTTATGATTTACCTGCGGCGATCGCCACGTTGAAGAAAATTCCTTACGGTACCAATGCCTACAATGCTGCTCAACCTCAAATTCAAACTTGGGAAGAATGGCTAAACCCACCTCCAAGCGAACCTGAACCTCCTCGTTCTAGTGGTTACAACGACTATGGGAATTATAATGATGGGTACGATAATTATGATAGTGATCAAGATTACAATAGCCAACCCTATCAACCCGAACCCCAACCTCCAGTCCTTCAACCTCAAACCCCTTCTCAACCCTATAATGATTCTGTAGAGTTGAATAAACCGATTACCGTTAACAAAGTCTCAGATATTCGATAAACTCAGAATGAGAGTATTTTGTTAACAGATATCCTATGAATCTCCGTAGCCTTCGTCAATTTCATCGCCAACTCGCACCGATTATTATTCTGCCGTTTTTGATTACTGCAACGACAGGTGTAGCTTATCGTTTAGGAAAAAGTTGGTTCGGTTTGTCGAGAGATCAAGTTCACTTTTTAATGGTGATTCACGAGGGAGAATATCTCGGAAAGCAACTCGAACCGATTTATGTTCTTTTAAATGGGTTGGGGTTGCTATTTATGTTGATTACAGGAATTGTGATTTGGGGAAATAGTCTCAGTAAAGCGAGTTGGTTTCGAGCATTATTTTCCCGTCCTCAAAAAGAAACCAGTGAATAAAAAGTTACTGATGTTCTTCCAAGAGAATGTCTTGATCTTTCGGTTCACTAAACCAGCTAATCAGCATTCCAGCGATGGGAATTGAGAGAAATATTCCTAAAATACCTGCAATTTTTTCGCCGACAAATAAAGCAAAAAAAAGAAACACTGGGTTAATATTTAAGTTGTCTTTCATCAATTTAGGAGAGATCAGGTTATCTTGAATTTGCTGTACAATTGTTGCGGCAATTAATACTTTAATCGCCATCCAAACTCCTTCAGAGAGAAAGACTAATAAACTCACAATAATGACACATAATGTTCCACCAACGCCTGGAATCACATCAATTAAGCCTAAAATAATACTGAGAAATAAAGCATATTGAACTCCGAGAATTTTAAAAGCAATAAACCCAGAAGTTGATAAAAATAGCACTAATAAAAACTGAGCGCGAAAAAAACCAATAAAACTTTTTTGAACCGTTAAAGAAAAGCGATATCGAATTTGAATTGGTACTATTTTTAAGCAAGCTGACCAAATCTTAATCCCATCAATCAGCATATAAACACAAATTACAATAATAAAAATTAAACTCAAAAAGTTAGAAAAAGCACCTTGAACAAAACCCAAACCCGTTAAAAGTCCGGCTTGTAAGGCTTGAATCATCTTTTCAATATTAATAGAATCTAAAAAATTTTCGACTGGATTAACATCAGAATCTTGAACAAAATCAAGTAAACTGGTCACAAATCCTTGTCCTTGATTAATAACCTCTATTCCTAAAACGGCAATTAAACCTATTAATAATCCAAAAGCTGTTGTACAGACAATTGCGATTGCAAAACCTCGGTGAATATAACGAGAAACCTTTTGAACTGGATAATTGAGTAAAGCTGCCAACGTCCCCGAAATTGTAAAAATTACAATCACAGAATAAAAGTAATTAATCAACTGAATGATTGCCCAACCGCAAATAAATAGTAATAAAAAACGCAGAAGCGTTGATGTATTAAGCTGTCGCCACATTGACTGAGGATGTTTAGACATTAATCTAACAAAATTAACTAAAAATTGCTCTAGTTTATTTAAGCATAAATTTATAGCTATGGCACTTTGACTGAATCTGAAAATAGTAGTCTTTCCTCTGGCTGGTTAGGTTATTTTCTCAGATTAATAATTTTTCCCAACTCATTTAATAAAACGATACCCGTCCTAAATATTGAATCAATCCTCCCAAAAACAAATCAAAATCATCTCCCCCTCTATTCCCCTCCTATAACTCTATGTTATGGGTTTCAGGAACCGGAGAAGAAAGAACTAACTCTCGATCCATATTCATATTTATATCAGTTATATAAAAAGTTTGTAAAATCCCAGACTGATTCTACCCAATCAAAATAATCAATGTTATACCTGAAATTGTAGAACAGTTTTTTTTGATAGAAGAAGTATCCATTCTTCCTGATGTGCCAGGCTTGTCAGTGGAACCTGATACCCAAACGTTCTACAAGCTTCAAAAACCAGGATGCACTATTTCATTAAAAAACTTGTTATGAAAATCGAATGTCCAATCATTTTCCCCTAGTTTCCGTTGTTATCCCGTCCTACAACGCGCAAGCGTTTATTAGTCGAACTCTAGAGTCCGTCCTCTGTCAAACCTACACAAATCTCGAAGTCATCGTCGTTGATGATGGTTCCCAAGACCAAACGGCAGAAATTGTACAAAGATTTGCTCAACAAGACAAACGAGTTACGCTACTTCAACAGCTCAATTTAGGCGTTGCAGCCGCTCGAAATTTAGGAATTGAACAATCAAAGGGAGAATTTATTGCGCCCATTGATGCAGATGATATTTGGTATCCTCAAAATATTGAAAAGCAAGTCCAGTGTTTTCTTACGTCTAAACCCTCTGTAGGATTAGTTTATTCCTGGACAGTTGATATTGATGAAAACGATGTATTAACAGGCGGATTTCGAGCAGCAAGAATTGAGGAAGATGTCTATGTTACCTTACTGTGTCACGATTTTGTTGCGAATGCAAGTTGTGTTCTTATCCGTCGTTCTTGCTTAGAGAAAACGGGAAGCTACAATACTAAACTCCGAGAACAAAATGGTCAAGGGGGAGAAGATTGGGATCTTTACTTGCGGATGGCTGAACACTATCAATTTAGAGTTGTTCCTGAATTTCTAGTCGCCTATCGTAAACATTCTCATAGTATGTCTTGCGATTGCGTTTCTATGGCAAAATCTCGGGAATTAATTTGGGAATCTATCAGCCAAAAATATCCCCAGATGCCTGCTATTATTCAGCAGTTATCAAATAGTAGTTTTTATATGTATCTCGCCAGTGCTAGCAGTCGTACTGGTCAACATCAGAGTACGCTATTTTGGGTGTACAAAGCCTTAAAAACCGATTGCATTACACCTTTTTTGCGGTTAGGTTTGTATATTCTTCCCCTGAAAAGTATTTTGATGATACTGACTCAGCCTATCCTCTCTAAAATCGCGAACAAAAATCAATTTTTAATCAAACTAAAACCTAGTTATCCTAAGTCCAATCGTCCTGTCAAAACAATTGAAGAGATGACTCAGCAACAAGTCAATACTAATATCAAAGTAATTGCTGAGAAAATTTTACATCACATTCTTCCTCTCTTATTAGGAACCCCTCAAACCTGGCAAACTCTAAATTTTAACAGACATGAACAGATCTCAAATATCTCCTAACCAACCTCTCGTATCAGTGATTATTCCGGCTTATAATGCAGAGCCTTTTATCGCTAAAACTTTAACCTCTGTTCTTGCTCAAACCTACAAAAATATTGAAGTTTTAGTTGTTGATGACGGTTCCCAAGATCAAACCGCTAAAATTGTCCAATTATTTGCAGAAAAAGACAAACGAGTGACACTCTTTCAACAACCTAATTCTGGGGTAGCCGCAGCGCGAAACTTAGCAATTGAAAAGTCTAAAGGTGAATTTATTGCCCCCCTTGATGCAGATGATATTTGGTCTGCTCAGAATATCGAAAAGCAACTACAATGTATTCAGATAGAGGCTTCAATTGGTTTAGTTTATGCGTGGTCAGTCGAAATTGATGAAAATGACACTTTCATCGGTGGATTTCATGGATTTGAATATGAAGGAGATATATATAAAGAACTCCTTTATCGCAACTTTATTGGGAATGCAAGTGCAGTTTTAATCCGTCGTAGCTGTTTAGAAAAAGTAGGAACTTATGATCCTCAACTCAGAGTTCAAAACGCACAAGGTTGTGAAGATTGGGATCTTTATTTGCGGATAGCAGAATGTTATCAGGTACGAGTCGTTAAAGATTTTTTAATTGGCTATCGTCAAGTCACGAACAGTATGTCTAGAAATTACAACGCTATGGCCAAATCTCATCAATTGGTTTTAGAAACGATTCAAAGAAAATATCCAGAAATTCCGGATACTATGTATCAGTGGTCTCAGGGTAATTTTTATGTTTATTTAGCGCATCAAAGTAGCCGAAACCAGAATCCTAAAGGTGCTTTTTTCTGGCTTTATCAGTCTTTAAACTTTGATTCAAAGATGATTCTACTACGCTATGACCTCTATACACTGACTTTGAAAAATTTTGTAAAAATCATTATTTATCAAATTCTAGGCTTGAATCATACGCGATTTGATGATGATCATAAAAAATCAAACACAACCCAAAAATTAAAATTTAAACACATTACGAAAGATTCTCTGAATTATCGGATGAAAATTCGTCAGTTGCTTCCTTCAAATATCTATGAGAGAATACGATTTAAGGGATTAACATTTAACCTTAATAGTACAAGATTTATCTAAATAGGAATACAGAGAAAGCAGGGAAAGCAATATAACAAGTATATAAGTGTCTATTCCCTGTTTCATCAGGCGTAATCTGTAGCCTTATTATTTTGGTTTTATACGACTCTAATTCATTCAGACTAATTTAAAAAAGTGTTCAAAAAAATAGCCAAACTAATAAAGTTTTATCCTTGGGCAATTCCCATTATTATAACTTTAGGAATTCTATCTTCCCTGTTAGAAGGATTTGGGATTAGCCTATTTATTCCCTTTTTACAAAGTTTATCCCCATCTTCTGAACAGGCAATCAGTGGAAATCATTTAATTGATTTTTTGAATCAACTTTTAACTTCTTTTCACTCCAGCCAACGCATTACGATTATTCCTGTTATTATCTTTATTAGTATTCTTTTTAAAAATGCTCTTGCCTATGCTAATTCTGCTTTTCTAGCTTGGCTGAACTCTCGTTTAAATCATCGATTACGATCTCAAATTTATAGTCAACTACTTCGTCTGAGTTATAGCTACTTAGAGACTCAAGATTCCGGTAAACTCCTGAATACATTAGCCAAAGAAACTTGGCAAACAATTGAAGCATTAGGAGTATTTGTTAACCTAATTGTTAGTAGCTGTACCACATTTGTTTATGTGACTTTATTGCTATTATTGTCCTGGCAATTAACATTATTAGTAGGTGTCATTGTTATCTTAATTTCCCTGATCATCCAGTTTGTCACTCGCAAAGCCAAAGCACTCGGACAACAAGCGGTACAAGTCAATGGAAATTTGGGATCGCGGATGTATGAAGGGTTAGCTGGAATGAGGACAATTAGGGCGTTTGGGCGAGAACTCTACGAACAACAACAATTTGATCACGCTTCTCAGCAAGTCCGTGATATTTTTATGAGACTTGATCTAATTTCCTGGTCTGTTGGCCCTCTCTATGAAGTGCTGTCGGCTTTACTCGTCTTGAGTATTATGGTCGTTGCATTGTTGCGAGATCAGACGACTTTACCTGCTTTGTTAACCTTTCTCTTAATCCTCTACCGACTCCAACCTCAAGTTCAAATCTTACAGGGGAGTCGCGTCAAATTGCTAATGTTAAGTAGTTCCGTTGATGATGTGATGTACTTTTTAGATCCTTCTGACAAACCCTACATTCACTCCGGTTCTGTTTCCTTTCCTGGTTTACAGCAAGCTATTTCTTTAGACTCTGTGAGTTTTCACTACAATTGTCAAGATAAAGCGGCTTTAAACAATATTTCTCTTTCGATTCCTAGTGGAAAAACAACTGCATTTGTAGGGCCTTCTGGGGCTGGAAAATCGACTTTAATTAACCTAATTTGTCGTTTTTATGATGTCACAGAAGGAGAAATTTTCATTGATCATCTCCCCTTACGAGAATTAGATTTAGTCTCCTGGCGTAGTCGGATGGCAATTGTTAGTCAAGATGTTTATATTTTTAGTAATACCGTTAGAGACAATATCGCTTATGGTCGGTTAGATGCTACTGAAGACGAAATTATTGCAGCCGCCATACAGGCAAATGCCCATGAGTTCATCCTAGAACTGCCTGAGTGTTATGATACCAAACTTGGCGATCGCGGTGTTCGACTCTCTGGCGGTCAGCGACAACGAATTGCCTTAGCCCGTGCTATTATTCGCAACCCAGAAATTCTGATTCTTGATGAAGCCACCAACGCCCTCGACACGATTTCCGAACATCTCATCCAAGAAGCATTGGAGACTTTCAGTCATAACCGCACTGTGATTGTGATTGCTCATCGTTTGTCTACGATTGAAAAAGCAGACCAAATCATTGTACTCGATCAAGGGCAAGTTGTTGAACAAGGCAATCTCCAGCATCTTTTACAGCTTAACGGACTTTTTGCCAAACTTCATCGACTGCAATATCATCATTCCCCCAGCTAAAAACTTACCCCCAATTATCCCGATCAATGATTCAACCAAAACCCCATTTTTTCGATCAAACTAAAGCCAAGAATAGAAGTTTTTTCCTTGATACCTAACTTCACCATTAACTTTAAATTGAGTTCAAGGACTTATGAACGAGTTTGACTCTCTTGGAGTTGTTGCTGCATTTCCTCAAAAGTTAGAGCGGGTTTTTTACATTTTAACCCTTGACAAACTAACCCAGTAAACCCTTCTGGAAGATTAGAATCCACTCTGAAAATCGTCACCGGGTAGTGTTGAGAACTCAAGGTTTTAATCTGTTCTGAACTGCTACGAACTAGAGTATTATTCCGATACCAATCTAACGCCACAAACAAACTCGGACAAGCTTGGGGAGACTTTTCCATAATACTACTAAAGGCTTGAATTCCTTGTTCAGCTTTGTCGAGATAGTCTAACTGTTCAGTCAGTAAAAATAACCGCACTAAATTCGCCATCGCCACTCCATTCGCCGCCGGGGTAGCATTGTCAGTATAACTCCGTTCTCGCATTAATAATTCCTGACCTGTATCCGTTCCAATATTGTAATACCCGCCTAACTCAACACTCCAGAGAAACTGATCAAATTCCTGTTGAACTTCAACTGCTTTTTCAAACCAATATTCAGACGGTTTAAAACGAACTTCGATTAAACTGGCTTGATGCAAATCAATTAACGCTTTAATCAACAACGCATAGTCTTCAGACTGGGCTAAAACATCAGGATTTCCATCATAATTCACCCGATGTAGTCGTCCATCCACCCATTGATTCTCTAAAATAAATTGTGCGGCTGTTGTAGCAATTTTTAGATATTCAGGCTGTTTGAAAACCGTTGCAGCCCGTGCTAAACCAGATATCATCAAACTATTCCACGCCACAATCATTTTCGTATCAGTGACCGGAGGAATCCGACCTGACCAATTTTTCGACTTTGCTTCTTGATTATTAGTAGCAGGAGGAAACGTTTCTAAATCTTGAGGTTTGGAACCATAACGAACAGCAAATAATTTGGCGAGTGCTGATTCAATTTGTTCACTCAGTTGATCACAATTCCAGCGTTGTAAAACATTTTTGCCTTCAAAATTTCCTGACTTTGTCATGCTAAACTGGGCTTGAAGTTCCCCGAATTCTTCCGGTGAAACAATCTCCTCTAACTCTTGCCAACTCCACACATAAAACGCCCCTTCTTCCGGTTCAACCTCGTCAGGAGTCGTAAAATTATCGGCATCTTGAGACGCATAAAAATATCCCGTTGGTGCCGTCATTTCTCGTTTTAACCAACTCACTGTTCCTGAAATTGACCGTTCAAAAGCAGGTTGTGTGACTCCAGCACTCCATAAATTGGCTAAATATTCGACGATTTGCCCATTATCATAGAGCATTTTTTCAAAGTGCGGTACTGTCCAAGTGGGGTCAACCGTATATCGATGAAAACCTCCGGCTACATGGTCATAAATTCCCCCAGAAGCCAGGTCTGTTCCCCGTTGAGTACAGGCTTGTTGACTATCGTAAGGTGATTCCAAATCAAAGCGAATATCATGTAAAGCCGTATCCGCATAAGGAATCATCGGAAAACGCGGCCCACCGAAATCATTACGAGTAATAACTGCTGTATTTGTGGTTAAACCTTGTTGTAATAAACCTTGACTGAGTTGAGATGCAGGTAATATTGTAGACTGAACTAAAGCATTTCTAACTTCTTGTTTAAGATTTTGCAATCGAGTTTTTTCGGTATTATAAAATCCGCGAACTCGTCGTAAAACTTCTAAAAATCCCGGTTGTCCGTAGCGAGGTTGAACCGGAAAATAAGTACCACCGACAAAAGGAACCAAGTCATCAGGGGAGAGGAAAATATTCAGCGGCCAACCCCCTTGACCTGTCATCATTTGCAGCGCTTGCATATAGATACTATCAATTTCGGGTCGTTCTTCACGATCAACTTTGATAGAAATAAAATGCTCATTCATGTATTGAGCAACTGCCTCATCCGAAAACGCTTCACCCTCCATCACTGTACACCAGTGACAACTCGAATAGCCAATAGAGAGGAAAATGGGTTTATCCTGACTCTTGGCTTGTTCCAGGGCTTCATCACACCAGGGCCACCAGTCGATGGGATTTTCCGCGTGTTTGCGAAGATAGAGACTTTTGGACTGGGCAAGACGGTTAGTCATAAAAACACCTACTCATATTGAGTCCGCTTATTAGTCTTCTAGTTTACCGTAAACCTCCCCAAAACTCTAGGAAACTGATATTTTCAGGACTTACGCATCAACCCGCTTTCTCAATTAAGAACTTTCAGATTTATGTCGTTGCACACCCATGATAAACTTAGTTTCTCAGCACATAAGTCCCTCAATCGTTATTTTTTACCCCTTAGAACAATTTATGGTTTAATGAGGATTGCTTTTAAAATTGACCGATTGACTGTATGAACCTATCGAGACGACAGTTCCATAAATATTCTACTCAGTTTTTAATGAGTGCCTTGTTCCCTGCGGCTTTTTTTAACCTTTTTAACCGTAAGTTAACCGAACAAGAAGTTAGCGATCATTTCAATAAAGTTATTAGTTATTTGACATCAGGAACAGACTTGTTAGTTCCCACTTTTTTAGGAAATAGTCAGAGGCGGTTTTATGGTCGGGGTATTCCTGAAGGTTTAAATATTATTCATCAGTTTCCATTAGGAACAGGAGTCACTTATGTGGGTAGTACCCGGAAAGTTTGGAGTGGGGCAGGTTGGACAGGACAACCCACGATTACACGGGATCAAGGTAAAATATATTTGGTCATTGGAAGTTATGATCATTATCTCAGGAAAATTGATTTTGAAACCAATGAAGAAGTTTGGCGATATAAATTTGATGATGTTATTAAAGGTTCTTCAAGTATTTATCTTGATGAAACGGCAACAGAATAAAATCAAATTGTAATTTTACAAGGCAGTCGTACAGGTAGACCAAAAAACGGAATTGCACCCAGTTTTCGAGCGATTTCTTTTAGAACAGGTCAAGAACTCTGGAAATTGGATATTCGGAAAACTGCTTCTTATAGCCGAGATAATGATAGTTCTGCTTTAGATTTAGGCAATGGCATTATTTTTAATGCGGGAGAAAATGGAATCGGTTATTTTCTAGATGCCAGCACTAAAAATTATCAGAAAAAATCGGGTTTTTTGCAACCTAAAATTTTCTCAGAAGTTCAACTATACACTTCCTCTGATTCTAAACGACAAGGCGGAAATTTGGTTAGTGAAGCCTCTCCTTCTCGACTCAATCAGAATATTTTCTTGGCTTCAGGATCTGGACATATTTATGGAATTAGTATCGACGAACGTAAAATAAACTGGGATTTTTATACAGGTTCAGATTTAGATGGAACGGTGGTGATTTCTAAAGAGAATAAACTCTTTTGTGCTATTGAAAAACAATATATTCCGGGTAAAGGGGGCGTGATTAAACTTAATCCTGAAAAATCTCCTCAAGACAGCGTGGAATGGTTTTTACCGACAGGAAACACAAATCTCAAAAGTTGGAAAGGTGGAATTATTGGTTCAGTGGCTTTGAATGATGAATACAACCCCGATAATTTTCCGGCGATATTTGCCACAAATACCTTAGATGGTTATCTTTATATTGGTTCTCAGGATAAGGTTACAACTCAAAAAGTAAAAGGCTCGTTACTGAAACGAACTTATGATACACCGATTATTGTCTTTAAACAAAGAATTGGGGCTTCAATTTCTACACCTATTTTTACCGATGGTTATAAATTAGTAACGGCTGGATATAGTGGCGTTTATCTGTTTAATTTATATTGGGAAGAAGCCAAACCCGATGACTCCAACGCCCTCGAAAATACGAGAGGAGAATATTATCGCCTGAAAGTCGAACAAGCGGGGCGGTTTAAACCCGGAATTTCCTTTGAGTCTACGCCTGTTGTCTGGGATAATAAAATTATCATCTGTGGGCGAGATGGTTGGTTGTACACTCTGGGAAGTTAAACCTCTGTTAACCCAGATGAGATGAATAATATCCGCCCTTGACAGTCTAGAAATCCTCACTCTATCTATCCCACAGTTCTCAAAAGGATTTGGTAGGATTAAAATGAGGAGAAGTAAGCCTATGGAAAACTCACTATGGAAACATCCGAAAATTCGATTACCCAAACTTATATTCAACAAGACGCCCAGGAAATTCTCAAGATTGCTTTTGCTAAAAAAGATGAAAACGGAGAACTGACTCGCCCTCAATTGATGGAAATTGCAATAGAGTTGGGTATTTCTCCGAGTGAATTAGAATTAGCTGAACAAGAATGGTGTCTTCTCAAGCAAGACTCTCAGGAAAAACTGGTTTTTAACGTTCAGCGTCGCCAGAAGTTGAGACAGGATTTGATGAAGTTTGGAATTGTCGGTTCATTCTTGATTTTACTCAATTTGGTTACAACACATGGAATTAGTTTTGCGTTATCAATTCTATTGGTTTGGGGTGTATTCCTGGCGTTAAGTGCTTGGAGAACTTATCAAACTGAAGGGGAAGAATACGAGAAAGCCTTTAGTCGATGGAAATTGAAAAAGCAACTGGGACAATCATTTAGTACCATTGCTGAGAAAGTTTTGAAAGGATGGCAATCATAACAGTGAACAGTTATCAGTTATCAGTTATCAGCTTTTTTCCCGGTCTCTAGTCATCTCTTTACTGTTAACGGGTAGGGGTAATTTATGAATTGCCTCTACACTGGTCACTGTTCAGTCTCTCCTAAACTCCTATTTATAATACACAGTTTTGTCAACCCATATTTTCAAGTATTTTTTTTATTTCATCTTGATTAATCGGGTTTATTTCAATCACAACATCCAGTTGATACTCTTGTAAAAACTCTGAAAATACAATTTTTTTCCGGTGTATAAAACATATATTTCTTGTTGACGAGGATTAATATCAACAATATATTCAATAAGATTTTGCATTTTTAGGAAGTTTAAAAATGTTACTTTTTTTTCAAGGTTTCCAGTTGATTTTTCCAAAAGTCTATGAGACTCAGCATAGCGTTCGCAATAATAGTCCTGAATAAATTTAACTTTATCTTGAGTGTGTTGATGTTCAGCGAACAGAATATAACTGAGATCAAAACCAATTCCGTGATTGTTTCCGAGTTCAGAGAGTAAGATTAAAAACTTTCCTTTTCCACTCCCGATTTCTAGAATAGTTTTGTGTTGGAGATGATGTTATTCAATTAAACGCATTGCCAAAGACTTTGCATCGTCTTGAAAACGAGGTGAAAAATCTAAAGCATTTTCATAAGATTGGGTATACTCTAAACGGTCTGGAACAAAAGCAACATAATTAATCAAACCGCAGTGAGAACAAAATGCTAAATCTAGATTTCCCCGATTACAATTTTGCGCCTCTTGCTAATTATTCCACACAAGATTACAACAAATAAGAACATCCTTGATCTCGAACAAGACCTTCCATTGCGAAGAACCACACACAGAACAGCTAGATTGAGATATAGTATTCATAAGCTAGGCTCCTCTAGGATCAATCAATATTGCCAAATAGATTGGATAGGAAATCTGCTGATCCGAATTCATCTCTCAACATTCACCAATAAGCTTTAATTGAAGAATAAGACGATCAGTGATCCTACTGATCTAGCCTAAAGTTGTCAGAGATTCGGTAAAATTATATTCGTATCTAGCATAACAACACCTGAGTATAAATAATGGTAGAGCCATAGAGGGGTAGTATGTGGTGTAAAAAATTTAACCCTAAGTCTGTCTGTATTCAAAACGGGATAGACTAACACTGGAATCACTCGATTAAGCAACAATCACGAACGGACAAACTGTGACTCAAACCTTAACTCAATCACTTTCAAGCCAGAACATCCATCGTATCGTTCTAGACAATGGTATTGTAGTATTGGTCAAAGAAAATCCAACCGCAGACATTGTATCAACTCGGCTCTTTTTGCGAACGGGAAGTTGCTGGGAAGCTCGCTCTCAAGCTGGATTGTCTCATCTATTAGCCGCAACGCTAACCAAAGGAACCGAAAATCTCTCCTCTTTAGAAATTGCTGAAAAAGTCGAATCAGTCGGCGCCCGCTTAAGCGCTGATACCTCAACAGACTATTTTTTGATGAGTCTAAAGACAGTTTCGGCTGACTTTGAGGAGATTTTAACATTAGCCAGTCAACTCTTGCGAAGTCCTTCTTTTCCCTTAGAAGAAGTTGAGTTAGAACGAAAAATTACCATTCAAGGCATTCGATCTCAGCAAGAACAACCGTTTTCTGTGGCGTTTGATCAACTCCGTCAGATCATGTATCCGGATCATCCCTATGCTTTTTCCACCTTGGGTACTGAAGAAACCATTTCTCAAGTGAGTCGTGCTGATCTTGAAGCCTTTCATCACACCTATTTTCGCCCGGATCGTTTGATTATTTCTATCGTCGGTCATATTACCATTGAACAAGCCACAACATTAGTCAATCAGGTGTTTGGAAATTGGCAAGTTGACCAAACTTCAGCACCTCCATTGGTATTACCGACTATCACCTCAACCCCTAAAACGTCAGTCATTTCTCAAGAAACTCAACAGTCTGTGATCATGTTAGGTTATCTGACTTGTGCTGTTCATCATCAAGATTATGCGATTTTAAAACTGATCAATACCTATTTGGGAAATGGTTTATCGAGTCGTCTATTTGTGGAATTACGGGAAAAACGGGGTTTAGCCTACGATGTTTCTGCTTTTTATCCGACTCGTTTGGATCGTTCCCAGTTTGTCGCTTACATGGGAACAGCGCCGGAAAATACAGCGATCGCCGTAGAGGGTTTACGTTCAGAAGTCGAACGCTTGGCAAAAGTTCCTCTCACTGAAGCCGAGTTACAAGTTTCCAAAAATAAACTTTTGGGTCAATATGCTCTCGGGAAACAAACCAATGCTCAACTGGCTCAAATTTATGGCTGGTATGAAACACTGGGGTTAGGGATTGAATTTGATACCCAGTTTCAAGCAGATATTACCCAGGTGACAGCAGACGATATTTATACCGTTGCCAACCGCTATTTTAGTGAACCCTATTTGTCTCTCGTTGGGCCAGAAGCCTCTGTACAAGCCTTTAACTGACGTCCTGAACTTGAAATTTTCGCTTAAGGCTTCTTGAGATCGAGTATTATCTGTTTTGGTGTAGAGAAACAGGGCTATGAAGTTAGCGCAAAGATCGATTTGGGTTGTCTTGAGTAGTCTGTTAACCGTTGGCACATTGGGGGGAGTCATCACAACTGTTTTTCCGGTGATGGCTCAAACCAACCTGACTCGACCCACTCTCCAAACCGGGAGCCAAGGTACAGAAGTGTTTGAGTTACAAGCTGCTCTGAAATTACTCGGTTACTACACTGGAGAGGTTGATGGGGTTTATGCCGAAAGTACCGCCGAAGCAGTCTCTCAATTTCAGGAGGCGGCAAATTTGCCCGTTACAGGCGTGACCAACCCTGCCACTTGGGATCGATTATTTCCGCCGTCGGAGACTTCCTCAACGTCAACCTCGACGGCTAACACCTGTGTTTGTACTTCTCCCACTGCGAGTACATCGGAGAATTCTTCACCTGTAAAAGCGAGTTTTCCGGTGTTGCGGTTGGGAATGCGGGGAGAAGCGGTTGTCGGACTACAAGAACGTCTGCGAGCGAAGGGATTTCTCAGAGGTCAAGCCGATGGCGTTTTTGGATCACAAACCCAGGCAGCCGTCAAAGCCGCTCAAGAACAGTATCAACTGAAACCCGATGGTGTTGTTGGTTCTCAAACTTGGATGTTGATCTTGCGTTGAATCGTCTTAATGTCTCAAGATGTTAAGCAATATCAACTTTCTTAGAGAAGGGGTTATGCTCTCGAAAAAGCTATGCTAACTTATTAAATTAATAGGACACATTGAAAGCGGCGCAGCTATTCAAAACCCTCAGATTAAAGTTGTGTCCCTCTGCTTTAATCAACTGCTGTACAATCTTTTAGATTGACATTATTAGCCTTAATCTTGTTAACACTGTAGAGGGTAAATTCCCCCCCTGAAATATCTCTAAGCTAAATCGGTTCTGAGTGGAGTTTGGGGTCAGTGTTATAATCAAGGTCTGTATCGACTTAAAATAAGGCCAGTTAGCTGAGATGATTGTCAGTTGTGTACACCCTAGTTGTTTTTCAACTAATTTACCTCGATTAAACTTCCTGAAAATCTGCTTGAGTCAACTTAGTACAATTGGATTTAGGGTCTAGTAGCCTTCTACTAGACCTTAAATTTTGGCTAAAATCAAAATCAACTAAAAGACTCAATAGGTATGATAGAAAAGCAAAGCAACTATTTAACTTGAGGGTTTTATCATGGCACAAGGTTCTTTTGCAACCATGCAAGCCGAGCCAACCGCGACACAGCTTACCTTTTATTATGAAAATGGTCAAGCCGAAACATTGAGCGTTCCAATCATGGCAAATGAGTTGGGACCTATATTACAAAAAATGTTAAACCAGCCTTGGTTAACCTTTAACCTCCCTGAACAAACGGTGATGATTTCTACTCAGAAAGTGATTAAAGTTGAAATTAAGCCAGCACTGACTCAACTGCAAGGAGAAGGCATTTTTTCTAATACTCAGCGCGTCACAGCCCTTCAACGCGGCGCTGCGGGTCGTTTAGGAATTTAATTCGGAAATAGACAGCCTGGGAGATGCTTCCAAATCCTGCGGACTCCAGGCTCAGAACACTAAAATCAATATTTTAAATGCGTCACCATTGAGAACGGGTTTATTGATTGATAGAAGGGGCTTGACAGCCGATCACAATCTCTTGAGTTCGGGGATAACGACGCAACAACTGCAAAAATAACTGTTGGTCAAAACGACGGGGATCAGACCTTTCTCCCGAACGATCTACTGCTTGATGAGTTGTAATTCGATCTTCGGGTACACCAGTTTGAGCCACTAACCAAGCCAAAGATTGATACTGCGCTGTTGTATAACCACTGTGAGATGCGCCGTTACGCAAACCGTCGGGGGGCGTTTCTAAAGAAACATGATAAGCAAAATTATTCACTGAAGGGGGAAACTTGGCATCGGTTTGTACCGCTTCTCCCTGAAACACAGAATTTCCAGCCCCGTATGCTCTCAAGTCAGGAGGAACAATATAAACAACGTCGCCATTAAGGGTAATTAAAGTATGATAGCTCGCTTGATCATCTTCGTCTGTATGATAGGTTTGAAAAAAGTTAATCGTACTTTGAGCCGTTGCCGCCGTTTCATGCAATACGACAATCGGAGTATTGGTAACAGGCCTGCCATTGAAATCATAGAGATATCGTTGTCCGTAGTTGGTTCGGTTGGCAATCGCTTGATATTCTCGGGGCGCACCGACAGAACTTGGTTGAGCATAATTGCCTGTCGCGGCTGAATTTTGCCAGTTTACCGGACGTCGAAACCGATACAAAGCAGCCGGAACTTCTACAACTGGGCCTAATTCGGGATTCCCGGTGCGTCCAGCCTGGGGCCGAATTCCGCAGGTTTGCAGTAAACCAATATTTTGATTGGCGATTTCAATAGAAGGACGATCAAATTCTTGGGCAATCACCCGATGAGTTTGAGTGACTGCAATTGTCACCAGTAGAGTGACCAAACCCAAAAATAAAAAAATAATCGGCGTTCGTTGGAGTTTCATAGAGAGTCAGAGCAGCTATCGGTTGAATTTTCTTCAAAATCAGTCTAGCCCAAACTCTATTGGTTGTTAACGGTTTTAGGGGTGAAGAATTGCTGAGACTCTTTTTAGATTAAGGTCACTCTAGCGTTGTGTTTCCCCAAAACGAAAATTTCCCCCGAATGGGAGAATATTTATCGGCTATGGGTTGGTAGTTTAAATCGCTAAAATATCTTGATGTGCTTTTTTCCCTTTAGAGAAACGCAAAGACGGTAAAAACAACGAGAAAGAAAGCTAATATTCCGCCTTTTGCACCATCCTCTTCTTTATAGTCTTCATCTATAGATTGAGAAAAATCTCGTTCAAAATCACAGTTTACACATTGATATAAGTCACTTTGACGCTGAATCTGGGTATGTTTACTGCATTTAGGACATTCCATCGGTTCACTGAGCATGGTTTTCCTCCCTGGTGTGACAATCAACCCTTTCTGGGGGTTCATTGATACATACATCTCGGTTTTTGTTACTTATGCAGTTGCAGACCGTGATCTGAGTTTGGTTATTTTCAACATTTATACAGAATTGTTTAATGTTCTGAAGGCCAATGGTTTGAATTTGTTTTTGATTACACCAGACCTAAAATTTACCTTGTCGGAAATTAAGATAGGTGCTAACGTGTATGCGTGTGGCCCTATGCACTGCCAAATCACTGACCGTAAGCCCAAGACAGAACGATTAATTGTTTTTAGTTCTGTTAGCCTGATTCATCTATTCATCTCGCTTAATGAGGGGTGATGATCAGACAACGGTTTAGTCCCTGATCAGTTTTTCTGTCTCTTAGAAGTGAGTCAATGGAACGATCAGGACAAGGCAGATAGCCAAACGTGTAACTTCAAGGAAAAAACAATGCTCAAATCACTTCTGTTGAGAAGCCTAGCTGGATCTTTTGTTCTTTTGGCAATTGGTAGTTTTCCGGCTTACAGCCAAACTATATCTTCTATTTCTCCGTCTTTTTTAGCACAAGCGGCTTCTTCATCGGCAGTTACTCCAGAAGAACTGCAAAAATTTGCAGAAGCATTTAAGGAGTTTCGTGTCATTGAGATGGACGCGGAACAAAAAATGGCTCAGGCGGTTCAAGCAGAAGGGTTGACTCCGGAAAGATTTGTGGAAATTGGCCAAAGCCAACAGGGTGAAGCACCAGCCTCTGCTGCTCAAGTTTCCGCAGAAGAACAGCAGAAGTTTGATAAAGCACTGGTGAAAGTTAGAGAAATTTTACAAAATACTGAAGACCGAAAATATCAGGCGGTACAGAGTCAAGGACTAGAAATCGAAAGATTTAAAGAAATTATCGCCGCAGTTCAAGAAAATCCCCAATTAAAACAACAAGTTCAGCAAATGCTGCAAAATTAATCATCAAGTGAAAAGTCTAAAAAGTGAATCTAGATTTTTGATCGGATTTAACTTAATTTCATTCGACAAATCAATGCAAATTCTCACCAAGAAAAGTAGGGAGTGATAAAGCTTTCTGCTTTTTTTATGGAATTTTTAAAACTTTAATTGATGGTACATCCGTAGATGAAATGTTAGCAATTTTAATGGGTTTGAATCCGGCTAATTTAATGGCTAATGATCCCTTGACCGCCAAGTTATAGGATGTTAAAAGCTCGGTTTCTCAGAGAAAGCAGGTTTTTTGGTGCTATTATTTATTAAATAGTGGAGTCGCTAGATTTTCAAAGCTTTCTATATTTTGCAATATATGGGGAGGAACTGAGGGAAAAAAGCGATTGCGTCCTTGTTGTTTGGCTCGATATAATGCCACGTCTGCAATACTAATTAGATCTTCGGGTGTATATTTAGTATCGGGGATTAAACTCGCTACTCCTAAACTTAAAGTTACATATTGACTGACTTGAGATTGGGCATGAGGAATCCCCAGTTGATGAATTTTTGCTTGAATGTCTTGGGCAAAATTAATCGCATCCCGAAAGCTGGTATTGGGTAAAATAATTACAAATTCTTCTCCTCCATAACGGGCAATTAAATCGGTTGGACGTTGAATCGCAAGTTTCATAGCCCGAGTCACTTTAATTAAACAATCATCTCCGACTGGATGTCCATAATGATCGTTATACCGTTTAAAATAATCCACATCACACAAAATTAATGATAAAGGTTGTTTTTCTCGCGTGAGTCGTTTCCATTCTTGTTCTAAATAATGTTTAAAATAACGACGGTTGGCGACTTGAGTGAGACTATCTAAAGTTGCTAAACGTTCTAACTTGAGGTTGGCATTTTTTAGGGCTTCTTCCATTTTTTTGCGTTCGGTAATATCTCTGCCTTCGGGAATTAATAATATTATTTCTCCCTGACTATTGCGAATTGGACGAATTGAAAAATCAATCGTTGCAATTGTATCTTTTCCTAAAACATCGACTTCATAGCGAATAAATTCTCCTTTTGCGGCTTTAGCAATGGCTTCTTGGAGTTGCTGTTGGGTTTGAGGCGAAATCGTCCACCAATGGGCTTCCCAGAAGGGTTTGTTTAAAATATCCTCAAGTTTTATATCTGCAAAATTTAGGGCGGTTTGATTGGCTTCGAGTAAAGTTCCGTCCGGTTTCATTAACCCAATAAACTGAAACACTTGATTAAAAATTGCTCGAAATTTTTCTTCACTTTGACACAGGGCTTCTGTACGTTCAGCGACTTTGGCTTCTAAAATTCGATTATAATCTGCTAAAATTTGTTCAGCTTGTTGACGTTCGGTAATATCAAAAGAAACGCCAATCATTCCCATAAGGTTTCCTTGCTCGTCATAAAAAGCATTGCCTAAAGCTTCAAAAACTCTACCGTTAATATCAACTTGAACGTGATAAGAAATACCTGTAGTTAAAGTGTGGTGGATTCCTATAATGATATTGGGGAAGTCCGCATAAATTTCATAAGCTGATTTTCCGACAACATCCCCAGCTTGTAAACCTAACCCTTCTAAACCTTTTCCTTCTGATAGGGTAAAAATACCCTGATTATCCGTCGCCCACAAAATTACCGGAACATTATTAACCACCATTCGCAGGTAAGCTTCTCGTTCTTTTAAGGCTTCTTCTGCTTTTTTGCGGCTGCTAATATCGATAATAAATCCATCCCAAATCACATCTCCATTGGGTTGTTTTTCAGGGATAGAAAAGCCTTCCATCCACCGAATTTCACCGTTGGGTTTCATAATCCGATATTGCTCAGACCAAGGTTGTAGGGTTTGGCCGGAAACTACAGCAGAAAATTTAATTTTATCTGTTTCTTCTGGTAAAACAATATTCCATGAATTGGCAGAGTCTTCGATGATTCTTTCCGCATCAATTCCGTATATTTCTTTAATCCGAGGACTCACATAGGTAAATTCGTCTTTGCCATCTGGATGCAAAACATACCGATAAATTACACCCGGAATATTTTCGGCTAATCGTCTATATTTGGATTCACTTTGTTGTAACGCTAGTTCAATTTGTTTGCTTGCTGTAATGTCTGTTATCGTTCCTACATAACCCACTACATTACGATTAATATCCGTTTCGGCGACGGCTTGTCCGTACACCCAAATAATACTACCATCGGGACGCAAAAAACGATATTCACAGTTAAAAGGAACACCGTTTAATGCGAAAGCATACCACTTTTTTTGCACGTCCTCAACGTCATCTGGATGTAGAGTTTTTGTCCATCCTTCGCCCATTGATTCCTCTTGAGATAAGCCGATCATCTCAAAACTGATATCATTACCGTATAAACATTTACCTTGAGTATCTGTTCTAAAAATTCCGACTGGGGCGGCTTTTGCTAAGGTTGCAAACCGATGTTGACTCTCCCAAAGAGCATTTTCGGCTTTCAAACGTTCGGCTTCTATACGTTTGTGTTCGCTAATATCTTCAAAGGTAGCAACTACATAAATCACTTTTCCTTGTTCGTCTAAAATAGGCGTTGCTTCTACTTCTAGGGAAATAATTTTTGTTTTAGTCCGAATTTCTAAATCTTCTACTTTAACGTTTTTACCCTTTAATGCTTGTACGATGGGTAATTCTTGATAAGGATAGCGTTCCTCCGTTCCTAAGCGATAAATAGGGTAAGTTTTTAAGAGTTCCTGTAGAGATAATTTTGTGTTCGCTTCCTGTTCAACTAATGCTCGTCCTTTTCGGTTAAGATAAGTGAGACCACTTTCTCGATAAATCACTGCTACCCCAATGGGTAATATCTCTAGAATTTGACTCAGTTGTTCTTCACTAAGAGCAATCGCTGGATTAATATTTTTCATTTTTTCTATATTAGATTAGCTGTTCTAATATTGGCTTTTAACAAGTCCGGTTATTTTATATTTTAAGCTCAAAAATTGTAACCTATCCCAAAAAGTTATATTCTTTTACTCAACCTAAACTTTTCAATCTGTTGCTCTACTTGGCATCGCCTTTAATTAACTAAACTTTTATAATTAAACGGTGATGACTTGTTTATAGAAGTTTTCCAACCCTTGAATGCCGTTTTTATCTTCATATAAGACTGATTTATTTTGCTGAATTTTGTGACAAACTTCTTCTCTGAAAAATCGATTTAATCCAAGTTTAACGGCTATTTTAATATATTCTTTTTCATTCTGTACAATTGTTTCTGTTACTCCGATTCGTTTGAGAATTCCCGCCGTTTGACGACTTCGCATCAACTCACCTTCACAGGTAACAATTGGAAGATTGCAAGCAATACTATCCAGTGTGGTTAAAAACCCTGTAAATTGAATTGTATCTAAACCAATATCAGCGATTAAGTTTAATTGTAAATAATCCGATTTTTCCAGTCGGGGTAAAATTGTACAGTAGTCTTCACTGTTTAAACTAAAGTCAGCAAAAGCTCGTTTTAATCGCTGTCTAAACTTTTCAGTAATTACCGAATTCCAGTGAGACACAAACACAAATTCAGCTAGAGGAACTTGTTTAGCGATTTCCACTAATATTTTATCATATTGAGGTAAATATTTAAACAAAGACTGACAAGAAAGATAAATTACTGTATCATTTTTGAGTCCAAAATTTGAACGAGTTTTTTCTAACTCTGGAATCTCGGGTTTTTCATAATAAATTCCTAAATTGGGTAAACGAATTAATGTTTCAGAATAATGTGTTTGTGCATTTTGGGGTTCGAGTAAATCTGGAGATATAAAATAATCAATTGTCGGTAAACCTGTTGTGACTGGATGTCCCCAAGCTGCACATTGAATAGAAGCCAGACGTAAACTCGCAATTTGTGTGGTCAGAGGACACATTCCCAAATCTAAAAAGACTAAAATATCGAGTTTATCTGCATATATTGTCTCAGCAATATCAATCAAATTTTCCTGGAATTCATAAAAATAATCACTATAATAACGATATAAATCTGTCAGTTCATCTGCTTCATTTACCGTATAATAACAATACAGTTCAAAGTCTTGAAAATTGCATTTTTTTAACCATCCTAAGAATACAATTCCCACTGTATGCCATTGAAAAAATGATGAAATATAACCAATTTTAATTTTATCATTCGGCTGATAAGATCGGCGATTTATGGGTTTTATCCATTGTGGAAAGCTTGTTTTTATGATTTGATGTAAAAATTTTCCATATTGTTTTTGTAGTTCTAAATCATTGTATCCTTGATATTGTAAATAAAAATTTGTATGAGTTGAAATTGCTGCTAATAAACGCTCTGAGTTGTTCGGTGAAGTTAAATCGGTTTCTGTAATTAATTGTGTGAGTAAATCAGAAAAACGCTGACGATATTGTTCAATTTCTGAAGTATTGTTATATAAAATCGGAAGTATTCGTTGATAAGTGAGTTTTAAGGAAAAATCATTAGGAAATGTTTCTAAAGCATTTTTCGCTATATTAATTGCTGCTTCGGTTTCTCCAATTTCTTGTAAAAGATTTATCCAAGCAAGATAAATTTCAATTAAACCTTCTGTTGAGTCTGATCTCTGTTCAACCGCTTGTTGATAGGTATGAATTGCTTGCGGATATTGTTCGATTTTTTGATAACAATCTGCTAACTTCAAATAAACGTCAATATCTTGAGTTTGAACTTTTAGAGACTCTTGATAAGATTGAATAGCCTCTGTATATTGGGCTTGATAATAGGCTGAATCTCCAAAATAAAATGCAGCTTGAGATGAGTTTTTAATAGCGGTAAAAGCAATCCCCAATTGATAGAGAATATGAGGATTTTGTGAATCCAACTTAAGTGCTTTTTTATAGATAATAATTGCATCCCCAATCTGCTGTTTTGCGATTAAAATATTACCTAAATCTAAATAAAAATCTGAATTGTTTGAATTGAGATCAATGGCTTTTATGTAGTAAGTTTCCGCTTGTTCAAATTCTCCAAGTTCTAGGTAAACTCTCCCTAACTGATGATAAGCATCACTCCAGTTTAGATCAAGAAAAATCGCTTGCTCGTAGGCAGAAATTGCTGCGGTAAAATCTTCTGTTGCTGCTAATCCTAAACCTAAATAATAATATTGAATTGCTGTGGATGAATCCAGTTCTAAAGCAGAATAAAAGGCATCGAGGGCTTCTGGATATCGTTCTTGACAATAATAAATCATCCCTAACTCTCGCCAAGCATCAGTGTGAGTATTTTCTAAGGCTAATATCTGTTGATATTTGTCCTCAGCCTCAGACCAATATCCAGCATCAGAGAAGGCATTAGCCTCAGTGTAGAGACGATCTAACATGGAGTTTTTGGCAGTGAGGGTAATTATAGTCTATCCGCGAAAACCATTTGGACGAGGGACTGGACGAGTCGTGGGGCGAGGGGCTGGACGGTTCCCACCGGGAGCAGGGCGAGTGGTTGGACGGTTCCCACCGGGAGCAGGGCGAGTTGTAGGGCGAGGGTTAGGACGATTAGCTTGAGCGTGGAGAGAACCAGAGGACGGCTTTTTAAGGGTTTCAGCCGTATTTTGACGAATTGTGCGATCGCTATTTTGCAAGGCTTCTGTGACGCTAGGAACCGCTTCTGCATTGATTTTTCCCAGAGCAAAAGCAGCTTTAGCCCGAACTTGCATTTGTTCATCATTCAAGGCTGCTGTTAAAGCCGGAACCGCAGCCTGTCCAATACGTTTAAGCGCGATCGCGGCTGAAATCTGCACCTCTTCGTTACTATCTTTGAGCGTCGTAATCAACTCAGGAACCGCAGAAGCGGCTTCTGGGCCAAGTATTCCCAAGCCAAACGCCGCACCCTGACGAACTTGAGGACTTTCATCGTTCAACGCTTGAGTTAAGTCAGCGATCGCAAATTTGAGAACCTCCCGAGATGTTGGCCCAATCTGTCGCAGCGCCACCGCCACATCCATCCGAACACTCTGATCTGCATCTTTCAAGGCTGAAAGTAAAGCTGGAACTGCTTCTGTAGCGTCGCCACCCATTGAACCCAAGGCGAAAGCTGCATTTTTACGAATGTTCACATCGGGATCATTCAAGGCTTCTACCAAAATGGGAATTGCCGGAGAGCCTATTTTTTTGAGGGTTTTGACGGCTAAAAGTCGGTTCTGTCGATTTTTGCTCAGTTGTTCAATTTGAGTCATGACTTCTGCGGTTGTCGTCGCTTGAGTTGCAACTTTTCCGATCAACAAAAAACCAACAGATAGACACAGCAAAGCCAATTTGGGCGAAGTCAATGATTTTTTAAAACTGTTCCAATCCATACCCGTTCGCCTCCTGATAGCGTGAGTTTTCTATCCTCATTTCAATTGTACTCGAAGATAGAGAGTTGATCTTCAATTATGCAACTCTATCAGGCAAATTGTGTGAGATAGACTGATGCGTTACTGTGTCGTTTTTTCTATCCGCTTCTCCGGCTATAGATTAAAATCGAAGCTATCATCGAAGATAAAATCAAGATCTAGAACTAGGCGATCAGGTAATGTTCCATCATCAATTAGCACTCCAAGAAAACGACCATCAGAAAGCTGTATTGCAATATCAAGATTATTGTCTCCGTTTGCATCAAAGTTTCGCTCTAGTGTCAAGGGATCAATTTCATTAAAAAGTCTACTAGGAACCGCGATTTTATCTCCGACCAAACGGTTATTTCCGCCTATAAATCCGTTAAAAATTGCATCAACATTCTGAAAATCTCGACTTGATTCTCCCGGATCAAAGATAAAGATATCATCTCCTTCACCGTTAATTAAATCATCAACTCCCCCATCACCATCGAGTATATCATTACCGCGATCGCCAAACAGGGTATCATTTCCTTCATCACCAAAGAGTTCATCATCATCTTGACCCCCATATATAGCATCTCCATCAAAGCCACCTTCAAGAATATCATCCCCTAAATTCCCAAAGATTTCATCTTGTCCAGAATTGGCAAAGATTCTATCTTCATCGGTTCCTCCAAAGAGAGTATCTCGGTTGACTCCTCCGCTCATTGTATCATTCCCTCGGTTGCCATTAGCCAGGACTGGATCATTAATATTTGGAGCTTGTAAACTATCGTTTCCTGCTAATAATAAAATTTCTGTATTTGAGGCTTGACCTGGAGAGAGAAAAATCGTATCTGCATCATCCGTTCCTCCTAAAATCGGAAATCCAAAAAAACCAACAAAACCGAGCGGGACTAATGTAAACGCCATTACTAATAATTCTCCAAATGATGTTGACTGATTGTAGTTAAAGCACAAAAATCGAGTTTAACACATCGTTCTCAAGGTTGATCAAGCTTAAGATGAAGTTATTTTACCTTTATTTTGATCTGAACTTATTGTTTTAGAACCAGATTGAAATCCCCTATTTTTATCCAATCTATCAAATTTTCGTATAATCCTTTGGGTATGGATATTAGATCGGAGGTTAATGAGAATTGAGTTGAATTGGGATACAACATTAGTGCTAAAATTACTCCAGTTCTTTGATAATTAGCAGATGAATTTGTTATTGTGTTAATCAGACTTTGAACAAATATTTGCTCAGATTCGGTTAGGGGTTCCGCTCTCAAGCTTTTATTTCTCAGTAAGATACGATAGACTATTTTAAAATAGCTTGAGGGTTTTGTCTGAAATTCTTCTGGAAGAAGTTGTTTGAGCCAGTATTCAGCAACTTCTCGTCTTAATTGACGTAAATTTTCTAAGAAAGTTCCCGAACTATAATCGGAGAAATATAGATAAAAATGATTTAAGTTAATCGTATAAATACACAAAGCGCGATCCCGAACGGATGAGGGTAAAAAATGATAAACTGGATGAGAATAAACTTTCTGATAAAATTTTAGATCTGTTGAAAGGTTTTCAGAAATGTTTTGATAGGTTTTTTGGTGGGTATGAAGTCGGAAATAGGACAGAACTTGATTAACAAATCCGACTTTATAGTTTCCCATGATTCGTAGCCAGAGATCCAGATCAACTAATTGATTGAGTTTAGGATCAAATCCTCCTATTTTTTCAAAGAATTCTCGACGAATTAAAACTGTACTCGGTTCTCCAATTTTGTTAATTGGATGTTTGAAAAGATGGGGATCTTTTAATAATTCTTCACCGCGTTGAATCGGTTTTAAACTTGACCAAGCTTGATGAATATTTTGAAACTCTTGATAAATCGAGATCAGATCGGAATCAGTTTCAGCAACTTCATCTACAAAACAGATCTCACGCGGAGAAAATACCAACCCAATTTCATTATCTTTTTCCGCTATTTTTACCAGTTCTGTGATACAATTAGGAGAGAGTAGGTCATCTTGAAATAAAAATTTAATATATTTTCCCTGAGCTTTAGAAAGAGCAAAATTACAGTTTTGAGCGAGTCCTAAAGGTTGGTGAGAAAAGAGCGAAATATCAATTGATGTTTTGTCTTGAAATGTCTTAATAATTGCAACAGTTTGGTCAGTCGAACCGTCGTCAGCAACAATAATTTCTAAGGTTGGATAAGTCTGAGATAAAATACTAGAAATGGCTTCAGCAATAAACCGATCACCGTTAAAAGTAGGAATACAAACACTAACTAAAGGATGTTTTTGAATCTCTTGTTTGTTTTGATTTTTAGGAACTCCTTGATCTAAAATAATTCTTTGATACAATAAAACTTTAGGAAAGTGAAAAAAATCCCAATTATTTTCAACTGCACTCAACCAAAACTTCCATTCAAATTCAGTCTGAGTCTGGATATTAACATCAAACCCCCCGCAGTCTTCCCAAACTTGTTTTCTAAAAAGTGAACTCAGATTAATAAAATTTTGACGGAGAAGCTGAACCTCTGAAAAATCAGGTAAAACTTGAATTTTATTGTTTTCTCCAAATAACTCAATATCTCCATAAATAACGCCAATATTAGGTTTATTCTCTAAAATGTCTACAGCATCACTGAGATAATTAGAGTTAATTTTGTTTTTAGCTAATAAAGGAAAAATATACTTTCCCAGGGCTTTTTTAATCGATAAATTTAGAACATTAGCCCGACTCAAATTATCATCAAATTGACAAATAATATAACCTTTACCACTAAAATAGCTTAAAAATTCTTCATCATCATAACTGAGAAAATGAGAAGTCGCAATTAGAACTTCATCAACAATATCGAGACAATCTTCTACCGTTGCGATTGTATCAAAGAGAAATTCCCATTGATCTTTTTCGCAAACAATAATTACAGATAGGTGAATTTCCGTTTGATCTAAATTCATTTTGACTTCTCAAAAATATTTACCTAAAAAGCTTTGATTTAATGAAAGATTTTGATCATCTTCTACCAATTAAACTACCAGGGAGAAACTCTTTTTGTATAAGGGCCTTTCCGTAAAGCATTTCCCAAAGCATTATTATTTTCTCGTAATCCTTCATAGAAGAAAAATACCTCTCCTTGTACCCCTCGATAACGATTATAATCAATCGCTTTTAAAAGTTCAGTTTCAGTCATCGTATAGGAGCCAATTTTGAGTAAAACTCCCGGAGATAATTTTGGAATTTGCCAATTTTTAAACTGAGTATCAACCAACTGATCCACCAAACCTTTATAACTCCAGAAGTTGCGACGATAAAGTTGAGGATGAATCATATCAACCAAATTTTGATCAATCCAGGCGATATAATCTTGCAAATATTCATTCAATCCCCATCGATAAGGACTCGGTGCCATCGATACCATAATATGAGGCTTAATCGCTTTCACTTCCTGATAAAGACGAGCTAAAAATCCCGTTAAAATATCAGCTCTCCACTGAAGCCATTGCTCATCTTTATGGTAAAGTGGAGGTCTACGACCATATTGTTGAATATAGCGTTCAACCGTTTTCAGATCATATCCTCCCTCAGAAGGCATCGCAGGCATTCGATCATCCCCTTGAATTCCATCAACGTCATAATTTCTGACGACCTCTAGAATTAAATTAAGGATGAAGTTTTGAACATCAAGATCAAAACCATTCATCCACTCAAAACCATTTTTTACCAAAAGATTTCCCTGAGCATCTATCGCTGCCCAATGAGGGTTTTTGCTCAAAATTCGCCCCCCTTTTTGTTGATAAGAACTGGCAAAACCATATTCAAACCAGGGAATCACTTTCAGACCCACTTGATGGGCTTCTTCAATCAATTCTCGTAACGGATCGCGTCCTTGTCCACGACTCACATAAAAATCAATTTCTACTCCAAACAATTGGCTCATCATTTGAGAGCGGTAAAGTGTGACTCCCTTATTCCAAACCACAGGAAACACCACGTTAAATCCTGTTTCCGCCAAAAACTGCATTGCCTCGGCGATAGTTTGTCGAGAATAAAGGACTTTACTATCAGTGTTTGTAATCCAGATCCCGCGAACTTCCATGTGACCTCCTGTGTGTCAACTGAACTTTATCTCTATTTTCCTTGATGATCCGGTAATGAATCCGACAAAATGATCAGAATGACTCATCAAGGGCGATTTTCTGATAACAAGCTCGTCCCTGCCCAGTTGATTTTTCAGTTATTATCTTTAACTAAGGGGCAATAATTTAAAAAGTGTATTGAGGTCAGCACTGTCCCAACTGAGAAAAGCTGACCCTGATTGGCAATCATCACCCCTGTCATCAGGGAAGATTCGTGACTGGGGTAACAGGATGCAGATTTTATGGGAGACCCAAACCACTCTAGGTTCGACCACACTCATCGAGAGATAGCACAACAGCGCTACTGTTTTGTGCTTAAGAAAATTCTGCCCGTTCAACCTCATTTCACTGGGACTAAACCCATTCCAACTTTTTCTAAAAATCAGAGTTTGATTCGCCTCACTATATTCGGTTTGCAACGGGTTTCATTGCTGCTGATTCATTCACAATCTTCACTGGAACTACCCAATTGGATTTCTTGGCAACAGTACATTCTTGTTGCTGGCGATACTAGCTGAACTCCCTGTGCTTGATAAATTGCAGGGATTAGACAGACGGCCAATCCCCCAGAATTAAACAGTCTTAGGTCAGTGAAATTTAATCTTGACCGACAGCGTTTAGTATCGTCGTCCTCCGTCCGATAGCTTGATTAAACTGTGAACTCAATGTTCACCCCCAATCCTAATTAATAAGTTCTCAATTGCGTTAATTGAGAATTTATCAGCGAACGATAGATTACAGTAAATTATTCATTTTGTATGAAGGCTAGTGAAATTTTCAGTGCGAATAAACTCTTAAGACGATATGCCAAAGGGGAACGTAGCTTTAGCGAAATCAACCTGATGGCAGCTCAATTAAATGCAGCAAATCTCAATCGAGTTAATCTCAGTTATGCGAATCTGACCGGAGCAAACTTAAGTAAAACTCGACTAATTTGTGCCAATTTGAGTGGAGCAGACCTGAGTCATGCGGACTTGAGTCAAGCCATTTTGATTGAAGCCAATTTAAGTGGAGCAAGTTTCACCCAAACTCTACTGGTTCAAGCTAACATGAGTGGCGCGCTTCTCAGTGGGAGTGTTCTGTCTCAAGCAGATCTGAGTGGGGCAAACTTAACAGGAGCCAGTTTAATCGGAACTTCTCTACTTAATGGCTCTAAACTGATAGAAGCAACTCTGATTGGGGCGACTCTCTCACGGGCGACTTTGAGCGCGATTGATCTCAGTGGAGTAAACCTTACCAGAGCGATTTTAAGTGAAAGCGAACTGGGTGGCGCGAACTTGAGTTCAGCTTGTCTGATTCGAGCTTATTTGAATCGCAGTAACCTCAGTGGTGCAAATCTGATGGGAGCCGATTTGAGTGAAGCGAGTTTACGCAATGCTAACTTATGTGTGGCAAACTTAACCCGAGCTAATTTACAAGGTGCTGATTTAGAAGGAGCCAATCTCAATGGAGCGCAATTGAGTGGAGCAAATTTAAAGAGTACCAATTTGAAAAATGCTAATCTGAATGGCTTGATTTTACATGAAGCTGACTTGAGACTAGCAGATTTGAGTCAAGCCAATCTACGAGGGGCAAACTTAACCGGAGCAAATTTGGCAGGTGCGAGTTTGCTAGAAGCGGACTTACGAGGAGCGAACTTGAGTCACGCTAATCTCAAAGGAGCGGGATTGCTCTTGACTTCTCTCAAAGGCGCGAATCTTAAAGGGGCAAATTTGTGTCAAGCGAATTTGATTGGTGCCAGTTTGAATCAAACCAGTTTAGATGAAGTGTTCCTAGAAGGGGCGATTTTGCCCAATGGTGCAACTTATGCTTAATAAAAAAAGAGATTAAGACGTTTTCATCAACTTCTATTCAGTTTTAAACTCACAGAGCCGCTGTTGGTTAGAGCTACTGACAGCGGTTTCAGTCGTCTTAACAATTTCTCTAAGAATTCCCTATTTCCTCGTGATCATTGATCTCAAATTTTTTGTGATACAGTAGTGAAGTTTAAGGTTTTGAACCCGATAGGATGGAGGTAAAACCGCGCAGAATGAAAAAATTGGGAACCCATCTGGTTATTGATGCTTGGCAGTGTCCCGCTGACTTACTGAACGATCCAGAACGCATTCGTCGAGCTGTACTCGATGCAATTACAGCCGGAGGAGCAACTTTGATAGATTTTTGTGTTCATCAGTTTAGTCCTCATGGTGTGACAGCAACCGCCACATTAGCCGAGTCTCATATTGCCATTCATACTTGGCCTGAATATGGTTACTTTGCTGCTGATGTCTTCTTCTGTGGAAGTGGAAATCCCCAACTTGCTCTGGAGTGTTTAGAAGTTGCTCTGCAAGCCAAACAGATTAAGCAACGAGAATTTCAACGCGGGTTTGAGCCAGAAATGAGTATCCCAGAAGATTCTCAAAGTAGGGAATCACTAGAGAGTTATTGGACTGAAACGACTGTTTGACAAGGGCAATATTATATTACGGCGAACTTCACGTCTAAACTCTTGTTCGCAAAAATTAGCCCGCTTCCTCAGAACCCAGTTATTGGGAAGTTGCTGAAAATTGATTCAAGTCATTTGAGAGCAAAAGATAGTCACCAATTCTCCCTCTATTAGAATATAGGGGGAGAATTCTCAAGTCTAACGTTGCTGTTGTTGCAAAAGTGGACGAAAAATCCAATATCCGGCTCCAAAAGCAACGATAATAATTAAGGCAATTGAGACGATCAACCAAAATCCATTCAACTCGACTCGTTGAGATTCTGAAGTTGGACTTCTGCGACCCTCTGGTTCTTCAGTAAACAGTTGATCCGGTATTTCTCGCTGAAAAGGAGGATTGTCCGGTAAATCAGAAGCAGGAGATTGAGGTGCGATTGGCGGATGATTGGTTTGGGTGTTGTTGTTCTTGTTCTGGGGTGAACTCCGAGTGACCGCCTTTGTCATCATCGGAAGTTCTACAAAGCTTGTAGGATTAGAAGAAGTCGTATTCTGCTGGCTGCTAAAGTGAGAAGTCTCTAGAGACGCATGACTCTGCTGTTTCTGTTGAGAGAGTTCAGGTTGGTTCGCCTTTTGAGCAGTATTGATTGCTTGCTGAAGTTGGATGGCTGCTTGCGTTAAATTTTCGAGTTCTCGACGCAGTTGCTGATTTTGTTGCACAAGCTGCTGATTTTGGGTTCTCAAAGAGTTGATAGAGGCTTTGGAGGTCTGTAACTCGGCTGTTACTTCTCGGTAGAGAGAAATTGGGACAGAGGGAGAATAGGCATTTGTTGTTTCTGATGAGTTCTGGCCAGAAACGTTAACATTTTGCATAGGACTTGAAGTTGAGTAAGAATGTTTAGGGTCTGACTCATGATCACCATCAACCAGAGCCAAGTTCACTTGCTATATTTTAGGGTAATTGTCATTAGAACAATCAGAAGATATTTCGTCAAGAAAGTTTAAGCCACAGCTTAGGTAAAATTTATTTAGTTTTTAGATTCACGACTTTAATCGTTATGAGTAACTTACCTGCCGAACAAGAACAAAATATTTTTCCGTCCTCCGAGCCAGAGAAACTGATGTATGGCGAACGCGAGATCCAGGAGGGACACTTAATTACTTTTCCGAACCCGCGCGTTGGACGTCGTTATGAGGTGAGTATTTCTTTACCTGAGTTTACCTGTAAGTGTCCTTTCTCGGGTTATCCCGATTTTGCCACGCTTCACCTGGCCTATGTCCCGAATCAGCGAGTCGTGGAGTTAAAGTCCTTGAAGCTCTACATCAATAGTTATCGCGATCGTTATATTTCTCACGAAGAGTCGATCAATCAAATCTTAGATGATTTTGTCGGAGCTTGTGATCCTTTAGAGGTGAAATTGGTAGGAGATTTTAACCCTCGGGGTAATGTTCATACTTGTATAGAAGTTCAACATCAACGTAGCGACTCATCATCCCAATAGCTTGAAATTTGGTCTTTTCTAACTAATTAGGCAGCTACGTCTAAATAGGCGGTAGAACATGATACAATTATAGACTGTGTTGAAATTAGACAAAATTCATGCCTAAACTGAAAACTCGTAAGTCAGCCGCTAGACGTTTTCGAGTCACTGGTAGCGGTAAGTTAGTGCGCCGTAAAGCCTACAAGAGTCACCTCTTACAGCATAAAAAATCATCTCGTAAAAGTCGTTTATCGAAAACCACAGAGGTTCACGAGCGGGATGCTGAAAATGTACGTTTGATGATGCCCTATCTCTAGGGAGTTTGAAGATATTTAATCAGTTAAGGGAAATGAACTATGACAAGGGTTAAGCGCGGTAACGTTGCCCGCAAGCGACGCAAAAAAATTCTCAAGCTTGCTAAAGGATTTCGGGGATGTCAGTCTACCAATTTTCGGATAGCAAATCAGCGGGTCATGCAAGCTTTGCGGAATTCCTATCGAGATCGTCGCAAGCGTAAGCGGGATTTCCGGAGATTGTGGATCACTCGTATTAATGCAGCCGCACGTCTACATGGGGTTAGCTATAGTCAACTCATCGGGAGTTTGAAAAAGGCGAATATCCAAATTAATCGTAAAATGCTGGCTCAGTTGGCTGTGATTGATCCGCAGGCTTTTAGCCAAGTGGTACAGCAAGCTGATCAAGTTCAAGCTTAATGAGTTGTGGTATAGCCTGGTAAATTGAGTAGAAGTACAACGAGAATTTAAGATGGGGAATGCAAGTTGAAGCGAAATCTTCAGCAGCACTCCTTTTCTGAGATTCTCATAATTACTCAAAGTGATGGATAGTCGTTTACCAGTTGTCTACCTGCTATTGTTAGTGGCTCTACTCTTTGGGGTAGGGTTTTTTGTGTTGCGTCAGATTTTTAAAACCCGCCGAGTTGAAGATCAACTGTCTCGATTGCAAAAAAAATTGAGCCAAGAGAAGGGTACGGCTCAGGAATATTATGAGTTAGGCTGCATCTATAACGATAAAAAGTTATACTCGCAGGCGATCGTAGTATTTCAAAAGGCTTTAAAGATATCAGATCAAGATCAGGAATCTCAAAATCTTGCTCTGGTCTACAATGCTTTGGGTTATGCCTACTTTGCCCAAGAACAATATGACATTGCGATTCGACAATACAAGGAAGCTTTGAAACTTGCTCCTGAGTACGTGACTGCCTACAACAATTTAGGTTATGCCTATGAGCGTAAAAAATTAACGGCTCAGGCATTGGAGGCTTATGAGCAAGCTTTACAGGGTGATCCTAAAAACGTGATTGCTAGGCAAAGAGCAGAGTCATTGCGTAAACGTTTGGGAATTCCTTCATCATCATCGGAATAGACTATTCTTGAATGAGGCTCGGGGACTGATGATCGGCTTGAGGATATCCCAGAAGGTTGCTCGGCTATGACTCAGGGAAATAACTGCCATACTCAATGACCAGATACCCGATTCCAGATCGGAGGGTGATTGTCAGAGTGTGGCTTATTTTTTTGATTAAACGACTCGGTTATGCGATTTAAAGTGTTCTATCAAGATCGGGACAACTCTAAAAAGTCGGTTGAAAGAGGATCAACTTAGTTATGCCCGACTTACAAAGTCTGTAACCCTCATTACACAAAGGGTTCAAAGATGATTGAAAAAAAGTTTAGAAAAAAGGTTGACAATCCCAGAACAGTCAGCTACATTAGTAAATGCGCTCGAGAAACAGACAACTGCTTCCAACGCGCCCGAACCTAGATAACAAAAGAGTTTGAAAGCCTAAGCACAGTTCCTTGAACATATTCTTTTGAGGACTTTTAGGAAACTAAGAGTCATCTAATTTACACAAAAAAGAAACTAGCCAGAGAGAAAAAGCGACTCATTATTAATATAGAGATATAGCAATAATGAGCAAGCTAACTCAACTCAAGTGGTGAAATCAACACGGAGAGTTTGATCCTGGCTCAGGATGAACGCTGGCGGTCTGCTTA